>CAKPJX010000006.1 GCA_934163035.1 uncultured Bacilli bacterium | reverse complement strand
CCGATTAAATTATAATAAAAATACTGGTGTTAAAAAAATTTTGACTGATGATCAGAATTTGGTTGTATCGTCTGTTGATCTGAATAGGTATTTTCCTTATTTACTTTATGGAGTGACGGGTAGTGGTAAAACTGAAGTATATATGGAACTTATTGAAAAGGTACTTAGTGCTGGCAAAACAAGTATTGTACTTGTTCCAGAGATTAGTCTTACTCCTCAAATGGTATCTAGATTTGAAGAGAGATTTGGTATGAAGATTGCAGCTCTTCATTCGGCTTTATCTGATGGTGAAAGGTATGATGAATGGAGAAGGATTGCTAGAGGGGAAGCATCAATTGTTATAGGGGCTAGAAGTGCTATTTTTGCACCTTTAAAAAATATTGGCATTATAATTATAGATGAGGAGCACAGTGATTCTTACAAACAAGATGATACTAATCCTAGATATAGTGCTAAAGAGATAGCTTTACTAAGAGGAAGATATCATAATTGTCCTGTATTAATGGGAAGTGCAACACCTACTTTAGATTCGTATGCTAGAGCAGTTAAAGGAGTTTATAAATTACTTACTTTGCCTAATCGAATAAATGGTAAGTCATTACCTAATGTTTCAATTATTGATATGAATAATAAATTTAAAACGAGTAAGGGGCACTTTTCTTTAGAACTTATTAAGGCTATAGATGAGAGATTAGAAAAGAGGGAACAGATTATTTTGTTTTTAAATAGGCGAGGTTATGCTTCCTTTATAACTTGTAAAAACTGTGGATATACTTTTAAATGTCCAGATTGTGATATTACACTTACTTATCATAAGAGTAGTAATACACTTAGATGTCATTATTGTGGATATGGTACTAAGGTTTATGATACTTGTCCTAGTTGTGGCGAAGATTCTATAAATGATTTGGGTGTCGGTACAGAAAAAATAGAAGAAGAATTAAGTAAACTTTTTCCTGATTCTAGAGTTTTAAGGATGGATTTTGATACAACAACTAGAAAGGGTTCACATGAAGCGATGATTAAAGCATTTAGAAATCATGAATATGATATTTTGCTTGGAACACAAATTGTTGCGAAGGGACTAGATTTTGATAATGTTACATTGGTTGGTGTAATTAATGGGGATACTAGTCTTATGATTCCTGATTTCAGAAGTAGTGAAAATACTTTTGCTCTTCTTTCACAAGTGGCTGGTAGGAGTGGTAGAAGCAATAAAAAAGGAGAAGTTGTTATTCAAACTTTTAATCCTAATCATTATGCTATTATGTATGCTAAAAGACATGATTATGTAGGCTTTTATAATCAGGAAATGTTAGTCCGTAAAAAGTTAAAATATCCACCATACTATTATATTTGTTATTTAAGAATTAGTGGACTAGATAATAATCTTATATTAACTGAGGCTTCTAAAATTAAACGTTCTTTAACTAGAAATTTAGCTGATGAAATAATTTTAGGACCATCTCCTTGTAGTGTTTCAAGAGTTAGAAAGATGTATAGATATGGTATTATTATAAAATATAAGAGTGATACATTACTTCTTAATATACTTGATAAAATTATTGATCATTATAAGGCAAATAATAAAGTTACTATAGATATTGATTTTAATCCTAGTCATTTTTAGAAAAATGTGGTATTCTAATATTGGTATAGACTAGTGAAGGGTGAGGTTTCTATATCTAGGTGGTGATGTTAGTGTTAGAAAGGGTACTTGATAGGAAAGATGTTTGTTTTTTAATAAATGAAATTACTAATAATCTTTCATATCAAAATAAAGATGGACGATTGTTTTTAAAGCATAATTGTTCATATCAAGCACTATTTACTTTATACGATTCTTTATTTAAGTATTGTATAATTATTAAAGATATTAGATACTTGGATAATTATGTTTTACAAGTTGGTAAGATTTTTAGGAAATTTAATAACATTTATGATATAGAAAAAGCTATTAATATTCTTATTATTAATATTTGTTCTGAAAAGTTAGGTATTAGTGATAGAAGTAGTTATACTAATAAAAAAATGATATTACGATATATATATGAGAGATATATTAATGATGGTTATTTATTCCATGGCTTTTCTGGGATATATAGAGATGTTATAAAACGAGATGGATTTGTACCTGAAGAGTACTATAATAATTATGCTGCTTTTGTTGATATTGATAAAATATTTAGTAAGCATAAAATATATAATATTATGAATAAGAGTTTTTATAATAGTGATATATACTTAACAGATAACTTTTCTAATGCTTGTTTTTATGGGGCTAATAGTCCTATGTATTTTTATCATTTGTTATGTGATAATGTGGTTTCTAGTTCTAATGAAAGTAGTAATTTATATTTAAAAAATGATTATTATGGATGCTTTAAGAACTTAGGAGAAGTTATAAAAAGAACAGAACTTAATAGTGCTGAAAAGAAGTTTGTTATGAAGTGTTGTTTAGAAGAGTGGAAATTACTTAATAAAAATACTGCTAATATAAATATTTTACTTGTTAAAAGAAGATTATTTGGGTATGATAGGATTGATTTTGTTGATGACATATTAAATAATGATAAAGATTTTGTTCTTAATGATGTTATATTTAATTTATTATATTGTAATAATGATAGGATACCTATAAAGAAGAAGATCGATAGTAAAGATATTGAATTTGTGTCAATACCTAATCATGTTTATAAATATTCTTTTCGAGGGAATAATGAATTAGATGATGATCTTTTAAATACGTATGGAAAAGTATCTATTTTGGTTTTATTGGGTTCTATTTTTATTACGTTAGGTGTTATAGTAACAATAATAATGTTTATTGGGGGAAAGTAATATATGGATATAAGAGTTGTTTTTATGGGGACACCAGATTTTGCTGCTTTAGTGTTATCTGGACTTATAGATAAATATAATGTGGTTGGAGTTGTTAGTCAACCAGATAAAATTATTGGTAAAAGTAGGGAAAAGACTTTTACGCCAGTTAAGAAGTTGGCAATTGAAAATAATATTACTGTTTTGCAACCTGAAAAGGTGAGAAGTGATTATGATGATATTTTAGCACTTAAACCTGATATTATAATTACTTGTGCTTATGGTCAAATTATACCTAAAGCTCTTTTGGATTATCCAAAATATGGTTGTATTAATGTACATGCTTCACTTTTACCTAAATTAAGAGGCGGAGCTCCTATACATAGATCAATAATTGAAGGGGATAAAAAAACAGGTATAACAATTATGTATATGGATGAGGCAATGGATAGTGGAGATATTATTTCACAGGCTGAGACTGATATTTTAGATACCGATAATTTAGAGTCTTTAAGTAATAGATTAAGTGTGATGGGAAAAAATTTATTACTTGATACACTTCCTAGCATAATTAATGGAACAAATAAAAGAATTAAGCAGGATCTTGAACAAGTAACTTATGCTTATAATATAAAAAGAGAAGAAGAACATTTGGATTTTTCTAAAACTAGTAGAGAGATTTTGAATAAAATAAGAGGACTTTATCCTGTGCCAGCTGCTAATGTCATTTTTAATGATTTAGAAATGAAAGTATATGATGCTTATATTTCTGATAAGAAATTTTTGGATAAAAAGCCAGGAGATATAAGTGGATTATATAAAAAAGGTATTGGTGTTGTGACAAGTGATGGGGAGATTATCTTGACTGATATTAAACCTTTTGGTAAGAAAAGAATGAATGCTTTTAGTTATATTAATGGATTAAGAGATAGGGATAAAATAAATAAGGTATATTGATATGATAGATAAAATTAAAAAATTTTGGAAATTAATAAAAGAACTTAATAGTACTCCTAGAGGAAAAGCTGTTTTGTTTTTTGGCTTTTATGCAATCTTTTTTATAGTTTTGTTTATTATTATGGCTATTGGTAAAAGTAATAATAATTATAGTTTGGATGATATATATAATACTAATAAAATTTCCTTTTCATCAATAGATAGTAATTTTGAATATTCTTACAAGTTTTATATTGATAATAATATTTATACATATGATGGTAAGAAAAGAAATAATGAAGAGACTTTTATTTTTAATAATGCAGGGTATTATAATAAAAATGGAGATTTTTATCAAAATGATGGTGGTAATTATGTAGAGGTTGATAGTCCATTTATTTATAGAGAATTTACAGATAATGATGTAATAAAACAACTTATTGATGTTTCTTCATTTTCTTCTAAGACAGAGTATGAAAATGGGGATATGATGTATAATTATAAAATAACAACTTCTACTATTGTAAAGGAATTAGATGATATTGATACTGATATAGATGATGTTCCTAATGAAATTTCTATTTATGTTTCTAAAGATGGAAATATTAAAAATATTAAATTTAATCTTAATAGTTATGGTTTATTTAAAAGTATTAGTATGAATAAGTTTGAGATAGAATTAAGTTATTTCAATTATGGGGAAGTTGATGACTTTAATATTTTGGTGGACTAGAGTGGAGTGGTTTTTTTGAATATATATGATTTGACATTAGAAGATATGGAGGAATATTTTGTTTCTCTTTCATCTGGAAAGTTTCATGCTACACAGCTTTTTGATTTCTTATATGTAAAAAGAGTAAAAGATTATGATCATGTTTTTGGAATAAAGAAGGAGATTATTAATCGACTTAGAGAGGATTTTAGTATATCTAGACTTAAAATTGTTGACATACAAAAAGATGTTGATGTTTCTAAGTATTTATTTGAGCTTTCTGATTCAGAACATGTTGAAGCTGTTCTTATGAGACATGATTATGGTAATAGTATTTGTATATCTTCTCAGGTTGGTTGTAATATGGGATGCAAATTTTGTGAATCTGGAAGAAGAAAAAAAGTTAGAAATCTTTTGGTTCATGAGATGGTTTTACAAGTTTTAATGATAGAAGAAGAAATTGGTGAACGTATAAGTCATGTTGTAGTTATGGGAATTGGTGAACCTTTTGATAACTATGATAATTTAGTTAAGTTTTTAAAGATAATTAATAATCCTAAGGGTCTTGCGATAGGATCTAGACATATAACAGTATCTACTTGTGGTATTATTCCTAAAATAGAAGAGTTTTCTAATATTGGTTTACAATTTAATTTAGCTATTAGTTTACATGCTCCAAATAATGAGATTAGAAATAAGATTATGCCTATTAATAAAGTATATCCTTTGGAGGATTTGATGGTGGCATTAAAGAAATACTTTAAAAAAACTAATAGAAGAATTACTTTTGAATATGTTTTATTAGAGGGTGTTAATGATAGTCTTGATAATGCTCGTGAACTTAGTAATTTGGTTAAGGGATTAAATTGTTATATTAATTTGATACCATATAATGAGACAAATAATTTAGGTTTTAAAAGAAGTAGTACTGTTCAAATTATGAGATTTTATGATATACTAAAAAAGAATGGTATAGGTGTTACTATTAGACGAGAGTTTGGTGGTAAGATTAGTGCTGCTTGTGGACAACTTAGAAGCAAGAAGGAGGGTTTATGAAATCTTTTTATTTGACTGATTCAGGAAAGGTCAGAGATCATAATGAAGATAGTGTAATTATTGTTAAAAACAATGGAAATGATTATCTAATGGCTATAGCTGATGGAATGGGTGGACATTCGGCAGGTGAAGTTGCCTCATCTATAGCGATTAGTTATCTAGGTAAACATTTTAAAGACACTTTTTTAAATATGAGTAAAGTTGATGCTGTTAACTGGATAAGAAATGCAGTTGATGAGATTAATACACTTATATTTCAACATGAAAAAACACATCCTGAAAGTAAAGGAATGGGAACAACTTTGGTACTTGCTGTTCTTACTAAGGATTATTTATTATTTGGAAATGTAGGAGACTCAAGTGGATTCGTATTAAAAGATGATAAACTTCATAAGGTTACATATGATCATACTCTTGTTAATTTGCTTGTTAGTGCTGGAGAATTAACTCAAGAGGAGGCTAATGTTCATCCAAAGAAAAATGTACTTATGAAAGCTTTAGGGGCATCACTTGAAGTTGATGTAGATATATTTGATTGTGATATGGATATTTCACAAATTTTATTGTCAAGTGATGGACTTACTAATATGTTAGATAAAGACCAGATTGAAAAAGTTTTGGTTAGTGATGCGTCAATAGAAGATAAAGTCATTAAGTTGATTAATAAAGCTAATAATAGGGGTGGAACTGATAATGTTTCGGTTGCTTATTTGATACGTGAAGAAGGTGACGAGTAATGATAACAAAGGGGCAAAAAATTAATGATCGTTATGAGATTATTAGATCTATAGGCGAAGGTGGTATGGCCAATGTTTATTTAGGATATGATACTATTTTGGATAGAAATGTGGCAATTAAAGTTTTACGTGGAGATTTATCTGGTGATGAGAAGTTTGTTAGAAGATTTCAAAGGGAAGCATTATCAGCATCTTCTTTAGCTCATCCTAATATTGTTGAGATGTATGATGTTGGAGAAGATAATGGACTTTATTATATAGTAATGGAGTATATTGAAGGAAAGACTTTAAAACAGTTACTTAAGAAAAGAGGTAGTCTAACATTATCTGAGGCAATTGATATTATGCTTCAAATTACAGATGGTATTGCTCATGCACATGATTCTTATATAATTCATAGGGATTTAAAACCACAAAATATTATGATAAAAGATGATGGACAAATTAAAATTACTGATTTTGGTATTGCGATGGCACTTAATTCAACACAGCTTACACAAACTAATTCAGTTATGGGATCTGTTCATTATTTGCCACCAGAACAAGCAAGTGGTAAGGGATGTACAATTAAAAGTGATATTTATTCAATAGGAATTATTTTCTATGAACTTCTTAGTGGTAGTCTTCCTTTTAAAGGGGATAATGCTGTTGAAATAGCACTAAAACATATGAGAGATCCACTTCCTAATTTAAGGGAAGATAATCCGGCTATTCCACAAAGTATTGAAAATATCATTTTAAAAGCTACGGCTAAAAACCCTAAAAATAGATATGATGATGCTAGAAGTATGCATCAAGATTTACTTACAGCATTGGACGACGATAGAATGAATGAGGAAGTTTATCAATATAAATATCCTGAGCATGAAAGTGAAAATACTAAACGTATTAAAAAACTAGAAAATATAGAAGAAGTTAGTCAAGATGATGAGAGTGTTGCGGTTAAACTAGAAGATGAGGAAGAAAAGAAGAGTAACAAAATTATCATAATATTAGCTATTATTTTTGGTGTTTTAGTTATTACACTTTTGACTATTTTCTTTATTGTTCCAAAATTTACTAATTCTAAACCTGTTGTTGTTCCTGATTGTGGAAATTTAAAGGTTAGTCAATGTGAAAGGAAACTTCAAGCTTTAGGATTTGATGTAAATACTACTATTAAATCAGAATCATCTTCTAAAATAGAGAAAAATAAAGTTATAAGAACTGAACCAGAGGCTTTTAGGAGTGTTAAGAAAGGTACTAAGGTTACTATATATAAATCAACTGGTGAAGAAGTATTTAAAATAGAAGATTATACTGGTAAAAATTATATTGAGGTTCAAACGATACTTGAAACTAATTATGGTTTAAAAGTTACTATTGAGAAAAAAGAACCTGCTGATACTTCTAAAGAATATGATGAACAAGAAATAATTGGACAATCATTAGATGCTGGCTCTGAAGTTGTAAAGGGTGACTCTATTACATTGTATATTCCAAATATTGTTGATAGTTTTCCTGATATGAATGGAGAAGGCTGGAGTATTGATGATGCTGAAGCTTTCTGCAGCAAATATAATTTAACAATAGATGTTTCTTATCAGGAGACAAGTGCTTATGAAGAAGGAAAAATTATATCTCAGAGTAGAGCTGTTGGTAGTCCTATAGTTAAGGGAACTACGCTTAAGGTTGTTGTTGCGAAAAAGCCAACTGAAAAAACTACTACTGATAAAGATAAGGGCAAAGATAAAGATAAGGACAAAGATAAAGATAATAAAGAAACTAATAATGAACAAAGTAAAACAGAATAAGGGAGTAGGTTATGAGGGGACAGATAGTTGAAATTGTTAGTGATTTACATTATGTTAGTTATAATAATTCTGTTTATCCATGTAAGTGTAGAGGCATATTTAGAAAGGAACATATTGTACCATTAGTTGGTGACTATGTTCTTTTTGATGATAAAAAAAGAGTAATTGAAAAAGTTTTAGATAGAAAGAATGAGTTTAAGAGACCTAAAGTTTCTAATATTGATCAGGCCTTTATTGTTACTAGTTTGGTAGAACCTGATTTTTCTCTTAACTTACTTGATAAACTATTGGTACTTATGGAGATTAAAGGTGTTAAGGCTATTATTTGTATAACTAAAAGTGATCTTGTTGATTCTAGGCAATTAAATTATTATAATATTATCTTAGACTATTATAGAAAGATTGGCTATCCTGTTATATTTAATACTGATATTTCAAAAATAAAAAAGTTGATTTCTGGTCGGACTAGTGTATTTACTGGGCAAACGGGAGCAGGCAAAAGTACATTATTAAATAAACTTAATCCAGGCTGGGATTTAGAAACTGGTGAGATTTCTATGGCTTTAGGTAGGGGACGCCATACTACAAGAGTAGTTAAGTTATTTAATATATTTGATGGTAAAATTATGGATACCCCTGGCTTTTCAGCACTTGATTTTAATTCATCTAAGAAGGAAGATATAAGAGATAGTTTTGTTGAATTTAAAAATTATCCTTGCCCGTATAAAGACTGTATGCATACTAGAGAAAAAGTTTGTGGTGTTAAGGAAGCGGTTTTTGCGAATAATATATTAGAAAGTAGATATGATAATTATTTAAGTTTTATAGGAGAGGATAAATATGAAAAAGATTAGTGCTTCTTTTTTGAGTTGTAAGGATGTTGTTTTAGGACTAAAAAAATTAAATGAAACAGATGTTGATTTCATACATGTTGATATAATGGATGGTAAGTTTGTTAAAAATAAGACTATGCCATTTAGAGAGATGAGAAATATTTATAAGTATACATCAAAACGGTTAGATGTTCATTTAATGGTTCTTGATCCTATTAAATATATTCCTTTATATGCTGAGCTTAATACAGAATATATTACTTTTCATATAGAAGCTTCATGTGATATTCAGAAAGCTTTGGAACTTATAAAAAAGTATTCAATTAAAGCTGGGCTTGCGATAAAACCTGATACTAAGGTTAAAGATTTGGTTCCATATTTACCATATTTAGATTTAATTTTGGTTATGAGTGTAGAACCTGGTGCTGGTGGGCAGTCATTTATTAGAGAATGTGCTGATAAAATAGATGAAGTTTCATGTTTATTAAAAGAATATAATAGTCAGGCTTTAATTAATGTAGATGGGGGAGTAAATTTTAATACTAAAGATTATTGTAGTAATGCTGATATTTTAACTTCTGGTAGTTATATTGTTAATAGTGATAACTTTCAAGAAAAAATAACTAGTTTGCGATAGATATTTGTGTTATAATTTTTATGATAGGAGTGATAGTATGAATAATAATTTAAATAATAATTTTAATACTAATTCTACTAATAATATTAATAATACTAATAATACTAATAATACGAATGTAGTTAATAATCCTGGTACTATTAATAATAATGTAAATACAGTGCCTAATATTAATCAGACCGTTAATACGCCTGTTGTTGGTGTTGTTAATTCTTCTGTTTCTAGTACAAATAGTGGCGTTAATGTATCAGGTAATGATACTATACCTGTTTCTCCTGTTAATAATCAAAATAGTACTGAGGTATTGGGGCCTGTTGCTAATAATTCTGGTACTTCAAGTAACAATAGTAATGATAATTATGTTTATACTCCACCAAGTAAATATAGGTATTTTTTACTTATTATGTTTTTCTTTGTATTACTTGGAATAATAATTTTCTTACCAGAATTAACTCAGATTGTTAATCTAAAGTTATCTGGTGGAAATAATCAGCCTGAAGTAATAGTTGATGGTACTCTTGAATGTACCTTAAAAAAGACTGGTACTAGTTTGGATGTTGTTTTTAATGCTAAATTTAATTATACTGATGAAAAATTAGATAAATTAACTTTTACAACAACTACTAATGGAGATTCTAAACAAGACAGTGAATTATTTAATGAAAATTATAATAAATGTCAGTTACTTAAAGATTCAATGACTAATATCAGTGGTGTAGCAATTAGATGTGATTTAAATTCCTCTTCTGTTGCGACTGTGGAAATTGTTAATTATAATACTGTTGATTTAACTAAAGCTACTTCTGCTTTTGCAGAAGCAGGTGGAACTTTTCCTGAGTTTGAGTCAAGAGAGGATATTAGCAAAATAGAAAGAGAAATGAATGCTTCTGGTTATACTTGTAATAAGTATAAATAGTGTAAACCATAAATGTAAATGTTGTATATAGTTGTAAACTTTTTGTAAATGTGGTATAATTACACTTACAAGGAGTTTTTTTATGAAGAAAATTTTATGGTTTATAAATATAATTTTACTTATAGTAGCAGTTGCTTTGAATTTTGTTTCACTTGATGAGGATACTGTTTCTGTTAAGTTAAATACAAGGCAAATTGAAAGTGATGCTTTTATTAGTAATATAAATAATGACAATGAAGATAATGATAATAACAATAACAATAACAATAATGATGTTTCTGATGATACTAAAGTTGATAATTCTAATCTAGATTCTAAAAAAGATGAAAATTCTAGTGATAAGAAAGATTACTTAATTGTTTCTGATGATGACAATAGTAAAGAAGATACACCTGTTGATAAAGATAATACTTCACCAATTATAGAAAATGTAGTGTCTAGTGAAGATAAAATACTTGAAGTACAAAAAGGTGGCCTTAGTGCTTATGGTCCAGACTGTTCTGGTTGTAGTGGTTATTTAGCAAGTGGTAGGTATGTTGGTGATTCTAATATTTATTATAATGATTCCCAATATGGTAAGATTAGAATTGTAGCTGGAGATAGAAGTTATAAATATGGAACTATTGTTAGAATTAAATCTAGTAAAATAGGAAATGATATTATAGCTATTGTTCTTGATAGAGGTGGAGTTGGATTATCAAATAGATATATGTTTGATTTACTTTTTGAGTCAGAAAAAAATGCTTTAAAGTTTGGAAGTTTTTCTGATGTTGTTTTTGAAATTTTAAGATATGGATATTAGAGGTGCATAATGAATAACGAGATTATTAATGATATAGCAAGTAGTTTAAATATTACTTCAAAACAAGTTGATGTTGTTTTAAATCTTTTAGGTGAGGGAAATACTATTCCTTTTATAGCAAGATATAGAAAAGAAGCAACAGGCGCTTTATCAGAAGATGAAATTAGATCTATTAATGAGGTTTATGAATACCAAGTTAATTTGTTAAAACGTAAAGAAGATGTTATTAGATTAATTGATGAAAAGGGTTTATTAACTGATGAGTTGAAAAATAATATTTTAAAGTGTACTAAATTAGTTGAGGTAGAGGATTTATATAGACCTTATAAAGAAAAGAAAAAGACTAAGGCTACTGAGGCTATTAAAATGGGACTTGAGCCTCTAGCAAAAATAATTATGAGTTTTCCTACTAGTGGTTCTATTAATGATATTGTAGCTAAATTTATTAAAGATGATTTTTCTTTTGATAAGTGTATTGAAGGAGCTAAATATATTATTGCTGAATGGGTTAGTGATAATGCTAGTTATAGAAAATGGATTAGAAGTTATTTTTATAAAAATGGAGTTATTATAACTAAGTTAAAGAAAAATGCTGATGATCCAGGTAAAATATATGAGATGTATTATGACTTTAGTGAAGAAGTAAAGAGAATAAAACCTCATAGAATACTAGCAATAAATAGAGGAGAAAAAGAAAAAGTTTTAACTGTTAGTATAGATGTTTCTAAGGATGATATTTTATCATTTTTAAATAAGAAAATAATTAAAAATGATAAGTCTTTTGTTGCTTGTTATGTTGAAGAAGCAATTGCTGATAGTTATAAAAGATTAATTGAGCCATCAATTGAAAGAGAAGTTAGAAGTGATTTAACAGAGCGTGGTGATTTGGCTGCGATAGATAATTTTGGTAAGAATTTGGAAGCTTTACTTTTAGCCCCTCCTATGAAAGAAAAAGTTATATTAGCTTTTGATCCTGGTTTTGTTAATGGATGTAAATTAGCCGTTATAGATAAAACTGGAAAATATTTAGATTCAACTGTTATTAAACCTTTTTTAAAGAATAATGGTGATAGAGAAATTAATTCATGTATGGAGACTGTTGTTAAATTGATTAAGAAATATAATGTTGATATTATAGCTATAGGAAATGGAACAGCCTCTCGTGAATCAGAAAGGTTTTGTGCTGATATGATTAGAGAGTATAATCTTTCTTGTAAATATATAATTGTCTCAGAAGCAGGAGCATCTATTTATAGTGCTAGTCCAGTAGCAATAGAAGAATTTCCAGATCTTGCAGTAGAAAAAAGAAGTGCTGTAAGTATTGGAAGAAGAGTACAAGATCCTTTAGCTGAGTTAGTTAAAATACCACCAGATGGTATTGGAGTTGGATTATATCAACATGACGTTTCTCAGAAGAAGCTATCTGAATCATTAGACTTTGTAGTTGAAAAATGTGTTAATAGTGTTGGTGTAAATGTAAATACAGCTTCATCTTGTTTATTAAAATATGTTTCTGGTCTTACAAAAAAGGCAATTGAAAAGATTATTTCTTATCGTGAAAAAGTTGGTAAGATTATGTCTCGAGATGAAATTATTAAGAATAAAGTTTTATCTGATAAAGCGTATGAACAGGCAGTTGGTTTTTTACGTGTCGTAGATGGAGAAAATATTTTAGATTCTACTGCGATACATCCAGAAAGCTATAATGTAGCAGTTAAATTATTAGAAGATTTAGGTTTTACTATTAAAGATATTGGTACTAAAAACTTAATTGATAAACTAGATAGTATTGATATTAGTCTTTATTCTGATAAATTAAAAGTAGATAGTTATACATTAGAGGATGTTATTGCTTCGTTAAAAAAACCTAATTTAGATCCTAGAGATGAGATGCCACAACCTCTTTTAAAGAGTGATGTTTTAGACATAAAAGATTTAAGTATAGGGATGAAATTACAAGGAACAGTTCGTAATGTAGTTGACTTTGGTGCCTTTATTGATATTGGTCTTCATAATGATGGATTGGCCCATATTTCTAAACTTACTACTAAATACATTAAACATCCTAGTGAAGTTGTTAGTGTTGGTGATATAGTTGATTGCTACGTAGATGATATTTCATTAGAAAAGGGCAAAGTAAGTCTTAGATTAATAAAATAGAAGCTACTATTTAATAAAATTTTTTGTTAGTTAAAAATTTCCATATGTTTTTTATGGGAGTTTTTTTTAACTCAGTGATATTAATAGTTATTGACAAATAGATAAGCTATGATATTATATAAGCAACAGTTAAAATACTAGAGTATTTATTATTTTACAGGGGGAAAATTATGGTATCAGATGAATTTATAAATGCTAATGAAACAGATACAGATGAAGAATATAAAGAGACTAATTTGGTTACTCGTTTAAAAATAAAAACAATCTATGAGCATCTTAACTTGTATTCAAAAGAACAAGTGGATGCAGTGTTAGAAGTATTATCGGAGAAAGATAGAAATATAATTAGAGCTAGATATGGAAATGATTTAAATAATCCGGTGGCTCAAAAGATGACCGGGGAAGATAGCGTTAGATTCTATAGCTTTTTACTTCCTAAAATGAAGAGGTTGTTGTCTAATTTCAATGTAGAAGAAAAAACAAAGAAAATAAAAACAATCTATGAACTTTTAGAATCATATTCAAAAGAGCAAATAAATACTATGTTAGGAAATCTATCGGAAGAGGAGAAAGCGTTAATTGTAGCTAGATATGGCAATGATTTGGATAATCCAGTATTTGGAATGATGACCACGGAAGATAGACGTAGATTCTATTACTATTTAGTTCCTAGGATGAAAAAATTGTTGACTGATTGTAATAGAAAGTCAAAGCTAAAAACAATCTATGAACTTTTAGATTCATATTCAAGAGAACAAGTAGATACTATGTTAGAAAATCTATCAGAGAAAGATAAAGCATTAATTGTAGCTAGATATGGTGATGACTTAAATAATCCAATATCTGGAAAGATGGTTACAGAAGATAGACATAGATTCTATGCTTATTTAGTTCCTAAAATGAAAAAAATGCTAGCTGATCCGAGTAGTGATAGAAAGCCAAAGCTAAAAACAATCTATGAACTTTTGGATTCATATTCAAAAGAACAAGTAGATGCTATGTTAGAAAATCTACCAGAGGAGGACAAAGTATTAATTGTAGCTAGATATGGAAATGATTTGGATGATCCGGTGTTTCAAGAGATGACCACGGAAGATAGCAAAAAATTTTATAATTGTTTACTTCCTAAAATGAGGAGATTGTTGTATAACCCCACTGGTGTAAAAAAAACAAAGAGAGTAAAAACAATCTATGAACTTTTGGATTCATATTCAAAAGAACAAGTAGATGCTGTGTTAGAAAATCTATCAGAGAAAGATAAAGCGTTAATTGTAGCTAGATATGGTGATGACTTAAATAATCCAATATCCGGAAAGATGGTTACAAAAGATAGACATAGATTCTATGCTTATTTAGTTCCTAAAATGAAAAAAATGCTAACTGATCCGAGTAGTGATAGAAAGCCAAAGCTAAAAACAATCTATGAACTTTTAGATTCATATTCAAGAGAACAAGTAGATACTATGTTAGAAAATCTACCAGAGGAGGACAAAGTATTAATTGTAGCTAGATATGGAAATGATTTAGATGATCCGATATTTCAAGAGATGACCATGGAAGATAGCAAAAAATTTTATAATTGTTTACTTCCTAAAATGAGGAGATTGTTGTATAACCCCACTGGTGTAAAAAAAACAAAGAGAGTAAAAACAATCTATGAACTTTTGGATTCATATTCAAAAGAGCAAGTAGATGCTGTGCTAGAAAATCTATCAGAGAAAGATAAAGCATTAATTGTAGCTAGATATGGAAATGATTTAGATAATCCATTATCTACAAAATTGACCAAAGAGGAAAGTATCGAATTTTATAATGTACTAGTTCCTAGAATGAGAAAATTGTTGGCTAAATCCAATAGAAAAATTGAATCAAAAACTATGTCTTCTGAAGAAGTAGAAATACTTTCAAATAATCAAGAATTTAATATTCCAGTTTTAACTGAAGAAATTCCTGAAGATGATTTATCTAGTGTAAATACGAAAATAATGACTAGAGATGATTGTATTAAGACATTACAATTAATACCTGGTATTTTGAAAACTATGGATATATGTTCTTCCAGAGAGATTGGGCTAGTATCGTTAGTTATGTCATTAAAATTAGGATGTATAGAACGAAAGTGCTTTTCTAATTCAGATATATCAGAAATTTTAGGTATAGAGTCTCAAGAAGTTATTGATATAACAAAAAGAGCATTACTCGCTTGTAAAAGGGAGATAAGTCAATTTGTTGATAGTACTATAGAGGTACTAGATGAAGAGTCAGATAAAAAAGATAACAAAGTATTTTATAAAGTTTTACCGGACAATAAAAATCCCAAAGCATAATGCTTTGAGATTTTTCAGAGTATTGAATTTTGTCAATACTCTGAAAAGAACTTTTTCGATTAAAGTTCTTTTTTTATAGAATAGTAATTTTTTTCCCATCTCTTTCAATAATCTTTTCATTTTCCATTTTTTTTAACTCTCTCATTAGATTACTTCTATCAACACAGATGTAGTCTGCTATAGCGGTATATGAAGTAGTAACATTAAATATATTATTAGAATTAGTTCTGTTTTTTAAAAAGAATAGTAATTTTTCTCTGACTGTTCTTTTTGAAAGTAGTTCTATTTTTTCGTTTTGTTGTTTATTATCTTTTATTAATAATTCAAATAGTGTTAAAACTAATTTATTATGAAAAGGGCATTTTTTGGTACAATCTTTTAATATTGAATTATAATCAATAAATACTACTTCTGTTTCTTTATTGCTAATTATATATATATCATCTTCCAAGTCCCAGAAAAATAGATTAGAAAAGATATCATTTTGTTTTAATTCACGCATTATAGTAGAATTACCATTAATATCTGTTTTAATTATTGAGGCTTTTCCATATATGATAAAGCCAATTCTTTTTTTTGTTGGACTATTACTAATTATTAGATCTTTATTTGAAAAGGTAGCATATTTTACGTTGACACATTTTGACAATTGATTTTGGAATGTTAAAAGTTCTTGTCTTTCAATGTTTTCCATCATATTTATCACTTCCTATTAACTAGATTATATAAGATTTTGGATGCTGTTGCAAATGCAACAGCAATATTTTTTAAATTTGGTTAAACTTTTATTTAAGGTGGTGCAGTAATTATGGAGAAAGATGATATAAAAATAGTAAAAAAGAATGGTAATTTAGAATATTTTAATTCTAATAAAATAAAAGATGCAATTAATTATAGTGCTGAGAGAGTTATGATTAATTTAACAGATGAAGCAATTAATGAAGTTATAGATATAGTTAGAAAACTTTTAAAAACGCAGACTACTGATCCTACTATTGAACAGGTTCATAGTTGTGTAGAAGCTGCCTTAGAACAAGTTAATCCTTTAGTTGCAAAAAGTTATAGAGAGTATAGGGATTATCGTAAGGATTTGGGACATCTTTTGGAAAAAGTTTATAAAAGAAGTCAGACTATTTCATTTATTGGAGATAAAGAATGTTCTAATATGGATAGTGCTTTAGTAACTACACAGAGATGTTTAATTTATAATTGTTTAAATAAAGAGCTATATAAAAAATTCTTTTTAACTAGCCATGAAATTGAAGCTTGTAAAGATGGGTATATTTATATTCATGATATGAGTTATAGAAGAGATACAATGAATTGTTGTTTATTTGATATGGCTAATGTTTTAAAAGATGGTTTTGAAATGAGTAATATTTGGTATACTGAACCTAAATCATTACAAGCAGCTTTTTGTGTTATGGGTGATGTTATTTTAAATACTACTGCTATGCAGTATGGGGGATTTACAGTACCAGAGGTTGATACTGTTTTAAAGAAGTATGCTAAAATGTCATATAAGAAATACTATAATGAATATTTAGAAATTAAGGGTAGCGAGTATACAAATGAGGCTTCTTCTTATGCATTTAAAAAAGTAAAAAGAGAATGTGAACAAGGATATCAGGGAATAGAATATAAATTAAATACAGTTGGATCTAGTAGAGGAGATTATCCTTTCGTTACTTTTACATTTGGTGTTGATAGTGATGAATTTGCAGTATTAATTACTAAGACTATGCTTGAGGTCCATGGAAATGGTCAAGGTAAAGAAGGACAGAAGAGACCTACTTTATTTCCTAAATTGGTATTTTTATATGATAAGAAGGTTCATGGTACTGGGGGAAAATTAAGAGACAGTTTTCTTGCAGCAATAAAGTGTAGTCAAAAGGCAATGTATCCAGATTATTTATCTTTATCAGGTAAGGGATATGTACCAGAGATGTATAAAAAGTATAAGAGAATTGTTAGTCCAATGGGATGTAGGGCATTTTTATCACCATGGTATGAGAATGGTGGAATAAATCCACTTGATAAAAATGATAAACCTGTTTATATAGGTAGATTTAATATAGGAGCAATTTCCTTGCATTTACCAATGGTACTTGCTAAAGCGAGAGAGGAACAAAAAGATTTTTATGAAGTATTAGATTATTATTTAGAAATGATTAGAAAGATTCATATTCGTACTTATCGATATTTAGGTAAGAAGAAAGCTTCAACTAATCCACTTGCTTATTGTCAAGGAGGCTTTTATGGAGGAAATTTAAAACCTGATGATGAAATTGAACCTATACTTAAGAGTTCGACTGCTTCTTATGGAATAACGGCTTTAAATGAATTGCAAGTTTTATATAATGGTAAGAGTCTTGTAGAAGATGGAGAGTTTGCGATTGAAGTATTAAAATATATTAATAAGAAGATATTAGAGTATCGTGATGAGGATGGTATTTTATATGCTATATATGGTACTCCAGCTGAGAATTTATGTGGACTACAAATTAGGCAATTTAGAAATAAATATGGAATAATTGAGGGAGTTAGTTCTAGAGAATATGTTTCTAATAGTTTTCACTGTGGAGTATGGGAAAATATTAATGGTATAGAAAAGCAGGATTTAGAAGAGCGATTCTGGGACTTATTTAAAGGTGGCAGAATTCAATATGTTAGATATAATTTAAATTATAATACTAAGGCTATGATTACTTATGTTGAAAGGGCGATGGAGAAAGGTTTTTATGAAGGTGTTAATTTGAGTCTTGCTTATTGTAATAATTGTGGACATGAGGAGTTAGATATGGATGTTTGCCCTAAATGTGGTAGTAGTGATCTTACAAAGATAGATAGGATGAATGGTTATCTTTCATATTCAAGAGTCCATGGAGATACAATGTTAAGTAATGCTAAAATGGTTGAAATATCAGAAAGGAAGTCTATGTAGTATGAGGTATCATAATATAACTAAAGCAGATATGTTAAATGGAGAAGGACTTAGGGTAGTTTTATGGACTTCTGGTTGTTCACATCATTGCCATGCTTGTCAAAATCCTATTACTTGGGATCAGAAGAAGGGTCTTATATTTGATGATGTTGCTAAAAGGGAGATATTTGATGAGTTGGAACATGATTGGTGTAGTGGTCTAACTTTATCAGGAGGAGATCCACTTTATTTAGGAAATCGTGAGGAGATTAAAAATTTAGTTTTAGAAATAAGAGATAAATATCCAGATAAAAGTATTTGGTGCTATACTGGATATACATGGGATGAATTATTAGAACAAGCTCATGATGATATGAATCTTAAATTAATCTTAGAAAATATTGATGTTTTATTAGATGGCGAATTTATTTTAGCAAAAGCAGATTATAAGTTAAATTATGTTGGTAGTAGTAATCAAATGATTATAGATGTTAAAAAGAGTTTAGATGAAAAAAGAGAAATATTATATATAGATAATGATAAAATACTTAAGGATAGTAATTTATAGAGGAGGAATTATGAGAAAAAGAGGATTTGAAATTGCTAAAGGGTATGAGGATAAAAATATAAATTTACCAGTAAGAAAAACAACACATTCGGCTGGTTATGATGTTGAGGCAGCTGAGGATATTATTATTCCAATGTATAAGCCTGGCATTAAGCCTACACTTATTCCTACAGGCTTAAAAGCTTATTGTATGGAGGATGAGTGCTATTTACTATTAAATAGGTCTAGTGGCCCTAAGAAAGGCTTTTTAATGGCTAATAGTGTGGGATTAATTGATTCTGATTATTATGGAAATGAGGATAATGATGGTCATTTTTACTTTGCTTATTTTAATTGTAGTGATCATGATATTGAAGTTAAAAAAGGTGATGTTATAGGACAAGTTGTTTTTACTAAATATTTGATTTGTGATGGTGATAATGCAGTTGGAACTAGAAGAGGCGGCTTTGGCTCAACTGATGCAGAAATTAAAAAATTATAAAAATCATTTTTTCTATTTTTTAAAAAATTACTTTTTGTAAACTACTGATTTATTGAAAAATAAGGAAAATAATAAAAAAATTTTACTAAAAATACTTTTTTTCAAAAAAAGTATTTTTTTAAATGTATAAAAAATGTCAATTGTCGTAAATCGAACAAAAAAATTTTTTCAGTATTTTATTGGTATATCAACGTATTAGAAAAATTGGTAAAAAAAGTATCTTTTTTCCTATTGATTTTTTATTAAAGAGTTTCTAAAATTGAATTATAAGTTACTTATAGTGGAGGTTTTTATATGGTAGATGTAAGCAACAAATTAGATGAGTTAATGGTTATTAAAAGAAATGGTAAAAAGGTTCCTTTTGATGAGACTAAAATAGCTCTTGCGATTAAGAAGGGGTTTGATAGTGTTGAGGTAGATGATGGTGAAGATGAAAGAACTCCTAGAAAATATGACACTAAGGATATTCAAAAAGTTTATCAAGCAGTTTTAAAAAAGATTGAAAAGGCTTCTAAAGATACGGATAAATTTAAGATTGAACAGATTCAGGATCTTATTGAAGAAGAATTATCTGCTAAAGGGTATGAAGATGTTTATAAATCATTTTCAGAATATCGTGAGAGAAGAGCTCAATCTAGAAAGTCTTTCTTTGATGATAAGAAAACTCATAAATTTTTAAAATCTTTAGAGAATTTAGGATTAAAATCAGCAAATGAAGAAGATGCAAAAAGAGAAAATGCTAATATTGATGGTAATAGTCCAATGGGAACAATGCTTCAATATGGTTCAACTGTTTCAAGAGAATTTGCTAAAGCATATTTGATGAAGTCTGAATATGCAAAAATGCATGATGAGGGTACTATTCACATTCATGATATGGACTTTTTGGCAATGGGAACTACTACTTGTTGTCAAATAGATTTAGCAAAATTATTTAAGAATGGATTTGATACAGGACATGGTTATGTTAGACCTCCACAAGATATTTCTACTTATAGTTCACTTGCAGCAATAGTTATTCAAGCTAATCAAAATGATCAACATGGTGGTCAATCTATACCAGCACTTGATTATTATTTAGCACCTGGAGTTTTGAAAACCTTTAAGAAACAATTTAAACAAACAATATATGATTTTCTAGATTTAGATGGTTTTATCGGAGTTATTAATATAGATAGAATTATTAGAGAAATTGATAAAATTGATAGTATAGATGTTAATTTAGAGGGATTTTCTGATTATCAAAAGAGCTCTGATAGAGTAAAAGAAATATTTAAATTAGCAAGTGAGAAGGCTTTACAAAAAACTGATAGAGCTACGCAACAGGCAATGGAAGCATTTGTACATAATTTAAATACAATGCATTCAAGAGCTGGAGCCCAAGTACCATTTTCATCTGTTAACTTTGGTACTGATACTACTCCAGAAGGAAGAATGGTTATTAAAAACTTACTTTTATCAATTGACAGAGGCTTAGGTAATGGAGAAACACCAATATTTCCTGTATCAATATTTAAGGTAAAAGAAGGAATTAACTATAATAAGGAAGATCCTAATCATGATTTATTTAGATTAGCTTGTAAGGTTTCAGCTAAGAGACTTTTCCCTAACTTTGCATTTGTTGATGCTCCATTTAATTTACAATTTTATAAACCGGGAGATGTTAATACGGAAATAGCTTATATGGGTTGTCGTACGAGAGTTTTTGCTGATGTAACTTCACCTGATAATCAAGTTGTTACTGGAAGAGGTAATTTATCATTTACAACTATTAATTTACCTAGACTTGGTATTAAATATGGAATTGCTTTAAAAGAGCGTGATAAAGCTGATATGAAGGGCTTTTATAATGAACTTGGTGAAATTATGGATAAGGTTCGTGATCAATTACTTGAAAGATTTGAAGTTCAATGCAGTAAACATTCTTATAATTTCCCATTCTTGTTAGGACAAGGTGTTTGGACTAATGGTGAAAAATTAAAACCTACGGATCGTTTAAGAAAGGTTTGGAAGCATGGCTCATTATCTACTGGTTTTATTGGTCTTGCGGAGTGTTTAAAGGCTTTAACTGGTGAACATCATGGTGAAAGTAAGACCAGTCAGAAGTTAGGACTTGAAATAATTAAGTTTATGCGTAAAAAGTGTGATGAAAACTGTGAAAAGTATAATCTTAACTTTACTTGTTTAGCTACTCCAGCTGAAGGATTATCTGGTAGATTTACAGCAATAGATAGGGCAATTTATGGAAAAATTAAAGGTGTTACTGATAGAGAGTATTATACTAATTCATTCCATGTACCAGTTTATTACAATATTAGTATTGTTGATAAATTAAAAACGGAAGCTCCTTATCATGAGCTTACTAATGGTGGACATATTTCATATATTGAATTAGATGGAGATGTTGCTAGTAACGTTGATGCATTTGAAAAGGTTATCCGTATTATGAAAGAATCTGGTATTGGGTATGGTGCAGTTAACCATCCAGTTGATAGAGATCCTGTTTGTGGATATGTAGGAGTTATTAATGATGTTTGTCCTGGTTGTGGTAGACATGAATTCGAAGGGGTTCCAATGGAAAAGATTACATCACCAGAGTGTTGTGGAAGATAATATAAAATAATTAGAATAGGAGGAAAAATTTTATGGAAAAAATAGTTGGAGAAGGAGAAAAATTCGAAAGAATTAGAAGAGTTACTGGATATTTAGCAGGGGATGTTTCAAGATTTAACAATGGTAAAAGAGCAGAGGAAAAAGATCGTGTTAAACATTCCGGTGTTAGAGAACTATTAAAAAAAGATAGCGATTGTAGTAAATGAAAATTAGGTTAGCAGCTTCTTTGCAACCTGACTCTATTGTCGATGGTGAAGGTATAAGAACTGTTGTTTGGACTCAAGGGTGTCCACATAATTGTAAGGGCTGCCATAACCCAACAACACATGATTTTGATGGAGGCTATTTAGTTGATGTTGGTGAAGTTATTGAAGAATTAAAAAATATAGATGGGCAAGATGGAATAACTTTATCTGGAGGGGATCCTGTTTGTCAGAGTGATGCCTGCATAGAAATATGTAAGGCTGCACATGAGATGGGACTTAATGTTTGGTGTTATACTGGTTTCACTTACGAGTCTATGCTTTTAAATCCAAAACATAGAAAACTGTTAGAAGAAATAGACGTTTTGGTTGATGGTAAATTTATTCTTGAAGAAAAAAGTCTAGATATTTATTTTAGGGGTTCTAGGAATCAGAGGATAATTGATGTAGCAAAAAGTTTAGCTCAGGAAAAGGTTGTCCTAGTTCCAGAATATGTTGATGATAAAAGTGTTACTGTATATAAAAAACCAGAGTATATGTTTATATAGTCATATTAGAAATAATATGGCTTTTTATGTAAAATGATTTACATATATGTTGTTAGAAATTTTTAATTGTGTTATCCTTTAACTAGGATACTAAAGAATGGAGTGATATTATGGGTGATAGTATTTTTACAGGTAATGGTAAGCCTCCTGTTTATTACCACGGTGATGTAGATGTTGATGAGCTTGTTAGAAAAAGAAGTGAAGAGATACAGAAAAATGTGCGGCCTGATGAAATTTTTACGCCTCCTGTTTATCATGGTTATAATTCATCAAAAGGTTTAGATATACAAGAAATGGTTGAAAAAGTTGATAAAAATGATGTTTTAGAAGTTGCTAAAAAATATCGAAAGAATAGTGTAGGGACAAAATCTCCTGTTAGAATGTCAGATAAAAAGAAAGTTCAAAGCAATAATAAAGCTGAGGACAATAAAAAGCGTATTGTTGCAATTGCGGTGGCTGTTGGTATTGCGGTGGGTCTATTTGGAAGCAATTTTGTCAGAAACAATAGAGATTTCTCAGATGCTTATAAATATATTCATCAATATCAATATATTGTTAATGAAAACGTACATAATAATATGAGTGGACGACTTGATGATTATTGGTATGATACTGATCAGATGGGAAAAGAAGTTGTCAAAAGTGATGATCCACAGTTAGCTCTTTATGAGGTTTATAGTGGACTACATTATCAACCTATATCAAGTACATCTGAAGTTTTTACTTTTGCTAAAACATATGCTAGGGAAAATGGTATTGATACATTTGATTTTAATGACTGTGAAACGTTTGATGACTATGTTAGAAGTCTAGGATGCGTTGATAAAAATGGGGAAACAGATTTTAAAGCTTATGAAAATTCTATGGAGCAATTAGCTTTAGCTAAGGTTATAGCTAATGATGCTACTAAGAATGCCACTACAATCAGTAATGAAGATAAAACTGGTAAAGGGGGAAAATAGATAAAATTATGGAAGAAATTTACTCTTTAGAAATAGATGGAAAACAATATTTAATTATTGATCAAATCAAAGACAAAAATAATGAGTTTGTATATTTTTCAAATGAGAAAGATCCAAAAGACTTTTGTATTAGAAAGCTAGCAAATGATGATAGTGATGTACTTATTGGACTCGATTCAGATGAGGAATTTGATTATGCTTTTGGTTTATTTTTAGATAGACATAAGGATGTTATGTAGAAAGAGAAATCTTTCTTTTTTTTGTCGGTTTTTGTCGATTGAAAAAAATGTAAGGTTTTGTCGAATTAGTTGATTAATATTCTATTTATATTTATATTCTTATGTGAGAGGTGAATATTTTGTTTGAACTCAGTGTGAATGTAGTAAGAGGAATTATGTTAATTGATTTTGATGGAGAATTAAATAGTAGTAATTTTGGTATGCTTGATCAGGAGCTTAATTATTTAATATATAAGCAAGGCATGCATTATTATATTTTTAATTTTAGTAATTTACTTAATTTTGATAATAATATTTTAAATAAATTACAAAATAAGATTATAGAAATATTTTTAAATTGTGGAAGGGTTGTTATGTGTGGAGTTAATAATATTTTAAAGGATAGGTTGGGTTTTAAAGGACAATTATCGTATGTTAATAATGAGATAGAAGCTTTTAAGTATTTTAGTATATAAAGGAGGATAATGACTAATTTAGCTGAGTATGATGCCTTGGTTTTTAGTGTTGTTGGTGATTATATTAAATATTTTGATAAGGATGATTTACTTCAAGCAGGAAGAGAGGGATTAGTTAAGGCTTGTAAGAAGTATGATGAGACTAGGAATATTAAGTTTTCTACATATGCATATAAATATATACTTGGAGAAGTTGTTAAATATATTAGGGGGGCTAGTTCTGTTAAAGTTAGTAGAGATTTAATAAAATTAAATGGCTCAGTTGAAAGAGCTAAAGATTTGATGAGACAGAGGCTTGGAAGAGAGCCATCTATTGAAGAAGTTAGTTTGTTTTTAGATGTTGATGTTGGACAGATTGAGGAAGCCGTTTTAGCAACTTCAGAAGTTAGTAGTTTAGATGCTACTTATGATATAGATGGTGAAGGTAGTGAGTTCTATAATTCTATAGGGACAACTGATCAAGATATGGATTTAGAGTTTATCGATTTAAGAAGTGAAATTAGTAAATTAGATAGTGAGGAAAGAGATTTAATTATTTCTAGATATTATTATGACTTGACACAACAAGAGACTAGTAATGTACTTGGAATTAGTCAAGTACAAACTTCTAGAAAAGAAAAAAAGGTTTTAGAAAAATTAAGACAACGTTTAACTTAGGAAATTATGGATAATTGTCAAATAGTGTGTGTAGACACTAATAAGTGATAATTATTTAAGTAGTCAATGCAATTATGCATTGACTGTTTATTTTTTTAAATATAAATGTCAAGTTATGTAAAATTATATGAGCTTATATGAAAAGTGTAGTAATAAATTTTATAATAATATATTATTGATCTAGGTAGAGGTGAGTATGGATGATGATGGAATATACATTGGAATTTTTATGCCAAAAGTATAATATTTCAATGAATGAGTTGCTAAAAAAGCATCATGGTGTGTTAACAAAAGGAGAGTTTACTGATATTGATGCTACTTTGGATTACCTTATCAATAAATTAAAAGTTTCAAGAGAGAGTATAGAAAAATGTCCAAGCATTTTATATAGAAATGTAGGTGAAATAAGAAAAAACTTCAACTTTTTAACTGATGAACATGTTACATTTTCAGATATAGAATCTTGCCTACATGTTTTGAGTTTAGAGCATAATCAATTGCTCACAACATATAATTATGTAAAAAATGAATATGGATTGAAAGCACTAAAAAGCAATACTTCAGTATTAAGCTGTTCTGTTGAATTGATTAATAAAGTAGAATCATTAAAATTACCAAAGGCGTATAATCTAACGATAAGTGCATCAATAGAATTTGGCTCTACAAATTTTGATAAGATTGTGGAAATACTTAGCAGTAAAGAATATCAAGAACATCCAGATCTATTTAGTCCAATAGTATTAGCCCGTGCAACAATAGAAGATATTAGAGACTTGCTTCATAGTAGGGAATATCAAGAACATCCAGAACTATTCAGTGCCTCAGTATTAGCTTATGCAACAATAAAAGAGGTCAGGTCTTTGCTTCAAAGTAAGGAATACCAAGAACATCCAGAACTATTCAGTGCCTCGGTATTAGCCTGTGCAACAATAGAAGATGTCAGAAATTTGCTTCATAGTAAGGAATATCAAGAACATCCAGAACTATTCAGTGCTTCAGTATTAGCACATGCAACAATAGAAGATGTCAGAGACTTGCTTCATAGTAAGGAATATCAAGAACATCCAGATTTATTTAGTCCAGTAGTATTAGCTTGTGCCAAAATAGAAGATGTCAGGGATTTGCTTCAAAGTAAGGAATATCAAGAACATCCAGAACTATTCAGTCCAATAGTATTAGCCTGTGCAACAATAGAAAATATCAGGTCTTTACTTCAAAGTAGGGAATATCAAGAGCATCCAGAGCTATTCAGTGCCTCAGTATTAGCTCGTGCAACAATTGAAGATGTCAGAGACTTACTTCATAGTAAGGAATATCAAGAGCATCCAGATCTATTCAGTGTCTCAGTATTAGCCCGTGTAACAATAGAAGATGTTAGGACCTTACTTCATAGTAAGGAATATCAAGAACATCCGGATCTATTCAGTGCCTCAGTATTAGCTTATACCAAAATAGAAGATGTCAGGAATTTGCTTCAAAGTAAGGAATATCAAGAACATCCAGAACTATTCAGTGCCTCAGTATTAGCTTGCTCAACAATAGAAGATGTCAGGTCTTTGCTTCAAAGTAAGGAATATCAAGAACATCCGGATCTATTCAGTTCAGAGGTATTAACCCATGCTACAATAGAAGATGTCAGGTCTTTGCTTCAAAGTAAGGAATACCAAGAACATCCAGATCTATTCAGTGCCTCAGTATTAGCTTTCGCAGCAATAGAAGATGTTAGGTCTTTGCTTCAAAGCAAGGAATATCAAGAACATTCAGATTTATTCAGTGCTTCAGTATTGGCTTGTGCAACAATAGAAGAAGTTAAGGCATTGCTTCATAGTAAAGAATATGAAGAACATCCAGATTTATTCAGTGCCTCAGTATTAGCTTTATCAACAGTAGAAGATGTTAGGGCATTGCTTCATAGTGGGGAATATAAGGAACATCCAGAGTTATTTAAAAAATCAGTATTGGCCAAAGCCAAAATAGAAGATGTTAAGGCTTTGCTTCATAGTAAGGAATACCAAGAGCATCCGAATCTGTTTACTGCCTCAGTATTAGCTTTAGCAAAAATAGAAGATGTCAAGAAATTATTATCTTTACCATATTGGGAGGACGATAAATACAAAAAATTGTTAAAGCCAACAATTGTTGCGAAAAGTAGATCTATGGTACAAAAAATGCCTATACTAATTGAAATGGCTGAGAACTATGGCATAGATGATTATATAACACATGGTTTTTTACTTAAGTCTCCAAGTCAGAATCATGCTCTAATAATGTATTTGTCAGATAATAATATGCCTTTAGTTGTAGATGGAAAATTGCATCCGGTTTTTGAAAAAAGCCCTGGTGTACTAAAAGAAAAATATGGTATAGATTTAAAGGGACTAATGATTAAGTATTCTTTAAATGAAAAAACTAATAAAGGTGGGAAGAGTAAATGATATTAGATGAAATAGATATGCAAGTATTAAGAGAAAATTTTGATGAAGAAACAATTAATGAAATAGATTATTATAACGTTAATAGGATCTTAGATTATTTAAACCAAAATGGAGTATATTATGCTAAAGATTTATTTTTATCTTCTCTAGATTTGTTTTTATTACCGTATGATGAATTTGTAGCTCGTTTTGATAAATTAAAAAATATATTAGGTGAAGATTTCGTTGATATATTAGGTGAAGATAGTTCTCAAATAGAATTGATGTATATTTAATTGTTAGAAAATATAAGCAAAAAAGTCTAATCGTACATATAAACGATTAGATTTTTTTAATTATTTAAAAGACTGTTATATTATATTATGTTTTTTGTATAAAAAATAATAATTGGTTAATTCTATTAATGGTGATGAATATATGAGAAATGTTAAATATGAAAAAATTGCTGATTTTCATAAAGCAGAGGAGCAAAGAGGAAAGAATGCTTTTATAGCGTTTGTTTCTGGCGGCGTTGTTGGATTAATAGCTGAGGCCATTATTGAGATTTTATGTGGATGTTTTCATATTTCTAGAAGTGAGGCATCGACTTTTATGATTATGATAATGATATTTATAGCTAGTTTTTCTACAGCTTTAGGTTTTTTTGATAAGCTTGTTACAAAGTTTAAGTGTGGACTATTAATTCCTATTACGGGATTTGCTCACTCAATGACTAGTGCAGCTCTTGATTATAGAAAGGAAGGTCCAATTTATGGAATTGGTTCTAATATGTTTAAATTGGCTGGTTCTGTTATTTTATATGGAGTAGTGTCTGCTTGGTTCTTTGGTATGATTAGGTTTATTATTGGAGGTGGAGCATGACTTTTAAGTATAATAATGCATATATAAAAGATGCTGCTACTGTAGCTGGACCTTATGAAAAAAAGGGACCACTTAGACAGTATTTTGATAAGACTTATGATGATTTATATTTCGGAGAAGATTCTTGGGAACAGGCCGAAATAAAATTAGTTAGGGATAGTTTAAACATTTTGCTTAGAAAAGTGTCCCTTACAAAGAATGATGTTGATTTAGTTATAGGAGGCGACTTATTAAATCAAATTTCGGCATCTACCTATGGTGCTAATGGTTATGGAAAATCATTTATAGGTATTTATGGTGCCTGCAGTAGTAGTGTTTTAGGAATGATTATAGGTAGTAATTTTGTTGACGATGGAAGAGTTAATAATGCGATTGTAACTATTTCATCTCATAATATGAGTAGTGAAAAACAATTTCGTAATCCAACTGAGTACGGTGCACCTAAACCTAAGAGTGCTACATTTACTGCGACTGGTTCGGCTTCTGTTATGATAACAAATGAAAAAAATAAAATTAAAATAGAAAGTGCAACTTTGGGTAGAATTATTGATTACGAGCAAAATGATCCTAATGATATGGGAAGGGTTATGGCTCCAGCAGCAATTGACACATTAAAGAGGCATCTAGATGATTTAGGTAGAAAAACTGATTATTATGATTTGATTTTGACTGGTGATTTAGGTAGATATGGTAAGGATATACTAAAAGATTACATGGCAGTAAATTATGATATGGAACTTAATAATTATGATGATTGTGGGGCTATGCTTTATGATTATGAAAATCAGGAAGAGGTTTTAGCTGGTGGCTCTGGTCCCGTTTGTAGTGCTTTAGTTAATTTTGGCTATATTTTTAATCAAATGAGAACAGGAAGACTTAAAAGGGTTTTGTTAATTGCAACAGGGGCACTATTTTCGCCAACTCTTTTATATCAAAAACAAAATATTAATTCTATTGCACATGCAATAAGTTTGGAGGTGTTATAATGTTATTATTTAATTCATTTATATTTTGCGGTTTTATATGTTTAATTTCACAACTTATTTTAGATAATAGTAAGTTAACACCTGGACATATTACTAGTATTTTAGTTGTAGTTGGAGCTTTTTTAGATAGCTTTAGTTTATATGATCAAATAATTAAAATGGTTGGTGGAGGAGCTTTAGTTCCAATTACTAGTTTTGGTCATTCATTAATACATGGTGCTTTAGCAAAAGCTAATGCTTATGGAATTGTTGGAATTTTAATGGGAATGTTTGATTTAACAGCAACAGGTATTACATGTGCCATTATATTTTCATTTGTATTTGCTCTTATTTTTAAACCTAAAAATTAAAAAAAGGATTTAGTACCCTTTACTAGATATAGAAATTATTTCATCTATATTATCGTCTTTAGCGGCAATATTTTTATGATATTGACCGCATTTTTGACATTTATAAACTATTTTGTAAGTGTCTTTATATTTTTCTATTCCTACTGGTTCTAGGAGTCCATGACATTTATTTTCTCTATCTCCTGGATTGATATCAACGTGTTTTGAATAAAGACAGTTAGGACAATGATCTCTAGCACTATATTTTAATTGTTTAACATCATGATGACAATTTTCGCATATAAAATTTTCGTCTATCATATTAAACTTTTTCAAAAAACCACCTCGTTTTAAGTAATACTATAAAATTATAACATAACTTTATTATTTTGTGTTATAATTGGACTAGAGTTTTAATGGTGATAGTTATGAATTTTAAAATTAATGAATTTGAAGGTCCACTTGACTTACTTCTTCATCTTATTAAAGAAAGCAAGATGGATATTATGAATATCGAGATTGAAAAAATTACTGAGCAGTATATGGCTTATCTTGATCTTCAAGAAAAAATGAATTTAGAAGTTGCTAGTGAGTATTTAGTTTTAGCATCTGAATTGGTTGAAATTAAATCTAAAATGCTACTTCCTATTGTTAAAGATGATGATGAGGAAGTTGAAGAAGATCCAAGGGAAGAATTAGTTAATAGATTAATTGAATATCAAACTTATAAAGAAATAACAAAAGTATTGCATGAGAAGGAATGTATTAGAAGAGAAATTTATACAAAGTCACCAGAAAATGTTAAAAACTATGTTGAAGAAAGTGTTGTTAATACAGATATAAGTCTTGATGACTTAGTTGAAGCATTTAAACGATATTTAAAAAGAAAAAAGGCTAATAAACCTTTAGATACTAAAGTTACTGTAAATGAAATTAGTGTTTCTTCACGTTGTTTTGATATTAAAAATTTGTTAAGAAAAAAAGGAAAAGTTTCTTTTTTTGAACTTTTTCCAGTAGTAACAAAGGAATATGTTATAGCAACTTTTTTAGCTATCTTAGAGATGGCCAAGTTAGGAGAATTGGTAATAATTCAGGATAATACTTTTGATAATATAATTTGTGAGGTGGCCAATGAATAAAAAAGCGGTTTTAGAGGGTCTTTTATTTGTAGTAGGGGAAGAGGGCTTAACTTTTTCTCAAATAGGAGATGTTTTGGAAATTAAGGAAGATGAAGCTAAGGATTTGTTGATGGATTTAAAAAAAGATTATGAAGATGATTCTAGGGGACTTAGAATTGACTTTTTAGGTAATAGGTTTAAGCTTACGACTAAGTTTGAACATAAAAAGTATTATCAAAAGTTACTTGAGAATCCTGAAACTAATTTTTTGAGTCAATCAGCTTTAGAAACTTTGGCTATTATTGCTTATAATGAACCTGTAACTAGAGTACAAATAGATGCTCTTAGAGGAGTAGGTAGTGTACAAATTATTAGAAAATTAGTTGCGAAGGGTTTTATAAAAGAGGTTGGTAGGAGTGATTTACCAGGTAGACCAATTCTTTATGAAACAACTAGTGAATTTTTAGATTATTTTGGTCTTTCTACAATAGATGATTTACCAAATATGGAGGAATTTATTAAAGATAGTGAGGCAGCTGATGATTTAAGTAGTGATTTGTATACTTCTAAATATAAAGAGGAAGTGTAATATATGAGAGATAAAATTAATAATATTATTATTTTGGGTGGTTGTGATTTTCTTTTAATAATTGGAATGCTTATTTTAATGGTTTCTTTTTTATTACCGGAATTTAATTTATTACTAATAATATTATATGTTTTACTTGGGCTTGGTGCTTGCTGCTTCTTATATGGATTAGTTGTTTGTATTATTCATGTGTGTCATAATAATGATTTTAGTGGTTTTGAAAAATTTGAGAATATTTTAGTATTAATATTATTAAACATACTTTATATGCCAATATACTATACAAAGTATGTTGTCTCTACAAAGTCAATTTATGGAGTTGTTAATGCAATACTTTATATTATAGTTGTTTTTTTAGGACTTTATTTTGTATTTGATTTTAAGGTTTCTAGAGAAAGAGAAAAAAGCTCATATAAATCTAATGATAATATAGTTTCAATAAATATTAATAAAACTTGGGCATGTAGTACTAAGAACATAGCAGGTAATAATTTATATTGTTATAAGGAATATGCTAAAGATTCGCTTGGAATATTTAATTATACTGATAGACATGATACTGATGTACTTGTTAAATTCCATGTTAATCAATCTATTGATATATTAAAAAAACAGGGTTATAAATTTTTAAAGAGTGATGTTGATGATAGGAAAAGATTTACAAAAGCTACTTTAAAGAAAAATGGTAAGGAAATTTATGCTATAACGGCTGTTAAATTTGAAACAAAAGAATGTGTTACTATAGTTAACTATTATGGTGATGATATTGAAGAGTTTATGGAAGTATTTAGAGATATCTCATTATTGAATGATTAATCTTAAATAAAGTCATGATAAAACCTCATTTCTATTTTGTGAAATGAGGTTTTTTGTGTTTGTTTAATTAATTTTTATAGGTTCATAGACTGCTCCAATAAACCAAACTTCAGAAGTGTTTTTATCTCTTATTATGTACATATATGGTTTATCAAAAGTAAGATCAATTTCTTCAACAGGCACTTCATAGAGATGTTCAAAAGAACAAGATCCTGCTCCTAAGCCACCTTCTTGTGTTACAGCGGCAGCTTTAATTCCTTCATTAGAAAATTCAATATTTGCTTTATGATCTGCTGAATTTATATAAGCTCCTTTTGTACTTGTTAAGTTTGATAAATTTGCTTTTTCAGCACTAAAGATATCAGTTATCCCTATTTTTTCTAAATCTGTTCTCAATTTTAATTGATAATCATATTTAAATAATGGAATATATCCTGTTATTTTTGTTATTTTTCCTTGGGTGAAGTTATTGTTATCAATCGTCTTTAAATTTTTAATAATATTATTTAGATCAGTATTTTTAATATTTTTAATGTAGTTATCTAGTTCTTCATTTTTTGGCATGATTCCTATATATTGTAATGTTGTTTGATTATATGTTTTTAAATCTTTGGCAAATACTTTTATATTGTCGTCATTATACATTAAGAAATCTGTAGAACTTTCTTTTGTTTTGTAATTTTCATTTAATTCTTTAATAAATTGATTAACATAAGTATTTACATCAGGTTGTTCATCTTTTGAACCACATTCTTCTTTTGCTAACCATTCTTCATATTCTTTACTGATTGTTTTACGAATGTTTTCTTCTCCTAATTCTTTTACAATATCATAGTTGTTAATTGAAGCTCCAATCTCAACTGATTTAGCATTAATACTATTATTATTAAATGGTAATGAATGATAAGAACGCTGATCTAAGATTGGTACATAAGATGTATAATTTTCATGATTATATCTTACATAATATCTATTTTCATATTTATCCCATGTTGTTTGAATTAGCTTATTCCATTCCATATCAATGGCTAGAGCATTTACTAAGAAAAAACTATTTTGTGAGATGTCAGTAAATAAATTATTGATTAGTCCAAATGTTTTTTCACTTACCCATTTATTTAAATTATCCGGTGTTGCAAATGAATCATATATAATAGATGCATTGTATTTATTGCTTAAATCATCTGTATATGTTTTTTTAATACTATCTTTAAAAGTATCTTTTATGAACATAGCATTTGCAAATGACATATTTTCATTGTTGGTGTATTTTTGTGATTTGTAATTACCAATAACTTCTTTTATTTGTTTTTGTGAATTGTCGCTAGTACCATCACTTAACATGGCTAGTGAATATTTAATTGATAGTGGGCTATACAATATATTCTTTTTCTCATTTTCTAGTTTTAAAAAAGCAAGATCAAAGTTTTCTATTCCATTACCTGACATCTTATATGGTTGATAGACTTCTTTGGGTTCTTTTTTTATATTGTTTGGACTATTATTATCTTTTTTTCTGCAAGTTAGAAATAAAATTACTAGAGCAATAATTACTATAATTAGTATTATTGCTATAATAGTATTTCTTTTTTTAGTGTTTTTTTGGTTATTGTTTACTGCTACTTCATTATTCATAAATATATCCTCCTATTTTATAATTTAAGTATATATGATTGTATTTTAATAGGCAAGATTATTTTACTTATGATATAATTTTATTATGACATTGGAGGTGTTATAGAGAGTGAGAAATTATATACAGGGCTTAAGTCCAACGTTAAGAAAGTATTTTGATATTTTATCAGATGATTTTCCAGAATTTTTATTAGATTATATAAATACACCAATTATGCAGAATCAAAGTAGAATAAGCATTTCTTGTGGTACTTATTATTCAAAGATGTTTGATATGGATTTTTGGTATTCTAGCCTAGATCATAGTATAGCAGTTGCTCTTATAATATGGCATTTTACTAAAGATAAAAAACAAACTTTATCTGGATTGTTTCATGATATTTCAACTCCTATTTTTAAACATTGCATAGATTTTATGAATGGCGATCATATGATACAAGAATCTACAGAAAATTTAACTAAAACATTAATTTTGAAATCTAAAGAGGTAATGACACTTTTAAAAAGAGATAATATTGATGTAGATGAAGTTTCTGATTATCATGTATATCCCATTGCTGATAATGATACACCAATGCTTTCGGCAGATAGACTAGAGTATACTTTATCTAATGGACTTGGTGCTGTTAAAAGAATATGGAGTTTGGAGCAAGTGAAGCAGATTTATTCAAATATTCAAGTATTTGAAAAAGATGATGGGGTACTAGAAATTGGGTTTACTGATATTAGTATTTGTAATAAATTTGTTTTGGGAATGAGTGAACTTTCAATAATTTATATGAATGATAAAAGAAGATTTTCAATGCAATTTTTAGCTGATATTATGAGAATAATGTCTGAACATAATCTTATTACAGTTAGTGATTTATATAATTTGTCAGAAGCTGATGTTATTAGAAAAATAGTAGAGTGTAATAGTTTTAATATATCGAATTGCTTTAATATTTGGAGAGATGCTACTGATGTTAAAACAAGTCATTCATATGTTGATGATTTTTACTGTATAAATTTGAAGGTAAAAAAGAGATATATAAATCCTTTAGTTAAGACTAAGGATGGTTTGTTTAGAATTAGCGATATTTCTGAAGAAGCAAGTAAAAATATAAATAAATGTACAAAATATGATTTTGATAGATATTTATATATGAATTTTGATTTTACAGATGAATGAAATTGGTTATAAAAACAAAAAACTAACGATACGTTAGTTTTAATTTTATAGTGTCTATCAATTTGTTAGGCTGACTGTTCTTACTACTTTATAAAAATAAGTTTTTCAAATTCTCCAGTATCAGCATCAATAGCAACGATAAAAGATATTTTATTAGAGCTATCTATTGTTCCTTCCATAGCATAATTGCCATCGTCGTAAAATGCAATCCTAGTAATCTGTGCTTCGCAAGCACTAGAATTAGAGCAAAGATCCATACTATAAGTACAATTACCAGTTACACTACCAGCAGTACCAACATCAGAAGGATTAACAACACAGCTGCCATCACTATTAAGTTGAATATATCTATCATTCCAATAATATTTACCTGTATAATTATATTTAGTAGGTGTTTCCTTGACAGTATTATTAGATGGAGTATTAGATTCTTTTACATGACTATTGTTGTCATTATCATTATTATTATTATTATTAGTTTTTTCTTTCCATGTGGCTTTAAGTACAATATCTTTTTTTACAGGACTACCAAAATCATATTTATTATCATCTAATTGCCATTCAATAAAGGTATAACCATCTTTAGTAGGAGTCTCTGGTACAATAGCTTTGCTATTTTCTTCTATAACTTGAGCAGGTATAATACTTCCACCGTTGCTATCAAAAGAAACTGTGTATTTACTATTACTATTAATATTTATATCTTTTATCGCTTTGTCAAGTTTGTTATTATCCATAATTTTAATATTCAAAATGTCAAAGTACTCAATGTTTTTTAAATACTTTTTATTATTCCAATTTGAATAATAATTAACTTCGTTGAAAGTTATGTTATTTTTTTTAGCTATATTTATAATTTTATTAATTGCATTAGAAAGCTCTAGTTTCTTAAAATTAATATCTTTATAAATACTTTTAGCATCATCATTATATAGATTAAAATCTGTAATAATTGGATTAGTACATTTATTTTTCTCACAAGTTACTGAAAAGGTTAGTTTAACAATTGGGTTAATACTAACATATGCATTATAGTATTTAGTATTCTTTACATTTTTATTATTGTTTAATAAGATAAAAGTTATTATTGCTAGCATTAAGAGAACAATAATTCCTCCTATTAAAAGTATTTTCTTTTTTTTATTCATTATATATCACCTACTATTTATGTATGAACATGGCATTACCAAATGATAAAAATTTCTACTGCATGTTTATAAGCATTTAATATTACTAACAAAGGTTGATACTAAAATTTAGGTTAAGTTTAATTTTCTTTATAGATACTATGTTTTTGTTTCAGTTCATATCATTTCAAAACATTTAATAATTTATGTATTTTTCCAAAAAAAAATGGTGCTCGTATCCGGACTTGAACCGGAACTCTATCGCTAGAAGTAGATTTTGAGTCTACCGCGTCTACCAATTCCGCCATACGAGCAGTACTCATAAAGTATATCAAGACTTTTAAAAATAATCAATAATTTAGCTTACATTTCTTAAAAATTATTGCTAGTATTTTATGTAAAGCTGATTTAAATTTTAGATAATTATTTATTATGAATTCTTTTCATGATATACTATTAATAGTTAGTAGTTTATATGAGTAGAGGGAATGTGTTATGAGTGTGAAAAAAAGAGTATCTAATAAAAAGAAGAAAGTTGTTATAATCATATCTGTTATTATTTCTATTATATTGATTGCTGCACTTGGTATTTTTCTTTATTTAAAATATCAAGATAATAAGCTATTAGAAAATATTAAAGATCATTATGGTAGTAGTATAGAAGTTATTAATGATACTAAACTTTATACTAAATCTGGTAAAGCTATCGGTAAGGTTTATGAAGGATTAGTTTTGAAATTGGATAAAATGTCTATTAAAAGTAGCAATGATCAATACTTTAAAATTAAAGATACTGATTACTATGTATTTTATGATGATGTTAAACGTACAAAAGATAGTACCAATGAAACGGTTAATTCTAAATATATGGTGTTTAATAAGAATTTAAATTTAAAAAAAGCTGAATTTTATAAAAATAATAATAGGATTTTAGAAGTTGATGGAAAATTTAATTTACCAATTCAATATATGGATGCTAATTATTATTATGTATACTATTTAAATAAACTTTTTCAGATTAAAAGAGGAGAAAATGATAATATAGTTGATTCTGAAAATACTAAGGATAATGAGGCTTCTTATATAAGTGTTATTAGTTATGATCAGATTGATAATTGTAATAAGAATACTTGTGTTCCTATTGATAGTGTTAGACAACAATTGAATTATTTAAAGAGTGCTGGTTTTTATGGTATTACTATTAATGAATATGGTCAGTGGCTAGAAGGAAATGTTAGGCTTAAGGAAGGTGCTATATTAGTTATTACAAATACTAATAATGCTAATCTTGGTGCTATCAATACTGAGTCTGATATTAAAATTGAACTTTTAGATAAGTCTCCTTTAAAATTTAATGTTGCAAATAGAAAGTCTACTAAGTCTAGTTCTAAGGATAATATTGAATCATATTTGGTTAAGGCTAGTACTAGTTTAGAGGATTTTAAGAGAATGAGTAAAGGGGAAGAGATTGTTGAATATGTTGCTCCTAGTGATTCTGAACAACAAATTGCTGTTTTGAACTATCACTTTTTCTATGATCCTACTATTGGTGAAACTTGTGATGAAGGCATTTGTTTGGAAGTTAGCAAATTTAGAGAACAGTTAGAATATTTAAGAAATAATGGTTACAGAACTTTAAAGATGTCTGAGTTTAAGCAATGGATGTATGGTGAAATTGAGTTGCCTGATAAGTGTGTTTTAATTACTGTAGATGATGGTGCTATGGGAACTGGTGCTCATAATGGTAATAAGTTAATTCCGCTTTTAGAAGAATATAATATGAATGCAACATTGTTTTTAATTTCTGGTTGGTGGGATGTTAATAATTATCGTTCAAAAAATTTGGATATTCAGTCTCATACTTATGATATGCATCAATATGGTTCTTGTGGTCGTGGTCAATTAGTTTGTGCTAGTAAAGAAGAAGCTCTTGCTGATTTAAATAAATCTCTTCAAATAGTTGATAATAATGACTCTTTCTGTTATCCATTCTATAGTTATAGTGATGTAGCAATAAGTGCTGTAAGAGAAGCTGGATTTAAATTAGCTTTTGCTGGTGGTAATAGAAAGGCTAGACGTAGTAATAATAAGTATCTTATACCTAGATATCCAATATATAAATCAACATCATTGAATCAATTTATAAATATGGTAAGTTAATGAAAGATAATACTTTAAAAGATCAATTTAAATATTTGGTTGGTGGATATTTTGGTATTAGAGAAATGGATGAATATGAGTTAAAAGTATATATTTTAAAAGAAGTTGAGGAATATATAACAGAATTCGTTTTAAAAAATCCAATTTCTAATTTTGACTATAGAGGAGAAGCAATTAAAATTGAAGAAAATATGAATTTAAAGACAAAACTTCAAGATGCTCTAATTGTTTTACATAAGATAAATGCACCTATGGAAATTATATTTATGGTTAAGAGTCGTTTAAAATCAATTAATACTTGATTTTAGAGGACTCTTTTTGTATAATATGCTGTATTCAGGGGTGGTTAAATGATAAATTGTATATTATATTTACTTTTTGCAGCTGTCTTATTTGTTTTACTAGATACTTTTGATAAAAAATATTCATTTACTAATAGTCAAAAAATAATATTTAGATTAATTTATCTAATCATTTTAGCTGGTGTTTTTTCATATTTAGGTATTGGTAAAGTTAATAAAAATATATTTATGATTGTTGTTGTTGAATTTATTTTTAGAATGATTTATACATTGTATTTTTTAGGAGAAGATTTTTTTAGGAATGAGGATCAAAACTTATATAAATTTTTCGTAACTCTTTTTTCTTCAATTATTGTTAATCAATACTTTATTAATGAGCTTGATAGTGTTTTTTTAACAGCTAGTGAGTTAAAAATAATTGTTTGGTTATTTATTATTATATGCATTTATAAATTTATTAATAAAAATGAAAGAACTATTACTGAAAGTTCTTCCCAAAATAAGTCTATTAGTACTAAAGCGATTGTTGTAAATTATGCAAAGCTTAAATTAGAATATGGGGATGATATAAATTTAAGTAATAAAAATTTACTAACTATTCTATATTCTATTATGATATATCAAAATTATCGTAGACCGAGGTTTTTGAGAGAGTTTGATAATTTGCTTTTTAAGATTAATGGTGGAAAAAGAAGACTTGGGATTATGCAAGTAATGAGTAAAAAATATATAAGTGATTTAGATAGTATAGATATTGTTTCTAAGAAGCTTGATAAATTGTTTACTAAATATAAAGATGATGTAAATTGCTATGATAAAGTACTTGAAGTTTATGATAAGGATAATTTTTTAGAAATAAATAATATATATAAAGAATTAGGAAAGTTTATTGATTTATAAACTTCTTTGTTTTCAAATAATCAAAGTTATGGTATATTTTTACTAGAGGATAGTGATTATATGAAGAAGATATTTTATTTTATTTTAGTGATTGTTTTGTGTTTTTGCGTTACTGGATGTAAAGGTGATATTACTAGGACTATAAGACATGCAGGCTTTAATCTTTCTGATGCTGATTTTGTTTGTGATTATTTTGTTTCGGAAGATGAAAATAGTTTTTATAATAAAAAGATGAAGTTTTTAGATTCAAATTTTATTGTTGATCAAGATGGTAAAGTATATGATATGTCTTTATCTAAAGTATATTCGAATAATCAGAATTGTCGTGTTAGTAATTTTTCTATTCCAATTGTTGCAATTCTTGATAATACTATCGGTATGGGTAGTGACTTAAAGTATTATTATATGAATGCCAGCAATAGTGTTAGTGCATATTCTGAAGTTGGTGTTTCTGATAGTTCGTATGGTTTATATGATGTGTTATTTAAGATTCCTTTGGTTGTTAAAATAGTTACAGTTGATCAGAGTTCTGGTATATACTATTTACTTAAAAATGATGGTAATATTTATAAATATGTTATTACTAGGAGTGATTCACAAAGTCCTTTTTCTATAGTTTCTAGTGAGGTTATTTATAGTAAGGAAAATTTTGGGTTTATAACTGATTTTAATTATAGTAATAATGCTATTGCTACTACTTATATTTTAAGTGATGAAAAATTTTATAGAATGGTAATGACAAATAAAGATGAATGTAGTAAATATGCTGATGTAGAGTGTCGATTTGAATTAAAAAATGATTTAGATTTATTAGAACAAAGAAAGTATATTGTTGGTTATAATGGTAGTTTATTAATTACTAACTATGGAAAGATATTTACTGTTGCTGGCTAGTTTGAGGTGATTAATTATGATAGTTTCTGATAAGTGGAATGATTATGAAATTTTAGATACATCTAATGGTATGAAATTAGAGAGATGGGGAAAATATTATTTGCTTAGACCTGATCCACAAATTATATGGGATAATGGGGATTTATTAACTAAATATAAACCCTTAATAAATGCAGTTTATTTTCGAAGTAATAAGGGTGGAGGCCATTGGGAAAATTTAAAGAATATTCCTAGTAGTTGGACTATTGATTATGGAAAATTAAAGTTTAATATAAAGCAAATGGGATTTAAACATACGGGATTATTTCCTGAGCAAGCTGTTAATTGGGACTTTATGATTAATAAAATAAAAAAGTCTAATAGAAAAATTAAGGTTTTGAATTTGTTTGCTTATACTGGGGGAGCGACTGTAGCTTGTCTTTCTGCAGGTGCTAGTGTAGTTCATGTTGACTCTTCTAGAGGAATGATTGACTGGTGTAAAGAAAATGTTAAGTCTAATGGCTATGAAGATGCTGAAATTAGGTATTTAGTTGATGATGTTGTAAAGTTTGTGCAAAGAGAAATTCGTCGTGGTAATCACTATGATGCTATTATTATGGATCCACCTAGTTATGGTAGAGGTGCTAATGGTGAAGTTTGGAATATAGAAAGAGATTTATGTAATTTGATTGAACTTTGTAATCAAATTTTAAGTGATGATCCATTGTTTTTCTTAATTAATTCATATACTACTGGACTTTCACCAACGGTTCTTTCTAATTTGCTTAAAGTAACTGTTGAAAAAAAGTATGTGGGAATTGTTAGCTGTGGGGAGATCGGTATTCCTATAAGTAATCAGGATTTAATTTTACCTTGTGGTATTTATGGAAGATGGGAAAAAGATGAGTAGTCTTAATGTTTTATATGAAGATAATCATATTATTGTAGTAGAAAAACCTATTAATATTTTAAGTCAATCTGATTCTACTGGTGATATTGATTTACTTACTATGGTTAAGAGTTACGTTAAGAAGAAATATAATAAACCTGGTAATGTATATATAGGATTAGTACATAGACTTGATAGACCAGTTGGTGGAGTTATGGTTTTTGCTAGAACATCTAAGGCAGCATCTAGACTAAATGAACAAATAAAAAAGCATCAAATGAAAAAAAAATACTTAGCAGTTGTTAATGGTAATTTTACTGATAAGGTTGGAACATTTAAAGATTTTTTAAAGAAGCTTCCAAATGGTAATACTATCGTTGATTCGTCTGGTAAAGAGGCAATTTTAAATTATGAAGTTTTAGAATTTAATAAATCTAAAAATCATACACTGGTTTCTATCTCATTAATAACTGGTAGACATCATCAGATAAGAGTACAATTTTCTTCTAGGGGACATACTTTGTGTGGAGATCAGAGATATGGTTCATTTGACAATACACAAATTGCTTTGTTTGCTTATGAACTTAGTTTTTATCATCCCATAACAAAAGAACTTTTGTCTTTTAAAATATTACCTCCAAAAAGTGGCTATTGGACAGAGTTTACTTTGTAAACTATTTGTAAATATTATAAAAAGTTTGCAATTGCAGACTTTTTTTGTTATTATTGTAATAGATTAATAATAATAAAAAAGGGGACAGATTTTATGAATTTTGATTTTAGTTGGTTTACAACTGTTCAGGGAATGTTAATTTCTTGTGGGGTTTTGTTGTTATTTGCAGCCTTAATTGTATTTATAGTGTCATCAATAAAGAAGAAAAAGGAGAAGAATCCATTAGATAATAGTGCTTCACAGGGTAATGTAGCAGCTATGCCTCAAAATGGAACAAATGATTCTGCCAATTCTTTAATTGCTCAATATAATAATACGCCAGCTGCACCACAGCAAAGTGATACACCTCCAATTGGTACAGTTACACCAAGCCCTGTTATTGAAAATACTGTTCCAGAACGGCCAGTTGCACCACAACAAGTAGTGCCAGCAGTAGAACCAGTTATGCCACAACAGGTAACACCAACAGTGGGACCAGTTATGTCACAACAGGCAGCACCAACAGTTGAGCCAGTTGTACCAGAACAAGTAATGCCAGCAGTAGAACCAGTTATGCCACAACAGGTAGCACCAACAGTTGAGCCAGTTGTGCCAGAACAAGTAATGCCAACAGTAGAACCAGTTATGCCAGAACAAGTAATGCCAACAGTAGAACCAGTTATGCCACAGCAAGTAATGCCAACAGTAGAACCAGTTATGCCACAGCAAGTAATGCCAACAGTAGAACCAGTTATGCCACAACAGGTAACACCAGCAGTGGGACCAGTTATGCCAGAACAAGTAATGCCAGCAGTAGAACCAGTTATGCCACAACAGGTAGCACCAACAGTTGAGTCGGTCGTACCAGAACAAGTAATGCCAACAGTAGAACCAGTTATGCCAGAACAAGTAATGCCAACGGTAGAACCAGTTATGCCAGAACAAGTGATACCAACAGTAGAACCAGTTATGCCACAACAGGTAGCGTCAGCAGTAGAACCAGTCATGCCACAGCAAGTTGCTCCAGCTTATGGAGAGGTTGAATCAATGGCTCCTGAGCAATCAGTTGTTCCTCAGATTACTCCTGCTACTCCAGTTGCTGCACCTGCTCCTGTAATATATGGAGGGGCTAACCCAAGTGTTGGAAATATTGATTTTAATCAAAATGCTAATCATCAGATATATGGTGGGGCAAATCCTTTGGATAATACTCAATCTATTTCAGTTGCTGAGGTTCCAAGTGTTCAACCAGTTGTTGATAATAATCCAACAATTGTTCAACCACAACCTGTTCCTTTTACGAGTAATGAGACATTATAATAAAATTAAAATAGATTTTAGGCTTTGACACTTGTCAAAGCTTCTTTTGTTTTTATGACTTTTATTCTATTGTTTTACAACTTTAATTATATATGTTATATTATATGTAGGTGAAACTTTATGAAAAAAGTATCCATTTTGGGCTTACATTTAAATTATGGTGGCATTGAAAAGTCTATTGCGGCTCTTGCTAATATTTTGTGTGAAGATTATAATGTCGAAATTGCTTGCTGCTACAAACTTCTTAATGAACCAGCCTTTTCTATTGATAGGCGTGTTAAAATTAAATATTTGCTTCCTGATATGGCCCCTAATAGAGATGTATTTAAGAAAAAACTGAAAGACAAGAAATTTATATCAGCTTTTAAGGAAGGTTTGTATAGTGTTAAGGTTTTACGTTATAGAAAAAAAGAAATGGTTTCTTATATAAAAAATTCAAATGCTGATATTATTATAGCAACTAGAGATATTTTTGATGAATGGCTAGGAGAATATGGTCCTTCTAAAGCTTTAAAAATTGGTTGGGAACATAATCATTACCATAATGACTTTAAGTATGCTAAAAGCATTGTTAGATCAGTTACTAATTTAGACTATTTAGTACTTGTTTCTAAAGAGCTAAAAACATTTTATAGTAAGAGTCTTGTTAATAGTAAGTGTAAATGTGTTTATATTCCTAATGTTATTGATGATTTGCCAAAGAGAAAATCTTCATTGAACGAAAAAAGGCTAGTATCTGTTGGGAGATTATCTTCAGAAAAAGGTTTTATTGATTTACTAAAGATCTTTAATTCTCTTTTAAAAAAGCATTCTGACTGGAAATTGGACATAATTGGTGATGGAAGCGAACGTGAGAATTTGGAGAGTTTTATCAACGAACATGAGCTTAATGATAGTGTTACTTTACATGGATTTCAAAATAAGGATTATATAGCTAAGGTATTTAGAAATTCATCTATTTATGTTATGACGTCTTTTACTGAATCTTTTGGTATAGTTTTAATTGAGGCTATGTCTTATGGTATTCCATGTGTAGCATTTGACTCTGCAGAGGGAGCTAGAGAAATAATTGATAGTGGTTCTAATGGCCTTTTAGTTAAAAGCAGAAGCTTTTTAGCAATGGTTAGAGCTATTGAAAAATTGATGGATAATAAAGAGATGAGAATTAAATTTGGAAGTCAAGCAAGAAATGATTCAAAAAAATATACAAGTTCAGTAGTTTCTGAGTATTGGTTTGATTTACTTAATAAGAGGTGATTTTATGGAAAAAAAACTTTTATTTATATCTTCAACAGGTGGTCATTTGTCTGAAATGTTACAACTTAGAAGTTTGTTTAAAAAATATGATTATCATATTGTTACTGAAAAAACTAAATCTAATTTAGCTTTAAAAGATGAGTATAAGGATAAAGTTGATTTTTTAGTTTTTGGAACTAAAGATCATATGCTTACATATCCATTTAAACTATTGTATAACTGTTTTAAGAGTATTTATCTTTATATAAAAGTCCATCCTGATTATATTATAACTACTGGTGCTCATACAGCTGGACCAATGTGTTACCTTGGTAAGATTTTAGGTAGTAGGATTATATATATTGAAAGTTTTGCAAATGTAAATACAAAAACTGTTACAGGTAAATTAGTTTATCCTATAGCTGATAGATTTTATGTTCAATGGGAAGAAATGAAAAAATTATATCCAAATGCAGTATATGGGGGGTGGATATTTTGATTTTAGTTACTCTTGGTACCCAAGATAAGGGGTTTGAAAGACTTTTAAAACAAATAGAATTAGAGATTGATAAAAAAAATATAACTGAGAAGGTTGTAGTTCAAGCAGGTTATACAAAATATAAATCTGATAAAATGGAAATATTTGATTTTGTTTCTAATCAAGAATTAGAAAAACTTGTAAAATCAAGTAGAATTATAATTACGCATGGTGGTGTTGGGTCTATTTTAATGGGCTTAAAAAATAATAAAGTTGTTATTGCAGCACCTAGACTAGAAAAATATAAAGAACATACAAATGATCATCAAAAACAAATAGTTAGTGAGTTTTCTAAAAGGGGGTATATTTTAGAATTAAAGGATTTTTCTAAATTAGGTAAATTACTTCTAAAAGCAGAGACTTTTAGACCAAAAAAATATGTAAGTAATACTAATAATTTTGTTAATGATATTGAAAATTATATTGAAGAAGATAATCATATTTCTTGGTATAATAAAATAAAAGAGATTTTATGGTATGGCTTTTTTGGTGTCCTTACTACGGTTATTAATATAGTTAGTTTTTATTTTTTAGATAAGATGGGACTTAATACATATCTTAGTAATTTTATAGCTTGGATTTTATCAGTTATGTTTGCTTTTATTACTAACAAGTTTTTTGTATTTAATTCTAAGTTTTCTTCAATTACATCATTTTTTAAAGAAATGCTTTCATTCTTTTTATTTAGAGTATTATCACTAGGTATTGATATGGGAGGATTATTTGTTCTTTTAGATATATTTAAATTAAAAAAGATAGTTGCTAAAGTTGTAGTTAATGTAATTGTTATTATAGTTAATTATGTATTTAGTAAGTTGTTTGTTTTTAAAAATAAAAATAGTTAGTAGGAGTTTTTATGAAAAAAGAGAAAATATCAATAGTGGTTCCTTGCTATAATGAGGAGGAATCATTACCAATTTTTTATAAAGAAATAGATAAAATTTCAAAAGAAATGGAAGAGGTTAATTTTGAATTTTTATTTGTAAATGATGGAAGTAGAGATAAAACATTAAGTATTTTAAGAGATTTGGCAAAAAAAGATGATAGGGTTAGATTTATTTCATTTTCTAGAAATTTTGGTAAGGAAGGTGGAATGTATGCTGGACTTGAAAATGTAACTGGTGACTATGTGGCAATAATGGATGCAGATATGCAAGATCCGCCAAGTATGATTAAAACAATGTATCATGACATAAAAGAGGAAGGATATGATTGTGTGGCATTATGTAGTCCACAGCATATTGGCTATAGTGCTATACGAAAGTTCTTTACTAATTGTTGGTATAAATTAATATCAAAAATTTCTTCAACTCCACAAGTTCCAGGAGCTAGAGATTTCAGATTAATGAAGAGAAAAATGGTAGATGCTATAGTTAATATGAAAGAGTATAATAGATATTCAAAAGGAATTTTCTCTTTTGTGGGATTTAATACAAAATGGATTGAATATAATGCTCCAGATAGAGTAGCAGGAGAGTCAAAGTTTAATTTCTGGAAACTATTTAAGTATGCGTTAGAGGGTATCTTGGCATTTTCAACTATGCCTCTTGTTATAGCAGCTGTTGTGGGACTAATATTTTGTTTGATTGCCTTTATTGCAATTATAGTAATTATTGTAAAGACTCTTGTCTTTGGTGATCCTGTTGGTGGATGGCCAAGCCTTGCGTGTATCATAATATTTGTAAGTGGGGTACAACTATTTTTCCTAGGAATAATTGGAATGTATTTATCAAAAACATATTTGGAAGTTAAGAATAGACCTATATATATAACTTCAGAAACAGAAAATGATCTAAAAAAATAATGTACAAATCGTGAAAAATTTGTTATATTTTAAAAGGTGGTACTATGAAGAAAAGAATTAAAAAGGATAATAAGGCTAGTAGGGGTAGTAAAACAAAAGTATTGATTATAATATTAATAACTCTTTTTGTTATATTTTGTTTGCTGATTTGTTTTTTCATTATTGATTTAAAAAAAGATAAGAAGCAAACGAGAGAACAAATGAGTAAGGTTATTGATTCTTATGAAATATTTAGTACAGAAATAGATGATTTTAATGATGCAAGGAATCAGTTGTATTTAGATGTTTTTGAGAATACTTATTACGATACCCTTAGTAATAATGATACTAAATTTAAAGAGATGTTTGCTAACTATGAAAAAATTGTTGATAGGGTTGTGAATGGAGCTTTACGATTAGAAAAATATTGTAAAAATGTTTACTATACGGATAGTAAAGTAAATACTAAATGTAAAGAATATGGTGAAGTTTATGAACAAGTTATTAATGCTTTTGTTTCTGATGTTAAACTTTACAATGAGAATATAACTAATTATAATAAATATCAGGCGGAAAAAGGTGGCACTTTATTTTTGAATTCTTATGTTACTAAAAAGAAATATTTAGATTATAATGGTGATAAAAAATATCAAGGCAAGGAAGAATGAGGTTGTTATGAAGAAGAAGTGGTCTTTAAGAAAAAAGTTAATTGTTATTTTTAGTTCTCTTTTTGTTCTTGGTATTTCAGCTTTTCTTTTTCTTTTTTATGGACCTATAGATAGTTTTAGAAATTTTTGGATTACTAGTGCTATGACTACTATGAGTCATCAATATTTGGCTACTTGGTTTTATAGTGATGAGACAATTCAAAAAGTATTGGAGAATAATAAGGTTTTAGAGGTAGATGAAGTTTCTAATCCTGATATGATAAAAATAAGAAAATTCATGGGAAAAACTATATATAAAAATGAGTATGAAAAGGCAGTTTTAACTAAAGATGATGGTAATGATTTATATAAAGTTATTGATATTGAAGGCGGTTCATATCGTGGCTTTTTAGTTGTTTTATATGATCCATCAAGGATTTTTATAGCAACGACTAAATATTTACGTGTAAGAGGAGAGTCTATTTTAACTGTTTCTAAGAGGGAAAACGCTATAATAGCTATGAATGCTGGAGGCTTTTATGATCCTGATTGGAATTCTAATGGGGCATTACCTCATGGTACGGTAATTCACAATGGTAAGGTTGTTAGTGATTATGATGATGCTAGAATGGGTGGAGGCTTTATTGGATTTACTAAAGATAATAAACTTGTTTTGGGAAAGATGAGTAAAGAGGAAGCTTTAAAAATCGGATATCGAGATGCTATTGAATTTGGACCTTATTTAATTGTTAATGGTAAAAGTTCATTTATAAAAGGAAATGGTGGTTGGGGTATTGCACCTAGAACTGCTATTGGTCAAAGAAAAGATGGTATAGTCTTGATGCTAGTCATTAATGGAAGAATTCCATCTAGTATAGGTGCTGATTTAGTTGATTTAACAGAAATAATGGAAAACTATGGTGCATACAATGCTGCTAATTTAGATGGTGGTTCTTCTACAGAGTTAGTTATTAATAACAAGATTATTAATACGCCAGTAGCTGGTGGTACTAATGGTCTTAGAGATATGTCGACATTTTGGGTTGTAAAATAATTTAGGGAGGTGTTTTGATGACGGCAAGTCAATTAGTAGGAATTTGTGGAGATCCTGGTCTCGCACATATTTTGGTAATAGTGAGAAGGTTTTTGAATGTTGTTTATATTATAGGTCCAGTTATTGCCCTTGCTGGTTTGACTTATCATTTAGTGAGACTTGTGTTTAGTCCAGATGGTAAAAAGCCTAAACAAGCAGTTAAGAATTGGTTGATAGCTTTTTTGATGCTTTTTCTCATTCCGATATTTATCAATGTTGTTATGGCTCTTTTTGACAATACATTTCAATTTGCTGCTTGTTGGACTAGTGCAGCTGATGTTGATTATGGTTCTTTTAATGATTATTTTGAGGATACTTCTGATGATGCTGATCGTAACAAATTAGATGATTTTAGTGATATAGATGCTGGTACTAATACAAATTCAGGTTCCAGTTCAAATTCTAATTCAAATTCAAACTCAAATTCAGATTCAAATCAAAGTAATGCCATTAATACTAGAATTTGGATTGGGGACTCTAGAACTGTAGGAATGAAGAGTGCTGTCACTGAAAATAAACATAATGTGTGGAGTTGTAAAACTTCCATGGGACTTCCTTGGATGAAGTCTACGGGGATTCCTAGTATAGAAAGTAAGATTTCTTCTAATTCGGCAATTATTATTTTAATGGGTGTTAATGATTTATCAAATTCAAAGTCTTATATAAAATATGTGAATGAAAAAGCTCCTTCTTGGAAGAAGAAAGGAGCTAATGTTTACTTTGTCTCTGTAAATCCAACAGAGGGTGGCTATTCTGATTTAGATACAAGGATTAAGAATTTTAATTCGGCTTTAAAGAAGGGGCTTTCTTCTTCTGTTAAATATATAGATACATATAGCTATTTAGTTAAAAATGGTTTTTCTACTACTGATGGTTTACATTATAACAATAGTACTTATAAAGATATATATAATTATGTATTAAAACATTTATGATTTTGTTCCGATTGGAACTTTTTTAATTTGAATTACTTTTACTGATACTTGTTAAAATAATATAAAGTGTTGTAAAATATACTTAGTATATAATAACTGTTATGGGAGGATGATTTACTTGAAAAGAATAATGGATGGGAACGAAGCATGTAGTTATGTTTCTTATAATTTTACAGAAGTGGGAGGAATATATCCTATTACGCCTGCTTCTCCAATGGCAGAACTTACGGATAAATGGAGTAATGAGGGAAAACTTAATTACTTTAATCAACCAGTTAAAATAGTTGAAATGGAATCTGAAGCTGGTGCTATTGGAATGGTTCATGGCTCTTTACAATCTGGATGTTTAACTACTACTTATACAGCTAGTCAAGGTCTGCTTTTAATGATTCCTAATATGTATAGAATAGCAGGTGAGCTTTTACCATGTGTTATAAATGTGGCTGCTAGATCTTTAGCTACACATGCTCTTTCAATATTTGGAGACCATCAGGATATATATGCTACTAGATCGACTGGGTTTGCTATTTTAGCTTCTTCATCTGTACAACAGGTTATGGATTTAACTGGGGTTGCTCATTTATCAACTATTAAAGGAAGAGTTCCTTTCATTAACTTTTTTGATGGATTTAGAACTAGTCATGAACTTCAAAAGATTGATGTTATTGATACTAATAAATTAAAAGACTTAATTGATGAGAAAAGTTTAAATGAATTTAGAAATAGGGCTCTTAATAATATTAATCCTGTTATTAAAGGAACTGCACAGAATGAAGATATTTATTTTCAAGCTACTGAGGTTAGAAATAAGTATTATGATCAACTACCTGATATAGTTGCTTCATATATGAATGAAATTAATAAGATTACTGGTAATGATTATCAACCATTTAATTATTATGGAAGCAAGAATGCTAATAAAGTTATTGTGGCTATGGGATCTGTTTGTGAGACTATTCGTGAGGTTGTTAATTATTTAACTTCTGAAAAACATGAAAACGTTGGTTTACTAGAGGTTCATTTATATAGACCATTTAGTGCAAAGCACTTTTTAAAAGTTTTACCTAAGTCAGTAAAGAAAATTGCTGTTTTAGATAAAACTAAAGAAGCTGGTAGTAGTGGTGAACCATTATATCTTGATGTTGTTAAAACAATAAAGGATATAGATGCTAGAGTTAGTGTTTATGGTGGTAGATATGGTCTTTCTAATAAGAATACTACTCCTGCTATGATTAAGGGAGTATATGATTTTTTAGATACTAGAGATGTTCATAATAATTTTACAGTTGGTATAGTTGATGATGTTACTAACTTATCTATAAAGTATGATGATGGTTTTCGTTTACCAAATCAAAATGTTGAATTTTTGATTTATGGATTTGGTAGTGATGGTATGGTTAGTGCTTCTAAAGACTTATTAAAAATTACGGGTAGTTATTCGAATGCATATGTTCAAGGATATTTTCAATATGATTCTAAAAAATCTGGGGGAGTTACTGTTTCTCATATGCGATTTGGAAAAGGACCAATTACTTCTCCATATTATATAGAAAATCCTTCACTTGTTGTTTGTACTAAGGATTCTTATTTGAAGAGACTTAGAATTTTAGATAAAATTAAAAACAAGGGTGTATTTGTTTTAAATACTAATAAAAATCCTGATCAAGTTATTGCGATGCTTACTGATCGTGATAAGAAGATACTAAAAAATAGAAATATTAAAATGTTTATAATTGATGCTAATGGTATTGCTTCTAATAATGGACTTGGTAATAAGATTAGTGCTGTTATGGAGGTGTTGATATTTAAGATAGGAAAAGTAATTAATTTTGATTTTGCACTTAGAAAAGTAAAAGAAAATTTAGCAATTAAGTTTGGAAATAAAAGTGGGGATATAGTTTCTAAAAACATCAAGGCTATTGAAGATAGTTTGGATAGTTTAGTTCCTGTTAAAATTCCCAATGCTAATTTTGAGGAGTATCCTACAACAGCAAAAGGTCTGTTTGAAATTATTGATAGTATGGAGGGTGATAGTTTACCTGTAAGTAGTTTTTTAAGTATGGCTGATGGTAGTTTTGATGCTGGTACTAGTAAGCTTGACAAAAGAGATATTTCTTCAACTGCGCCATGTTATATAGCTCAAAATTGTATTTCTTGTAATTTATGTTCCCTAGTCTGTCCACATGCAGTTATTAGACCATTTTTATTAGATGAGAAAGAACAATTAGATGCTGTTAGTTCTTTGAATGATAAACTTATTCCTTCAAATATTAAAGATCAAAATCTAAAATATACTATAGGTATTAGTATACCTGATTGTACTGGTTGTGGTCTTTGTGTTGATGTTTGTCCTGGTAAAAAAGGCGCAAAAGCCTTAATAATGAAAGCTAAGGAAGAATTATTAAAAGATAAGTTAGATAATGATTATAAGTATTTATTTAACGAAGTGTCAGAAAAGAGAGTTATGCCAATATCGACTGTTAAGGGTAGTCAATTTAGGTATCCTAAATTTGAATTTCCTGGAGCTTGTGCTGGTTGTGGTGAGACAGCTTATCTAAAGCTTTTAACCCAATTATTTGGAGATAATATGGTTATTGCTAATGCTACTGGTTGTTCTTCTATATATGGAGCTTCTGTTCCTTCTATGCCATATTCTATTCCATGGCAAAATTCTTTATTTGAAGATAATGCAGAATTTGGTTATGGTATGAAGATTGCTGATCTTACTATGAAAGATAGAATTGTTTCTTTAATTAAAAATAATATAGATTTAGTTAAGAAAAGTGAGAGAGATATTTACTTAAATTATGCTAATAATATTAATGAAGATACAGCTAATGATTTACTTAAGATTGTTGATTCTACAAAAATTATGGAGTTATTATCATTAAAAAAGTTTATTAGTCCAAAGTCTGTATGGATGGTAGGCGGTGATGGTTGGGCATATGACATTGGTTTTGGTGGAGTTGATCATGTTCTATCTACTAAAGAGAATACTAACATTTTAGTTTTAGATACAGAGGTTTATTCAAATACAGGTGGTCAAACTTCTAAGTCTACTAGAATAGGAGCAGTTGCTAAATTTTCATCATCAGGAAAGAGGAATGCTAAAAAAGATTTAGCAAGTATTGCACTTAGTTATTCTCATGTTTATGTAGGAACTATTTCACTTGGGGCTAATCCTAATCAAGCTATAAAAGTTTTAAGAGAAGCTGCTAATTATGATGGTCCATCAATAATTATTGCTTATGCACCTTGTATTGCTCATGGTATTATTAAAGGATTAAACTCACTAAAAGAAGAAAAAAATGCAGTAGAAGCTGGATATTATCCTTTATTTCACTATAATCCTGATAATGAAGAATTTATTCTTGATAGTAAGGCTGATTTTTCTAAGTATGATGAATTTATTTTAGGTGAAGATCGCTATAAATCACTTACTAAAATTACAAAAAATAGTACTAGTTTATTGGAGCAGAATAAAAAGAATGCTATTGATAGATATGAATACTATAAGAATTTGAGTGATAATAAATAAATTTATAAAATTACACGAAAAAAGACGTCGGCAAACGTCTTTTTAGTTTTTAATCTAAGAGGCTGTTCCCCCTGAGGACAGCCTCTAAAAAGAATAAAAAGGGGTTGGCTAGTGTGATACTAGCGACCAATTCGCCTAATTCCGAATTGGTAGTTCTTATACTAACCTAAAGTTCTATTTTTGTCAACAAAAAAGTATAAAAAAATACAAAAATTTGATATTCAGTGATTTTATGTAAAATTAGTGTGTTAAATCTAAATTATTTGTCAAAAAAAATGGGAATTTATGATATAATATGCCAAGAAGGAAGTGGTATTATGATGGATTTAAAAGATATAAAAGGTGTTGGTCCAAAAGCCATTTCTTTACTAAATAAATTAAATATTTATACAGTCGATGATTTAGTTACACATTATCCTTTTAGATATGATATTTTACAACAGACAAATTTGGCTGCTGCTTCAGATGGGGATAGGGTTGTAGTTGATGGTAAAATTGAAAGTATGCCTATTTTAATGCGTTTTAAAGCAGGACTTAATAAAATGAATTTTAGACTTGTTAGTTCTTTTGGAGTAGTGGGAGTATCTATATTTAATAGAGCCTTTCTAAAAAGTCAATTAACTGTTGGTACTAGTGTTATTGTTATAGGTAAGTTTGATAAGACTAAAAATGTTGTTACAGCTTCTGATATTAAGACAGGTCTTTTAATGGGAAAAACAAAAATAGAGCCAGTATATCATTGTACTAGTGGACTTACTAATAAAAATTTATCTACTTTTATAAATATGGCATTACTTGTATGTGGTAGAGATATAAGTGATTTTATACCTAATATGTATATTGAAAAGTATAATTTTTTGAATAAAAAGACAGCTTTAAATATTATTCATAATCCTTCAACTTTGGAAAAATTAAAAGAAGTAAAGATTAGATTGAAGTATGAAGAGTTATTTGTATTTATGTTTAAAATTAATTATTTACGACTACAAAATAGAAAAAAGAATAATGGTTTAAGTAGAGTTATTGATAGAGAAAAAATTAATAATTTTATAAAAGGGTTACCTTTTGAATTAACAACTGATCAAAATAGGGCGATTGATGAAATTATTACAGACATGGAAATGCCTAGTAGAATGAATAGATTATTACAAGGTGATGTTGGTAGTGGTAAGACAATAGTAGCATTTATTGCGATGATCGCTAATAGTTTTAGTGGTTATCAGAGTGCTTTAATGGCTCCAACAGAAATTTTGGCAAGTCAACATTATAACAACTTGTTAAATATTACTAAGGGTATGAATATAAATATAGAATTGTTGACAGGATCTACTTCTAAAAAGGATAAAGCTAGAATATATTCTGGTTTAAGTGATGGTACAATTTCTATGGTGATTGGTACTCATGCACTTATTCAAGATGAAGTTAATTACAATAATTTGGGTCTAGTAATTACTGATGAACAACACCGTTTTGGAGTACATCAGAGAGCTAATTTACAGAATAAAGGTAAAAAACCGGATGTTTTATATATGAGTGCTACTCCAATACCAAGAACTTATGCGCTTACAATCTTCGGTGATATGGATGTTTCTAATATTAAAGAGCGTCCTAAAGGAAGACAAAAAGTTGATACTATAGTTAAAAAGAATAGTGAGATTAAAGATGTATTACAAGAAATGCTAGTTGAGTTAAAGAAAAAACATCAAATATATGTAATTGCTCCATTAATTGAAGAAAGTGAAAATTCTGATTTGGCAACTGTTTGTAAACTAAGGGATCAGATGAAATTGGCTTTTGGCGAGTATTACCGAATTGATATTGTTCATGGTAAGATGGCAAGTGGTGCTAAAGATATAATTATGGAACAATTTAAAAATAATGAGATTCAAATTCTTATTTCTACTACTGTCGTTGAAGTTGGTGTTGATGTAGCTAATGCTACTACAATGGTTATATTTGATGCGGATAGATTTGGTCTTTCTACGCTTCATCAATTAAGAGGACGTGTTGGTAGGGGTAGTGATAAGTCTAAGTGTATTTTAATTAGTGATAGTGATACTGAGCGATTAAAAATAATGGAAAAAGTAGATGATGGTTTTATAATTAGTGAAGAGGATTTTAAATTAAGGGGTCATGGTGATCTTTTTGGAACTAGACAAAGTGGAGATATGAATTTTAAAATTGCAGATATACGATCTGATTATAAAATTTTGTTACAAGCTAAGAAGGATTCAAAAGAATATTTGTTGAATAAAGCTTTTGATAATGATCCTTTGAAGGTAAAGCTTATTGAATCTATTACACAAGGGTAGAAGAGGGAGTTGAGCTGTAGTGATTATATATCCAAGTAATGTTAAGAGTATTGCTAATGTTTATTCAGCATTTGAGAGATACTTTGGCATGAAGCCTAATTACTCGTGTTTGAGAAAGATAGAGCAATTATTAAAAGAAGAAGAATATAAAAATATTATTATTCTAAACTATAATGGTTTAAGTACTTCTCATTTAGATAATTTGAGTATTGATAGTATACTTGTTAAAAACTTGGTTTATAGTACAACTGTTGCTCCATATTCATTTGATTCTGATATAGAAAATATTTATAATGAGTTTGGTAATAAATTAGTTGAAAATATTAATCTAAATACTGATTATAATGCCTATGGCATTTTTCCTTATGGGCTTGGGGCTTATAAGTCAAGTGATGAAGCTTATCAGCGCATTATAAATTTATCAAGTGGTTCTAATAAAAAAGTGATATATGCTTCTTTTGAAGATTTGGTTGAAGCTAACGGTTTGAATTTGACAACTTTAAAAAATAAATTGGAAAGTATAAATGATTTTATTTCTAGCCTGGCTGATTCTATTCAAGATAGTTTGATTTTTGTTGTTAGTAATTTTGGTAGTGTAGTAAAAAAGCATATTAATTTAGCTGATTATTCTGATATATTTGGGTTGATTAATGATATTAAATATATAAATAATAATTCATGTTTTGTTAAAATGGATGATAGTCTTTTTAAAGAATTTAAAATGAGATTAGTAAATGAATTTGGTAATTCTTTTTTAGTTTTGCCAAAGAAAGTTGCGGTTGAGAGAAAACTTTTTAAGGAAGATAGTAAATTTTTTGGTGATTATTTAATTGTATCAGTTAGTGATATTGGTTTTATTAGTGATATTAGTGGTAATGGCTTATCAAAAGAAGAAGCTATGGTACCTATAATATCTATAAAAAAGAGACCTTATAGGGAAGAGATAAGAAGGTCTAGGGTAGAAGACTATGAAGTTGTTATTAGGGCGATGAGAGGGGTTCAAAGAGAACGGTTTAAGTTACGACGTGATATATTTTTAAGTCTTGGCGGTCTTGGCAGGTTGGAATTTGCATCTTTATGTGATAGAACCATTTCTAATAATTGTTTTGTATATGATATAAATGGCAAAATAGCTGGTTTTATAATCACCAAAATAAAGCCTGCTGATACTAATGGTTCTTATTTGGATCATGATTATTTTACTATTCAATTCTTGTATGTGTTTGAGGAATATCGTAGAAAAGGAATTGGTACTAAGCTATATAAGGAGGCTGTTAGGTACGCAAAAAAGTTACACTTTACAAGAGTTGAAATTCCATTTTGGTATATTGATCAAGATATGGAGAAGTTTATTGCTCATTTAGAACCTCATTTATTATATAAGATTTATGAATTTTATATTTAGTTTGTAATGTATATATTAGTGTCAAATTAATTAAAATTTTAGATATTTTTCTTAAACAATTGACAATTTTTAAAATATAATTTATGATTAAGATGCGTGATGTTAATCACGCCGATATCTCTCACGATTATGTGTGGGAGTATATTCAACCGAACCCCCTGAAGGAGCCGAAAGGCTCCACTTTTTGTTTGTTTTATAAGGGCTTTCTATAAATATGGTAGAACGCTACCCATCATCTACCCATCACAATCTATGGTTTATATAAATTTAATATAGTTTATTCGGAAGACTTTTCATTAAAGTCTTTTTCTAATGTGTCAAAGAATTTTGGTACATTTGCAAGATCTTTTTTAAACATATGAGTATAAGTTTCTAGTGTTTCAGTAGTTTCAGAATGACCTAAAAAGTTAGATACAGCAGTTATTGGAGCAGAGCCAGATATTAGAGCTGATGCACATGAATGTCTAAAGTCATGTAATCTAATTCTTCTTACTCCAGCTTTTTCTGCATATTTATCTCTATAGAAGTACATTCTACCTGTAGCCATCGGAACATCATCACCAAGTACAAACCAAGTTTGTTTGAATTTTGCTATTCTTTCATTTGACTTTTTTAGTTCTGCTAAATCATTTAATAGAGTAGTTGCTATTGGAATTGTTCTATTTGATGCTTCTGTTTTAGTGCTAGAAATATACCATTCTGTACTAGCATTAGAATTAGAAGGATTTAATACTTGTTGAGAAACAGTTAAAAGTTTATTCTTAAAGTCTATATGTTTCCATTGTAACCCTCTTGCTTCAGACCTTCTTAATCCACAATAATATAATAATTTAAAGAAACATTTATATCTTAAATCATCAACTACTGAAATAAATTTAAAGAATTCTTCAGGTTCGTAAAAATCCATTTCTTTCTTCAATGCTCCTGGAGTTTTAAAAGGCTCTAATTTATTATAAAATTTTCTTAAATTAAAATCCCATTGTTTTTCAGCAAAGTTAATGACTTGCTTTATAAATTTTTGAATATCTGTTTTATATCTATCACAGAGATTTGTTTTATTGATTTGTGCTCTCCATTTTTGATATAAATCCCAGTCTAAGTTTACTAATTCTACATTATCTAGTAATCCCATATATTTGATTCTATCTCTATATGTCTTAAGAGTAGAATCTTTTATTTTATCTTTCTGATATTCATAATATATAGTGTAGGCTTCTTTAAATGTCATATGTGGATTTACTTCAACATCTTTATATTTATTTAAAAATTCTTTTTCAGCTTGTAATGCCTCATTTTCAGTCATATAAGCTTTTGATTGATATTGATGTCTTTTACCATCTAAACCTTTACTATATTGTATAAATACCCATGATCTTCCATCTTTTGTTATTTTATTTTCTTTAAGTTTTCTTACGGACATTTCATTCCTCCTTTTCTTATCCGTAAAATATCGACATACATCTATATTTTACCATCAATTCTTAATTTTTTATTAAGTAAATAATAGGGATAGTTATTTGTGCTATCCCTATATTTGTTATAATTCAAAATCATCAGATTTATTTTTCTCATATTTCTTATTAATTTTTTTACTAAGATTTTTAAATTCATATGAATCATACTCTTGATTTTTATCTACATTTAATCCTAAAGTTCTTTTAAGTGCTTTATATAAATCAGTAGCTATCCCTTTAACATTT
>CAKPJX010000005.1 GCA_934163035.1 uncultured Bacilli bacterium | reverse complement strand
TTCGCATGCTTGGTATTTTTATTTTTACTTATTTTTTGTTTCTTTTCTTACTTTGAACTTTCCTATAAGATAAAAAAGAACCTTTAAACGGTTCTTAAATTTATTATTATTCGATATTCACTTTATCTATCTCAGCTAACATTGTTTCTAATTGCTCTTTGCAATCGCTTGCTTTTTGTTCTGAACTTTCAGCTTCATGATTTAGTGTTGCAGTTTGCTCTTTTAAAATGGCAACATACTTGTCAGCAGCTTCAGCAAGTTTGACTTTTGTTTCATTATAACTATTATTGGCAACCTTTACTCTATGTGCTGCAGCGTCTCTTTCTTGCTTCAATTTTTCTATTAATTGACTATAATCTGCTCCTATTTCACTGCTTTCTTCTGTAGTATCAGTTGTATTGCTATTTTCATAACTATTTGGCTCTTCACTATATTGATACTCAAAATTCTTTTCATCTCCACTACTACTTGTTGTAGTATCATTGCTTGAGTTTTCCTCTTGAACATCTTCTTCTCTTTCTGGAGCAACCACTATATCTTGTGCAACTTTACTCTCTTCTTCTGAATCAATGTCTGCATATTTTTTACTAGCTTTAAATATGACATCTGTATCACTAAAGTTAATTCTATAGTTATCTGACATTTCTTCTGACTTACTTTTTTCTTCAGCATTATATTTAGCAATTATATTTGCTTCCATTGATTCACTTATTTTTATAGGCCTATATTCACCAACCTGAAGAGGTGCTGCTTCTTGATATCTAACTAGCTCTATTACATCCTTTAGTGCTGGCAAGCTAATAGGTTCTTTTAAAGCATCATTTACAGGTGCAGATTGTTCACTTACATTTTCCTGTGATACTTGGTTATTAAACTCAAAAATAGTGTTTTTTGCACTTTCTCTCTTATATTTTTCTGTAATATTATTATATGATGATTTTTGCAACTTTATTTTTTTAGATTGTTGTTCATCTAACATAGTAGTTGGAAAAAACTCTGAAATTGTAATATTTGATAAACCGCCTTCCATACTAAGACCTCCTATAAGTTTTTTATGTATTATTCTGATTTTGACAATTCTCTTAAAACGTCCTTAATTTTGCTCCACTCTTCATCATCTGTCACTCCAAGTAACTTTATTTCTCCAGTGGAACGATCAACATTTGATACATAAACAGTTATATTATCATTTTCATCTTTTTCATTTTTTGTATATACTATATATTCTTTCTTGTTATCTTTAAATGCAAATGCTAATATAACTTCAACCTCTTCGGCAGCTCCTTCGCTTGAAATTATTGTCATTTTATTTTTTTCCATATTTTGGTTTTCTAGCATAATATAACAAATCCTCCCTTATTATTCAATATATTTTAATTCTATCATATTTTTCCCGGATTTGCAAATAGTTAAATGATGTTTTGTGTTAATTTGTTTAAATAATATTTTCACATATTGATACAGTGATACATATCAATAAACTATAATTGTTCTGATTTTAGTCTGCTTTAATATTATTTTTTATTTTTCTTAATAAAAAGAATTTTGCTCCATAACTACAATACTTTTTTTTATACTCATCCAATGTTTTGATGTCATTTACTTTTTTTACTTTTTTGTTAGTACTATCATTAAAACCCTTTAATCTCACTTTTCCATATGCATAGTCACCAAATATGTAGTCATAAGGTTCAAAATAATCAGTTATTTTTTCTGATATTTCTTCTATATTTAGACATTCTTGATCATTTTCTATTACTTCATATTCTTGATTGTTTATTTTTACATTTTTCATTTCATTCACCGTTTTAATTATATCATTTCTATCTGTAATTGTAAATTTATAGATATTTATAGATATTTTAACTTATTGGGGTTGATATGGCATTTGAATTTTTTTCTAATCCATTTAAATAATAATTTGGAACTATTCCCTGAATGATTTTTATTGTTAATGGAGCAGATATTCTTAGGACGCTTTTTTGGGACATAATTGGCATCGTTATGTATTGTTCTATTTCAACTTGAACATCAACTTGTAATACTAGATTATTTATGCCATAATTGGTTATTTTTGTGTTTAAATTAGATTGTACTTGACCTATAAATGCTATTTTTAGAGGAATATTTGGACCAAGATTTACTAGTAGAGTGTTTCCTCTTAGTGAACCCATTGGTACTTTACATAATATTCCATTCTTTAGCGAATTGTTATTTTTTAATCTGAAATTATCACTTATTTTTAGACTCTTCAGGTCACCTTCTTCTAAATTTGTTAAACGTTTTTGTATTTTGTTGGTGATAGAACTTAGTATTTCATTAACCTTTTTTGTATTGTAATCTAGCGTTTCTATTTCATCATTTGAATTTTTCTGAGTTGTAAAAAGCTCATCTTCAATGCCATCTGATATAGTATCATTTATTACAGAACTTATAATATTACTTGTAAACCTTTTTGTTTCTGCATTTATATAATTATACAATGCTTTAGAGGATCTTTTTCCTAATAGTGACAGTAAAAAAAAAGATGAGATTGTTACTGATATCAACATCCAGAATATAAACTTTACTTTTTTCACTGCATACCTATCTTGACTAGAATTACGTCTTCACCTATTTTGGTAATATCTTGCCAATTAATTTCAGTATCACTTTCACGATTTAAGGAAAAAAAGTTTTTATTTGCTTCTATGACTAATGATTCTATTTCACCTTTTTCTGATATGTTTGCATCTATTATATTACCAACATTTTTTCCGTCATTTATATTAACAATATTTTTTGTTTGTAAATCTGATAGTCGCAAATTATCACCTACTTTTCTTTTTCACTTAATTATATTAAAAATAATTTGCTAATATGATTTACTTTAGTGTTTTCTTTAACTGCTTAATAGCATTTTTTTCTAGCCTTGAAACTTGGGCTTGGCTTATATTTAGTTCATCAGCTATTTCCATTTGTGTCTTTCCAGTTATAAATCTCTCATCTAAAATATATTTTTCTCTTTGATCTAGGTCATCCATTGCTGATTCTATTGCTAGTTTAGTTGAAAAATACTCATCATTGTATTTTTTATCTTCAATTTGGTCAAATAGGTATATTGTGTCTCCACCATCATTATATATTGGTTCAAACATACTAACTGGTTCTCTTAGTGATTCTAGGGCATTAGTTAATTCTGCTGTTGTTACACCTAATTCTTTAGCTACATATTCATCTGATGGTTCTTTGGAATTTTCTCTGATATATTTTTCCTTAATCCTTAATGCCTTATATGCAATGTCTTTAACGGATCTACTTATTCTGATTGAATTGTTGTCTCTAATATTTCTTCTTACCTCCCCTAATATCATAGGAACTGCATATGTTGAGAATTTGACCTCATGTGATAAATCAAAATTATCTATTGCCTTTAGTAAGCCAATGCATCCTGTTTGGAATAGATCATCCATATTATCAGATTTATTTACAAATTTTTTTATAATTGATAAGACTAATTTTAAGTTGCCTTCAACTAATAGATCTCTTGCTTGTTTATCGTTTTGTTTAGCTCTTTTAAAGAGTTCTATCATTTCCTCATTTGTTAATATTTTGATATCATTTGTATTTATACCACTTATCTCTACTTTATATTTTGCCATATTTCCTCCTCAACAATATAGTGCTTGTTGGGAAGTTTTTTTATTCATTTTAAATTAATTTACTTGTCATGTACCAAAATTTTATATAAAGTTGTGGAAATTTTTCTTTTTACAGCAATAAAAAAACCTTTCGGCTTTAATTTTTGTTTTCATTATAATTTTCTAAAAATGATACTTTTTTATTTTCTCTTTTTGTAGCAATCACTGTGTCAATATTTACATTTTCGCTTGATTTAAAAATATTGTACGCTACATTTTTGTTTTTTTCTTCCATGCTCTTTATTAAATTCTTAATCTCAAGCCTTTTAGAATCTTTGGTACTATCTTTTGATGTTACTCTGCAGGCACAGTTGATAAAACTTAGATCATTGTATTTTGTCCAAGCTATAATATTTTTTTCCCTTACAAGATATAATGGCCTTATTAATTCTAAACCTTCAAAATTGGTACTTTTTAGTTTTGGCATCATACTTTTATACTCTCCACCATAGAGAATTGATAATAAAATTGTTTCAATTACGTCATCAAAATGGTGGCCAAGGGCTATCTTATTACATCCTAATTCTTTGGCTCTGGCATATAGAAAGCCGCGTCTCATTCTGGCACATAAGTAGCAAGGCGATTTTTCAGCGTATTTATCTACTACTTCAAAGATATCTGAATCAACCATTTTTATGTCTATTCCAAGTGTCTTGGCATTTTTAATTATTTTTTCTTTATTTTTCTCATTATAGCCTGGATTCATCACTAAATATACAAGCTCAAACTTTTTTGTGCCATGTTTTTGAAGTTCTTCCATACATTTAGCCAGAAGCATAGAGTCTTTTCCGCCTGATATACAAACTGCTATCTTATCATTTTCTTCTATTAATTCATATTCACGTACTGCTTTAGTAAATGGTCTCCATATTGTTTTACGAAATTTTGTTATGATGCTTCTTTCTATGTCTTCTTTTGTCAATATATCACCTACTTTTCTAAATAGTCGGCACCTTTATGTGGTTCTTCCATTAATAAATCATTATAATTCTGTTGACGCAAGGCCTCATATATTACTATTGCAACACTATTTGAAACATTTAGTGCTCTTACATTTTTTGTCATTGGTATGCGCATGCAATTATTAAGACTTTGCTTTAGTATATCTTTTGGAATGCCGGTTGACTCTTTTCCAAATATAAAATACAGGTTGTTACCTTCCTTATTTGAGTAATCAAAACTTGTATGTGGTTTTCTACCATATCTAGTGAAATAATAATATATTCCTTTATTCTTGGATTTAAAGTCATCAAAGTTTTCATAGACTTCATAATCTAGCTTATCAATATAATTAACGCCACTTCTTTTTAAATGAGCATCATCAAGGACGAAGCCTAGTGGCTTTATCAAATGTAGTTTGGTGTTGGTTGCAACACATGTTCTCATTATGTTACCTGTATTTTGTGGTATTTCTGGTTCAAATAAAACTACGTTATTCATACTACCTCCTAATTTAAAAAAGGAGATTACTCTCCTGGATTAGTTATTTCTATAAATTGTTTTGTCTTATTAATAGTCAATTTTTTATTTTTAGATTGTAAAATATTTGTTACTTTTCCATCTGTAAAAGCAACTATTGCAGGATAATTAGCAGTTAATTTAATTTTATATGGATATTTTTCATTGAAACTTTTAACAAATTCATCTTGATTTAGATCACTTAAATTTAGATAGATCATTTTATCCTTTAAGTCAATTTTCTTTACCAATTTTACTAAGCCTTCTTCATAAGTTCTACATGACTCATCACTTGCTGTGCACATATAAATTAAAGTTGTTGGATTTTCTAGTATGTAATGTTCCAATTCCTTATCAGTTATTTCAAATAAGGTATTTCTAATTACAGGAATTTCTTTTTTACTTTCACTATACACTGTATAACAATTACATAAATAAATTACTAATATGCTAGTTATTAAAAAAATTAGTAGTAAAATTAGATAATTTTTAAGAGGAATTCTATTCTTTTTTGTATTAAGCATTTATTCACTTCCTATCTGTAATTATTTTATCATATAATTGGATTTTTTAGTACTTAAAATTAAACTATTGATAACTTTTGACAGACTCTTCTACACTTTCCTTAGACTCATCAAAAAAATCAAGTCTTAAATTACAATGCTTTCTAATGTATGAATTGGGATTATTTTTTAATGAGGTGTAATTTAAAATATGAGTTTTTCCACTAGTGTAGTAAGTAGAAAATTCTCTATTCTTATTATCTATTAATGCATAATTATAATCATTTTCTTTTAGTGAAAGAATATTTTTCTTTATTATCATATTTTCCACTTTTCCATATACTAGATACTCTATATCTGGATATGTTTTAAATTTTTCATAATAATTTTTTATGAATGATATTACTTCTTCTTCATTAAGTTCTGGGGAAATAGTTATTGTTTTTAGTCCATACTTATTTAAATAATATGCAGTGTAAATATTAAAAACATTTAAGCCATATGAGCCAATCAAATGTTTCTCATTCTTAAAGTCAAAGTAGTCAGATACTAGGTTTCTAGACTTTAGACTTTTTTCTATTTCAAATTCACATCTTGGTAATTCATAATATACTGATTTATTATCTTTATACTTTTCAAATAAGATTTGATCTTTAACATAAATTCTTGCAACATTCATTTTTAAACAGGCTATTAATTGTTCCTCAGTCATTACGCTAGCAGTTATTTTATTAGTTGAAACTGTGTCTTCTTTAGTAAATTTCACTTCATTTATAATAATTTTATTCTTGACCAATGTTTTTTCATGAATAAGTTTTTCTACTAGGCTTCTTCTAGCATTATTTATATCTTTTATAGAAATAAATATATTTTTATCCATTTCAATTTTAATATTCTGACAAATAAATGGTGTATTACCAAGCTTAGTTACTTGTTCTGATATTTTTTCTTTAGATATAGGACTATTTATTGCTTTATTTACTAGTACACTTTTATCCTCTACAGTGTTTTTACCATCACTCATTGTTATTTCTATAGGTTTATCAATGAAGGCTTTTACAGTTATACTAATTGGCATTTTTTTATTTGGTAGGTTTCTTAATTCTTGTTGAAGATAATAATCTATTGTTTTTGATACTATGTCATTCTTATCTAGACCTATTTTATTATCAACTATACAGATATTATTTGAACTTTTAATTAAGTTGTTTTTATTATCATATAGATAGTTTACTATAAAACCTTTATTACTGTTTAGAAAACGTATTCCATCTTGTTGATTTAAAACTTTTCCATCATCAAGTTTTATGGTTATCTTTTTAGGATTTACATCTATTACTTTTCCTATTTTTAAACCTATATGATTGGGTGATTTAGGATTAATTAAATTAGATTCTTCTTCATTAAAAAGATGACCAACTGTAAATTGACGATTAAATATTGCTTTTAGTTTATCGGTTTCTTTTTCTATATCAAAATCATTTTTATTGTCCATCAAATTTCTATAAAATCTTGTAATGAATCCAACGTATTCTGGACTTTTCATTCTTCCTTCTACTTTAAAACTATAAATACTACTTTTCATTAGTGAATCTATTTTGCTTGAGGTGTTTAATTCTTTAGTACTCAGTAGATATTTATTCTTAGAGATGATTTTATCCTTATATTTTAGGCTATATGGAAGACGGCAGATACCAGCACATTCTCCTCTATTGCCACTTCTTTTTCCAAGCATGCTACTCATTAGACAACAACCGGAATAGCTTATACATAGTGCGCCATGAATAAAGGATTCTTTTTCTATTTTTAAATCCATCTTGTTTATATCATCTATTGATAATTCTCTTGATAGGACTACTCTTTTTACACCCAAATCTTGATAAAATTTAGCTGTTGCAATTGATGAGGTATTGGCCTGGGTTGATGTATGTACTTCTAGGTTTGGATACTTTTCTAGGATTAAACACATCATGCCAAAGTCTTGAACTATTATAGCGTCTATTCCGTTTCTATATAAAAATTCTACCTGTTCTAAAAACGCTTGTACTTCACTATCTTTAACTAGTGTGTTCATAGTTACATATAATTTTACATCATACAGATGGCATAATTTTATAGCTTCAATTATTTCTTCATTGGTAAAATTACTGGCAAATTTTCTAGCACCAAAATTTTTTCCACCTATATAGATGGCATCTGCTCCATTAAATATGGCTTGTTTTAGGCTAGCAAAGTCCCCTGCTGGTATTAGTAGTTCTTTAGACATTTTTTCATCTCTTTTCATCTTAAATCATATGTATTTTATATGTTGTATTCTATTTTGTCAATAATTATTAGCTTATGAATATATTTAATTATGAATAAGTCTGAAGCAGTAATTAAAAGATTACGTTTTGAAAATTATATATGGATTGTTTACTTAGTTATTGCCTTAGGTAATATTTGGGCTGATGAATTAATTGTAAAATCAATAGAAGAACATGAAGAAAGGTATGATAAATTAGCAAAAATAATTTTTTTAATATCATTAATTGTTACATTAGTTATATATATATACTTTTTAAATAGAAATTATAATGATTATGTTAATAGTAATATAAAAAATAAAAAAACCTATGAAATAAGATTTTTAGGTAGTATTTTTGTATTTGTTGGAACTTTTTGTTTTCTATATTTTATAATAAAAATGCCTTCTGTTGAAGAGTCAGTTTCCAATATTTGATTTCAAATTTTCAATTTCTTTATTTAAAGCATTAATCATTTTCTTTAGCATTTCTATTTCTTTTTCCTTTGAAAAATCATATTGATTTGTTTTTGTATCAAGACCTCTTTCTGTTTGAACTTGTTTATAAAAGGCATTGGTTGATAATACTTGAGCTGTTAGCATTAACCAGTTTCCTAGGGCATTTTGTTCATTAGCCGTTAAATCATCTATTAATAAATAGCCTACTGCTACTGCACTTAGAGAAAATAATTTAGGAGGAATGTTGGGAATAAGATTCATTTAATCACCTATAAAATTATATTATTAGTGTTTTTAGAATATATTTTAGTATGAATCAAAAAGATAAAATACTTAAAACTATTCAAATTGAAAACTATGTTTGGATCTTATATTTAATATTAATTGGTTTATCATTTTATGCTAATTATGAGGAAGAAAAATATTTTAAGTATGATGATCTTAGAGCTAAAGAAAAATATAGATGTCTTAATATAATTATTTTTTCTATTGCACTTTTGGTTTATCTTTATTTTTTTTATGATAATTATAAAACTGTTATGGAAAGAGATATTAATACTAGTTGTAGTAAAGCTTTTTATGATGATTTGAATCTTTTAGCTTCAACTTTGATTTTGATTGCTGGAGCTATATTTTTATATATTGCTATTTCAGATATTAATCTTGAGACAGAAATTGCTTTTAATTAAAAAAGCTATAATCTAGTGATCATAGCTTTATAATTACATATAGTTATCAGCTTTTATTTCCATAAAACTTTGTGGATGAGCACATACTGGACAAACCTCTAAAGCTTCTGTACCTTCATAAACATATCCACAGTTACGACATATCCAAATTTTATTACCATCTTTTTTGAAAACTCTATCATCTTCAATATTCTTTAGTAACCTTAAATATCTTTCTTCATGTTCTTTTTCTATTTCGCCTACTTTTTCAAATAGATAAGCTAAGTGATCGAAGCCTTCTTCTTTGGCAGTTTTAGCGAATTCTTTATACATTTCTGTCCATTCATAGTTTTCGCCTGCTGCAGCATCTTTTAGATTTTCTTCTGTTGTTGGAATGTTTCCACCATGTAATTCTTTAAACCATAATTTTGCATGTTCTTTTTCATTATTTGCAGTCTCTTCAAATATAGCAGCTAATTGTTCATAGCCATCTTTTTTTGCTTTGCTTGCATAATATGTATATTTATTTCTAGCTTGACTTTCACCAGCGAAAGCAGTCAATAAATTCTTTTCTGTTTTACTTCCTTCTAATTTCATTGTATACCTCTTTTCCTCTAATATTGATAGTTTTATTATATATTATATAAAAGTTAGTGTCAATATGAGGGCTTTAGCACATTTTTGTAGTCTTATCATAAATTATTATAGGTGATTATAATGCATATTAAACATCCATTTTTTTGTAGGTGTAATGCTTGCAAGCAAAAAAGAAGAAGTAGTCTCTTCTACTTAGTTGGAGTTGTTGTGATATTTATTGTCTTTTTCTATCAATTGCTATTATTACTTTTCATTACAACAAGATTAAATGTTATTATTTTACTTATTGAGTTCTTCTTGATGTGCTTTTTGATATTTTTCATTTTCTTTTGAGGTAAACTTTTCTACACCTTCAACATAATTCATTAAATTATTAACATTTAGAGTGTTTATATAATTCGAGTTAGTAAATTCAATTTTTGGTGGTATAGATAATAGTGATAAAAATAGATAATATTCATCTTGAGTATATTTATATTTACTTTGATAGATCTCAAATAATGATGACATTTCTAAACTTTTATACTCATTTTGATAAAAGTTTAGAAAGTCATATACAACGATACCTCTATGGGACTTGGACCAATTTATAAAATAAGCATTTTCATTTTCTAAGAAATGATCTAGCGTAATATTATTATGTAGAAAGACATTGCGTTCTTTTTTTAATTTTTGCTTTTCGTTGTACCATTTTTCTAGCATATACTTTGAGAATGTTAAAAGCATATATATTCTACTGATATTTCTAATTAGAAGATACTCACCTGGTGCCATATATTGTTTTGATTCTATGTAGTCTTGAAGATCATGATAGTATGAATTTAAATAATTTAATTTACTTTGATTTTCTTCATATATTTCTTTGACCTTATCTAAATCCACATTTTGATAAGTTGTTGTTTTGGTATGAAGCAAGCTCAAAGTATAAACTAAATCAATAGCCTTGTCTTCTTTAGTTATTTCTTTTTCAGCAATATATGGATACACTTCATAGCTTCTATTATTATCAATTGATGCTAGAAAATTGTTGAATTTACGGCCTGATAGATAGTCATAGATTTTTTCAGTGTTACTTTTTTTAACTTTTATGACATATTTTGTATTTCCATCATTTACTATCTTAGTGTTTCTTTTGTATGATATGGGACATTTTTGTAATTCTACATTATTCATTGGCTGTTGGTATTATTATTTTTGAGCCTATTGTTATATTTGATAAGTCATTGTAGTTTTCTAGTTCTTCTTTAGTTGTTTTATATTTTTCTATAAGAGACTGAACAGTTTCATTTTCTCTTATTATATATACTGAATATGATGAAAATGTCTCATCACTTTCTTTAAATGATGAAAATAGTGAACCAACTTCTTCAGTTTGCTGATTATTTTTCATTTCTTCTTGTTCTTCTGTTTCTACTTCTGTTTGAACTTCTTCCATATTATCATCTCTTTTCGTATCTATTTTTGCTTCACATGTTTCTTGTTCTTCTTTTTCACCATCACATTCCCTTGGGCTGTCATCTGTATTTATTACTTGGATTTCTTTTTGAGGCTCACTTATAATAGTGGCTTCTTCTACTATCTTTTCATCTTCTTTTACTTCTTCTATTTTTTCTACTCCTTCTACTTTTACATCAATATGGCAAACAATCGTTGAATCATTTTCTATTTCATAGTAAAAATCATCAATATCTATTTTAGCAGTTTCAAGTTCTAATTTTTCATTTAATAAAATATCTACTGGTAAGTTATAATTGAAATCTTCTTCTAATATTGATGCTTCTGTCAGCTTATATTTACCACTTATAATAAATTCTCCTTCAATGGAGTTGTCACTTGTGAATTTTAAAGTATGATCAAGGGAGATAGCACTTACTTCCCCTATCATTGAGTTAAAATCCAGATTTTTTTCAAAAGATATTATTTTTTTCATATAACCTCCTAACTCATAATATGAAAAAAGAAGAGTTGTTATTCTTATTACTCTTCTTTTTATTATACTGAAACTAATTTTTCTATTTTAAATAGTTCATTATAAACATCCATGTAGTTTTCTACAAAGATGAAGTTAATTTTTTTGACTACTTCTTTTGGTATATCATCTAAGTCTTTTTTATTTTCTAGAGGTAAAATTATTGTTTTTATATTACTTCTACTGGCACCTATTGATTTTTCTTTTAGTCCTCCTATAGGTAAGATTCTACCTCGGAGTGTTATTTCTCCTGTCATAGCAATATCTTTAGGTACTTCTTTATTAGTGAAAAGACTTATTAGAGTTGTGGTAATGGTTATACCTGCTGATGGGCCATCTTTTTCAACAGCACCTTCTGGAAAATGAATATGTATGTCGTTTTCACTCAACTTTTTTTCATCAATTCCAAATTTTTTAGCATTAGCTTTTATATAGCTAAGAGCAATTTGACATGATTCTTCCATTACTTCTCCTAGGGATCCTGTTAAAACAAGATTGCCTTTTCCTTTATAATAGGTTGCTTCTACTTGAAGAACATCTCCACCAAAGATAGTATAAGCTAGACCATTTACTACGCCAGGTTCAGTCTTTTCTAGGCTTTTGGTATATGAGTATTTTGGCTTGCCTAGAAACTTTTCGAGCATTTTTTCATCAACCTTATAAAAGGCTAGGTTCTTATCTAAAAGAATTGATTTTACTATTTTTCTTAAAACAGCTTCAAGCATTCTTTCTAACTCTCTGACACCGGCTTCTCTTGTATAATTTCTTATCAGTGACATTATAGCCTCATCTGTTATTTGTACTTGTAATGGGGTTAGACCATGTTCTTCCATTTTTTTAGGTACTAAGTGCGTTTTAGCAATATAGAATTTCTCATATTCAGTGTAACTGGAAAGATTAATTATCTCTAGTCGATCTTTTAGTTCATATGGAATTTGTTCAACATAATTTGCTGTTGCGATAAACATTACTTTTGATAAATCAAAGTCTTCTTCAATGTAGTGATCGGAAAATTTGTCATTTTGTTCTTTATCTAGAACTTCTAGTAGTGAACTTGCTGGATCACCTTTTATATCTTTTGTCATTTTATCTATCTCGTCAATTATAAAGACTGGGTTTCTACTGCCAGCTTTTCTAATACCTTGAATTATACGACCAGGACTTGCTCCTACGTAGGTACGTCTATGACCAATTATTTCTGCTTCATCGTTTATACCACCAACGCTAATTTTGGCTACTTTTCGATTTAGGCTTTTAGCTATACTTAGAGCAAGAGATGTTTTACCAACACCAGGAGGGCCGACTAAACAAATAATTGGACTTTTAGAATTGTTAGTATTTTGTTTAACTGCAAGATACTCTAAAATACGATCCTTTACCTTTTCCAAGCCATAGTGTGATGAATCCAGAATGCTTTTAACTTTAGCTAGATCATTATTATCTTTCGTTAGTATTTCCCAAGGTAAATTTAGGAGCCAGTCAAGATAATCTCTTATTATACCAAGTTCTGGTGAATTAGAGTTTAATGCTTCATATCTAGCTATTTCTCTTTTTATTCTATCTTTTATTTTTGAATTACATTTTAATTTAGAAAATTTCTTTTTAATTCTTAAAATTTCATCTTCCTTGGTATTTTTTTCACCAAGTTCTTTTTGTAGTGCCTTAATTTTTTCTCTTATAAAATATTCTTTTTGACTATCACTTAGTTGTTTTTCAATATCTATTTCTATTTTTTGCTCGATCTCGGCTATTTTTAAATCCTCTTTCATATCTTCTATTAATAGCTTTGATCTTTTTACGGGATCAATTATTTCAATGTACTTTTTTTTACGATTATAATCTAGGGAAATAAAGCTAGCAATTAAATCAGTTAAATCACTTAGGTTATTTACTTTACTTAATTGACTTATAATTGCATTACCCATGTGTGGAATCTTATCAATATAATTATTTAAATATTTAATTAATATTGTTGAATATATTTGTTCATCCTCACCAGATATTTGATCTATTTCCTCATAATCAGCTTTGTAGTATTTATCTTCACTAGTGTAATTGAATATCTTAACTCTTTTTAAGCCTTCTATTACAACACGAGTTTTATTATTGGGAACATTTATTTTTAGTTTTATGCTTCCTAAAATACCGATTCCAGGTAGAGATGTAACATTTGATTTAAAGTCTTCATCTAATGGATTTACTATTAAAATATTTTCATCTTCAGTATTTTCCAATATATCAACAAAGTTTTTATCAAAGATGTTATCATACTCTATTCTTACTTCATTATTTGGAAAAATAACCATGTCATCTATTACTAAAACAATTGTTTTTTCTTTTTTCATGGATAATCACCCGTTAATTTTCATATTGCTTTTTATTATAAAATAAATAGAAATTTTTTTCAATTGAATTTAATAGAAAATTAAAAAAAAGAGCTTTATTTGTTTAGCTCTTTTAGTAATTCTATTGTTTTTCTCATTTCTAGATCATATTGAATCATATCTAGACCACCAATTTCTTTTTGAAGTTCTTCTTCAGTCATTTTATACTTTTCAGATAACTCTTTTAGTTCTTTTTTAGCTTCTTCTTCACTTACTTCTACTTTTTCTAAATTCATAATTTCTTCTAACATTAATCTATATAATACATTAGAGTAAGCTTCTTTTTCTAATTGTGCTTTTAGATCTTTTTCAGTTGAATTAGTAAATTTATAGTATAAGTCTAGTGAGATACCTTGCATCTTCATGTTTTCTTCGAATCTTTCAAGTAATCTGTCAACTTCTTCACTAACCATCTCTTCAGGAATGTCTACTTCTACGTTCTTTGCTATTTCTTCTAATAATTTATCAATATACTTGTTTTCTGCGTCAGCTTTTTTGTGAGACTCAATTGATTTTTTTATTTCTTCTTTTAGTGTTTCTTCAGAATCTACGCCTTCCATGGCAAGATCTTCAAAGAATTCTTCGTCTAGTTCACGTTCTTTTTTCTCTTTAATTTCATTAACTTTTACCTTGAATACTACTTTAGCCCCGGCTAATTCTTTTGCTCCATAGTCTTCAGGGAAAGTTATGTCTAAATCTTTTTCTTCACCTTTAGCCATGCCAATAATTTGCTCTTCAAATCCAGGTATGAAAGTATGTGAACCGATTTCTAATGAATAATTTTCTCCTTTTCCACCTTCAAATGGAACACCATCTTTAAAGCCTTCAAAGTCTATAATAGCAATGTTTCCGTTTTCAACTTTACCTTCATCTTTTATTTCTAGTTCTACATATTTTTCTAATAAATGATGTAGTTCATGATTAATTTCTTCATCAGTTACTTCGCATTCTTCTGGTTGTATGTTTAATCCCTTATATTTTTTTATTTTTAATTCAGGCTTTGTTATTATTCTAAAAATGAATTTGGCAGCTTCTTCAGTTACTGATTTTAGTCCTACTTCTGGTTTTACAACTGGGATTAATTCTGAATCCTTTAATGCTTTTAAGTAAGCTAATTGTATTGCATCATCTGCTGCATCTTTATATAATGATTCTTTTCCAAAACGTTTTTCAAAAACATCTCTTGGTACTTTTCCTGGGCGGAAACCATCTACTTTTACAGTTTTTTGGGCCTTTTTGAATGCTTTATCAATAGCGTTTTTCCAATCATCACCATCAATTTTTACTTCTATTTCATGGATATTAGTTTTTACTTTTTCCTTTGTTTCAGTTTCTTTTTTTTCAATTTCTTTTTCTTTTACTTCTTTTTTTGCCATTTATATCCCTCCAACAGCTTATATTATATCTTAGTTTTATTTTTAAGACAACCTTTTTATACTTTTTTACATTAGAAAAAAACTTACTATACAAATAATAGTAAGTCTTATATTGATTAATTTGTAGCTTGTTTTTTTCTATATGATATAAAAGCAATTGAGCCTGAGACAATTATTATCAAACCTATTAAAGTATAAAGTATTGTTCCAAGTCCTCCGGTTGTAGGAAGAAATCCTGCTGCTGCATTTGTTGCGGTTAATGGGAAATATCCATCAGATGTTAGTGAGGCTGTATCAACTGTTATCTTTACTACATCATTAGATAGTTTGTAACCACTTGGTGCCTTTAATTGTTTAATATATAAATTTCCTTCTATAATACCCGCAAAGTTTCCTACCCCATCTGTTACAGTAACCTCTCCTATTTTGTTACTATCAGTGCATTCACTATCTGTATATATTCCAAATACTGCTCCTGATAAATTATTATCTCCAGTTGCGCTTTTGTTTGTTATTTGAAGACCATAAGTAGTAATTTTTGTTTCTGATGATATTGTTTTTGTTTCAACTGGTTCTGTATATGGATCTGAGCCAAAGGTTAACTGTGATTTTATTATATTACCCGCTGTTCCTAGTATTGGTGTATCGCTCAATTTAACACCGATTACTAGTGAAAGACCTGAAATATCAGCTGTTGGTGATGTTATAGTTATTGTTTTATTTGTCTTTGTAACATCAGCTGCTACTTTATCATCATTATAAAGTTTGTTATTATTAATAGGATATAGTTTCATATTATTTAGGTCTATAGTATATATATCATCATAATTAATTCCATCAGGCAAAGTTATCGCTAAGTTCCATGATGAACTATCTTCTATATAGCTACTTTGACCAGAAAAGACCAATAAATATGTATAATCTCTATTTTTATAAAAAGCTCCATCCAATGCAGGCCCATCTTCACCTAAATTTTTCATGGCATCAATTATGTTTGAAACAGCACAATTAAGTATATACCCTTGTAAAATATTTTCGTTTAACTTAGACTGTACTTCACAATTATTTAAGTACCATCCATTATCTCCTGCTGTATATATAACGTTAGCAATTAAAGCCCCATAAGTATTGACAGCTGTTACACCATCCATTGTGTATGAATTGTTAGACGTTGGCAAAAGCAAGTATGAGCCAACCTCAATATTCTCTATTTTGGCATTATTTGATCCTTGACGTGTCAAATCAATCCCTGTTATTGAATTTTTCTTGACATACTTAGCAAATTGAGATACTAGTAAGTTGAATTCAGATTGATTAGCATCTTCTTCTCCATAGGCAAGATACTGACTAACAGTTAATGTAGAAAAATCTTTCGTATTAGAATTAGCATAAGTACTTGATTTGAAATTGGTAAAAGCACTTGTAAAATCGTATGAGATTTCATTACTTGCACTATTATAATAAATATCTAATACCTTGTAAGCTTTGAAAGGATCATTTGAAGGACTTACACTTAGCCCTGTCGTATCGATAGCTTTTTTACTATTTAGATCATCACTTTTAGTAGTATTATTGTCGACACTAATTGTAATATTTTCAGCTTTTACATTTAATAAATTAGTAAATGGCAAAAATAGCATAGTTAAAATTAGGGTTACACTTGCCATCTTTTTTATATATTTCAGTTTTTGGCTTCGATTTAAAATTAATAAAAGTAGTAGTCCTAGTATACTAATTATTAATACACTAGTTAATAAGATCTCCCCTCTCATTTCAATTTTTGATATCATTAACATTATGTTTTTCATATATTTCTACCATCTTTCTATATTATAAATAGTGTCATATCATTTCCTCTTATCAAAGAAAAAAATATATTTAAGGTGTAAACTAGACAAAGTTTTTTATTTTCTACAAAATTTTAGTTATATTACACTTTAACTATAGTATTAATATAAAGTAATTACCCCTTTTTATACGATAAGCAAACAATATTATATAATTCATTATATTTATAATTATAGTTAGTTTCTAAATCACTAACAATTTTTTTGTATCTGTTTTCAAATGATAAATTATCCTTTTTAAATATTTCTTCATATAAATAGTTAAATTTATCTAGGTCTTTTTCTTTATGTAGCATCGCTAACTCCTGAAGAAGAAATTTTTTTCTCTTGGTTTCTTTTCTTGTTAAGAAAGGATCTATTTTATATGTATAGATTTTTTCATACTCTATTTTTGTTATATCTTCATCTATACTCTCTTCTGCTATATCTTCTTCTTCATCAATTAATAATGAACTATAGCTAATAGTTTGACCCTTACTATCAAATTCTAGAGCTATTACTCTATTTTGATCTGTAAATAATGAGGCATATTTAATGTCTTTTTTATTTTTATAAGATATAGTTTTTCCTTTAATATCTTCAATAAATTCTTTTGATAGTTTTATTCTATTTTGACAAATATTTATCATATCATTAGAGGATATTTTAAATAGTGGTATTTTTTTTATGTGTTCGTAGCAATCATTTTCTTGCCATTCAAAGAATTCTATTCTATCATAGTCATCAGTAAAATTTAATAATACATCATATATATAAGTCATTTTATTTCCCCTTCCATGTAAAAATAATTACTATGTTGATTAAAAAGCCTATTATAAAAATATTGCATTCAAAGCTTTTTAAAATAAATATTAAATATTCTTTAATAGTATATCCAAAAGTAAACAAATTAAAATATATTATTATATAAGTTAATCCTATTACCATTAGTATATATCCAATTAGCATTATAAATAATCTTGTTATCATAATTAAATTTATGATTTTTCTTGATACTTTAGGACTTTAGAGGACACAAAAAAAGTACAATATTTGTACTTTTAAATTTAGTTATCTAATGTTTCATTATAATCTAACTTAGCTATTTCTACCTTATTTATACTTTCAAATTTTTTAGTTATTTTGTCAGTTGTTATAGAGACATTTTCAATATCTTTATTAACTGTTTGAATACTTCTAGATAGTTTATCCCATCTTTCTCTATATCTTGCAAATTCCAACCCTAATTTGTTTAATTCTTCATGAATTATAGAAGTATATTTATCACGTTCAATATTTTTAATGATCATTTCAATAACAGTTAGTGTAGATATTAGAGTTGTTGGACTAGTTATCCAAACTCTTTTTTTATAGGCATAATCAATAATATCTTGATGATAAGCGTTTACTTCAGCAAATATTGCTTCGGCTGGTAAAAATAGAATTGCCTGATCAGCTGTTTCTTGTGGAATTATATATTTACTACTAATAGCATCTATATGCTTTTTCATATCTTGTTTAAACATTTTCTCGTAGGTTGGACGCATTTCTTTTGGTGTATCTTTATCAACCATAAGCTGATAGTGCTCTAATGGAAATTTAGAGTCTATGACGATTTTTCCTAGAGGATCTGGAGCAAATACAATAGAGTCAGCAATTACACCTGTACTTAAGGTATATTGTAATCTATATATATTATCATTTTTGGCTCCAAAAACACTTGTTAAAATGTGATTCAAGTTAACTTCACCAAATATACCTCTAGCTTTTTTATCTGTTAGAATGCTTTGAAGACTGACTATATCAGTTGATAAATTTTCAATCTTTTTTTGAGCTTCATCTATTTTAGACAATCTTTCAATAACATTCATGAAAGTTTTATTAGTTTTATCAAAATTTTGATCAAGACGTTCATTAACTCTTTCATTTATAGAAATTAGTCTTTTTTCTAATTGTTCATTTAATGATGAAAAATCCTTATTTAAGTTTCTGTTTAAATCGTCTTTAAACTGATCTAGTTCTTTTACCATATTCAATTCTAATTTTCCAAGACGCTCAGTTATATTACTTTCATTAATGTTTTTAAATAGTGAAATTACTACTAATATTAATATTAAAACTAATAAAGATATAATTATATATTCCATAAATACTCCTACTCTATATTGGCTTTTTTACTAACAATTTTTGATGTAATATATGCTAGTAAAACCATTATTAAAATTATTATTATTGTTTTTATATCTGTCATACTATCGATAAGACTTTTGCCGACATAGCCCCAAAATATGACCATAAATATTTTTCCTATTAAAATAGCTGCGATAAATTTTTTCTTATCCATTGATGTTAGTCCGGCTAAAATATTTACTAAAAAGGCTGGTGTAAATGGAAGAGTTATTATTACAACTAAGTTTGGAAGTGAAATATTTCTAAAAGTTACTATAGCCTTATCTATTTTGTTTTTTGTTTTTTTACTTAAATGTTTATATATAAAATCATTTGATAGATGATAGAATATCAAATATGATAAATAACAGCCTATACATGTAGAAATCCAAGATAATAAAATTCCAGGTATTAGTCCAAAGGCATTGGTATTTAAGGCTATGAAGACACAAAGAGGTAATGCTGGTATAAATGATTCTAAAATTATTATTAGCATACCAAATAAAAAGCCACCATTTGAAATTACTTCGGTTGAATATGTAACAATATTATTTATGATATCCAAGTTTTTCACCTCTAGGTTAATTATAGTTACTTTGATTATTAAAATCAAGTCTTAGATTATTAGTATTTTTCTATTTATATTATCTGATTATTTTTTACTTTTAAAACAAAATAATAGTTAATAAATGGGGTCATCATGAAAGAAAATTTCTTTATAACTCCACTAATAAACTATTATTTTGATTAGATTATTATTTAGTTAAGAGATACTTATTATATCCCCCTTCTAAATTTATTGTATTATAACCCTTTTTGTTTAAAATATTTACTACATCCATACTAGTATATCCTGTTTGACAGTATATATAATATGTTTTATCTTTTTTTAAATATGAATTTGGATTCATTAAAAGCAAGTGTCCTGGTATATTTATTGAATTAGGAATGTGTCCTTCTTTATATTTGGAATTGCTTCTAATATCAATTAGGTTTAAGTCTTTATTCATTCTTTCACCTCATAGTATTAATATGAGAAAAAAGAATCTATGATAATTATAGACTCCTATTTTATAACGTATGGATCTTTTTCTGTACCGGTTCCACTTTTTACTAAAGTATTTGAATTTAGATGAATTACTGCTCTGGCATTAGCATAGTTACTAGCTGATTCCTCTTTTATTACTCCGCTTGTATTAACTGTGTAAACTTGATATGTTGTGTTATTTTGAGCTGTTGCTAACCAGAAATCTGTTTTATTATTTAAGTAATTGTAGTTTTGACAAGATCTGGAATTTGTAGCAGTACAGTTTGAATCGATACTAGCTAATAAATAATCAGAAACTGTTAACAAACCTATTTTAACATCTTTTTCAACGCTAGCACATTCAGTTGAATTATTGTGTGTAGTATCATCTAAGTTTCTTTTTCCTGTACATAGATCAAAGCTTACCATATGTGCTTTTGTATTGTTGTCTAATAGTTCTCCTTTATTTTCAAGTATTTCACCATTATATAGTGCATTTAGAGTTTCTTTAATTCTACTTGCTGAAAATACATTATTACCAGCGTTGTATTTTCTTTCATTATTATATCTATCATCCCATGGCACTTGTGATGAAAATATATTATCTAAAACTAGGATACTATTTTCATTTGAATCTAATTTAACAATTCTCCATAATCTCTCATTTATTAGAACATAATTATCTACTAATTCACCTCTGTAAATGTATGAATTATCTACTTTATATAGTCCATATCCTTCTTTTACTATCTCACTTGAGGCTATTAAGGAACTTAGTTTTTGAGTTTTATAATCGTCTCCACAAGTTAGGTAAGGTGTATATATGTATTCATCGCCTCTTTTAGCAACTTCTACTTTTCCATCACAGATTACACCCTTCTTTGTATACTCAGTTAAATCTTTCATTTTACCTGTACTTATTAATGTTGCTGCTGAAATTTGGGCTGTTTGTTTCTCATTTTTAGGTAAGCTGTCTGGATAGCTTTTGAAATAAGATATAGCAGCTTTTTGCATTATTGTTTCAATATCTTCATATTTATATGTTTTTTTATTAAATAATGAAATAATAAATAATACTGCTAAAAGGGCTGCTATAGCAACTCCAAGTAGTGAAGCTAACTTAATTAGCCTTAATTTTAATTCATTGTTATTTCTTGGAGCTTCATCAAATTCTTCATCATCTTTATCTTCTTTTTTTTCTTCTTCAACCTCTTCTTTAGCAGGATTTATTTTACCTACATTGAAATTTAAACTCATATAAATTCCTCCCTCTTTTAATTATCAAAGAAATCATCAAAGAAGTCATCATCTTCTTCATTGTCTTGTAAATCAAGATTGATTTCTTGTTGACCAACTTTAGCCTCGCTTTTATTTGGAATAAGGTTATTATTCTGTGGTATTAGTTCCTCTTTCTTTGCTATATTAGTTGATGGAATAGCTGTTGGCTTATTGTTGATATTGAAATTGGCTTGTTTTTCTTTTTCCTGTTTTTCTTTTTCTCGTTTTTCTTCTTCTTCAAGTTCTGCTATTTTAGCATCTATTTTCTTAACTAACTCATCAACATCAAATCCTAAATTGTTGCTTCCACTACCACTGTTGTTTGGCCTGCTTCTTTCTTCATGTACTGGTGGTATAAAATTATCTTGATTTAAAGTTGGAGTAATTGGTAAGCGATTGTTAGTGCCTGAATCTATACTATTAAGTGGTTTCCTTGGCTCAAAAGAAGGTGTGCTTTGAAAGTTTGGCATTCTTGGAATTCCACCAGGTAGTGGTGGCATAGAACCTGCTCCAGCACTGCTAGATGAGGAATTCATCATCTCCATTAACTTTTTCTTTTTTTGTTCTTTTACAAACGCTTTAATATCAAATGTATGAACTTGTCTTTTTGGTCTTACTGGATAGCCGGCATCTGGATATTTTTTACCCCAATTAATTTTATAATTTGGAGTTAATTTTGTCTTGAATGGTTGTTTACGCATACGTAATATTACTGTTTCATATTGTTTCATTCTCTGAAGATCTGATACAGTTACTAGTGGTGTTGAAGCGGTTTTATCATCTTTTTTAGATTTTACTTCACCACACATTTTTGATATTTCCTCTAATGCCTTTAATTCTGTTGTAATTAGATAAATAATATTTCCACAGTTACCTCTAATTGTTTCAGCATCTTCTTTTCCGTATACAGAATCTAGTTGGGCAAAGTTTTGGATAATCATAGTAAATCTAATAAGTCTTGAACGAGCTGCGGTAATCATTGTTGTAACATCTTTTAATGGAGGCATGTTAGCAAACTCATCAAGAATAAAGTTGGTTCTAACAGGTAATTTTCCACCATGCTTTTGAGCAGTTGATATTAATGTTTCATATATCTGCTTTAATAAAATAGTAACTAATGAATGATACGTCTTTTTTTCATCTTGAATAACAATAAATACAGCGGTAGGTTTCTCACCAATACTTTCTAGATCTATACTACTGTACGATAACATTTCACTTAAATTATCACGTGAGGCAAATAATTTAACCTTTTGTTTGAAAACCGATAAAATACTTCCTTTTGTTTCAGTTGGAGCTGTAATCGTACTTGAGGCATTTATGGCTGCTGCACTGGATGGATCTTTAGCATCAAAGTACTCTTTTATATATGTTGAACCACCAAATTTTTCTTCTCCGACTGTTGTAGCTAAAGAAATACTGTTAATGTTTATTTCCTCTTCTTTGGCATCTTCAAATAAGCCAAGTGCTACTCCTGAAAAATAGTCAGCTGAAGTTTTTTCCCAGAATGGGTCAGCATTTTTGTTTGACTCATCATATAGAATATTTAGGGCTAAGTCATCTAATAGCTCAATTGCTTTATCCTGATTACCACTTTTATACATTCTATATGGCATTGTTAGAGGATTCCAAGCACTACCATTTTGTGGATCACGGAAATTTAACAATAATATTTGATAGCCCCTATCCCTTAACATCATACTTGTTTTTTCATATATTTCACCTTTTGGATCGGTAATTATCATAGATTCTCTTGCTTTTGATAAACTATGAACCTGTGGAAAAACTACTCCTTGAGTTTTTCCGGAACCGGTGGCACCAATAATTAATGAATGGTATTCACCATTATCAACCCACATTTCTTGTTCATTCAAAATCAGTGGAATACCAGCTGCTTTGGAATTTTTTTGTAAAATCGGTACTTGCTCTAACTCTTCTTTAATTTCTTTTGCTTTGGCCCATCTTGAATATCCTTTGTCTTTTTTTTCGGTCGTTAGACCAAAGCCTTTTTCTCTTTCGAAAAAGTATGAACTAACACTAGCAAATAAAGCTCCCAAGGCAATAAAATAAAAAGTGATTGTAGTTACAATATATTCTGGTTCAAATGCTGGAAATGGATTTAGTCCATATAACTCTCCTGTTGCTGCAAAAGTTTTTAGATTTATAACAGCTAAGGCAACGACATATAAAAGAAATATGGAAAAGATTCCGAATATTAATAAATCATGCGAGTCTGCTCGAAACTTTAATTTCATAGTAACTACTTCCTTTCTTTTTTTATTATAACATTATCTTTTAGTTTAGTCATTATTTTATCTATTGATTATTTATTATTTCAATAAATTTACCCTTATCAAACTTATATAGTGTATTTATTGGAGGTAACTCATCATACTGACTACACTTTAAAACTATTTCGTAATTGTTGTCTTCATCTATATCTATTAAATAATCAACAAACGGTTGGCAACCAGATAAACCGACAAATTCATCTGTATAACTATACATCATATATGTCTTAGATTCTTTCTCAAGAAAAACAAATGAATAACTATTCTCTGGAAGTATTTCATCATCACTAAATACATTACTAAATACATAAATTTTTTCATCAATTCCGTCACTGTCAATATCAACTTTAGTCACACTACTTACTGTTGGAGTACCTGTGTTTGATAGATTATTATCTGATAGTAATTTTTCTAAATATGTGTAGTCTGTTACCGTTTCTGTAGTAAATGACTTAACGGGCATTTTATAGTTTGATCTATATGCTAATAATTCTCCTTGGTAGTTATATGCATTTTTTTTCTTATCAAATAGAAACCATTCAGTATTATCATTCCACAAGTAATACTTTCCAATTTTTTTATTGTCTATATAGGTATCATATAATTTCCATCCTAGATCTTTTTTATCAGATAAGGATTTAATTGTCGACCATTTTTGTTTTTCCTTTTTCCAGATTGTGCTATTACCTATTATTATGACAGTTTCTTCTTTTTCCCTTTTCAAATGATCTTTTCCATATATTAGAAATAGAACTGCAAAATATATTAATAATATCACTAATAATACTATATAACGAGTTTTCTTGTTCATAATAACCTCCTATAAGTTTAGTGCACACAATATAGCCTTGTATTATATATAAGCATTGGCTAATACTACTTTTTTGTTTTATGGGTAACTATTCGGTGATACATAATTTAGTGGGTTATTCTTATTTGTATAAGTTCTTGAACTACTACCAACCCTTGTTTCAAAGTGAAGGTGTGTTCCGGTTGAATTTCCACTTGATCCCATTGTTGCTATTACTTGACCTGCTACGACTCTATCTCCTGCTTTAACTCTTACATCTTGAGTTAAATGGGCATAATATGTATAAATTATCTGTCCCTTATATGAGTGCCTAATTTTAATACTGTTTCCAAAACCATCATGCATCCAAGAAGCTGTTGCCCCACTTTTGCCATAGTAGTTATCATATTTAGGTGAAATATCGTTGTATGCATATTCAACTACTCCATCATAACTTGCAATAATGTTTATTTTACCTTTATAGCTTGCAGACTTTGCGGTTATGTCAATTCCTTTATGTTCCATTTTATATAATCTATTATTATTAAGTTGTGCCATTCCGCTGTGCTCTTTAGCAATTGGCCACTGGAATCCTTTAGCTGAGGATGTTGGTGTAGTAGTGCTAGCTCCACTACTTTCAGTTTTGGTAGCCTTAAAGTAACTAACTAATTTGGTTCTTGAGATAGGATATCTTTGACCGTATATTGTCCTTGAATCACTTGGATCATATATATTTACTTGATTGCCAACTACATCATTAACTGCAACCCAGTGTTGTGGATTTGAACTACTTACTTGAATTGTAACATAGTATCCTTGTGATACTAAATCTCTTATTGCATTAATTTTTTGTTGATCAGTATATCCACTTAAGTCTTTACGGCCTGCATATTGGAAGCCTGGGGCTACTTTGCTTACTGAATCCCATATAAAGTTTCCATTTACGAAGCCACCATTTTTACTTAAGTGTTGAACAAAAGTTCCTGGATTAAAATTATCACCAAGCACGGTAGGAACACCACTTTTTGCTACTAATATACTGACAGAAGTTGCAAGACAACCGATCTGACCAACTGTTCTATTACCCAAACTTACATTTTTCCATCTTGAATCTGTTTGTTTCCAGCTAGCATATTCTCCTGTTGAAGAACTGCATATACCTGTAGTGGTTCCACAACTCATTTTAGTTACATCTTTGGCTCCAGAATTAGTTGATCCTTGATTATATACTTGTAGCAATATTTGTTTATAATTTAGTCCCTGTTTTGCCAATTTGTTAAATAAGTTCTGTGTTGTATTTATATATGAGGTACTTATTATGTTTCCTTGATTATTTACTAGGACTTCACCTTCTACTTCTTTTGCTAGGGTTCTTAGTTTGCTGTCAGATGGTAAGGCAGGTGATCTAAAGGTTCCAACTGAGTGTCCACTTCTAATAGTACCACCCTGGGTACCATCATTCATTCTTGAACAACCTTGATCTGGATCACAATATACTTGATCTGCTACACATGATGACATTTGAAGAATCCATTGATTATTTTCCTGTGATAATTTCTTTCCTAGACTATTATTCATCATGGCAGGTCTACTGAGTGAGAAACTTCTTACGGCAACTATTTGGGCTTTGATAGCTTCATCACTAAAACTAGTACCAATCTCACCATAGGTTACACCTAGGACATACTTTTCAAAGTCAATTAATTCTTCTCCAGCAAGAGGTTTTCCCCATGTTCCTCGTCCGTAACCGCCACCACACTGCATCAGTCTCACTTTTAAGTTTGAAATGTTCATATTTTTACTTATGTTTCCCGTTGATTTTGAATAAAATCCTTTTATGCTATATGCACAATTTCCAGACGATGATACACAAGTATCCATCTCTTCACCTATGAATTCATAATAATCTACTATATATTGAAAGATTTCATCTGCTATTGCTTCTCTTCTTTCTTTACTAGTTTTTGATACATATGATTTTATAATATCATCTACTAAATTATTTTTGAAAGTTTCCTCATCATACATGCCATTATTTAGCATGGCATCAGCTATCTTTTCTATTTTTTGCTTTGACATCGTTTTGTATGATAATTTACCATTGTATTTTGATAGAATATGGTACACAGCAACTATTCTAAATGCATCAACACTTTTTCCTTCTCTAAGCATTTCTTCCTTTACTTCATTTACTCTTTCGTAAAATTCTGTTGCTTCTTGACTATCTTCTACATAATCTATGTTTCCTGTTTTTCCTCCACTAACAGTATTTATACCAAGTCCGTCTTTATATGTACCAAATACGGTAGTAGCTGTCATTACAACTAAAATAACTATCAAAAATGGTGATGCAAAAAGGGAGGTTAAAATAGAAATCTTAGCAACCTTGCTTAATGTTGCCTGACCTGTTAATTCAACTTTTTGTTTATCATCATCATCGTCTAATAAACTAGAACCTCTTTTTTTGCCAACGCCAGGTGGTACTCCAGCAATATTATTGTCTGTTGCTTGGCCATCTGATGATGCAGGCAATAGAGGATTTTGTTCAGTAGTTGGTGTGGTACCCGTTGCACCTGATTTACCAGTATTGGTTCCGACTGTTGGAGAGGTTGTACCTGTTGCACTACTGGTTGCTCCACTGGTTGGTGTGCCTGATGTTCCCCCTTGAATTGCTGCAGCTTTGCCTATAGCATCACTTGCTCCAGATTCACTTAATTTATTTGAAACATTCTGTAGTTGTTTCCCACCAGGTGTTTTGTCCATAATTTTGGTTGCGGCTTTACCTAGCTCTCCACTTACTTTACCACCAGTTAACATGTCACCAACTTTTACTGCACCACCAACTGCTGCAACTACTGGGTGGCCGGATTGCATGGCTACATCAGCAGCAACTTGGACGTTTTTTGCATTATTTTTATCTGCTCTTTCTTTATCAGAAACACCGCTGTTTCCATCATTCCTATTAGCTTTATAAGATGACATGCTACCACCACCTAACTACCTTCTATAGTCCTCCTCCAATACCGAAAGAGTCCAATTCTTCTTTAGTGACAGCAACATTTATTCTCATACGTCTATTTCCACAGACGAATAGTGCTTCACCTTGTGAGTATCTTTTAATACTTTCTTTTTCACTATCATTTAAATCTATAAGTAAACTTAAATCTTCTACAGCTTGCTTTCTCAAGCCCATAACTAAATAGTATGAGGCATTATCAAAAATAGCTTTTCCCTGCGTAATAACAGCTGGTGCAGAGAAATCACTTGGCTGCTGAGTTATTATAATAGTTCCAGTGTTATACTTTCTTGCTCTTCTTTGAACCTGAGCTAAGAAGTCAGCACCTAGGGCATTATTGTCTCCTAGTAATACATGGGCTTCATCTACCATTAGTACTGTATCAACACTATAATCTAGACATAGTCCCCAAGCATATTTTAATATGTTAAAGAATAAGGCATTTCTAACATTAGAATCACTATTCATTAATTCTTTTATATTGAAGACCATAAAATCACTATCTTTACTGATAGTTGTGTGACCATCAAAATAAAATTTTAATTCTTTTGTGATTGGCCTTACTTTTAATTCTAGTCGTTCCATGATATCACGTTCTTGTGTGTGATCTGTCATAGACATTAATTTTCCTCTTATTGTTGCATAAACATCACTAAATGTTGGATAATCTGCTGATGTAAAGCTTGAAAAATTAGTGTTATAGTCAATCCCAAAACGCTTATATGTATCTTGTACAATTTCACTAAACATGGTTAAAACATCTTCTTCTATGGATGGATCATAGTACTTCATAAAAGCTTTTAAAAATTGTAATGTTCTTGTTAAAACGGTGTATCCTAAGCCTTGTTTTATTTCTTCTTCATCGGCATCAATAACTATTTCTAATGGATTAATTAAACCGAATTCTCCACCTTTACCTATATCTACCGTATCTCCGCCATATGTTTCTGTCATTTCTCTAAACTCATCTTCTGGGTCAATTATAACAATTTGGCAACCATTTCTAATATGTGTTCTTAGCATCAATTTAGCTGCAGTTGATTTTCCCGAACCAGAAGTACCAAGAATTATCATATTGGCATTATTTCTATTATTTTCTTTTTTTATCTTATATAAAAATTGGTTAAATAAGATAATACCACCAGAAAAGTCTACACCCAATAAGGTGGATAGTCCTGGATCTTTTATGCTATCAAAGATGAATGGATACATTGCTGATATTGTAACAGATGGTATTGGTGTCCCAATCCTAGATTCTAACTCTTGAGCCCCTTTTGATGTAAATATTGGAAGCATTGATTTTAAAACTTTTTCTTGCTCAAATCTTAATGATACTGCTTTTAGCTCCATTGCATCTAAGTAGTTTTTGACATTTAACTTTTTTAGTTCTAGTCCCTCTTTAGTACTAGAAGTAATCATAATATGCATTTGAAAGTCAAAAATTCTTGCTTGACTTCCAGCTAGCATTGAAATGAAATACTCTAAGCTTTCGGCATCTTGCCTCAATCTTTCTCTTACTGTTAAATCTCTTTCATTATGATATTTTTCTTTTAAATCAGCAACCTGCTTATTTAACATCTTTGCCATTTGTTGAAATGGAACTGGGATGTGTTTTACAACAACTTTTATACCAGGCATATTTGTTAAATTTGAAAGATATCCTGGTTGGATATATTTGGGATATGAAACAACTGTCATTATTGTTGCATATTTATCACTTATTACAAAATCACTAACAGAAAAATGTAGCCCCTTAGGAGCTAACTGACTTATAAGCCCTGTACTCATACTGGCATCACCGTCCCAAATTCAGTTCTATTTCCCCCATTTAAGAAATTTTCTAAAATAACTCTCAAATCTTCATTGCTAGTTTGTGACGCGTTCAAACCACAGCTTGCTAAACCATTGATCATCATTCTTACTCTTTTTTGTAGGAGATCCACATTCTTATCTTTAAATAGGAAGTAATATTCCGTATCAACAATGTTATTATTGATAAAGTTTTCACCTTTTTGAATGTCTTGAGCAATCAGCTTTCTAATTGCTGGTGATGTTGCTTCATTGAATTTTAATTGTAAATTTGACATATAGACAGATATGTCTACTGGTCTATCAGCAACAACTAGCCAAAATTCAAAATCAATAGTATTATAAAAGTTTTTTAAGCTTATTAATATATTGTTTTGAACGTCTGGATCAAGAATAAAAATATTTTTAGGAGATATTTTTACTCCTGTTACTTTATAATTACTTTTTGTAAGGATCATACCATTTTGAATTGTTTTGACTGGAAGCCAATCTTCTGTGTACTTGTATGTACTTGCTACTTTTTGAGCCATTCCCTATAACACCAACCTTTCCATTTATATTTTTGGGTACTTGTTAAAAATGAATACACTTCAATTATGCCATTTAATACGTTGTGGTAATACGGTAATGGAGTAACAAGAATAGCACATACCCCCCCTGGTAATAGTGCTAATACTGTCATAAATGTTGAACTTAGTGGTAATAAAGCAAGTAACAATATTGTTACAGCTATTCCACTACCAACCAAAATCAAATCGAAGGGTCTAAACAGTCCCAATATCAATTGTCCTCTTTTTGTATTTGCTGGAATTAAATAATTCACTATGTATCACACTCCTTTTTACGCTGTTGGTCCACCTGGTGTTGGTCCACCTGGTGTTGGTCCGCCTGGTGTTGGTCCATCTGGTGTTGGTCCACCTGGTGTTGGTCCAGCTGGTGTTGGTCCGGCTGGTGTTGGTCCACCTGGTGTTGGTCCGGCTGGTGTTGGTCCGGCTGGTGTTGGTCCACTTGGTGTTGGTCCGCCTGGTATTGGTCCACTTGGTATTGATCCGTCAACAGCATATCCAGAACCACCGTTTTGACGCATCTCTGGTTCTCCTATAGTTATAGTTTTACCACCTACTTTTATTGGTTTATGTTTATATACTGGTCTTACTTCTATACCAATACTTTTATCGGCAGCATCCCCTCTATTTCTACTTGGTGGTCCAGATGGTGGTGTTCCTTGTTGTCCAGATGGGGTCGGTGTTGGATACGGATCTCTTCTAGTATGGAATTCCGATCCAGCCCTTGTTGTTACACCTCTACCAGTTGCACGTTCATGTGTTTGCCAATTCGCCTTATATCGTTGTTTATTTGCGTCAAAGGTTTGAGTTTTTGCTCTAGCTTCTCCAGAGTCTTTTGACTGCCACCATCGACGACTTTTATAGCCTGCCCCATCCTGATCATCAATATCTAATGCTCTTTCATAATAATTTTGAGCTAAATTCTTATCATATTTATCCTTTTCTTTCTTTACCGTTGCATCTCTCATATCTTTATATGAACCCAAGTTAGCTCTATACGAATTTCCTGAAACAGGATCTTTTCCACCACTTTGTGCAGCTCTTGATGCTTCCATCATATTGCTCCAAGCATCTCTTGGTTTTCCTCCACCCCTTATTGTTCCAAGTCCTGATGCAGCAAGTGCAAGACCAACGCTTCCACTACCGGCTTTTATTCCAAGTGCATCCTGAATAAACTTTGGAGCTTGTCTGGCAAATAAGAATAAGCCAAAGCAAATCAATATAAATGAAATGCCGCCTATCAAGCCACCAGTAGTTTTTGCTGCCATACCATTTTGAATCATGTCTTGAATTAAATATATTACTAAGTAAATTATAAGTAGTCTAGTAAATAGTGATAGATATGTTGTCGCTAATGATTTTGCCCAAGTTCCCATAGCACCATTATCCTTTGGGTTAGGGCTCATATAACTAATAACTGGTATCGGAGCTATTAATCTTAATATTGCAATTTTTATGGCTCTAATTGCCACATCAACAGTAAATGTTAATAATAAGAAAGCAAATACATATGCAGCAATTCCACCTAATGGGTTATATGTAAAAGCATAATCAGCCTTGCTAGCTAATTTATTTAATTTAGATTTAAGGTGCGATACTACACCATCACTTGATGATGTATCGCAATCATAATTGATGAACATAAGTAATTGTTGTGGATCTGCATTTACGTCTCTATATGTATCTATAAGTGTGCTGTCTATGTCCTTACATACCCAATTGTTTTTGTTAAGTTCATCTGGCTTACCATCATTATTTGTTTGTCTTTCACTTTTTGGTACTAAGTTTATTCTCATAAACGTTTTTAAGATAGTTGATGAGAAGGAATTAGCAGCATCTGAGGTTGACAAAACTGTTTCCCTTATTTTTTTGTTTTGACCGCTACTTTCACTGCTAACAAATTCATCTCCTAATACTAATCTTCCCAGCGTATTCTGTTGCAATATTCGATATTGTAGTGAATATAAAATACCAAAGATTAAACCGTTATTTTTTAATTTTCTTTCATATTCATTCTTAGGATTTGGAATATTTATTGGGGTTAATGCAGCCAATAGTGCTAATGATATAAATACTCTAGCAATTATTGACATTGTACCTGTCTTTTTTGCTGTTAGCTTTTCGGGATTTACGATAGCTTCTAATACTGAAATAGACAATTTAAATATCATAAAAACGCCAAGTATTAATTGGATTTTATAATAAAATCTTCTAATAGTAGAATCGTTAAATAACTCTGCATTGGCAACATTAAAGAAAATCTCATACATTAAACTAAGTATAAGAAATGCTGGCCTATCTATTATAGTACTTAGAATACTTCTAAGCATATCGGTAATTGTGTTAGCACTAGTATATTCAGTCATTTATATCACCTCTTTTATTTAAATGCCTCAGTATTTGCTGTATCATATCCAACTAATGATAGTACAACATTTACAAGTGTAGGTATAAGAAATAGTAAAACTACTAATAATAATCTGGTTCCTAATTTTTTATTTATTTTAGCCATTGTCTCGTCATCGCTTTGAATTAATGCTCTTAAATAGTCAACACTTGTTAAAATTAAGACTAATACTGGTCCAGCTATTCTTACATAATTTAAAACCTTTTTTATTAACCATGCAACTGAGTCATCATCATCTACTTTTCCTAAATATGACTCTGATGTTCCTTCGGAATTATTTTGTGTAGTGTTGTTATCACTCTTTGTAACAATTTCTGAACTCACTAGCTTGTAATAATTAGCTTTATTTTGAGTAGAATATTTTTGTGCTTCTTCTAAACTATCTCTTACAGCTACTGGATTTGACATAATAATATACTTTGGACAAATAAGCTTGTTACCATTTTTCTTTTTCCACCAATTCCAACTTATAATTCCATCTGAAACTTCTGCCGTATTATCAGTATGTATTGTAATTGTTGAACTATTATCATATAGACACTTTTTGGCCTCTTCTGCCTTTACATTGTGTGGTAGAGCTAGTATTAAGCCTAATAAAAATATTGTTGGTAATAGTTTTGACCATTTCATAAAATCACTCCAAAAACATTATATCATATTAATTATAACAGAGTAAAAAAAAAATAGCAAACGTTTGCTATTATTGAATACTATTCCAACATGTTGCCCAATTTTGAGTATTAGTCTCTGATTGATCTGCACCTTGTGCTACAAGATTCATTACTAATGTGATTATAAATGGTACCAAGAAAATAACTATACCATATATAATTCTCTTTATAAGTCTTGATTGAGCAGCTTTTACTTCTTTATCATCACTTGCAATAATGGCTTTTCCTAAATCAAATATTGCAAAACCGATTAGAGCGATTGGAATAACAATACATACAATTCTTAAAACACCTAGTTTTAATATTTTAACAACTGGACCTAATCCACCACAGCTATCACTTATTGTTCCTACTACTCCAATTTGAAATAAATCTAACATACTTACCTCTCCTTCACTAATAACATAATACATTATAACTTTAGTTTTGTCAATTATTTACCTTCTAAATAATCCAAACACCCGACCTGAATTTGATTTTGCTTTTGAACCAATTAACCCCATTTTTGATAAAAATTCACTAATAATATCATTTTGCTTTCTCTCATTTAATGGTGGCATATTATAAAATACTTTTAATCCTGATTCATACTCAAAATCAAGTACATCCTGTGAAGTAAGCAAGCTTTTATTTAAAACAACTTTTTTATTTCTTAATTTTTGCAGTATTGTAGGTCCATATCTTAATAGTTTATTTATTTTTACTATACTTGGCTCTAACAAGTATATTATATCATTACATAGATAGGAATTTTTACTATTGTTTAAGTCAACTAAGATAATCTTTGATGAACTATTTTTACTCAAAAATGACTTTAATTGATTATCAGTAATTGAGTACATATTCCTATCTCCAAATGCTTTGAAATCGGACTTATCTATTTCTACAGCAATGACATTTGGATCAAGTTTTTTTACTAGTTCCTTTTTTAACATATATGTAAATGTAGTACTTCCAGCTCCCCCAGTAATGCTTTTTATTCCTATTATTCTGCTGTTTGTATTGTTTGATGAAGTTGATACCTTTACTAAATCTGGTTTTAATTCATTTGATTCCTTTATGTTATTTATCATTGGTTGAACATTTTGAAATTGTTTTACATCTTGCAATGTATTAGAATGCCTTGTTAAATATTTAATGCCGTCAATATTAGTTGTAAAGTTATAAATTCCAGTTGACACTAAAGCAGAGAAAAATCCAGCTGTACATAGCGGACTTTTTTCTGGCACAAAGCATATAATTTTATCCGGGTCCATACCACTTGCTAAAGTTTTATAGCTGTTAATATTACTATAGTCCTTCAAAGCAGTAACATCTAAAACCATTTTATTAAAGAAAAAGTTTTTAAATATCTCTACTAATTCAGACGCAGAATAAGTGCCGGTGATACTTTTTATAATGTCAATGTCTAAGTTTGATAGTAAGTTTTGTTGTTTATTACCAACTATTACATTCACTATATCACCCTCATCTTGAAATATTAACCTGTCCCCTTTTAATTATATACCTTAATTGATTTAGTTGCTCCCTTTACTTGGAAAAATGGAAATTGGGGCATAATTTTTTTTATTATTGGAATATCAACTGTAACAAAAGTTATTACTTCATAATACTTTTTTTGGGTTGCATCGCTTGCACCTGTTTCATCAGTTACTTCCCTTATATAACAGCCATACTCTTTGTGTTCTTGCCATTTGCTTTCCCCTATAGGAACAGTTGGCAGACTAGCACTTTTTGGTATACTTACATCATAGCCGATTGAATTTTCAAATGCTTTTACTTGTGATTTTGTAGGATCATTGAAATCTTGAAGCCCCTCCATATTTTCTATTGTGGAGATTATTTTATTTTTAACACGAAATGCCTTAGTATAATTAACATTAAATGCTAAATATCCACTAACTATAACTAAAAATACGACAATTATTGCTATGTTAACTAATCCGCCTAGAGCATCACGCATATAAAATCACCTCTTTAACTATTTTCTATCTAGAATAATTAATTCATGGCTACTAGAAATGTTATCCCACTGATTATTTAAACTATCTTTAATACCTGGCCATAAAATCCAGAAGAAACCAATTACTGCTGCTATAGCAATTAATGTAATAACAGTTAGGTTTAATTCACCAGTTGCTGCTTTCATTTAATACATCTCCTTTCATATCTTTATACCATTAGTATAACAAATTATTTAGCAAATAACAATATTTTATTTCATTTTACATACTAAACATCATCATCATGGAAATTAAAATAACTAGCATAACACCAACACCAGTTACAACTAGCATAACCATAGTCTGATTTTCCATGTGATTAAGTCTTTCTTTATATTTTGTTTCACGTGCCTTATTTTGTAAATTTGAAACAGTTCTTGAAAACATCATCAAACGTTCTTGTTTTCCCTCTTGTGAACCAATTCCCAAACGATAAAGCAATCTCATCATTCTCATTGAATCTCTAACTGGGTAAGTATTAGCAAACTCCATATATGGATCAATTGTTGAATCACCTGAATTTATTCTTTCTACAAGGTGTCTTAAACCTGGTTTGAATATATCTGGAGCATCATCTATTGATTTACCTATTGCAACTGGAACGGTATAATGCTGTATTAAGATTTCCAAACTCTTTAAAAAATATGGCAGCATAACGTCAATTTCATGTAAATGTACTTTATAGTATCTCTTTAATTGCATATATGATGACTTAAATACAAGTACTCCTACTACAAGAGCTAAAACTAAGTTTATAAAAAACTGAGAATCAAACAAACTAGCAGTATCTCCACTGGTTAGAGTAAACATTAATACCATTATAAAGGCTATTAATGAGTATAATACTCTTCTTGAATATAGTATATTTACATCTACATCCTCACCATACCTTGCATAAACAAGAAAATCATAATCATCCTCTTTAAATGCTTCAAAATATTTTTGATTATCAATCATAAATTTTCTTTTGTCTATTGTATTGTTATAGATTAGTATCCACATGAAAAGAGCTCCAACAATTAATACTTCCATTATTCCGCACCTACATTCTCATTATAATATTTTTCTCCTTTTAGAAGGAAATATGAATTAATTATTAAAACACCATGGAGTAGTACTTGTATATACCATCTATCTAATAAGATTAAATATGTTTCTCTACCTAATAAATATTGAACTAACATAACCATCAAATACAGCATCAGACCAAATTGAATAAATGATTTATGGAAAGTTGCTCTTTCTATTCTATCTCGGTATACATTTTCAACAAGCATATCGATGTCTAGTTGCATGTTTTCTAGTGAATCGGCAGAGTTTCTGGCACCTTCCTTAGTAATTTGTAAGAATAATTGATGCATATTCTTTACAATATAATATGGATAAAGGTTACTCATATAGGCTAATGATTCATCAATACTTCCATTTTGATAAGCTAATTCTATCATGTGATCCACATCTCTTTTAACTGGATCTTCTAATACACCAGAGTTCCTTACTCCTTCAAGAGATTTAACGAATGATTGGGTTGTCGCAAATTCCATAATAACATTGGATGTATATACTTGGACTTGTTCAAATATGAACTCACTATAAATTCTTTTACATCTTAAAAATGATAAATATGGTATAAACATAATTACAGCTATAATATATATTGCACATATTATTAAATTATAAAAATATAAATAACTTACTACTCCCGCAAAAGTCGACATACCAACGACTTGAACTGTATATTGTCTTAATGTATATTCTTGTCCTAATTCTTTTGTTTTTTCTCTGACCAACTTAAATGAATATGGAGCAAATTTATTATATAAGACTTGTACTTGAGTAGTTATGAATTTTCCCACATTTTGACCTTTATAATTTCTATACATTGCTATAAATATAAAGATGACTGCAATTATAAATAACTCTTCTATATACATGTTTTACTCCTTTCTACCCTGTTTGCCCTGCATTTAATGGAACCTGTTGAGTAATAGTTCTTTCCGGTATTTCTTGTGTTGAAAGACTTGGTAATGGTATTACACCTGATGAAGGAATAACTTGGTTGTTAGTAATAGGAATTTGTTGAGTAACATTTTCTACTGGTGATGGAACTACTACGGCATTAGATGGTATTTGCTTTTGAATTTGAATATTATTGGCATTTGGTATCACTTGTGCCTGTGGAATACTCATTGCTTGATTTAATGGGACTGCTATATTATTAACAGGGGTATTATTAATAATATTATCCATTGTTGGAGAAAGAGGTTGGATAACCGGAGTATTATTAAGTGGTGCTATTTGTGGCTGATTTACATTTGTGGTGTTACCCATATTAGGAATAGGTGCTGGCTGTTGTGGTTGTGATATCTGTGTTGTAACTTGAGCAACTTCTTGCTGTACTTCTTCATCTGCAGCCTCCTCAACGTCCTCTTTCATTTTTGATGTAATTGCCATAATATCAATATTTTGATTTTCTAAGTACTCAATAAGATGTGCACTTGGTTTTCTTAGTATTGGATCTTTTCCAAATAATTTTTGATATAATATTCTACTTTGTGGTTTATTATTTTCATCTACGTAGAACTCAACAACTTCATCAACTTCACGATGGAATTTTTGGTATTTTTTACTATAATATGCCCTTATGTGAACACCTATTTGAACATATCTATATATTGTATTAAGAAACTGATTAACGTCTAAGTCAGTTTCCATCAAACTATATAAACGGTAAGGAATAGCTGATGCTTTGTCAGCATGAATAGTTGATAATATATTATGTCCAGAAGATATAGAGTTACGAACAGCTGTTACGGCTTCTGCACTACGAACCTCTGATAGTAGAATCCATTTTGGATTCTGTCTCATACAAGTTACTAGTACGTCTGTATAGCTAGCTACATTATTAGTTTTCATAGCAACAATATCTCGCTGTGGAAATATTTTATCTAAGTGCAACTCCAATGTATCCTCAATGGTAATAATTTTTTCTTCTGTTTTTGTATGACTAGCAAGATATTTTACAAACTCAGTTTTACCAGAACCGGTTTCTCCTGCTACTATGATGTTACAATGTCCTTCAACACATTTAATAAGAATGTCATGAATATCTTGTGTAAAATACTCTTCTTTTAAAAGTTTATCTTTTTCTAGCCTTATTTTTGCTGGCGTTTTACGAATAACCATGGCTATACCATTAGTTGCTATTGAAGAGTGAACAAAGTTAAGTCTTAACTCTGATGATTCAGCATCTAGAAAAGGCTTAGCATTATTAAATGTTGTACCCATAACATTTGAACATTGAAATGCTAATTTTTCAATGAACTCAGTGGTTAAGCCCTGAACCTCAACTCTCATAGATCCTTGTGATAGTGAACGAATCCAGACTTGTCCTCCATTATCGAAGGAAATATCTGTGATGTCATCATCATCTAATAGTGTTCTTAATGGTCCAAAATCTAATTTGTCAAAAATATTCTCATTCATCTATCACACATCCCTATTATTCTTTTATTCTTAATTCTATTGATCTGTCCAAACTGTAACCTTATTAATCCAATCTTTTAAAGCTTCACTTGAAATTGTTATTTTACCTTGCTCTTCTTTAGTACTCTCATTTGTTGGTACTGGTATTAAAGTAGAATCATAACTTCTTAAATATTCAGCTTTCTTTAGTAATATATAATAATCCTGTGGTACTGCAAAGATTATCATTGCTGGTGTTCTTTGCTCATCAAGATTGGCAAAAACTGGTTGTCCACTAGCATCTTTTACTGCTAATACTTTTACATTTTCAACTAATTTTCCTAACATAATCTTATCAGCATCTGGTGTTACTGCCTCTCCCTCTGATAATCTGTTAACAGCTTTTAAATATATATCAATATAGTTTTCTGGATATATTGAGTTACCATATGTTGTGCTAGTATCAACTGCCATATTATATAAAACATAGCCATCTGGATATTTCAAGATTATATTGGCTGGAAGTTGTTCTTCAGGAACTACAACTTTCTTGTAGAATAAACTACCAGCTGGTATAAGACCATCCGGTCTTACATATTTATCAATGATGTCACCTTGATTTAGAAGAACATCTCCTTTTAACATTGAAGGTGGAACCTCAACTGTTCCAATTGCATCGGATGTTATTTGTGAACCACCCTTAATGTCTTCCTTGGCATATGGAACCGTAACTGGGTTAATGGCTCTTTTTACTCTTATATTATAGCCAATATATAATACAAGAATAGCCACTACGACACCAACTACTGTTACAGTATTCTTATTTTGAAAGAATTTTCTTATGCCCATTGCTAAATTCCCCATTTTAATTCCTCACTTTCATTAATTACTATTATCAAAATTCCTTATTACTATTGATTACATATTGGTCATGTTTATTAGTTGACTCAATAATGCCATCATAGGTTGTACTTATTTGTACTGTTTCATTCGTGTCATATCTTAAGGAGTTTACAGAGTCAACCTTTACACTAACTTTAGGTGGAACCTCATTCAAATCATAAAATCTAATATCATAATTTCTTGTATTATCTACACCTTTAGCAAAACGTATAAGGAAGCTTTCTACAAACTTTTCTGAATCCATTCTAATTTGTCCTGAATCCCTATAAAATGTTGTGTCAACAGCATCTTCCATGGCTGCTTCTGCTGTTTCTTTAACTAAATAATAATCTAATTCATCACCACGTGACCAGCTTGTAATGATATTAAACATTACAAGCCCGGTGATAGCCATAATAATTATTCCTACTGTTAATATACCTTTATTCATTTATAAACCTCCTTTAGCTATATTTTCTACAACTATCATTATCCCAATTATTACATAATTTGGTTCTTCTTCTAGTTCCACCATAATTGTCTATCAAATTAGTTTTGTATCGCTGAATAGTATATAGTTTTACACCTTCTTTTCCAACAGCATATGGTTCAAATGTTCCATTAAATTTTCCTATTGTCATTCCCTTTAATTCTTTTAAGGCTTTTCTATTCAATTGAACATAATACTCTAGATTATCATCACTGTATGTTTTACCGTCCTCAGCTTGCTTTTTAATATTTTCCTTTAGTGCTTCTGGCTTTATCTCATATGAAATAGGGGTCTTCTTTTCTCCATCAATTGTTACTTCTTTGCTAGTATCAACTTCAAGATTTTCATTGGCTTTTTCTGTCCAGTTAAATCCTATTATTTGCTCGTCGCCACTACCTCTACTCTCTTCTGGGAACATTTCCTTTGTATCAACACTTCTTGCCTCATATTCAAACTTAGGTGTTTCATCTTTTGTGCCACATCCGTCTTCTCCTTCACACTCTGATGGTGGAGTTGTAGTTTCATCAGATGGGGTTGCATAAAAGCATTTCATTGTGACATTCCATCCAAAGTGTCCAAAATTATTTGTTTCCGCAGTAATATTATAATTAATACTGTCTGATGAACCATTATATTTGATACTTGAATTTTCATAATTAGTCTTGTCTTTTAGTTTTGTATACTGAGCCCAATTCCACCAATTAGAGTTTACTCCTACAGAATCAAGTGAAGTACAATAATATTTTTCTCTTTTTGACCAACCCTTAGTATCGGTTGGCTTAGTTTGCGATATCGTACCGTTTTTGTTATTTCGCCAACTTCCTGGGAACGCCCATTCTGTCATATAGTCATAACCTCCGCTTGATGATCCATAACAACCACCGCTATCAATTATTGGATTACCGTTAGTAATATGTATTATACTTTTTCCTTGTGCATTAGCATTAAAAGCGGAGGTTATATCACCTGTTTCACTAACTTTTCCATCTTTATAATTTTTAGCCACTTTATTTGTTGCACTTATAGTAAATTTTGCTACTGTAGTTGAACATGAAGCTTCTGCCTTACATGCTGCTTTCAAATTTTTATATGTTTCCAAAGCTTCTTTATACTCTTTGTCTCTTTTACTTTTACTAACTACACAGTCACTAGGCGACTTGCTTGATTTTTTCCATGAACACGCTTGTGTACAATGGGTGCCATTGTTAAATAGTGCACGTTTAAAGCCATCAGCATCAATGTAATATCTATAGTATGTACCACGTGGTTCTCCTTTACAGCTAGTAGAAATTGATTGTAGAGTTTGCTTAGCTTTATTGTCAGTTAAGAAGTAGTATCTTCCTAAGGCTTGCCAATACTTACTATTATTTGTTGAGCTGTGAGCACTTGAACATGACCAATAAATAGTTTCATCTTTTGCCTCTTTATATTCACAACCATTATTTTTATCTCTCATTGCTGTCATTAACTGATCATAGTTGCTTTTATAATAAGTTGGATCATTTGCACCTGATTGGCAGAATTTGGTACTTAAATCTATACCTAAATCTGAAAGTGCTGTTCTAGTCGCTAATAGACTGCCACTTGTATTATCATTTGTGCTATTATCATAAGATATTTTTTTATTGTCTACATTTTCATATACTTCTTTGTAACACTTATTAATACACTTCTGACTATATTTGCCATTATCACATTTATTAACACAGCTATCAAAATCAGTATCAGGACCAGCCTGATCACCATAGGTAGAACTGCCGTTACAAGATGGATAAATAGTACAAAGTTTTTTCTTTCTAGGTTTAAGACCAGCATCATCACCTAACCATTTAGTCTTACAAGAAACCTTGCTTTCAACTTTTACTTTATACTCAAAACACATTCCAGCCTTAGTTGCGACAGGTGGCCCATATTTTATAGTTATTGTTTCTTCACAGGTTTTTTTACAATAGTTCTTTTCCGTTGTTTCACTATGGTAATATGACTTATTATTTGTATAATAGGCATCTCCTTTAGTTATTCCTTCTTTATATGGAGTATTCAAACTGCAAAATAAATCGCCGTCTGGTAAGTTTTTAGGATCATCGGCTAATCTTGCCCCTCCACTATTTCCTGCTATTGAACCGTTTTCAGAAGTCATACCTTCTATTTCTTTTGCTATTTTATCCTCTTCCTCAGTGTTACCACTATCATCCTCTTCAATTGGTTCATCATCTGACATTTCAACTATTTGATATGCACCTTTTGCGATAATAGCTTGATTACTAATAGTAGTTTTCATACTGTCAGAAAATTTTTTATTTTTAATATAATCGGTAGCAATATTCTTAGCTGTTGTTTTGTCTGTTTCTCCACATGCACCTGCTATACCATCTTTATATACTATTACCACGTGGGATTCAACTATAGGAAATTCGATGTCATAATCTCCATGATAGCCATCTTTTCCTTTAAATTCGCCCTCTGTTTTAAAGGTAATTTGTCCACCCATATCTTCTCCTTCAGATATGAATATCCAAAAATTGGCATCAATATTTTTCTTGATGGAAACATCTACTTTTACTTTTCTTTCATTTTCTGGCTTAGATATTGTGATTTTTGAATTAAAATCAGAATTCTCATATACTTTACATGATGCTTTTGTTTCAGTCAGTTTCTTTACTTTTGCTTTTGAGTTACTTAAACTTTTGGCACTCGTATTTAGAAGAATAACACCAATTAAACAACTAACAGTTATAAGTGCACCCCATTTTATTCTTTTTAACTTATGCTTCTTGTTCATCATTTTCACCTCTCATTATTTTTTCTATCTTACTATAGTTTTTGTTCTTTTTAACACTATAGTTAGTGGCTCTTTCTTTTTTTCTTACCATTCTAGCATCTATTTTAAAATCGTACTTTCTTGTTGCTCCAAAGAATCTAGTACATGTGATTAAGCTTATTATTTTATCATTTTCATTAACATCTATATCAAAATCAAAGAAACTATCTTTTTTTGATTGATTTATGTATTTCTTCATTTCTTCTTTACTATAATTGGTACTTTCATAGTCTAGTGTAGAATCATCTACAAAAGCAACTGAGAATATTTTATATAAGTAGTCTGTTCCATCTATTGTATATTGAATATATTTATTTTCTTTTATGAAATCATAGTAAACGAACGATAATAATTGTTCAAATCTTGTATGATCTTTTGCTGTAATAAGAGGATTAGAAGATACATTTTTTATATTATGTCCTAATATGAATAACTTATTTGGTAGCGGACTAATATCTCCTTGTGTCCAAGTAAAATCTGGCTTTATTCTGCTAACTCCAACAGTAGTATTATTATCAATTACTGGATAGTCAATATTTGTTCCTTGTACTCTTAACCAGGCTGCTACTTCGGCATCAACATCTGTAACTTTATAATTTTTGATATTTTCTGTTCTTTCTTCACTCTTGTAAATGGGCATTAGATTTTTTATCCCCCTTACAAGAAGAAAGATAAGAGCCAGTAATGCAATGCTTAATAATATTATTACTAATATTAATCTATTGCCTTTCCTCTTATTTACTTTCTTCATATTTACTCCTATTTCGTTATTCTATATGGATCATTTTCTGTTCCACTACCTGTAACAATTTTACATTTGGCATTTAAGTAACCTACAATTCTTGCTCCACTTGAAATATCTTGCTCCATTTCGCTGTAATAGATAACACCTATATCTGAAACAATATTTTTTACAGCTTTATTTTGAGAAGAATTAAGTAACCAATATCCATGACCTGTATCCATTGCTGAAAACATATCATACATGTTTGGAGCTGCAACTTTTACTTTATATTTATTAGTTTTCTCTTCTTTTTTATAACTAGATATATTTTTATACACTGGTACTTCTATTTCTTTATTTACAAAATATTTAGTATTTATTTTACTGTTTATTTGTTGATTAATAATATATCCTATATTATTTTTTTGTTTAGGATTATAGATACTAGTACCATTACTTTGTATATTTTCTAAAATTGCATCTGTTGATACAACTTTAATAGTACTATCGCTAGCAATTTCAACTATTCTAAATGTTGTATTTGAGTATGATATATATTCTCCTGAATGTCTAGTATTTAATAATTCATCTGCTTTACCTGTTTTTGTTTCTTTGAAGGTATATGGATTATCTTCACTACCATTTCCACCTTTAATTAAGGAATCACCTTTTATAGTAACAACTGGTCTAACACCAAAATTATATTTTTTATCAAACTCATAGAATTTACTAGTAGTACCATTGAACCAATTTCTTGTTGTAAGTGCTGTCTTATCACCAGATGGATTGGATAGCCAGCTTATTGTTGCTGGATATAAGTAACTATAACCATCCTCATTTGTACTTTCATTAATCTCTTTTAGTGATAAAATATATACATTTTTGTTTTTAGTACTTTCACATGATTTATAAGTATCTGCTTTTGCTTTTTTTACTGTGTCATTGCAATAGTTACTCTTTACTATATATTTCTTTGCTTCACTAGGCATATTATCATAAAAGTAATCTAACCATTTATCTATACCATTATAGTTAACATTTGATATATCTCTATCAGTTACTATTTTTATATTACTATTTGCATCACGTCCAATAATTCTATATTTTATTCCTGATAGCATTATATAATTATTTTCAACTTCACCTTGATAAATTCCGCCTTTAGTATTTTTATCTACAACATTAGATATTGTTTCAATAACGTTTACTTTTCTTGTTTTTACTGTTTTATTATTAAAACTATCTGATATTGTGTAAGTAACTTCATAAGTACCATTTTTATTAGTATTGACTTTTGATGAATCTATAGTTACTTTATTTACATCAATTGTTCCATCTTGATTGTCAGTAACTTTCTTTACACCTAATTCTTCATATTTATCATCTTTATTAATTGTTATCTCATCTTCACCATTTAATATAATTACTGGTCCTGTATGATCAACATTTGACTTTAGTGCTCCGCATTGTAGATAAACATAATATTTATAACTACCATTTTCTTGTCTTGTTTTTACCCAGCTTTCTGTTAATGAACAAGGCTCTTTACTGTATGGTAGATAAATGTCTTTCTCAAGGAAACCACCTTTATATAAATCTTGTAATGTTAAAGTTTTTATTCTTGTACCAGTTGGAAGTTTATCAGAATTTATTTCATAATATCTCTTAGCTGCTTCTTCCATCATTTTTTCATCTGATCTAAAACTAAGTTTTGGTCCTAAGATAACAAACCAGACAAATACTGCTACTATAGCTAAGGTGATTAGTAATTTAATTTTTCTTTTTAACTTATTATTATCCATATCAATTCTCCTTATTTTAGCCTGTATCGGTACTTATTATTTCTAATGGTTATGTCTAAATATATTTTTTTTGCTTTACTAATATTTTCTGGAGCTTTTATATAAACATATTTTCCATAATATGATTTTTCTACTGCATTCTCTATGTTTAAAGCCTTTTTCTTACCTTTACTATCTATATAATTAATTTTACCATATTTAGATAAAAAGTCAATCATGTCTTTGCCATCTGTTTCGTCAGATACAAAGTCCATTTTTATAATTTTATACTTAGGAGAAATAGTAAATTCTGCATCTTTAGGATAACAGTCTCCTGCATCGCATGTTTTTTTAGAATATGTAGTACTACTAACAAAGCTTAAATTATCAAAGATAATATTTTCCTCTACACCATTAATCTTTAAATTTATTTTCTCAGTTAATAATTTGCTTTTTTGTGTATTTATTTTTGATAAGTCTATAGTTTTAAGTTTAATTTTTCTTAAGTGATTACTGTTACCATTTAATTCTTGATAATACATTACAAATCTATTTTTTGATAATTCTTTATCTACTTTATATATTAAAAGTGTTCTATAAGTTTCTAGTTTAGCAATAGTTTTTTCCTCATAGGCATTACCTAAATCTTGGAAATATGTTTCATAAGTTTTAGAAGTTGGTGTATAGTTTTTTATTCCATTTATAATGTGAAATCTATTAAAATTTATTTTTCTTTTATTAGAATTATTTTTTATAGTGACATCTACAATTATAAAGTTTTTATTTTTATCAACTATATCTCCTTTATAATCTTTATCTGTATAGTAAGAGTTATTTATTGTAATTTCATAGCCACTATTTTGGAATGTATCTCCTGTTTTATATGTCTTATTTGTTATAAAGATAAATTTATAACTATTATATAAAACTACTACTCCAAGTATAACCATGATGGTATTAGCTATTTTTTTATGTTCTTGATACAAATAACTTAAATTTCTAAGTAGACGTTTAAAAAGACGTTTATAACTTTCTTTATCTATCTCAATATTAATTTCAAATTCTTTTTTATCTTCAGGTGTTAATTCTAAAAATTCTTGGTCTGCTTTAAAGTTAAATTTTTTTAAATCTATTCCTAATATACGAATTATTAAAATAACAAAGAAAGCATATTGAGGTAGTGTTGTTAAAACTAGGAAATCACGCATTGCTCTTGCGGCTGCTGTTTCTGTTTGACCAGTGTATGCATTAAAGAAATTTGATATAACTAAAAAAGTTACAAATAATAGAGCATAGTTGGCTATAGGGATTAAATATAGTTTCCATGGCTTTTCTTTATGCTTTAAGAGTAATAGAATTGTCGTAGTTGCAACTATAATTATGACTGTTGCTATACAAAGTAATGGTGATACATATTTAGATATTGATTCACTATAATAGTCATATGTACCTAAAGATAAAAATTGTTTAACAAAAGAATATACACTCATGGTTTTTATGTATACATATATACTAATTAATAATAAAGCAATATGGACTTTTCTAAAGTTTTTTATTAAAAAAGAATATGGACTTTTTATAACCATTATCTCACCACCTATTATTCTATTCTTTTTAAGTATAACGCATTTTAAAATAAATTGGAATATTATTATAGAAAAAAAACAAGATTTAACTTGTTTAATCAATACCTGTATTTGGTGGAATTATAATATCATTATCATTTAAAGTATTAACTACTTTATCTATTTCTTTTTTTAACTTAAATTCTAAGTGTATATAGTAATTATAATCATTATATGCTGAAGTAGTATATTCCTTATTTAACTTAAGTGACATTTTTTCTATTTCACTATATGTATTAGATCTTATATACATAAATTTATCATTTAAATAATTGCTTCCCAGATTTGTTCTCATATATGTTCCTATACTATAATCTTCACTATTGTAATCACTAGCTTCTTGATCTTTAAAATTAAATGATAAGAGTTTATTATAAAAATAGTCATATGATAATTTTATAATGTTTGGATTTGTTTCTTTATTAGTAGTTACCTTTCCTTTAAATAAATCTTTTATGGTTGAATAAGTTAAATCTGATAAAGCTTTTTCATTTAAATTATATTTCGTATTATAAAAATCCAGATAGTAATTGTCTAATTCATTTATACCGGTATAACCTTTTTCTTTAAGTTTTTTGTCCAAACTTATATCTGATAAGTCCTTATCTTCTAATAAATTATTGTAGTTATAAAGAGAAATTATAGGGAGATTAATTGTTCTATATATAGTTGATATTTCATATACCTTTTGCCTATCAAAACCAATGGCTTTTGTATCTATTAGATTTTCTTTTATACCTAATCTTTGTAAATTTTCAGTACTTAGAATAAAGCTATTACTAATATAGTTATAGTTATAATTTGATTTATTATCTATTTTTAAATTAATATTTATATTATCTCCTGGGTTTATTCTGCTATATTGTTTAATAGCTTCTAATATAGATGGAGCTATTATTAATTCTTCTTCATCGCAATCTTTTGGAATAGTAATAATTATATTGATACCTGTTAAAGTATTGTTAGTAAATTCTGGAATTATTTCTTCTTCTAAGCAAGATGTTTGATTTGATAGTTCTTTCATAGTAGCATCAGAATAGTTTTTAGCATTTACTTTTACAGAGATCATTAAAAGTATTATAGTTATTATTTTAAATATAAGTTTCTTTTTCATATTAGCTCCTTTTAGCACTTATTAATAAAAATGATTCTTTAGGATAGTAGTTACATGTTTGAATAATTATGATGTGAGAATTCGGTTCTAATTCTACGTTACTTTTATGAATTGAAGTGTTTTGTAACCAATTTAGATGATTTATATATTCATCAGTTGTATAATTCAATTTGGTATAAGTATAATTATCTTTATCTATTAATATTACTGAAAATATTTTATAGATGTAATTATTATTTTCTAATTTTAAGTAGATTAGATTATTATTTTTGAAATAAGTGTAATCAAGATAGTTTCCTAATTCTTTTAAGGGGGCTATTTTTGTTTTACTATTATGACCATATATTAGAATTTTTCTATCTGATAGTTTGTTTCTATAATCTATAAAAACAGCTCCTAGGGGATCAATTTCTTTTTTTATATTATGATTTAAATAGTATTTATTATTTGTTGTTTTTACGAGGTTATAATCTATTTTAGTATTAGGTATTTTTATATGGCCTACAATATCCTGATTAGCACTTTCTACTGTATCTATTTTTATTCTTTTAGTGTTTACTACAGTTACTTTTTTATTTGGCTTTTTTATCGATATTCCAAATGACATTAATATTATAAATAAAAAAATAAAGATAGCCTTTTTCATACATATATCTCCTACATGTACTAATATAGACTATCTTTATTAAATATTTTGTCGTTTTATATTTATTTTATTTAATTTCGATTATTTCTACTTCATATGATCCATTTGGACTATCAACAGTAACTAAGTCACCAACTTTATGATTAAGTAATGCTTTAGCAATTGGGCTTTCATTTGATATTTTGCTTTCAAATGGATTGGCTTCTTGTGAACCAACTATTTTGTATTCATCTTCTTCATCGTCATCAACATATTTAATTGAAACTGTATTTCCAATTCCTACTTGATCAGTTGATGTCTCTGAAATAATTTCAGCATTTTCTAACATTTTCTCTAATTGTTTTATTCTTGCTTCTATTTGGGCCTGTTCATTACGAGCCGCATCATATTCGGCATTTTCTGATAAATCACCTAATGATCTAGCTTCCTTTATTGCTATAATATTTTCTGGTCTTCTTACGTTGATAAGATTATCAAGTTCATCTTTTAATTCTTGCAATCCTTCTTTGGTCAAATAAACAGTGTTTTTATTTCCCATTTTATCACCTCATTATAATGTTTAATCACGAGTCCTTGTATGAACTCAACTTGCCAAAGTATATCATATTTTTTTCATTTTAGCAATATCAAAAGTGTTATTAGTAATGAAGCTTTTATCGACGCTTTTGGTGTTGTTTATTGGCTTTTTTTAAGTCGTCAAGGCTTGTTGTTGCTAGATCATTTAAATATTGAACTTGTCCTTGAACTTTTATTATTTTTCTCATATCGGCAAGGCCTACACCATTGTTTTCCATATTTGGTATACTGAATGGGTCTAGTCCTTCTTCTTGATTTTCTGAAATAAATGAATATTCCATTATTACAGGTGAATCCTCATCAATAGTGTCAAGAAGAGCTCTATTTCTGTTTCTTTCTGTTATTAGTTCTGCTTCATTAACTCTTTTTTGTTTTGATTTAGCTATAGTATAAAGTGCAATACCACTTACAAAGCCTCCTGTCATAATTGATAGTAGAATATTGTCATTTCCATCAAATATATTTTCACGAATACTATCGGGTAAATTATATGCAACAGTCGATATAATGCCAACACTAACACCTAAGCCACTCATAAATTTTGAAGCCATATATTCACTCATTGTTTTCGTAACTTCTCCTTTAGAACGAGCAGTTGTAAATTGTGTTTCCATTTTGTAAGTTAATTTTTCTGCCATTTCTTTAGAATAGTCAACATTATATGTTGCACCATCACCATAAGTTACTACTATTTGTTCCTCACCATTTTCAAGTTGAACTATTCTATATCCCTTTATATACTTTGGATCCTTTTTATCCCATACTTCCATTTTTATTCCCCCCTTTGAAAAGTAGATAAATTATAGCATATCTTAGCTAATTCGTCAAGTTTTAACGATGTTTCGTATATTGGTAGGCCTTTTTATTTTCTTGTTCGGGTTTTGCACTATTTACTATCTGTTCTAAATCAATTCTTGAAAGTTTGTGTTGTTCTAGTCCAGCTATGCTGAATGGCATTTGTCCTTTTTCAAGAGAATGCCTTACTTCTGGATAACCATCTAGGGTATTTGATGTTGGTGTTATATTCTTAAGTGTCTCTTGTTCTTCTAGCATAAATTCTATTTTATTTATTTGCTCTACTTGTCTCCTTAATTTGCTAGATCTTTCAAGCAAAATCGCCCCACTAGCAAAACCAGCTAGAGTAATTGGAAGCAATATATCAGCTTCTTTACTAGTTATACCAGGTAAGAGATTAGCAAAGAACGAAGTGAAACCTGTAGTTATTGCAATAGCACCTATATTTTTTAAAGTACTAAAGCGTCTCTTAGTAGCTGATACTTGTCCATTGTTGATAGAATCCATATATTGATTATTCATTATAATTGATAGGCTAATCTCAGCATCCTTTGTATATTTCATAACATGCTCTTTTCCACTACCATATGTTATAATAATAAGGTCTTCTCCACTATCAGACTCTAATATTTTATAGCTTTTTATGCACTCTTTTATATAATTTTCATCGTTACTTAAAATATACATTGTATCTTCTCCTGTTTATTTCAATCGTTCTATTTCCTCTTTAAAAAAGTCATCTGTCATTCCTGCTATAAAGTCAATTACCTTTCTTTCATTAGAAGTCTCTTTTAAATATGATTTATCTTGATAGTCTAAGAATATTTTAAAAATTATACTATCTTTATTTTGCTTAGTTATGTCTGATAAATAGTTTCTATACAGATTATTCATTCCTAGTCGATAATATTCTATTTCTTCTTTAGTTAGACTTTTACTATAAATATATTGATAGTTGAATTTTTTTAATAATAATATGGCATTATAAACATTATCACTTAATCTTAGATATGGTTTATCCATACTATTATCTATTATATCTAAGATAATTGTATTAATTATTTCTTTATTGGTTGATCCTAGTACTTCAGTAATTTCTTTTGGTAAGTCTTCTTTCTTTAAAATACCAATATTGATAGCATCTTCAATATCTCTACCAATATAACCAATAATATCACTTATTCTTACTATACATCCTTCTAGTGTCATTGGTGGAATCTTATTTACTAGTTTTAAATCTTTATAAGCAAGATTATAGTTAGATATAACTTCCTCTACTGTTTTAGGAATAGGTTCATATTTACTACTTAATATTTCGCCATTATGACACATAATTCCATCTAAAACTTGAATAGTAAGGTTTAGCCCTTTGCCATTATTTTCAACAATCATTAACTCTCTAACACTTTGAATATTATGGGCAAAATATTCATTTAATTCACGTTTTGATATTTCATTTAAGATAGCTTCTCCTGTATGTCCCAATGGTGTATGACCAATATCATGTCCTAGGGCTATTGCCTCTATTAAATCTGTATTTAAATTTAGAGCTCTTCCAATTGTTCTAGCAATTTTACTTACAAGCTGAACATGAGTCATTCTTTTAGAAATATGATCATTTTCTTTAAACGAAAAAACTTGAGTCTTATCTAAATATCTAGTGTAGCTAAGTGAGTTAATTATTCTATCAGTATCTCTTGAAAATGAGGATCTAATATCAGACTCTTCTTTTTTTATTCGTATAGCTTCATTACTCTTAGTAGCAAAATTGCTTAGACTTTCTTCATATAGCAAAAAATTTTTTCTTGCTTTTTCTAAATTACTATTCATACATCAACCTCAATCTATTTCTTTATAAATACTCTAGGCTTTTCAGCATCATGAAAGATATCATCAAAGTCTGTTTCAATAAAGCCTTTATTTCTTTCTATTAATTCTGTTTTTTTAATATATTTTTTACCAATTAATTTTATTGGTACTGCTATATCTATACCAGATGAAGTCATTACTAGTCTCTCATTACATGTAGCTTTGTCAAAATAATTTTCATCATAAAAATTATAGATATCATCTATTTCAGGTAACTCATCTTGGATAGTATCCTCAAAGTTACTATTTTCTGTATCATCTAAAATACAATAGTTTTCTCCTGTATCATAGTTTTTGGCAAATAAAAAATAATTTCTAACATATTCTGTTGAAATATTTTTTTCTTTGTAACCACAGTTTCTATCATTTACTACTTTATAAACATTTACTTTATAGCAAGTTGGCATTTTTTTCTCCTTTTATTTTTTATATACTTTTGGCCCTTTTTGTACAGTACAAGGTTTATTGTTAATTCTATTAACATAGTTACTTAGTTCTGCTGGACTAACAATATTTTCATCAGTTAATTCACAGTCTCTTACATAATATTCATCTTTTGAATTACCCACTTTATCATTAGAACTATAAATTGGAAATCTTAACTTAGTTATAATTTCCTTAGCATGTGTTTGTTCATCCTGTACAATGATGTCACCACATTTTTTACTTTCTTTTATATCTTTTAATTTCATTGAAGTAGCTGGTTCTTCATATAACCCTACTCTATAATATTTAGCCATTATTTCACTCCTTTTCCTGTAGTTGTTATTCTAATATATGTTGTTTATTTTTTCAAGATAAATTATTTTTATTTTCTTTCTAACATTCTAATCATTGAATATGGTGGCAGACTTTCTTTAAATGGCAATTTTAATATTTGTTCTGGATGTCTAGCAACTTCTAATGAATTCATGTTTTCATCATATATTTTTTCTACTGTATAATTATAAAATTTAAAGTCTGGAGTAAATATTTCAACCTTATCTCCTACCTTAAAATAATTACGTTCTTTTAGAACTAAACATCTATTAGTGCTATCATAATCAATTATTAAGCCTAGATAGTCTTGATTAGAAAATTCATTTCGACCACTGAAGTATTGATCAGCCTCATCTGCTTCTTTAGTGAAAAAGTGGGTTGATGAAGCACGATTTGCTACTACTTTTAGTCTTTCATTATATTCGGCTAATTTTTCTTCTGTTAAACTATTATCATAGTATGAATCAATTATTTTTCTGTATGTAGATATAACAGTTGCGATATAGTAAGGTGAACGCATTCTTCCTTCTATCTTAAGACTTTTAACACCTATTTCAATTAAATCTTTTATGTAGGTAGTCATATTTAAATCTTTTGAGGCCATCGTAAAATCTTTTTCTTCATTTGTTTCTAAATTAAAGCGACATACTTGAGCACAACCACCTCTATTAGCGTCTCTTTTAGTTATGTAGTTAGAAAGAGCACATCTACCACTTAAGCATGTACACATAGCACCATGTATAAATACTTCTATATCTATTCCAGTTTTATCAATTATTTCTTTTATTTCATCTTTAGACAATTCTCTAGCTAGAACTACTCTATCAACTCTTTCATTTTTAAAGTATTCAACAGCTTTATAATTAGTAGTTGAATTTTGTGTTGATAGATGTACTTCAACTGATGGAAAGTTTTCTTTTATGTAAGATATTATATAAGGATCACTTACAATAAAGGCATCTATTTTACAGCCGACTACTTCTTTTATATATTCTTCTATATTTTCTGTATCTTCATTATGAAAAAAGATATTTAAAGTTAGATAGACTTTTTTATTATATTTATGAGCAAAAGTACAAGCTTCTCTTATTTCATCTATTGTAAAGTTAATGGCATTGGATCTTAGATTAAAATCTTTTCCACCAATATAGATGGCATCTGCTCCATAGAGAATGGCTATTTTTAATCTATTTAAGTCACCTGATGGGGCTAATAATTCTATTTTTTCCATAGTATCACCTACTTATCTTCTTTACACGATGAAATGTTTCAGTATAAAAGAAATTAGTATTATCACCTAATATTTTATATTTTTCTACAAATGATGAATCATTACAACCATTTTTTAAATAGTTTTTTAGATCTTTTAATAATTCATTAAAATCTATTATATCAAGACCATATTCTTTTATTATTATATAACTAGCATTGTTATCATATAAATCTTTTATAACACTAGTACCATTGGTTATTTTCTTAGAAATAAAGCCTGTACCAGCTGGTTCTTCTTTTAATTCATATTCATCTTGAGTTAGTTTTTCTACAACAGTTAATTTTTCTTTAGATGGTTTAGATAAGTTCTTATAGTAGTTAGTTATTAATTTTCTTTTAGAAAAAGCTACTGTTGGAAGACTAATTATTTCTATCATTGAGATAATTTTACTTTTATTTAGTATTTCTATAATTTCTTCTTTTGTTATTTCTTTACTTAAGATAGCATATTTTACACCTTTATTATAATAGTAATTACAAGTCTTATAATTAGTAACCATATAAGTGCCATACCATACTAAGTCAGTTTTTAAATTAAGCTCTTTTTTTAATTTTAAAATAGCAAGATCATAAAAAAGAAGACCATTTAAATTTAATTCATCTAGGTAGATAAGCACTTGTTTTAAGTCTTCTATTTCGTGATTAAAAAAATTCTTATTAACATTTACAAATATTTCTAGATCTTTATTGTCTTCTCTTAATTTTTTTATTTCTTCTTTAGTATAATATACTTCACTTTGAACAGCATAGTCTTTTAAAGAAATTATTAAGCCATCAATATTGTTTTTATATATTTCTGTTTTTGTTTTTGGTTCTATTAGTACTTTCATAAACGCTTCTTTCAATTATTTTTTATGCTTACAGAAAGACCATCACCTATATTTAAAAATTCAGTATGAAAATCGGAATTTGTTTTTAAATAGTCAATATAGGCGTTTATCTTTCGTACTAAGCCTCTTAAATTACGGCTTTCTATTTCAGACTCTTTTTTTTCTGTTAGGCCATGGAAATTAATGTTATCTGTTATAATGGTTCCTTTTGATGATAAGTTTTTAGAGAATTTTTCAAAGAATTTTATATTTTGAGACTTTGATGCATCAATAAAGATTAGATCAAATGTTCCTTCTAAATTAACTTGTTCAGCATCACTATAGATAAGGGTTATTCTGTCTTCTAATGATGCTTTTTTGATATTTTTAATAGCTTCTAAATATCTTTTTTCATCTCGTTCTATAGTCGTTATAGTTAAATCATCTTTAGATAGAGCCATCATAATTGCTGAATAACCGATAGCTGTTCCAATTTCTAGAATGTTTTTAATATTATTTTTCTTGATATATCCAGCTATGTATTCTAGACTATCATTTAAAATTATTGGGACATTATTTTGATCAGCATATTCACGCATGGTGCTTATAATTTCATAGTTATCTACCATATCCAATCACCTTTTTCTTTTATTTCTTTTACTTTTTTATTATGCTCTTGTAGAGTTTTTGTATAAAATATTTCACCATTTTTATCAGCAACAAAGTATAGATAGTCACTTTCAGTTGGATTAATGCTTGCTTCTATACTAGATATACTTGGATTACAGATTGCACCTATTGGCATTTTGCCGGCCATTGAACTAGATCTAGTATTATATGGACTATCAGTATTAAATTCAGCAACAGTTAAGTCTGAAGTCATTGGCTGCTGTAAGGCATAGTAGGTTGTAGCATCCGCACCTAGGTTCATTTTTTTAGCTAATCTATTGTTGAAAATACCAGCTATCATCTTACGGTTAGTAGTATTTGTTCCTTCTATTTCAACCATAGAAGCCATTATTATGTACTTGTTAATGTTTTGACCAACAGTGTTTTTATATTTTGATAGAATTTCCTCTGTTTCACTTAGCATAGTCTCAATAATTGTCTTTATATCAACATCTTTATTCTTAAAATAATATGTATCAGGATGAAGATACCCCTCAAGTGGATAGTAAATATTAGGATCTAGGATCTCTTCAGTTAAAAACCAATATTTTTTAGTTAGTTCTTTTATATAATCTTTATTGTTAAACTGAGCTAATAATTCTTCTTCAGTATGATTAGTATTACTAGCAATTGTTGAAATATAATCGGTTATTCTTTTTCCTTCTTTAAATGTTAGTTTTATTGCATCTGGATTATATGAATTACCTTTTTCTAATACAGTTATTATTTCATTTAATGTCATATTTTTCTTCAAAGTGTATGTTGATGCTTTTAGGGATGTTATATTGTTTAATTTTACATAGACTTTGAAGAAGATTTCACTTCTAATTAAATGTTTTTCTTTTAAAATTTTACCGATATTTCTGGTATTAGTTCCTGTTGGTATTACTACTTCAATATCAGCTTTACTGCTTTTATCAGTTGGAGATACCATTATATTAAATGTTATTAAGCCTGTTAGTATAATAATTAGGATGGTTACTATTATTATTAATAATGGCTTTGGTCTTCTTTTTTTTGTCATAAATCTCCTTCACTTAATTAAAAAATAAGAGCTATTGCTCATTATTTTCATCTTTACTATTTGCTATTTCTTCTTGTAATGATTGTAGAACTGTTTCAACTATTTTCCATTCTTTTTCAGTTTCTAGGGCTTTTAGTTCTGTACTTTCACCATTTTTATCATAAGTTGAAGCATAAACAGAAAGTTTTCCATCTGCATCTTTTGTGTTGTCAGTATAAGCTATATAGCTCTTATTTGTTTCTTCACTATCAAATGTGAAAAGAACATCATATTCTTTTTCTACTCCATTCTGATCAATCATTGTAAAAGAACTGTTTATTTCTTGATTTTCTTGTTCCATACTATTATCTTCCTTTCCTATCTAAAAAAGTTTGTAATATTATAGTTGCAGCTAGGCTGTCAACAACTTTTTTTCTTTTTTTACGTGATACATTAGCGGTTATTAGTAAATCGGTAGCACTTTTGGTTGTTAGTCGTTCATCTTCAAGATAAATTGGTATATCTAATATGTTTTCCAGTTTGCTTTTAAACTCTAGACTAAGTTCTCCTTTTGGTCCTATTGTATTATTCATATTCTTAGGAAAGCCTAAGACTATACCCTCAATATGCAATTCATCAACTATTCTTTTTACTTCTTCTAAAAGGCTATCATATTCTTCATTATGGCGTATTGTCTTTAGACTTGTAGCACATATTCCTAGATTATCACTAACTGATATACCTAGAGTTCTACTTCCTAAATCTAATCCTAAATATTTCATTAGTCATGCCTTTGAAATTCATGAAGAAGTATTTCGACTATTTTGGCACGGTCAGTTTCTTGAATTTTGCTCCTAGCACCTTTATAACTTGAAATATATCCAGGGTCACCACTAATTAGATATCCTACGATTTGATTATTTGGATTATAACCTCGTTCTTCTAGAGCATCATAAACCTCAGCAAGCATTGTTTTAATTGCTTTCGTATTTATATCATCAACACTAAATAATCTTGTCTTGTCTTGTAGCATATCATCACCTCACTATAATATCATAATTTTATTTTATCATTTATTAATTTCAATTACAATAACTTTTATGCCCCATAAATAAAGGCCATATATATTTCAAATATTATAAAGATAGTAGTAATTATAATCCCATTAATACTTTCATATTTTTTACTTTTACCATCTACACCTAGAGCCATTGTTGCTCCTATACCACCTAGAAGTCCACCTATATGAGCAAAGTTATCAATTCCGCTTAAGGCAAATCCTAATAATAGGTTAAATATTATCAATGGAATAAGTTGACTTTTTAATACATTTCCTAAATATACTCGGTAGTAATATCCAAAGCATAATAAGGCTCCCATTATTCCAAAAATCGCTCCACTCGCCCCAATGGATGCTGTATTTTTAGCAAATATCATAGAGAATAAAGATGCCGATAAGGCTGATAAAATATAAATAATTATGTACTTTATTTTACCAAAATAACTTTCTACTTGAGTTCCTAAAACATATAGAGCATAACAGTTGCAACCTAAATGTAATATATTAGCATGGATAAAAGCACCTGTTAATAATCTGTAATACTCACCATTTCTAATACTTGGAGCAAAGATACAGTACTTATTCACAAGCTCAGTATGAAAACCAAATATCATAGGAATAAAATATAATAATACATTTATTATAATTAAAGCGTACGTAATAGTTGGTTTTTTATTTGAGAATACCTTCTCTATTTTTTTAGCATCTTCCTTATTATGATTATTAATATCACTTGTTATTTTAGCAAATAGTTCTACTCCATCCTCCTTGTAATTTAATTTTTTAGTTAAATCAGGGAAAATTGTTTTTAAATTATTATCTTTGCTAAAGTCTTTCTCACTATCTATTTTAATGCATAAAGCATTTTTATTAGCAGTTAAGTCTTTAGTAACATTATCACCTAAATTTAAGAAAATACTTAAAACGTTCATATTAAAAGATAAGGTCTTTCTCTTTATTTTTTTAATAATTCTTTTGGTTTTAAATATATCAAAGTCAAATTGCTCATCATTATGAATATAACCGGAAACTATTCTTACAACTTTATAATCCTCGTTTAAATTTTCTAGCCAAATTTCATTATCAACACCTTGTAGAATAATTGGATTATAATTCTTTTCAGTTATAAAATAATGAAGCAATTTCATTACAATAACATTCTTATCATCTAACAATACATCTGTGTCCATTCTTTTGCCTCCTAAAAAGATTAATATTATTATATACCAAATCATAAAATATTGAAAGAGGTGATATTTATGTTATATAAGTTTGTAGTTTTTATGATTTGTCTTTTGCCATGGTTTTTCTCTCTTATTATACCTGTAGATTATAATTATTTTAATACTATTCAGTTACCATTTTTTGCTCCAGGTAGAAGTTTTTATGGTATAGCATGGACCATAATATATGTGCTTATAGCAATTAGTATTTATAGTATTGTTTCAAAATACAGGTTTAGAGATATTCCTAAGTCATATAAAATAGCTTTAATTGTAAACTATTTATTTAATCAATCTTTTACTTTGGTATTTTTTGGGTTAAAAAATAACTTTTTAGGTTTTATCAGTTGTTTAGGTACATTCATTTCGGCTCTTTTTCTATATCAAGAGACTTATATTCTAAAAGAAAAGAGTACTAAGTTACTTGATCCTTATATACTCTTATCATTATTCGCTACTATATTGTCATTAACAATTTATGTTATTAATACATTATAGATTATTTAGATAATTATTTATGATTGGTTGATATTTTTCAACTTCATGTTCTAATTCAGTATAGTGTTCAATAATATAAGTTAAATCTTTTTCTCTAGCTTTTAATTCATGTTCATATGATAGGTCTGCTAGAGAGGTAATTCCTAAGTATTTACAATCACTTTTTAGAGAATGAACTTCAATAGTATAATTTTCAAGGTCATTCTCATTTTTATATTGAGCTATTTTTTTCATTCTACTGAATAGTTTATTATTAAAGTCTGATAAGGTTTCATTGAAGGTCTCTACATCTTCTAATAGTTCTAGGGCTCTATCTATATTAAAGCCATTTCTTTTTAAATAATTTAAGTCATAGTTTGGCTTTTCATCTAGATCAAGAACTTCTGTTGAATCATCAAATTCAATTGGAGCAATATTTTTATTATTGATATTTAGTATTTCTTCAACGCTTTCTTCAACTGGGATAACTTCATCTGGTGATGGTGGTGTTATATTTTCATCCTTCTCAGTTTCTCCATTTAAGACATTATTTAACACTTTTACTAATTCTTCCTTTTCTAATGGTTTAGCTAGATAATCATCAAAACCAGCTTTTAAATATCTTTCTTTCATTCCTACAATGGCATTAGCAGTTAATGCTATAACTGGGGTCTTAAAATCAGGTCTTTCTCTTAGCTTCTTTAAAGTTTCAACTCCTGTCATTTTAGGCATCATGTCATCAAGAAAAATCAAATCATAACTTTCTTTTTCAGTTATTTCAAGACATTCAAAACCACTTTCAACTTTGGTAATATCAGTCGCTTTAAATCTTTGAAGCATTCTAGCAGTAACTTTTAGATTAAGTGGATTATCATCAACTAATAGTATTTTTAAGTAAGTAAGATCAGTAATTAAAGTATCCTTAGTCTCTTCTTTCTTAATTCTTTGATTAATTATAATTGTATATTTAGAGCCTTTACCATAAACAGATTGAGCTATTATTTTTCCACCCATTAAGTCAGTTAATCTTTTAGCACTAATAAGGTTGATAGGATAATCTTTAGCTATGTCCTCTTCATCCTTTGTACCCTCACCTTTAAATATACTGTTTAATAAATCATTTTTTAGACCAGTTCCACTATCCTCAATAGTTATTATTAGTTTTGAAATTTCACTGGTATTGATGCAGTTAACCTCATATCTAACAAAACCATTGTTGGTAGTTGAATAGGCCTCATTTAAAAGATTGGTAATTATCTTTTTTAAAGCTAGGTAGTCACCTAATAATGTTTTAGGTAAATCTTTAGCTATATTATAAGAAAATTCAATATTTTTATTTTTAAAGTTAAATGATGATAGTTTACCAATTTCTTCTAGAACCTGTCTAACATCATATGGACTGTTTACTATTTGAGCTACACCCTTCTCTATTTTTGAGATGTCTAGGATACCATTTACAGTAGTAATTAATGATGATGATGACATCAATATATCTTTAGCATTTTCTCGCATATGTTCCATATCATTCGAAGTTGCTATCTCGTCAGCTAGGCCAGATATTATATTTATAGGATTTCTAATTTCATGAGATACACTAGATAAAAATTCCGTTTTAGCGATACTGGCATTATTAGCTTTATCTTTTTCTTCTTCTAATTCTTCAATCATTTTCATATCAGGATTTTCAATAGTAAAGAACATTAGAAATGTAATAAATGTTTGAAGAGGAATCATTAGTGTTAATTCCGGATTTTTAGCTTGAATTATTGTTACTACTACGGCAATTAAAATGAATAATAGAATTGGGATATATTTTTTATTTACAACGTATTTAATATTTTTAATCATTATAATTATCCAACTAATTAATTGAATACCACCAAATATATAGACTGCCGTTGTAGCTGGACCATATGTATAAAACATATTTAATTTTTTATGTGAATAAAGTGGCAATATAAATATAGTAATAGCTGCTATAACAAAATAAATTATAAGAATTAGTAGTGCTATATTAGTTTTTTTCATTCTAATATCTCGTTCTAATTTTTGTTCATTAGCACAAAGTGATACTATGTACATTGAAAAAAGACTAGTCCAAGCAACAAAATAAATTAGTCTAAATTTTAGAATGATTATTGCTAGATTAGGATGTAATCCAATTAAATAGCGTGATGCATATGTTGCTAAAAAGATGTCTATTAATAAGCCTATTAAGTTGACAACTATTATCTTTCTATAAATATTATTTTCTTGACTAATGTATCTTTCCTTAGAAAAAAAGACTATAACTAAAAGAAGACTGTACACTAAACTAGTCAAGGAAAAGAAAATACCATTTTCCATGTTTTACCCTCCATTATTCTTCTCTACTATTTTGATTATAGCAAAAAAAAGACTTATTTAAAAGGTCTTTTCTTTATTATTTACAGTTGGACAGTTAACTATTAATTTGTTTTTTAGAGTATTTTATAATGGCGTATTATTCACATGTATAACCTAGTGTACGGAAGTATTCTTTAGACTCATTGGCATTTGAAAATTCATAATTTGATTTACCATATTTAAATACCATTTCACCATCTTTAAATTCACCGGTTACTCCAAGTGATGTTTTTTCTATGAATTTAACAACCTCGTCTAGTTTTTCTTTGCTTTCTGCATTTTCAACTATTGCTTTTCCATCTTTTCTGCCTACTACATTAATAAATGTATATGAAACGTATTTTAGACTGTCCATGGTTTTCATTCCTATTACTTCAGAAAATTTCATGTTATCTTCGCCATAATCGCTTTCCTTTGTACATATTGCATCATATTCTGACTTATCTTTTGGTAGATAAGATATATATTTGTTAGCACTCATTTTATTTCCACCTCCACTAATATTCTTAAATAAATTAAATCCTATTAATAATACAACTGCTATGACTGCAATTACGACTACTATTTTAATTATTGAACTATTATTTGACTTGTTAGTAGTAGATGGAGATTGATTATTTTGATTTAAGTTATTAATACTATTGCTCATATTATTGTTTGTGTTGCTGTTAGCATTGTTGCTCATACTACTATCTGGGTTTGTACTTGTATTATTGTTCATATTATTATTTGAGTTGCTACTTGGATTATTGTTCACATTATTATCTGAGTTGGCACCTGTATTATTGTTATCTAAATTGTTACTTGTATTATTGCTCATATTATTATCTAGGTTGTTACTTGTATTATTGTTCATATCATTATTCATTTTTACACCTCTATTATTTTAAATAACTACTTACCTGTATTATAGTTTTATATTATCATAGTTTTTTTTGTAGTAAACATTAAACTTCTATTTCTTTGTAAACTTGACAAAAAAGAAGCTAGATTTTAGTCTGCTTCTCTTAATTCACTTAGCTTACTTTGAAATTCTTTTGGTGGTTCTTGTTCAAAATATAATTCTTTATTGGTACGTGGATGCTTAAATTTTATACTTTTAGAATGTAGCATTTGACCAAAATCAGTTGATTTTTTCTTATTATATAGTGGATCATTTGTTACTGGATAACCAATGTATGCTAAATGCACCCTTATTTGATGAGTTCTACCAGTTTCTAAAATACATTCAATTAAAGTATTGTTTTTAAATCTTTCAAGGACATTAAAATGAGTAATAGCATTTTTAGAGTTTATATCTGTTACTGACATTTTTTGTCTATTATTTTGATCTCTACCTATAGGGGCATCAATTGTACCTGATGTGTTTTTTATAACACCATCAACAATAGCTAGGTAATGTCTTTCTACTTCTTTATTTCCTATCATTTTGGATAGTTTTTCATGAGTAAATTCATTTTTAGCAACTAACATTAAGCCTGAAGTATCCTTATCTAATCTATGAACAATTCCAGGCCTTGTTTTTTCACCACCTTGTAAATCAAATCTATATAGTAAGGCATTAACAAGAGTTTTTTCATAATGACCTGGAGCTGGATGTACTACCATACCACTTTCCTTATTTATAACTAATAAATCATCATCTTCATAAACTATATCTAAAGGAATATTTTCTGGTTCAATATTTATTTCATAATTTAGATCATCATTTACTAATATTTCATCTTCTTCTTTAACTATATAATTAGCACTAACAATTTTTCCATTCACTGTAACTAACTTATTTTTTATTAATCTTTGCACTTTACTTCTTGATAATGATAAGTAGTCAGCTAGATAAGTATCTATTCTAATATTTGAGCTATCAGATATAATCATAATTTCCCCCTTAATTAAATTTATATTTTTGACAAGTATTGTTCTGCAATAGTTGAAATTTTATCTTTTTCTGTTACTAGTTCTTGAAAGTGATTAGTTACGAAATTTAAATCATTCTCTTTACTTTTTATTTCATGTTCATAAGCAATATTAGCAAATGTTGTAAAACCTAAGTATTTACAGTCACTTTTTAACCCATGAACAGATATAGCATAATCAGGCATGTCTGATTCTTTTATATATTCCTGCAGTTTTTCAAAACGTTCTTGAAGTTTACTCATAAAATCTTTTAATGTCTCATTATATGTTTCAACATCTCCTAACAACTCTATAGATCTATCAATATCAATGTTATTCTTTTTTAAATATGAAAGATCATAGTCATTACTTTTTTCATCAACAACAAGTTCTTCTACTTCTTCTTTGTCATTTATGGACTCTTTAGTATCAGTAAAAATATAATTTGATTCTATAAGTGTTTTCTTCAACTCTTTAATTAGAGCTTCTTTATCAATTGGCTTTGATAAATATCCATTGAAGCCATTATTTAAATATTTTTCTCGCATTCCAGTTAAAGCATTAGCTGTTAGGGCTATGACAATAGAGTTAAATCCTGGTATTTTTTTTAATTTAGATAAGGTTTCACTGCCATTCATTTTTGGCATCATATCATCAAGTAATATTAAATCGTATTTATTACCTGATTCTATTTTTTCAACACATGCAAAGCCACTTTCTGTACAATCAACATTGTTAATGCCTAATCTATTTAATATCTTTTTTGTAACCTTTAGATTTAGGGTATTATCATCTACGATTAATATTTTTAGACTTTTTAGAGCTAGATTGTCAATCTTTTGAATTGATGTTTTTTCTTCTTTTATACTTTCGGTTATTTCCTGATTTAAAATAATTGTAAATTTTGAGCCTTTCCCATAGATTGTATGTACTACAATTTTTCCATTCATTAATTCCACTAGCTGCTTCGTAATAGCAAGACCTAGTCCGGTTCCTTCTATTGTTGTATTTCTATCTTCATCTAGGCGCTCAAATTTATTAAATAGTTTGTCTATGTTATCTTTTTTTATTCCTCTTCCAGAATCTTCTACTGAGATAATTAGTTTTGTAGAATATTTATCATTTACGCAGTTTACTTCATATCTGACAAATCCTTTTTCTGTATATTTAGCAGCATTACTCAATAAATTAGTAACGACTTTTTTAATATTGGCATGGTCTCCATATAAAGTATCCGGAAGGTCTTTGGCTATATAGTAAGTAAAATCTAGTCCCTTTTCTTGCATCTTTGGCATTATTAATTTAGCAAGGCTCTCAAAGGTATCATAGGCTTTATACTTGGAGTTAATTATTTCTAGTTTACCAGATTCTATTTTTGATATATCTAAGATGCCATTAACTATTTCAAGCAAAGTGTTAGAAGCATTTATAATATCCTTAGCATTTTCTTTAGCTTCATCTAGGCTTTCCGCATTTAAAATAAAATCACTAAAACCTACAATAGCATTAAGTGGTGTTCTAATTTCATGGGACATACTGGATAAAAATTCTGTTTTAGCGCGATTGGCCTTATCTGCTTGTTCCTTGGCTAATTCTAATTGTTCTATCATTTTCATATCTGGATTTTCAATTGTAAAGTACATTATAAATGTTACTATGGTATTTGATAACAGCATTAGAGTTAGTTCTGGAGATATTTTTTGAATTATAGCTGTCAATAAGGTTGAACCAACAAATACCAATAGGGGGATGTATGATTTAAGCTTTTTCCTGCCAATAAATAAGAAGATAATCATTAAAATCAGAAGAATAATTCCTACGGCGTATGCAAAGTTGGCACATGGTCCCTCAGAAAATGCTCGCTTTGCTTCAATGTGAACGTTTAACGGCAATAAGAAAATTATTAATAATGCAACCAACAAAGCAGATATCATTTTTTTGACATTTTTTGCAATATTTTTAAAAGTAAGATTATATATGTATAAAAATAGGCAAAATACGTAAGTTAAAAAATATATTACATATACTTTAGCAATACATCTATTTATTAAAGTGGTGTGAGAAAGTTTTGCAAATGAAATATATCCAATCATATCTATTAGTATACCTATTAAATTAACTATAATCATAACGGTAAATATTTTATTGTCTACATTTTCCATTCTTTTTTTTGAAAAATAAACAACAGCTACTATTGATAAGAAAATTAGACAACATGAGGAAAAAACTACATTAATCACAACTTTCACCAACCTTTATTTATTTTTATTTTATCATTATTTTTCTTAGTAGTAAAGATGGTTATTTTCTATAGTAAAAACAAGAGTTGATATATCACTCTTGTTTGAAATTTATGCTTTTATTTGGAACTCTTGAGTTTTTCGTAAAATCTATATTAGCCTTTTGTAGTATTTTGTTTTTATCTATTTTACCGCCTAAGTTAATTGGTATTTGATCTACAAATACGTAATCATATGGTACTGAACATGCTTCTAAAGATTCAGAACATTCTTTTTTTACATTTTCTTCTATTTCTTCGATTGACTTTCCATTATTTTCTGGAACAATGAAAGCTACTGGAACACATTGCTCATCTGGATGTTCTACACCTACTACAATACTTTCTTTAACATCTGGTAGGCAATCTATAAACTCAGTTATTTTAGATGGATGGACATTGAATCCACTCCTCATAAATATATTTTTTATTCTATCAACATGGTATAGATGTCCATCTGGAGTCATATAACCTATATCCTTTGTATGAATCCATCTTTCTCCATCAGCATGATATTTTATTACTTCATTAGTTTCTTCCTCATTATTTAAGTATCCTGCCATAACACATGGACCGCTTATACATATTTCACCAAGTTCATTATATGTCAATTCTTCATCAGTACCAGGTTTAAATATTCCTACATTTTCATATGGAAAAGGAATACCTATACTGCCAAAACTATATGCTCCTGGTTTGTTATAGCTACCTAAGGCTACATTTTCAGTTAATCCATATCCTGGTCTAACAACTATTCTTGGATTGTATACGCCATTTTCAGAATAACCTTCTGATACACCATTTAATTCTTTTTCTACCTCTTTTGGTAATGTTGCTCCACCACTTGCAAACTCTTTTACATGTGGAACCTTACCTTCTTGGTAATTCTTACTCCTAGCTAGATTTATTGCATGTATTGGTCCACCAGCAAAACTGTCTGGTTTTAAGGCCATGAATAATTTATCAATATTATCAGATACCAATTCTGGTATTAAATATGTTTTATTACCTTTAGCAGTTTCATAATGCATCATTGATAAACCATATGAAATTGATGGAATTAGTGCATCACAAAATGTTCCTTCAAGTATTTTGCTATTTATGTATGTAACTGCTACAGCATTTACGTTTTTATCGGTTAGCATTACGCCTTTAGGTGTACCTGTTGTACCACTAGTTCCTATTATGGTAGCTATATGACCATCTCTATAATATGGTTCAGGTGAAGATAGTAATGATTTTGAAAATGACATATATTCTTCCCATGGTATTATATTTTCACCAGTTACCTTTGGAACTTGTCTTTTTGCTAATTTCCTTAAGATAAATGGAAGTGACTCAGTGCCATCAACTGTAATTATACTTGAAAGATTAGCATTTTCTAAAACATTCTTATATCTTTCATAGAATGGTGTAAATATTACCAAATTTTTAATTTCATTTTCTCTTATGATTGAATCTAATTGATTAGGTGCTATAAAGGGTGACATTGGGTATGATGTCGCACCTAATATACTATTAGAATACATCATAACTCTTGCTTCTGGAATATTTGGTAATATGATTGGCACTATTTCATCTGTTTTAATATCTATTAATTTAGATGATTTGGCGCTTGTCTCTATTCTGTCAAATAATGTTTTATAAGGTGTCTTTATACCTCTTTTAAAATCATTCTTTCCCATTCTTACATCAAGAGCTGTTTGATTTTCTTTTCCTTTGATATACTTTTTTGCAAATTGATATATTGACATATCTGGAATATCTTCTTTTTTAAATTCACCATCATAGTATTTTAACCATGGCTGTTCTACACTTGGTAATCCCTTTTTAGTTTTAATTTCATTAGACATAATAATACCTCCTAATTAATTGTTGAGTTCATTAACAATGCTCAACTAAAAAGCAATAGTTGTTATTCTAGCAGAATATTTATAAAAAAGTGTATTTTTACGCGAAATGATATGTTTTTTTCCGTGAATTGTACAAAATACAGCTTTTTATACAAATTAATTTATATTGTTTGTATACTACTACTTAACACCTTTCTTGTCAAGTTTTTTATTCTGTATATCTTCTTTAACCATGTTAAATAGTAGTAAAAATGTTCCTATCGTTATAGCCATATCAGCAAAGTTAAAGACAGGAAAGTTATATGAAAAGATTCTAAAAGATAGATAATCTATAACACCCTTATAAAGTATTCTATCAAGTAAGTTACCAAAAATTCCTCCTAGGATTAAGCCGATTGATATTACTGAAAGATTATTTAAATTCTTTTCTTTTGTGAGAAACCTATCTAAAACAAAAATTATTATGAAACTTATTATTATTAAAATAAGAGTTTGATTAGTCAAAATAGAAAATGCCGCGCCTGTATTTTTTAAGTAATTGATAGAGAAAAAGTTCTTTATTAATACTATTTCTTGATTTAGTGACATCTTTGTTTTTACAATATTTTTTAATATTTGATCAATAATTAAAATTATACAAGTTACTTTATATGCCTGCTCTTTATTCTTCTTCATATTCTTCTCCTGACAACTTCTTTATTTTTTCGACTACTATTTGATATTCATTCTGTCTTCTTTCCACAGTTCCTCTTACTTTAATAACATCTCCTGATCTTATATCTACATTTTCATTATATACTCTTGGGAATAGAACATATTCCATGGTAGATGTTTCATCACTACCAGTAACAAAAGCCATTTTATCATTTTTCTTGGTATTAATTATTTTCATTTTATCAATAAGAATTAGAGTATCTACTTTCTTTGAAAAATATTTTTCAACTTCATTTAGTTTTATACAATAAGGGTTTTCTTTTATATAGATAGTTGTTGGATGCGCTGATAGATAAAAGCCAAATACTTCTTTTTCTTTTTCTAAAATGTAATTAGTTTTATATTCTTCTTGATACTCTATGTCTGGTTTTATAACTAGTGATGGATCTATATCTTTTGTTAAAAAGGCATAGTTAAATAAATTATCAAGATTATATATTAGGGTTTTTCTATTGTAATTAAATTCTCTAAAAACATTTGCTAGAATAAGTGTTTCTATTGATTTTTTACCTACTCCAGCAATATATAGTCTACTAAAGCAATCATAAATATCTGTGAAGGAGCCACCTTCTTTAGCTTTTTTTATAGTTTGACAGATTGCTGCTCCAATTGATTTTATATTTGATAGTGGATAAATTATTTTATTATCTTTAACTATATATCTAGTATCGCTCTCATTGATAGTTGGCTTTTCTATTTCTATTTTATTTGATCTAGCTTCTATTATATATTCGTAGGTCTTTGTTTCACTACCTATTGCATTGGTCAATAAATTGGCAAAGAAGATTGTTTTATAATGAGCTTTTAAATAAGCCATTTTATAGGCAATAATGGAGTAAGCAACTGAGTGAGATCTGTTAAATCCATATCCAGCAAAACTCAACACTTGGTCAAAAATATGTTTAGCTGATTCTCTTGTATGATGATTGTTTATACTTTTAGTAATAAACTTTTCTTCTTCACTTTTTAGTAATTCTAGTTTTTTCTTACTCATGGCTCTTCTTAGAATATCTGCTTCTCCTAATGAGTAGTTTGCATATATATTAGCAAGTTGAATTATTTGTTCTTGATAAATTAAGATACCATAAGTATTTCTTAGAATTGGTTCTAATGTCGGATCTAGGTATGTTACTTTTTCTTCACCATTTTTTCTTTTTATGTAACTATCTATATTTATAGCTGGACCTGGTCTAAAAAGTGCTATAGCAGCAAATATATCTTCAAATGTTGATGGTTTTAAGCGACGAAGAAAATTTCTCATGCCACTAGATTCAAATTGAAAGATACCGCTAGTATTAGCTGTCTTAAAAATTTCTAGAGTTTCTTTATCATCTAATGGTATTTTAGAAAACTCAATATTTTCTCCTGTTTGATCATTTATATCATTTAAAATATTATCAATGATGGTTAGATTTTTTAGTCCTAAAAAGTCCATTTTTAGTAAACCTAAATCTTCAAGATATTCCATAGTATAACTTGATAAATATATATCATCACCTACAGTTAATGGAATAACTTCATCTAGATCAACTTTACACATAACTATTCCTGCTGCATGGGATGATGTGTGTCTAGGAAATCCTTCTAGTTTAGTCGCAATATTAAACATTTTAGTTAGAGTTATATCACTATCAATCCTTACTCTGAATGATTCATTTTTCTTATAAAAGTCTTGAAGCTTGTCTTTAGTAAAACCTGGAATAAATTTACATAAGCCATCAACTTTATATATGGGAATATTTAAAACTCTTGATACATCTCTAATTACTTGTTTGGCACTCATAGTTCCAAATGTAACTATTCCGCATACCCTATTTTTGCCATACTTATTAATAACATAGTTAATTACTTGATCTCTTTTATTATCTGGAAAGTCAGTATCTATATCAGGCATAGTTTTTCGTTCAGGGTTTAAAAATCTTTCAAATAAGAGATCATATTTAATAGGATCTATATCAGTTATACCTAGAGAATAAGCTACTAAGGAGCCAGCGGCACTTCCCCTACCAGGCCCAACTAGTATTTTTTCTTTCTTGGCATATTTTATAAAGTCATATACTACTAGGAAATAATTTACAAAGCCCATATCATTTATAGTTTTTAATTCATAACTTAAGCGATTTTTATAGGTATCTGGTATTTTTCCATTTAATCTCTTGGATAGGCCAGCTTTACATAGTTCAAATAAGTACTTAGGGGGATTTTCACATTCATATATTGGAAGTAGATTTTCTGGTTTTGGAAATTCTAAATTACATAAGGCTACTACTTTCTCAGTATTTACTAAGCCATCATTATCAGTTAAATCATTTATATTTTCTATTACTAATTCATGACCTTCTACATCATATATAATATCATCACTTATTGTTTTACCATCTCTTATTCTATATAAATAAGGTAGGATTTTAGAATCATTTTTATTTATATATAATGTTTCTCTAAAGAAAACTATATTTTTTGTTTTTGATAAAGCCTCACTTTGTTCTTTTTTATTTTTATATCCTATATAGATGTCTTTATATATAGTTAGTAATTCATCATAACTACTTAAAAACTCATAAGGTACTATTCCTATTAAGTCACAATTATTATCTTTTAAATCATTTATAGTTAATTGTCGTTCATTTTGAATAGTCGATAATTTTATTAAACTTTTATAACCATTGTAGTTTTTAGCATATAATACTATAGAAAATGAATCTAATAATGCATGAAGCCCTATTATTGGCTTTATATTTTCAGATTTACATTTTTTGATAAATTCCATAGTGCCATACATATTAGTATCAGTTATGGATATACTTGAGATATTATTTTTTTTAGCATAGTTAATTAAATCGTCTATCTTTAAAAGGCTAGATAAAAGTGTATAATTTGTTTTATTAAATAATGGAATATACATGAATAATACCTCCTCTAATGTTATTTTATCATAAAAATTGTCAACTAAAAATAAAAGTGACTATTTTATTAATATTGGGGCTATTTATTAATATAATACAATTATTTTTTAATAATTCTATTAAAGTACTTACAAAACTTATGGTTTTGTTTGACTTTCTATTTTTTTTATGTTAAAGTTATTAAGCAGAAAGAAAAAGGACGAAGGAGGAGTTAACATGGCAGTTAATGTATCAAATAGAGTCGGTAATGTTAAAAATAATAGATCTCATGCTAGAAATGCTAGCAAGGCTAGACAAAATCTAAATTTACAAGTTGTTAGATTAGATGACGGTAGTAAAGTTAGAATGTCTACTAGAGAAAAGAGAACTGCATTAAAGAATCAAAAAGCTGCATAATTGGATGCAGTTTTTATTTTATATATAAAAGCATCAACTTTTATTGTTGATGCTTATTTTTATTTATTGACAAAGATATCCAAGTGTTGAGGCTTTCGTCATTATCATTGATTTTGTATCATTTAGACTAAATTCAACTTTAGTTGAAACATTTGCTTGATGAGCAGTTAATAATGTAACATCAAGTTGAGTTAAATCTATTTTTACTTCGGTCTTAAATCCAGTCTTTTCTGGTAATGATTTTATTGTATAACCAGGTATTAGCATTGGTTCAAAGGCTTGATATGCTGGTAATAATACTTGAATTGTTGGCATACCTACAGCTTCATTACCTTCAGTAGGCATTACAGTCATAGTTTTTTCATAATTTTGTAGTTTACCATCTTCTAAGTTAAGTTTCATTTTAACAACCATGTCTGTTCCATCAGCATTTCCTAATTGACTATAATTACACGTTATAGTATTGTCATTCTCTTCTGGAACTTCTTTTCTATATACTGCTGACTTACCAGTTTCAGGGCTTTTATTCATGACGTTTGCTATTCCCATATAAGTGAAACCAGAAAAAATACATAGCATACCTATAACAGCTAATATAAGAGCTGGTTTTTTACTAACTTTTTTCTCATACTTTGCTACATTTTCAAGATCTGTTAAGTTTAAGACTTGTGTTTTAGTAAGTTCTTCCTTAGTTAATTGTTGATTAACTTGATTATTATTTTGTCCTACCATAATATGTCCACCTCTATTCTTAAGATAATTATAGCAAATGTATTAAAAATAGCCAAGAAAAAAATAACTATTTCTAGTTATTTTTGTTACGAGCATCAAATTTTTTTCTTTCTTCTGTATTTAAAATTCTTTTTCTAATACGAATAAAGTGTGGTGTTACTTCTACTAATTCATCAGAATTAATATAGTCTAGAGCATATTCTAGAGTAATTGGGCGGGGGCGCTTTAAGACAACTGTATGATCAGATCCTGCTGCTCTAGTGTTTGTTAATTGTTTTCCTTTAACAACATTTACAGCTAAGTCATTATCTCTATTACATTCACCTATTATCATACCTTCATAGACCTCTGTACCTGGTTCAATAAACATTACACCACGATCTTCTAAGTTACCAATTGAATAAGCGGTGGATTGACCATTTTCCATAGAAACTAAAACACCTAGTTTTCTCTCACCTACTGTAATATTTTCATATGGCTGATATTCTTTAAATGTATGATTTATAATACCATAACCTTTTGTTAGGGTCATGAATTCTGTTGAAAAACCAATTAGTCCACGAGATGGAATTGTATATAGCAATCTAACTTGATTTTCAAAGTTAGTCATACTTTCCATTTTAGCTCCCCTGTTACCTAGTTGTTCAATTACTGCTCCAACGGATTCTTCTGGAACTTCAATTTGTAATTCCTCATATGGCTCATATTTTTGACCATCAATTTCTTTTATAATAACACTTGGTTTGCTTACTTCTAGTTCGAAACCTTCACGGCGCATATTTTCTATTAAAATTCCTAAGTGTAGTTCACCACGACCACTAACTAAGAATGATTCATTAGTAGCTTGGCTAACTTTTAGACTTACATCTTTTTGAGTTTCTTTAATAAGTCTTTCTTCTATTTTTCTTGCTGTTACAATCTTGCCATCTCTTCCAACAAATGGTGATGAGTTGGTACCAAAAGTCATCTGAAGAGTTGGTTCATCTATATGTAATTGAGGTAGTGGTATGATATTATCATTGTTACAAACTGTCTCTCCTACAGATATATCGGCAAGTCCTGCTATAGCAACGATATCACCAGCCTCAGCTTCTTCTATTTCAACTCTTTGATAGCCATAGTAACCAAATAGTTTTTGAATACGGAATTGTTTTGTACTTCCATCTAGACGACAGCATGTTACCATTTGACCTGTCTTGATTGTTCCATTATGTACTCTTCCAATACCTATTCTACCAACAAATTCATTGTAATCTAATAGAGCTGGTTGGAATTGTAATGGTTCATTTTTGTCTCCTTTTGGAGCTGGTATCTCTTCTAGTATTGTATCAAGTACTTCAGTAAAGCCAGGAGTTTGATCTTCTAGATTATCACTTAAAGAACAAGTTCCATTTATAGCAGATGCATATACTACTTTAAAGTCTAGCTGTTCATCATCAGCACCTAGCTCTATAAATAAATCTAGAACTTCATCTAAAACTTGTTTACATCTAGCACTTGGTTTATCAACCTTATTAATAACAACTATTGGTTTTACTTTAGCTGCAAAAGCTTTTTTTAAAACGAATCTTGTTTGTGGCATTGGTCCTTCATAGGCATCTACTACTAATAAAACACCATCTACCATGTTCATAATTCTTTCTACTTCTCCACCAAAGTCAGCATGTCCTGGAGTATCTAGAATATTTATTCTTACACCTTTATAATCTAAGGCTGTTGTTTTGGCTAAAATTGTGATACCACGCTCTTTTTCTAATGTATTAGAATCCATGGATATATTACTTACATCTTCATTATCTCTAAACATTCCAGATGTTTTTAATATTTCATCAACTAAAGTTGTTTTTCCATGATCTACATGTGCTATAATAGCAACATTTCTCTTATTCATAATTGTACACCTCTTTTTTACGACGTTTGAAATTATAACACACAATTATAAAAAAAACTAGAGGTTTTATTAATTTTATCTATTTTCTAGAAATGTTGTTTAGCCTTACTATTTTATTATTCTATTGTTACGTTTGTTATTTTGATTTTTTAGCCTTAATTTTTTTATAAAAATAGTTGATAACTATAATTATTATTAGTATTCTTATTGGAACTTTTAATTTTGATATGTATTTTGTTATTATGACCCAATTGTTACCTAGGGCGTATCCTAAGTAAATAAAGACGAAGGTCCAGGGCATTGAACCAATGGTTGTATATATTAAAAACTTTGTGAATGATAAGCGCATTATACCTATTGGTAGAGAGATTAGAGTTCTAATAATGGGAAAGTTTCTGCCTATTAAAGCGGCAAATAAACCATATTTATTAAACCAAGAGTCTGATTTTTGTAAATCTTCTTCTTTCATAAAGAAATATTTTCCATATTTTTTTACAAATGGTTGTCCACCAAAATATCCCATAAAATATATTACTATGGCACAAAAGACACTACCTAAAAGTCCTGTTATAAAGGCACCAAAGAAACTAAAGACTTTTTGACCGGCTAAAATGCCCCCAGTGGCTAGGATTGCCTCAGATGGAATAATAATTATTACAGCTTCCAAAACCATTCCTAAAAACATTCCTATGTATCCATAATTACTAATTAAATCTATAACGAATTTTCCCATTATATCACCTATATAATATTATGTAATTGAAGTTGTTTTTTTGATTGGTTGTTTATGGTATTTCTTATGTGGCCCTAAAAATTTAAAAAAAGTGTTGACAAACGCTAGTTTTATAGTATAATTAAAAATGTCTACTTAATTAGTCGACCAAAGTTATCGGAAATTTAGACTGGGGTTCGATTAAAAGTATTTATGCGGATGTAGTTTAATGGTAGAACCTCAGCCTTCCAAGCTGACTACGTGGGTTCGATTCCCATCATCCGCT
>CAKPJX010000004.1 GCA_934163035.1 uncultured Bacilli bacterium | reverse complement strand
AGCCAATGCATAATTGCATTGACTACTTAAATAATTATCACTTATTTGTGTCTACACACACTATTTGACAATTATCCCTTCTTATTTGCAGATTTTTTATTTAGGTTTTGACTTATTCTTTGCATCTCATGTTCTAATGGTACTGATAGTTTTTCACGCAACTCTTTACCATTTGCTATATCTAGTCCTAAATACTTTAACATATCAGGAAAAATATCAGTAGTGGCCATTTTATTTAAATTTAACATTTTTTGATGAAATTCTTCATCTTTTTGATCTATAGCATAGTATGCAAGAAGAGTACCAATTACATAACCAAATTCCTTTAATGGATCAATTGATGATTCTTTTAATAATATTTCAGAGCTATTTATAAATCGACCATAAAAGTCTTCCTCTGTTTTGGGACGCGGTTTTATTTTTAATTTTTCCATATCCTTAAAACTTTCATCTGTGATTGGTCCGAGTTTTTCATAACAAAGCAATATAGGAAAAATTTTAATCATATCACTAGTAGCATAACATAAATCTGTTAGTCTATATAATCTATCTTGAAAAACATCTTTTGGATCATAACCCTTGTCTAGCATAAAATTTGCCATATCAATTTCAAAATAAATGGAGATGCCTTCAGTGATATATTTTCTGGACAGTGAATTTTGATCAGTCAAGTTCAGATTATGAACAAACTCATGTATAATTGTTCTAGGATCGTCACTATTATGCTTTAATATGGCATTGACAAATCTGTGACGCTCTTCATCAATTCCCGAACGATCACCCAAAGATGTGTCTTCATTTTCTGGATCAGCCACTATATTAATTGTGCCATCTTGCATTGAATTAATGAAGCTATCTTTATATTCAGGCATTTGTTTTTCAATATACTCATTAACTATATCTAGTGTTTCTAGTATTGATAAATGTTTTTGTTTTTCTTCTTTTGTATCAGGCTGTAATCCGTATGAAGGCAATTTAGTATATAGAAAGCCAAAAAGCTTTGAAGTTAAGTCATAATAATAATCTACGTTATGTAGAAAGTCACTTTTTTCCATAGCTAGACAATAGTTATTTAGATATTCATTTAACTTATAATAATCAATTTTATCTTTTTTATTTTCCATTGCTAATTTAGGAAGTCATCTATTGTCATTAGACGATCATCTATCTCCTTTAGTGATATATTATCTTTTTTGGGAACCACTTTTTCTTCTGCCATTAATACTTCAACTTCTTCTTTTGGAGCTCTTATTAGTGTTTTTACGATAAAGGCATCTGTTAAATCATGTTTAGATATTTGACTACCTGTTGAATGTCTATCATTTATTGGCAGTTCTGTTAATTTTATGGTATTTATATCAGCATTTTTTAGGCCAATATAGTTTTTAGATTCAGTTATAAATGTTTTTAGAATTGTATATGGATTAGTTTTTACTTCTCGTATTACTTGTAATCCTCTTCTTGCTCTAGTTGATATCTCAAACTCATTTAATCTTACTCTTTTTCCTGTACCCTTACTTGTAATTATAGATATAAACTCATCACTTTTTGGATTATATTGATTTAGAGATACTAAATAATCATCTTTTAATTTTATAGCTTTTACACCTTTAGCTTTTACACCTATTACTGGTACCTCTTCAGCTTGGAAGCTTAGACCATATCCAGAATCTGTTGTTAAAAATAGGACTGGTTTTTCTTCTAAGAAAGCAGCTATTACTTTATCCGTTTTCTTTATATTCATACAACTAATTGGTTTAGAATACCTTTGCAGTTGGAAATCTTTTAACTTAGTACGTTTTATGATACCTTCTCTTGTTGCGATTATAACATTTTTATTGCTTTCAAATGAATAGGCAGGTATTGCTGATATTACGGATTCATCTGGTGATAATTCAATTATATTACTAACGTGCTTAGGCATATCTTTCCATTTTAGATCTGGAATAATATGAACTGGTATATGTAAGTAATTACCATTTGACGTAAAGATAAGCAAGGTATCTGTTGTATTCATTTCATATAGACCTATAATATAATCATTTTCTTTTATAGTTAAATCATCTGGATTTGAAGCTGTATAGCTTCTAAATGAAGTCCTTTTTATATAACCATCTTTTGTTACTAAAACAACTGTATCTTCTTTTGGAATCATATCTTTAGTATCTATTTTTATATCAGTTATTTTTTCTTTTATTTCTGTAATACGTGGAGTTGGATAATCTTTTTTAACACTTTTTAGATCTTTTTTCATAACTGATTTTAGGACTTGGTCACTTTCTAGAATAGAACTTAGTCCAGCAATAATTTTTTCAAGTTTTTCTTTTTCTTCTTCTAGAGCAACAACATCTGTATTTGTTAAGCTATATAACCTTAATACAACAATAGCTTCTGCTTGTTCTTCAGTAAAATCAAATTCTTTAACTAAGTTATCTTTAGCATCTTGTTTATTTTTAGAAGCACGGATAACTTTAATTACTTCATCTAGAATAGAGATACATTTAATTAGTCCTTCTACAATATGATATCTAGCTTTAGCATGATTTAGATCAAATCTAGTTCTTCTTTCTACTACATCTTTTTGATGAGCAATGAATGCATCAAGAGCAGCAGTTAATCCTAATAGTTTAGGTCTTCTATTTACAATTGATACCATATTAAAGTTATAGCTAATTTGCATATCAGTATTCTTTAAAAGATAATTTATGATTAATTCTTTATTAGCTGTTTTTTTAATATCAATTACTACTCTAATATCACTAGCTGATTCATCTCTTACTTCAATGATACCATCTATTTTTTTATCAATTCTAATATCATCAATCTTTTTTACTAAAAGGGCTTTATTTACTTCAAAGGGAAGTTCTGTTATAACAATTGAGTTTTTGCCTTTGTCTTCTTCTATGGTATATTTACTTCTAATGATAATTTTACCACGACCACTTTTATAAGCATCTTTAATACCGCTTAGGCCTTCAACAATAGCACCAGTTGGAAAGTCTGGTCCTTTAACAAATTGCATTAAGTCTTCTAGTTCGCAATTATTGTGATCAATTCTATAGATAGTAGCATCTATTACTTCTTCTAGATTATGAGGAGGAATATTTGTGGCATAACCTGCTGATATTCCCTGAGTTCCATAAACTAGAAGGGCTGGAAATCTAGCTGGTAGAACGGTTGGCTCTTTTGTTGTATCATCGAAGTTTGGAGTAAATTCTACGGTATCTTTATCTATATCCCTTAGCATTTCGTTACTTATTTTTGATAGACGAGCTTCGGTATAACGATAAGCGGCTGGAGAGTCACCATCTATTGAACCATTGTTACCATGCATATCTATATAGGGATGTCTTGTTTTCCATGGCTGGCTCATTCTAACCATAGCATCATAAATGGAAGTGTCACCATGTGGATGGTAATTACCGATAACATCTCCTACTGTTTTGGCACTTTTACGGTAGCCCTTATCATAGGTATTTTTCTCTTTATACATTGAATATAGAATTCTTCTTTGAACTGGTTTTAAGCCATCTCTGGCATCTGGGATGGCACGGTCTTGAATAATATATTTTGAATAACTACCAAATCTTTCTCCCATTAGATCTTCTAGGGTATAGTCAAATATTTTCTCTATTACTTCTTCTGTTTCTGTTTTCTTTCTTGGCATTTTTACACCTACTTACTTATCTCATAATTATCTTCTAATGTAAATTCTACATTTTCATCTATCCACTCTTTACGTGGAGCTACTTCATCACCCATTAATACACTAACTCTTTTCTCAGCAAGCTGGGCATCTTCTATATTTACTCTAATTAATGTTCTACTACCTGGCTTCATTGTTGTTTCACATAGTTGATCGGCATTCATTTCACCAAGTCCTTTGTATCTTTGAATATCACACTTCTTACCTTTTGCTTTTTCTTTCATCTCATCTACGGTATAAGCATACTCAATATTTTTACCACTTTGAATTTTAAATAGTGGTGGTAGAGCTACAAATAATCTTCCATCTTCTATTAATGGTCGCATATACCTATAAAAGAATGTAAGTAATAGGCACTGTATATGGCCGCCATCTTCATCGGCATCACTCATTATAATAACTTTGTTATATTCGCAGTCTTTTATATCAAAGTTTGATCCATAACCAGCACCAATTGTATATATCATAGTGTTTATTTCTTCATTTTTTAAGATATCATCTTCTTTAGTTTTTTCAGTATTTAAAACTTTTCCTCTTAATGGTAATATAGCTTGATATTTTCTATCTCTTCCTTGCTTTGCAGAACCACCGGCAGAATCACCCTCAACTAGGAATAGTTCTTTTTTTGTTTTATCTTTACTTTGAGCAGGGGCTAATTTTCCAGATAAAGATCTTTCTTTGTTACTTTTCTTATTACCCTTTCTAGATTCTTCTCTAGCTTTTCTAGCTGCTTCTCTAGCTATTTTACTTTTTAAGCTTTTGTTTACTATTTCAGTAGCAATTGATTTATTTTCTTCTAAATATACTCTTATTTGTTCTGTTACAATATTTTCAACGGCTACTCTTGCTTGAGGAGTTCCAAGTTTTCCTTTAGTTTGACCTTCAAACTGAAGAATGCTTTCTGGTATTTTTAAACTGATAACAGTGGTTAAGCCTTCACGAACATCACTTCCTTCAAAAGCTTTGTCTTTTCCTTTGACAAAGTTATTGTTTTTGGCATAATCATTAAAGACTTTTGTGAGAGCTGTTTTAAAACCAACTTCATGAGATCCACCATCTATTGTTTTAACATTATTTACAAAGCTTACAATATTTTCATTATAGGAATCTGTGTATTGAAGGGCAATGTCTATATCCATTTTATCTTTTGTTCCACTAATTGATAAGACTTTATGAAGTGGAGTTTTACCTTTATTTAATTCTTCGACAAACTCCTCTATTCCTCGTTCATAACAAAATTTTGCTTTTCTTTCATCTTCTTCATCTATTACTTCTATTGTTATACCTTTTAATAAGAAGGCACTCTCTTGCATTCTTTCACAGATAGTTGTGTAAGAAAAATTAGTAGTTGTAAAAATTTCATCATCTGGTAAAAATCTTACAGTGGTACCAGTCTTATTAGTTGTACCTATTTTTTTTAGAGGTACTGCTACATGGCCGCCATTTTCGAATCTTATGTAGTACTCAGCTTTATCCCTTCTTATGGTTACTTCCATATATTTTGATAAGGCATTAACAACACTTGAACCAACTCCGTGTAATCCACCAGATACTTTATAGCCTTCACTTTCAAACTTACCACCGGCATGTAGTACAGTAAAGATAACTTCTGGCGTTGACTTTCCAGATGAGTGCATTCCTGTTGGAACACCACGACCATGATCTTCTACACTTACTGATTTATCTTTATGAATTACTATTTTTATGTAGTCTCCAAAACCATTAATAGCTTCATCAATAGAATTATCTACAATTTCCCATACTAAATGATGTAAGCCTCTTTTGTCAGTAGAACCAATATACATTCCAGGTCTTTTTCTTACAGCATCTAGTCCCTCTAAGATTTTAATCGATGAATCATCATATTTTAATGCCATTCTTATCACTCCTAATATCTAACTATATGTTATTATATCCAATGGTTTATTTTTTTTCAACTCTTGTTTACTTTTTTTGACAAAAGAAAAGACATACTATAAACGCTTGTCTTTAGGTTCAAATATTAATATTTTGCCTCTTTTCTTATCTTCTTTTTTATGATATGGATGGTAAGTACAATCTGTTTCTCTACATACAGTATCAAAAATATTTATTTTATCGGTGAGACTTAAATATTGCGTCCAGTTTTTTATACTATTTAATATTTCTACTGGACCAACTTGATTTTTTTCATTAATTAAAGCATAAATTGCAGCTTCTGCTACTAAGGTAGCTAATATGACTGAACTATCCTTGGTTATATTAATTATTCTTTTACCATATAATCTATTAATTATTTTACCAACTTTGCTTAGAAATTCAAAATCCCATTTTAACATTTGAGCATTTCCAAGTTCATTGAAATAACCATCCGTTGCTAGATAATCTAAAACGAATTGATAATATTCTGGGCCACTAATAGCACTAAAAGGTGTTACCTCTGATGTTATCTCAGAAATTATTTCATCATCATCTTGTTTTAAAATATTATTTGATATAGGATAGATATTCGCTTTATATTCTTCTTTTTCTGGTTCTAAAGGTTGCAATATCTCTGATTTAATTGACTCTTCTTTTAGAGATTTATCTATTATAGTATTTTTAACATCAGGCGACTCTTTTGTGATAAAACTATGACTTTTTTTCATCACTAAGCTACTTAAAATATTTAAAAATTTCTTTATACTATTATTCATACTACATTCCCCATTGCTTGTGATTATATCATTAATATTATTCTTTTACAACAACTTAGGAAAATAAAAATGGAAAATTTGCTTGTAAATTATACAAATAAATCTCCCATTCTATTAAATAAATATTTTTTATTCCATATCTTCTAGTTTTTCGTATGTTTTTTTAGCCATGTCTTTTGTCATTTCTTTCATCTGACATAGAAGATCAGGATTTTTTTTCATGTATATATACCCTGCTACTCCCATTCCGCCTAAGATGGCTAAAGTCATATATCTTTTTGTTTTCTTTTCCAAAATTATCACCTCTAGTTTTATTATGATTATTTTAAAATTATTTTATACCATTAATTAAAAAATCTTTGATAGTAGTTCTTCTAATATCATCTTTTTTATTTTTAACAGCAAAATCAAGAGAAGATATCTCACCTATTAAATATAATTTTTTCTTACATCTTGTTATGCCTGTATATATTAATTTTTGATATAGCATCTTATTATATATTCTTGATATTGGCATTATAACAACATCAAATTCACTGCCTTGAGACTTATGAATTGATATAGAATAAGCTAGACGAAAGTTTGAAAAATTAGCAGGAGTATATTTAACTGTATTGCCATCGTAATCAATATAGATCTCTTTTTTAGGAGATGTGGTGATTCTTTCTATAATCCCTATATCACCATTATATACATTTTCTTCTGGCATATTTGTTAGTTGAATTACTTTGTCGCCTTCTCTAAAAATTGTATCTAGTACTTTAATTTCTTTCTTATTTTTAGATTTTGGGTTAAATACTTTTTGAATATTATCATTAATATTATCAATACCTATATAGGTTTTATACATTGGAGAGAGGATTTGAAATTTTTTATAAGATAAATCTTTATAAGTATTAGATACTTCCATAATATTTTTAAGAATATTATTACTATCGCATTCTATAAAAGTTAGGTCTTCATCTTTATTGAAAACATCTTTATTTAGTGTTTTATTTCTAATATCATAAGCTAGGGATAAAATATTGGAATCTTTTCCCTGACGATATAGTTCTTTTAGTTCTACTATTGGTAGTTTTCCTGATTTTATTAAATCTCTTAGTATTTGACCAGGTCCAACAGATGGTAATTGATGATCATCACCAACTAAAATTATTTTGCAGTTAGCAGATAAGCCTTTTAAGAGACTTGCCATTAAGTAAGTATCAACCATACTTGCTTCATCAATTATTACTAATTCAACTTTACTTTTATTGTACTCATTTACTTGAAATTTATTAGTTTCTTTTTGCCATTTTAAAAATCTATGAATGGTTGAGGCTTTTAAAAGAGATGTCTCACTCATTCTTTTTGCAGCTCTTCCTGTTGGAGCTAAAAGGGCTACTTTATTCAGTAGGGATTCAATTGATAATTTATTTACGGTTCTATATAGTTCTATTATGGCTCTCATAATAGTTGTTTTTCCTGTGCCTGGACCGCCAGTTATTATTAGAAAACTTTTTAGGCAACTACTTTTTATGGCTTCTAATTGATCAGTATTATAGTTAATATCAAGTATCTGTTCTAACTCTTTTATTTTAGCATCTATATTTTTCTTTTTTAAATCAGGTGTATTAGCTAGAAGTCTAAATCTTTTAACAATTAAAGTTTCTGCTTCATACATTTTTGTTAGATAGTATTTATCTTCTTTTACTACTACATCTAAATCTAGTTGTAATTCATTTATGATTTTATCAAATAGTTCTTCATCAACAGATGATGATAATATTTTGGGTAATGTAGTTAGAAGTTCATCTTTTTTGTAGTAGCAGTGTCCATATAAGTTACTTACTTCATCCATTATATAGAGTATAGCAGCTTTTATTCTAATAGGAGATAATTTATCTATATTCATGCTTAAAGCAATTTTATCAATTTTTTTAAATGTTAAGTTACTAATTGTTTTTACTAGATCATAAATATTTTCTTCTATTATTTTTTTAGTATTATTTTTATAATAATTATATATAATCATAGAGTCTTTATTTGAAAAACCAATGTTTTGTAAATATATTATAGTCTCATAACTTGCCTCATACTCTTTTAATTTACTATGAAGAGTTTCAATATTTTTATGAGTTATGCCAGGTATTAAAATTAGACTATCTTTATTTTCTAATATTATTTTTAAGGTATCTTTTCCTAAGACATCAACAATTGCTTTGGCCTTTTTTTCACCAATTCCTTTAAATTGTCCACTAGTTAAAAATTCAACAATGGAATCTTTTTCTTCTGGTTTTGATCGTTCATAGCTTTCTACTTGAAATTGTTCTCCATATTTTTCATGATTAACTAACTGTCCATAAAATATATATGTATCTACGTCATTTAATTCAGCAAAGTATCCAGTAAAAGTGATAGTGTTATTTAGATAATCAGCAAGTTTTTCATTATCTGTATCACTAACTTTAAAAATGCCAATGTTATATCCATTGGCATTCTGGTAAATACTTCTAATATAATGTCCTTTTATATATACTGACATGGATATCTCCTTTGTTATTCGGCTATTAGATATGGGTAATCTAATTCTTTTATTTTTACTGTTACAAAGTTATTTCTAGGTAATTCTCTATTAATCTTTACATGTAGATAATTACTAGTATGTCCATAAGTGTTACCATCTTTTACTTCTTCTGTTAATACTTCTAATTCTTTACCAATAAATTTGTTAGCATAAGCTATTTCAAGCTCTTTAGATAATTTAAGTAGTTCTCTTGCCCGCATTTTTTTGATGGATGGTTCTACTTTATTATCAAAAGTTGCTGACTTAGTACCTTTTCTTTCACTGTATGGGAAGACATGAATTTTGGCAAAAGCAAATTCTTTAGCAGTTTTTAATGTTTCATTAAATAGTTCATCATCTTCCATTGGAAAACCTACTATTATATCAGTCGTTATAGCAATATCTTTACGAATAGATCTTATTTTTTCTAGTTTTTTATAAAAATAATCTATATCATATTTACGGTTCATTAATTTTAAAATTGTTTTGCTTCCTGATTGAAGTGGAATGTGAAGATGATCAACAATAACATTACTTTCTTTTATAATGTCTAAGACTTCATCTGTTAATTCAGTTATTTCTATTGATGAAATTCTAAGACGTTTTAAGCCCTCTATCTTTACTAATTCTTTTAAAAGAGAGGCAAAGTTGGTATTAAGATCTATTCCATAATTACCAGTATGAATTCCCGTTAGAACTATTTCTTTATAACCATTTTTTACTAGAGCTTTTACTTCTTCTAATACTTTATTAAAGTCTTTACTACGACATTTTCCTCTAACAAAAGGAATTATGCAATAACTACAGAAGTTTTCACAACCATCCTGAATCTTTACAAAGGCTCTTGTTCTACCTGGAAAGTCTTCTATATACATATCTTCAAATTCTTGAGGGATTTTACTGTATAATCTTTTAATGGTTTCTTTTTTAGAAAAATACTCATCTAAAAGCTCTACTATTTTATTTTTATCTTTATTACCAATTACAATATCTAGTCCTTCTATATTATAATCTTTATTGGCTTCAATAAAACAACCCATGGCTACTATACAAGCTTCTGGATTATTAGAGATGGCTTTTCTTATCATCTTTTTAGATTTAATATCACTAGTATTTGTAACTGTACAAGTATTAATTATGTATACATCACAAGGATCATTAAAAGATCTTATTTCATAATTATTATTCTTTAATAAATTAATTACATATTCACTTTCATATGTATTTACTTTACAACCTAACGTTAATACTCCAACACTTCTCATTATTCATTTTCCTCTTTAAACTTTTTATACCATGACTCGGCTTTATCTTTTAATTCAAATGTTCTTTCTCTTGCTTTTTCTATTATTGGCATATAAGATTCTTTTAATCTTTCTTTATCTTCTTCATATATTTTCATAGTGTTTTCGTAAGTCTCATCGCCAACTTTTTCTATGTATTTTTCTTTTAGTTTTGCTATACCTTCTTTAATATTATTATACGCTTTATTAGCAGACTTTCTTATCTCTTCTTTGTAATTTGGAAATAATGTTTCTATTTTATTATCAATTCGTTCATATATTAAAAGAATTTTAGCTTTAGCTTCATCACTTAACTCATTAAATGTTTTGCCATTAATTTTTCCATCATAAAATATAAAGTCAGTTAAAATAATAAAGTTCTTTTTTAACTTCTTTTCTAGACTTTCATCAATATTAGTATTATCAACACTTTTAATGTCTTCTTCTACTGATTCAAACTGCTTAATAATTGCCTCATCACTATTATCAGTATTACTATCATTACTTATAACTTCAACTTCTACATCCTTAACTTCTTCATTTTTAGATACTTGCTTTACTGTAGTAGCTTTGACAGCTTTTTGAGCTAGACCTTTAGTTGATGTAGTTATACTACTTGTTGAACATCCTGTTATTAAAAGTAGGCATATTAGCATTAAAATTATCTTTTTCATATCTATTCCCCCTTCCGTCATATTATAACATAAGTGTTATATGTTTTCAATTAAAAAGAGTAGCTTTTGCACTAACTATATTTTTCTATTTAATAGTTTCCCTTCCTTGAATTTGCAGTCCATTGGGCATTTAAAATCCTTAAATGTACATCTAGCTCCTCTCATGTAATTAGAAATATTTTTAGTTATAGGACTATCGGTATTTTTTGTTGCTTGTTGATATTTTAAAAGGGTCTTTTTAGTCTGCTCCATAATTTCAAGTTGGGCACCAGTACATAACCTTTCTTTACATTTTAAAATAAAGTCTTCGTATTTACCCATTTCACTAATTAGTACCAATTCTCCTATTGGGTATAAGTCTTTAACTTTTTCCATATCCTTTAGCCATTCAGCTGTCAAATCTTTATCATCTGTTATTATTGGCGGTATGTAATATTCTTTTTCATTTAGAATCTCTAATTGATAATCAATGGTTCTATGTCTTTGAGCTTGAGCATATTCAGCATATGAGCCTTTATATGTTGTTGAATATACATCTCCAAAGTACTCTTTTCTTTTTGATAGATTAGTACCAAATAATGATAAGCTTCTTTGCTTTTCATTTCTCATCAAGCGTTCATCTAATACATTTAATTTTTCTAGTTTTTTGCAAAAGTCATCCATGGAACTTGATAGTTTTTGTTCAAAGTCTGAAGAATTATTTTCTTTAACTCTTTTTATATATTCTCTCATCCAGGATGCAATATAATTAATTTGTCTTAATGTTGTAGAATAAATCATTTCTGTTGGCATAAAGACAGTTACTAAGCTTCTAGCATTCTCTTGAGCTAGAGTTTTAATTTTAAATTTACTGTAGACATCTTTATATCTATCTTCTATTTTTTCTTTTAAAATTTGAAACCATTTATTATATAATTCTTCTTCAAGTTTAGTAATAGTTGAATTTTCTTTTCCTACTACATTAGTATATCTTCCTGATTTTTCACTTGTGGTATATTCTTTTTCATTGTTAATTACCATAGCTAATATTTTAGGAATATTTTTCATATTAAAGTTAATAGTAATATGATCATAAACACTGTGATGACCATTATTTATTGTGTTTTCTATTCTCTTTTCTGTTTTTTCGATTGGCTCGTTTAAGAGATGTTCAAATCCTTCTTTATCATAACAAATTCCTGCTATCCTACCGCAAAACTCAAGAGCACTTTTTAAATTGAATGTTTTATCTTCTCTTAAAAAATAATTTGGTAAAATACTTATTTTTATTTCTTCCATTTTACTACCTCCATATGATACTCTTGTAAATATTGTATCATAATATTTTGTAAAATAATAATAAAAGAAGATGTATTTTCATCTTCTTAGTCTAAATTCTTTTTTAATTCTTTTAGAGTCATTAAGAACTCATTTGTTTTTCTTATTTCTTCATCTAATTTTTCATAGTTAGCAGTGTTTTCTAATTCTATGTTTCCAGATTTTTCTTCGGTTGATTCTATGCCATATACTGGAGATATAATTGGCGTACTCTTAAAGCTTTGGTATATAGGCCTTTGTTCAACTGTTGTTGGTTTAACACTGTCAAAATCATCTAATACTAGTTTTTCTGGTTCTTCATGAACATTATTTTTATCTTCAACTTTTATTTCTTCAATTATTTCAGGAGTCTTATTTTCTTCTACTTCTTCTAACACAGCTTTGGCTTCTTGCATTTTCTTTTCAAGATCTTGTAGGCTTATTGGTTCATTGCCTTCATCTTCGTATTTACTTAATTCATCATTTTCATACATAACTTTAGTTTTTTTCATTAATTCATCTAAGCTGATAATAGCATCTTTTTCTTGTTGCTCTTCATATGAAGTTAAGTCAATATTTTGTTGAGTACTAGCAGCTTCTAATTCTTTCGTTAATCTTAATAGTTCTTCTTGAGCTTCAGTTCTATTTGGAGCAATATCAGCATATACTAGACTTTCTTCTTCTTGTTTACTAGTCAATTCTTGAACCTTATCATCTTTTTCTTCAGGAACAATCATCTCTATTACAGGCTCTTTTACTGTTTGTTCTTCTATAGTAGGAACAGCAACTTGAGGAGTTATTTCTACTTCCTCAGTTGAAATAATAACAGGTTCAGATGCCGGAGTAATTACTGGTTCAACATAAATGGGAGCCTCTTTTATCTCAACACTTTCAATCATTTCTTCTACGGCAGATACTTCTTCCTTTTCACTTTCAAGTTGTTCATTTACTTCTTCTACTATTCTATTTAATTCCCTTGTATTTTGTTTTCTTTTTCTTTTATAGGAACTTTTATCAATCATACTAATAATAAAATATAAGAGGCAGGATACTACTGCGACAAGATATACTACTATTATTTCCTTTGATGTTAAAAACGCAACTATACTGTTCATTGCTTTCACCTCTACTATTATAATAACACGCATTTATTTCATTTTAAAGAACTCTTTATATTTAACATTACTGTTTACAATTAAATTTACGTTTTTTTACTTTTGTTCGATTTACACTTTTTTACTACGCAAACTATTTTTTATACATCTAAATCATAACACATATTTTTTTATAATGATAGATTTTTTTAATAATTTCTACATATATTTTATTATGAAAGAGAAATTTATTAAATCAACATTTATATTATTAATTGGTGGATTATTAACGAAGATACTTGGCATGATAATTAAGATTATAATGAGTCGTTTAGTTGGTACTGAAGGCTTAGGAGTTTATATGATGATTCTTCCCACTTTTTCTTTGTTTATTGGGATTAGTCAATTTGGAATGCCTGTTGCTATATCGAAGTTGGTAGCAGAAGATAGAAAAAATAATAGAAAGATTTTTTCTTCTGTTTTACCTATAATTATAGCTGTAAACATAATATTAATTGCTGTTATTATTTTAATTGCTCCTACTCTAGCTAATAGATTTTTGCATAATAGTAATACTCATCTTGGTATTTTAGCAATTGCTCTTGTTATTCCTTTTACTAGTATTTCTAGTATATGTAGGAGTTATTTTTTTGGTAAAGAGAGAATGATTCCTCATGTTGTTTCAAATTTAGTTGAGGATGTAGCTAGACTTATCTTAATGATTGTTTTTGTACCATTTTTTATTGAAAAAGGTATTAAATATGCAGTTTGTTTTATTGTCTTATCAAATATTATTAGTGAAGCATTATCAATAGTTGTTTTATTTTTATTTTTACCTAAGAATGTTAATATTACGAAGAATGATTTAAGACCAAGTAGAAGTTATATGAGAGAATGTTTATCTATTGGGATACCTAATACTACAGGAAGGCTAATTGGAAGTTTTGGCTATTTTTTAGAACCAATTATACTTAGTAGTGTTTTAATTATGGTGGGATATAACAGTAGTTTTATAACGAGAGAATATGGAATTTTATCTGGATATGTTATGCCTTTATTACTTTTACCATCGTTTTTTACATTAGCTATTTCTCAAGCACTTTTACCAGTAGTATCTAGAGAATATTCTTTAAAAAGATATGATAGTGTTAAGAAAAAAATAAGACTAGCTATTTCTTTTTCACTATTAATTGGGGTTGCTGTTACAATATTATTTGTTGTCTTTCCACAAGTATTTTTAAAAGTTATTTATAATACTAATGAAGGTGTTAGTTATATGAGAGTCCTTGCTCCAGTATGTCTTTTTCAGTATATTCAGTCCCCTCTAGCTTTTTCTCTTGATGCAATGGGTAAAAGTAAGGTTTCAATGATTGCTACTACGTTAGGAGTTATTACAAGAACTGTTTTATTATTTATCTTATCTTTATTTAAAATAGGACTTTGGGGATTAATAATTGCTATTAGTGTTAATGTATTTGTAGTAACTTTTTATGAGATCAAAAAAGTTAGGGGTTTTCTATCCTAACTAATTATAAATATATAACTCGTGTTGACATCTGGTACAAGCTACATATAAAAGATTTCTTTCATTCTTTTTGTATGAGTTTGATCGATCATTATAAATGATAACACTGTCGAATTCTAATCCTTTAGCAATATATGAAGGAATAATTATTAAATCTTTTTTGAAACTCTTTGTATCAGCGTCCACTAATGATATATCAATAGATTCTTTTAACATATTATATATTGACTCAGCTTGTTTATAATCTTTAGTAATAATAGCTGTACTTTTATATTCTTCTTGAAGAGTTTTAATATCATTTAAAAGAGATATCTTTAAATCCTTTAGATCTTTTCTAAATACAATTGGTTTATTATTATCTTTTCTAATAGCATTTACATGTTTTAGATTAAGAATTTTATTAGTATAGTCTATTATTTCTGGAGAAGAACGATAAGTTTTTAATAATTCTAGATATTTTGTAGAACCATTAAATAAGGAAGATAGTTCTTCTAGACTTTTATAACTATAATATGGATTAATATTTTGATTTACATCTCCTAAGATAGTAAAATCTGCTCTTTGGAAGATTTTACTGATAATTACATATTGAAGCTTATTATAATCTTGAGCTTCATCAATTACGACTTGTTTTATATTTACTTCATATGGGAAACCTTGAAGAACTCCTTTAATATATGAAAATAGTAAAACATCTTCATAGTTAATAATATCTCTTTTTATGAATCTATTTATTTCTTGATCACTTAATTTAATTTTTGTAAAAGGGCTGGTCCAAAATGCTGAATAAATTTTTTTATAGTCCTTTTGAAAATTGGCACATTCCTTTAACAGTTTACCAAAGGTCTTAACTTTTTTCTTACTACCATTATAGAAATTTGATGATAAGCGAAGAGCCATTTCATCTAATCTTTCAAATAGTGGAAGTCTACTGTATTTATCTAGTAACATTTCATTTAATTCTTCTTTTAAGACAACATTAAATTCATTTTCTATGATATCTGATGTAAACTTACATTTTGATATGTAATCATTTAAGTAATTATCCATATCTGTTATTATTTCATCACTTTGTTTATATTTTACTAGTTCAGGATTTGTTTCGCTATAGGTATAGTATCTTGATACAAAGTCTGTAAAGGTTTCTACTTCTTTATATTCTGTTACAAAATATGATAAATAGTCATTAAAAGTAGTCTGTAGGGTATTGTCTTCTCCTAATGATGGTAGAACATCTGATATATACTCGGTAAAGACATTATTTGGAGAAAATATTAATATGTTATTACTGGTTAAGTTTTTAAGACGGTATAATAAGAAGGCTATTCTATGTAAGGCAACGGTTGTTTTTCCAGATCCAGCTATACCTTGGACTATCAAGTTGTTATCTTCTAAGTTTCTAATTACTCTATTTTGTTCTTGTTGAATAGTATTTACTACGTTTTTCATTTTATCACTTGATTCTGTTGCTAAAACCTCCTGCAGAACTTCATCATCAATATTAAGTGAATTATCAAAGACACCTGTTAATTTACAATTTTCTATTTTGTATTGTCTTTTTCTTTTTAATTCTCCAGTACAAATACCGCCTGGAGCTTTGTACTGACAAGGACCTATTTCATAATCATAAAAAAGACTACAAATTGGACTACGCCAATCATATAAGATATTATTTAAATCATCGTCTGTTAAATATGTTAGTGAAATATAAATATTATGAATTTTTTCATGATCATCTTTAAAAATAATTGAAGCAAAGTATGGTTTGTTTTTTATTTCGCATAGTTTTTTAAAATATCTTTGCTTTTGGAGAGCACGTTCTGCTTCGTGAGCTGTTGCGGCCATTACTTGTTGCATTTCAGCTTCATCGAAACTTGTAGAATCTTCCCACATCATTTTTTTAAATTCTTTTAAGTTTTCTTCATCTTCATAAACGTCTTTTCCAAGTGATGATAGTGTGTCGCCTAATAATTTTTGTACTTTTTTCAAGATCTTTTCTTCTGTTTTGAACTCTTGTTCACTAATTGCCATAAATACCTCCTATTCTATTCTTTAAAAACTAAAATACCACAAATATTTCATGTAGTTATATTTTATATGTTATGTGATATATGCTAAACGTCTTTTTCAATATATCATATTTTTTTAAGTATTACAATCATGAAAGTTCAAAAAAAAAGCCTTCATTTTAAGAGGCTCTCTTTATTTTAGCCATTATATTTTTTTATTAGATTAGTAAATTCTTCTTCTATTTCAGTTAGTCTTTCTTTTGTCTTAGCTTCAAATCTAGCTGTTAAATTAGGCCCAGTATTAGATGCTCTAACAAGAGCCCAACCATCATCAAATAGTACTTTTATTCCATCTATATCTAGGTAATTATAATTTTTTTCTTCAACATAGTCTTTAACTCTTTTGATGACTCTAAATTTTTTATCATCTTCACTTTTAAATTTAAGTTCTTCGGTTGAATAGTAATGATTTATTCCTGATAGTAAGTCATCAACATTTTTATCAGTATTGGATAATATTTCTAGTAGTCTTAGGCCGGCATATAAGCCTGAATCAAATCCTGGCCACTTATCTCTAAAGAAGACATGTCCTGATAGTTCACCACCAAATGGTAAATCTTCTTCTTTGACTTTAGCTTTAGTATAAGAATTACCTGTTCTGTAACAAAGACCTTTAGCATGTAATTTTTCTATTTCATCGCTTAGACTTTTAGAGCATTTTACATCATATAAGAATTCTTTCTTTGAAATTTTATTTATTAGATCTCTAATTATTATGATCATGTAGTAGTCTGTTGGTATAAACTTACCAGTATTAGAAATAACACCTAATCTATCACCATCGCCATCGAATGAAAGACCAACATCAGCATTTTCTTCAAGAACTTTCTTTTTTAATTGCTCTAGGTTTTCTTCAACGCATGGATCAGGGTGATGATTTGGGAAAGTACCATTACTTTCATCATTAATGTAAATAAATTCAAATGGGAACATATTATATAGTTTTTTTACAATAATGCTTGTAGTACCATTAGCTGGATCAACAACTACTTTTAACTTTCTTTTACCAAATGAAAAGTTATCTTTAAATAAGTCTAGGTAATCATTAGTAATATCATATGATATAAGAGTTCCCTTACCATAAGTAAAATTCTTTCTTTTGATGAAATTCATGAAATCAATTATTTCTTGTCCCTTGCAATTGCCACTTTCATCAAATGCAAATTTTAGACCATTATCATATTTTGGATTATGAGATGCTGTTACCATCAAGCCACTATATACCTTTAGTTTTATACAAGCATAATAATACATTGGAGTGGTACATATTCCAAGTCCTATAACATTTATTCCTGTTTCAACAATTCCTTTTATTAGAGCATCATAAAGTGATGGACTACTTACCCTATTATCATGTCCTACTATACAAGTTGTTTTTCCTAGCTTCTTTATATAACTTCCAAAGCCTAGACCAATTGTATAAACAGTATCTTCATCTATTTCTTTAGGATATATACCTCTTATATCATATCCTCTAAAAATATTTCTACATAAATTATCTTTTATCATACTACTCTCCTTTTAGTTTTTCTGCCTTTTTATCAATTGTATAATTTTATGATGATGTTTATCTTTAGCATTTGGGAATGAATTTAATAAACGATATGTCAATAGATGTTTTTTCGCAAGTTCATTCTTAATTAGTCTTCTTATTTCTTCAGTTGCATCTTTATTATTATACTTTTCAAAATTTATTTTCAAATTATAAGTTATATGTATTGATATAATAAGATCAGTTATAAATATCAATGATAGTATTATTCCAATTATTATAATTATTAATTTCGGAATACTAAGAAGTAGTCTATTTAGTAGGGGATTAACTAATTTAACTACTATTATGCCACCTAGACCAAAAAGGACACCTGTTTCTAAGCATATTCTTCCATTTATATTATATTTTTTATTTGAGTAGTCCCACCAACGTAATTTAAAAATCTTTTCTAATAGCAGACTACCCATATACTCTATTGTAAGACAACTTACCATACTCATTATAAATAATTCTATTAGGGAATTATCATATTTGGTAAGATATAGACTCATAAAAAGGCCTCCTATACCAAATATAGGTAGATATGGTCCTATCAGGAAACCTCTACTTAAAACTAGTTTTTCTGACTGCATACTTACACATGTTACTTCGGCAATATAGCCTATTACTGAGTATGTGAAAAATATTATAAATAAAAGGCAATAGTTATACATTTTAACCCCCTATACTAAAGCTGCTACTGCAAGTACTAAAATACCTATACCTACTCCTATATAACTTATTTTTTTATTTTTAGATTTTTTTAGTTTCTTATATAATTCTTCATAGGATATATATACTAACATTCCTAGAGTTATAGAAAGAAGTGTTCCTAATACTAATGGCGATATTTGAGATACATTTAAGAAGAATACAATAAGTCCTCCTATAAATGTTGATGAAGCTAGTAATAATATTATAGCGATAGTTTTCCATATGTTTTGATTAGATTGATGGAAAGCTGATGCTATTATTATACCGAATGGAATATTATGTAGTCCTATTCCTAACATTAATGTAACACCTACAGAAGTTGATGATATTACGGTTGAATAGACAGCCATTCCTTCAATTATATTATGAAGCATAATAGCTAAGGAAGTTATAATACCTATATGAATTAGGTTACTGTTAGCTTCTTTTTTAGACTTATCTTCCATTTCGTGATCTGGAATGTAGATATCTAAGACTTTTAATATTATATAGCCTACGGCTGTTGAAATTATAAATATTGGTAAATATTTAAGGCCAAGTTGTTCAATTATTTCTGGCAGTAGATCTAGAGCCATAAGCATCAGTATTATTCCAAATGCTAGACCGACTATAAAATCTACTACTTTCTGTTTTTTATTTGTTAAAAATCCTATTAGGGCACCAATTAAAATAAATATTCCTAAAACGATTGTGGTTAGTAATCCTATTTGTGAACTTTTCATACTTATCTCCTTACTATAATAGTTAATAAAACTATAATTGCTAAAGCTATTCGATATATCATAAATACTTTAAAGTTATGTTTATGTAGGTATTTTAATAAGTATTTAATACATACTAGTCCAACTATAAATGAAGTTAATATTCCAATTATAAAAGGAATTGGATTAGTTGTGATTACAGCATATGTATTTGGTTTTAATAATTGCACTCCGACAGCCCCTAAGACAACTGGAGCACTTAAATAGAATGAAAACTTAGCGGCATCATCTCTTTTTATACCAAGGGTTCTAGCAGCAGCTATTGTGGTACCACTTCTTGAAAATCCTGGTATTAGAGCAAATACTTGACTACAACCAATTATGATAGCGTCTTTTAGTGTCATATCTTTTATTTCCTTATTACTTTTACAATATCTATCTAAAACATAGATAATAACACCCATTATTATTAAGGCAAGAGATATTATAACAAAATTGTTTCTTAAAATGGAATCAATAACATCTTCAAAAAGAACACCAGCTACACCAGCAGGAATAGTCGCAACTATAAGATACCAGAATATTTTTCCTTCCTTATCTTTTACACCTTTAGTTAGACCCTTTTGGATCATATTAATGAAATCTTTAAAGAAAAATAAGGCTATCGCCAAAAGAGTGCCTAAATGTAGAGCTACATCGAAAGCAAGTTCCATGTTAGGACTCATTGTAGCTCCTATTTTAAAAACGTCTCTAAATATTAATAAGTGGGCTGATGATGATATAGGAAGAAATTCTGCTATACCTTGTACAATACCTAAAATTATGATTGAAAATATACTCATCTTATCATCTCCTAAACTAGTTTTCAAATATTGGCATTATAATTGGAACAATATGTTTTTTTCGCGAAACACAGCCTGGTATGAAGTCACCTTCTTTTAATGAATTATTGTCATAAGCTATTTCTAGAACATCTCTTCCATCATCATTATATATAACATAACTACCATTTTTAATGATGTCTGTTACATATAAGGCAACTAGAGAATAATTATTTGTTTTAGCTACTCTATTTAATGTTTCAACATATTCGTCAAGCTCTTTTTTAATATCATTAAAGTCCATAGTAAAGAATTGCCCTATACCAAATGATTTATCTTTAGCTGTATATAATTTAAAGTCATTATATAATACATCTTCTTTACTCATTCCTTCTAGAGATGTTCCAGCTTTTAATAGTTCTAGACCATACTCTTTATAATTAACATTAGCTATTTTTGATAGTTCTTCTATAGCTTCTACATCTTTTCTGGTTGCAGTTGGACTTTTTAAAATCATAGTATCTGATAAAATACCAGAAATTAGTGCTCCTGCTATATGGCTTGGAATAGGTACTTCTCTTTCTTTAAATAATGTATAGACTATTGTACAAGTTGAACCAACAGCCATATTTCTAAAGTTTATTGGAGTTGAAGTTGTTATATTTCCTAGATTATGGTGATCAATTATTTCAACTATCTCAGCTTCCTCTAGTCCTTCAACGCTTTGCATTTTTTCATTATGATCAACTAAAATTACTTTTTTAGGATGCTTATCTGATAAGTCAGTTACTTTTAGGACACCTAGACATTTATTTTTTCGATCTACTATTGGATAGTTAGTATGCTTAAATTTATTATTTATATCAATAACATTATCTACAAAATCAGTATATTCAAATTTTATTGGATTATAGCTTTTTATCATTATTTTAATGTAATTAGCTAAAACTATTAGTCTAGTTATATGATAAGATGAATATTTAGTCCTTATAATATTTACTTTGTTTTCTTCTGCTATTTTTAAATGTTCTTCTTTAATCTGGGCATCTCCTGATAGAATGATTAATTTTACTTTTGACTTTACAGCATATTCAATAATACTATGACGATCTCCAACTATTAAGATGGTGTCTTCTTTTAATTTTACCGTTTCCATAAAAGTAGTACTACGATATGAGGCAACTAAAAGTTTACCATAAATTTCATCATCAAATTTTAATAGTTGTTCTGCTTTTAATACATCTAGAATATTATTATATGATGTATATAAATAATCAGCTTTTTCATTAATTATGATATGGGATAAGTCTTTAATAGTAACTATACCTATTAATTTACCATTATCTTTTACAACAGGTAGGCCAGTAAGACTCATACCTAACATGCTTTTATAACCATTGTAAATGGAATCAGTTTCCTTTATATAAAAGTTTTTATGATAATTTATATCTTTTACTTGAAGTTTTACATCGTTCAAATACCCTGGCTCTGGAATGTTAAAATATTTTAGAGCGAATTTTGTCTCCTTATTTATACTTCCTATAGTTTTAGCAACAGTGTTTTCTCCTAATTGATTTTTTAGATACGAAAGAGAGATTGCTGACATGATGGAGTCAGTATCCGGTTTCTTATGTCCAAGAATATATATTGGTGTCATTTTTCTACCCCTTTCTATAATAAAAATTATATCAAAACAAAAGAATAAAGACAAGCTTTATTCTTAGATTGCATCTTATAATTTTGTGTTTAAAAAGTTGATTAATAGAATAAACATAAAGGTAACTGTGGTTTTAAACTCATCAGTTAAATTAGCTGCTTTTTCCCCTACAGCAACAACATCATCAACTATATCTACTATCCATCCTTCTATATATTTAGGAGGAGTAAATGTTATTGGAAACATGTGTGTTTTTATAATATCTATTTGTTTTTCATTTAAGCCAAAATGTTCTTTAGCATTTTCTGCAGCATATGACGGATGTTTTCTTAATCTTGCTATTATGTTTTTATCTTTTACCTCATCAATAAAGAAATCATGAAGAAGTGCAGCTTTAGTTGTTGCCTGATAATCGTCTAGGTGAAAGAACTTAGCTGTTAAATATGTATAATAAGCAACACGCATTGAATGATCAAATCTAGTTGAACCATGATGTGGTACTTCTTTTAGTTTTTGGTATTCTTTATTATCTATAATTGGTTGGATTATCCAATTAAACTCATCGTTATTGTATTCTTCCATTGCATTCTTCCTTCTTACTATTTTATTCATTTTCCTACTATACAATAATATCATAAGAACTATATATTTATACATTTATATTTTTTTATTTCATTTTTTCATGTAAACTTGACAAAAGAATCAAGCACGTACATTATATCATATATTCTATTTTTATACAAGGTCAGCCAAAAGCTTATCCATTTCTTCTTGCTCTTCTTTTGTAATTTCGTCTTTTTCTATTTCCTTATTAAACCATAATGGTAACTTAGTATCCTTATTGCTACTAATATGTTTTTCTTTTTGATTTTTGTTTTCAATCAATTTTTTAAGTTTCTTGTGTTCTTTTTCAGTTATTTTCATAGCTTCTTCTACTGTTTCAATATTTAGACGTTTCCACTGACCAGCGATTGTTTCAACATAACTTTTCTTTAATTGTTCATTATTTATTTTTAAAACGTATGATATTAAGACATTGACAACACCAGGGTTTAATTTTTGATCAATAAGAAGACTCTCTATTAATCTTTTATCACGATCAGTTGGTTCTGCTCCTTTATATTTAGCTTTTAATAATTGATATGGATTAATGTTTTCAAAAGTATAAACCATTTTAGCCCATTTAGAATTATCACCAACTGGTTTTTTTAAATATTCTGGTTGTTTATTATAAATTAAGGTAGGAAGTGAACCACTATTTTCGAATTGATAATAGTTTCTACAACTTTTTCTTAAAATAGTTTTATCGATTAAACCTTTTTCATTTATAGAATTTCTAACTAAACTTTGCATACTTAAAGTATTAATATTATATGTATAAGCTAGTGAATTTATTAAATCCCTTACTTCTTTTGTAAAACATTTTTCACTTATTAATGATTCTGGTAAACTAGATATCAACAAGTTAAAATCAATACCTTTATTAATTATTATATTATTAGAATCTCTTTTTGTAATATCATCTGACATTTCTAAGATTGTTCCTTTTACAGACTTAAATACTTCATCAAAACTACAGGTTACATCTTCATAGTCTTTTAAATTTATTTTAGGAAGTCTATAGTAATTAACTAGTTTTTCGTACTCTTTTTTACCTAGATTATTATATAAAACAACATTTAGAATTGGGTGATGAAAAAACTCATTAGCTGAAATAGGAGAATATAATTGATAGACATAGCTATTTATATTTTTATCTTTTTTTACATATGTTTTTAAAAGACCTACTCCTTCTAATTTTTCTCTGGCAATAACGATATCTTCTAATTTTAATTGCATAGTAGACATTAAGTGATGATGAGTTAAATCATCACTCATTACTTCTAATTTATCCAAGTCATTTATTAAAGTAAAATATAGAGAAACAGCAGTAAAACCAATAATAGGTTGATATAGCATACTTATTAGTTTAGAATCAGTTTCTTTAATAACTGTTTTATTTATAACCGTATAGATATCAGCTGGTAAAATTGTTAAGTTTTTCATAATATCACCTATTTATATAGTACACTATCTTTAAAAAAAATTAAAGATTATAACAAAAAATAATAACAAACATTATGTTATTATTTTTGTTTTAAAATGTTATCAATTTTATGATTGTTTCTGACGTTACTTTAGTAAAATAAATTAGATTAATCGCAATTAAGAGAAATGGTCCAAACGGAATTACTTTTTCTTTGTTTTTTAGAAGGAGTAGGAATGATATTGGTAATGCAATTAAGCTTCCTAGAAAGATAGATAATAATCCTAATAATGGATCTAGGACTAGTCCAAAGATAAACATCATTTTAATGTCACCCCCACCTAGGCTTTCTCTTTTTAATATTTTATTTCCAAACAGCATTATTAAATACATTATTAGGAATAAAAGAAGACCATTTCCAATAGAGAGAATAGCTTTATAAAAACCTAAATTTAATATATTTATAATTATAAAGTAGATACTGAAAAAGATTAATATTTCATCTGGAATAACTAAGTAAGTTAAATCGCTTACTGCTATAATTATTAGCATTGAAGTAATACCTAGAGCTATTAGAAGCTCATAGCTAAATGAAAAGCTATAAAAAGATACAGCAAATAATATACCGGTAAATAGTTCCATATAGGTTGATAAGGTATCTATTTTTTTATGGCAATGACGACATCTTCCTCTTTGAAATAGGAATGATAATATTGGGATCATCTCATATAAACTTAGAGTATGACCACAACTATCACAATGAGAATGTGAATTTATAAAGTTTTCATGTTTAGGAAGTCTTAGACCAACAACTGTATAGAATGATCCCATAACTGTTCCTAAAATAAAAAAGATAATTATATATATAGTATTCATAATTACCCTCCTTATTTTATTGTATCATAAATACCAAACATTGGTTGAATTACAGCTAGTAGAATAACTCCAACTATTACTGCTAAAACACAAATCATCAATGGTTCGATCAAGCTTTTCATCTGATCAATTATAGATTTATGTAGAGATTGGAAGTGACTTGCAACTTTATCCATCATCTCACCTAGTCTACCAGTACTTTCACCAGTTACTATCATTTCATAAGCAACAACTGGGACAGCCCATTTTCCTCTAAAGGCGGTAGATACTGAATCTCCTTTTGCTAGATTTACTAGTGTACTACTAATTATTTCTTTATATACTTCATTATTAGTTATTTTTGATAAGATTTCCATACTATCAGTTATAAAGACACCATGATTTAGAAGAGATGCAAATGTTCTGGTGAAATTAGCTATTTCATTATAAATTATTACTTTACTAATTATTGGTAGGTGCATCAATACTATTTGGACACCTTTTCTAAATTTTTGAATATTTTTATATGCTAATATGAATAAGATTATTAAAATAATTATAACACCAATCAATATTAAATAATTTGTCTTTAAAAAGGTACTTACACTTACTATTGCTAGCGTAAGTTTTGGAATTTCAGCATCATTACTAGCATATAGTTCGGTAAACTGTGGTACTAAATATGTAAGCATAAATATTAATACTGCAAAAGCAATTAGTAAAACGACACTTGGATATGTCATGGCACTGATCATTTGTTTTCTAGTTTGAGCCATCGAAGTATAATAATCCGACATATCATCTAGTATTGATGGTAAGTCACCGGTTAACTCTGCAGTTTTTACCATGTTTATTAAAAGTTCTGGGAAAACTTTTTTTTGTTTTTCCATGGCTGATGATAAGTTTTCTCCTCTTAGTAATTCATATACAAGTTGACTAAAAATCTTCTTGTGAGCTGGATTAGTCGATTGCTTAGCTAGAATTCTAACTGAATCTGCTAGAGGAATTCCAGACTTTATATATGTTGACAACTGTGTTAGAGTAAATGATAAATCTGAAGCTTTAAATTTTGAACTACCCAAATCAATATCATAAGGAGAACGTGGTTTTAGCTCTAAGATTTTATAATCTTGAGTTATTAAGAAATTTCTAGCTTCATCTATTGTTTCGGTATCTAGGGAACCTCTTTCTTTTTTACCAGCTGAATTTAATACTGTATATCTAAAAGATTTTATTCTACCATTTTCTTTACCTTTATCTTTTTTAGCTTTCTTCTTCGTAAACTTTTTATCTATTTCAGTTGGTGCTAGTGTGCTGGAAGCTGTATTAGAATCAATTGCTGCTGGTGTAGGTTGCTGTACAGTTTGTTTGTCAACAGCTTGATTTACTTCATTATTGTTATTATTCATAGTATCACCTCGAATTATTGTATAACCTCTTTACTATTACTTTTATTTTAGCATATTAATAGTTTTTTTTAAATATTAATTTAACTTTTTATATTAGTTTACATATACTATAATTGAAGAGGTGGACTATGTATAATTATCCTTATGCGAGGCCTGGACTATTTAGTAGACTATTTAATATTTCTAAAGGATTTAGTTGGGGTGGCTTTTTAGATGGTACTCAAAAGACATTAGGTGTTATTAATCAGGCTATTCCCCTAGTTAATCAAGTTAAACCTATTTTTAGTAATGCTAAAACAATGTTTATGATAGCTGATGAAATGAGAAAACCTAGTGAAAACACTAGTAATAATGTTAATAGTAATGTTAGTGTTAATAATAATGTTTCTTTTAACAATACTACAAGTGGTAGTACTAATAGGCCTATTTTCTATATGTAAAAAGAATAACTTTTTTAGTTATTCTTTTCATATGACTTAATGAAATTTTCTCTATATTCTAGTATAGTATCGTTTTTTATAGCCTCTCTTAGTTCTTCGGCTAATCTTGTTAAAAATCTGATGTTATGAATTGATAGTAGTCGTCCACCCAAAGTTTCACTGGTAGTTATTAGGTGTCTAATATAGGCTCTTTCATAATTTTTACATGTGTAACAATCACAACCTTCTTCTATTGGAAGTAGGTCTTCTTTGTATTTGGCATTATTTAAATTAATCTTGCCATGTCTTGTGAAGGCTTGACCATGTCTTGCTATTCTAGTTGGCAAGACACAATCGAATATGTCGACTCCTCTTATAACACCTTCTATGATATCGATCGGTTCACCTACTCCCATTAGGTAGCGAACCTTATCTTCTGGTAAGTATGGAATGGAATAATCAATTGCTTTATACATATCTTCTTTGGATTCACCATCATTAGCTACTCCACCAATACTGTAACCATCAAAATTCATTTTTACAGTTTCAATGGCTGAATATTTTCTTAAATCTTCATGGGCACCACCTTGAACAATTCCGAACAAGGCTTGATTAGGGTTATTATGAACCTTTTGGCCTCTTTTAGCCCAACGCAAAGTCCTTTCAATACTATTTTTTAAATATTCATAATTAGCACTAGCTGGTGGACATTCATCGAAACTCATAGCTATATCACTATCTAATTTATTTTGAATAGAAATTGATTTCTCTGGAGTTAGGAATAGTTTAGAGCCATCAATATGGCTTTTGAAAAATACACCTTCTTCAGTAATATCTTTTTCTTTATTTTTAGCTAGTGAAAACACTTGAAAACCACCACTATCTGTTAAAATTGGGCCATTGTAATTCATAAATTTATGAAGACCTCCACATTTATTTACTATGTCTTCTCCTGGCCTTAACCATAGATGATATGTATTAGATAAGATAATACCACAGTTAGCAGCTTTTAGTTCTTCAGGTGATAAGGATTTTACAGTGGCCCTTGTACCTACAGGCATAAACATAGGTGTTTCAAAAGTACCATAATTAGTTTTTATCTTACCATACCTGGCTTTGGTATTTTTTTCATTTTTTAATAATGTATATTCTATCTTCATAAGTCCTCCTTTATTTAATAAGCATGGCATCACCAAATGAGAAGAAACGATATCTATTTTCAACAGCTATTTTGTAAGCATTTAGAATATGTTCTCTACCAGCTAGAGCTGACACTAACATTACAAGAGTTGATTTTGGTAGATGGAAGTTAGTAATAAGTCTATCGATTGCTTTAAATTCATACCCTGGATATATAAATATATCAGTAAAGCCACTACATTCTTTAAACTCATTATACTTTTGCATAATAGTTTCAAGAGTTCTAACTGATGTTGTACCTACAGCTATTATCCTTTTATTATTTTTCTTTGTCTTGATTAAAAGATCAGCAACTTCTTTAGTCATAGAATAAAATTCACTATGCATTGTATGGTCTTCTATTTTTTCAACGCTTACTGGTCTAAATGTTCCTAGTCCAACGTGTAGAGTTATATAGGCAATATTTACACCTTTTTCTTTTATTTTTTCTAATAATTCTTTAGTAAAATGGAGTCCAGCCGTTGGGGCGGCAGCACTACCAATTTCTTTAGCATAGACAGTTTGATATCTTGTCTGATCTTCTAGTTTTTCATGAATATAGGGAGGAAGAGGCATGGTACCAAGCTGTTCTAACAACTCTAAGAAAATACCTTGATAGATAAAATTAAAGTGTCTAATTCCTTGATCTTTTTCAGCTATGCATTCTGCTTTTAGAAGACCGTTACCAAAAGTTACAATTGTTCCTACTTTAATTCTTCTGGCTGGTTTTACTAAGCATTCCCATTTATCTTCTTCTATATTTTTTAATAGTAAGACTTCAATAACAGCGTTAGTTTCTTCTTTAGTACCAATAAGTCTAGCTGGTAATACTTTAGTATCATTTAATACTAGAGTATCTCCTTTTTCTAGATAATCTATAATGTCATAAAAATGTTTATGTTCAACTTCCCCAGTTTTTTTATCTAATACCATTAAACGAGAAGTATCTCTTTTTTCTATAGGGGTTTGAGCTATTAATGTCTCATCTAAATCATAATCAAAATCTAATAAATTCATACTAATCCTTCTTTTCTATTCCTAATACTTCATATGCCTTGTCGGTTACCATTCTACCTCTACTGGTTCTTTTTAATAATCCTGTTTGTAATAAGTATGGTTCATAGACATCTTCTATAGTTGTTGCCTCTTCACCAATTGAACTACTTATAGCTTCTATTCCGACAGGTCCACCATTAAACTTATTTATTATAGCTAATAAAAGTTCATGATCTGTTTTGTCAAGACCTAGTTTATCTATTTGTAATTTTTTTAGAGCTTTCTTGGTAATTTCAATATCTATTTTACCGCTACCTTTTACAATGGCAAAGTCTCTTACTCTTTTACATAATCTGTTGGCAATACGTGGTGTTCCTCTACTTCTTGTTGCTAACTCCAAAGCTGCTTCATCGTCTATTTCTGTTTTTAAGACACGGGCTGTTCTTTTAATTATTTTACATAATTCATCAGTTGTATAAAATTGTAATTTAGAAACTATTCCAAATCTATCTCTTAAGGGAGCTGATAGGTCTCCAGCTCTAGTTGTTGCTCCTACTAGGGTGAATGGAGGAAGATCTATTTTTATACTACGTGATTTTTCTTCACTACCAATTATTATATCTAATGAAAAGTCTTCCATAGCTGGATATAGAATTTCCTCTATAAATCTTGGCATTCTATGAATTTCATCTATAAATAGGACATCACCTGGTTCAAGAGATGATAAAAGCGCTGCTAGATCACCACTTTTTTCTAAGCTTGGTCCACTAGCTGTTTTAATATTAGAACCAAGTTCATTAGCAATAATAAAAGCTAGAGTTGTTTTACCAAGTCCTGGAGGGCCATATAATAAAACATGATCTAAGGGCTCAGAACGCATCTTAGCCGCTTCTATAAATATCTTAATATTTTCCTTGACATCTTCTTGACCAATATACTCATCAATTGTTTCTGGTCTAATAGTATTATCAATAACATTATCATCTTCTATTTGGTAATTTCTTATAATACTTTCCTTTTCCATAGTTAGACCTCCCTATCTTAATAATAGTTTTAAAGCTTCCTTTACTTGTTGCTCTAAAGGTAATGCATTATCTACTTTACTTAAAATAGATTTCAATTCTTTTTCTTTATAACCTAAACCAACAAGCACTTCTTTTAATTCTTCTTCTTTTTCATCATCTAAGTCTGAAATACCAACACCAATAAACTCTAATTTGCCTTTTAAATCTAGGACAATTTGTTTAGCTAGTTTATCACCAATCTTAGGAAACTTCTTTAAGTAAGCAATATTTTCTCTTTCAATGGCATCCATTATTCCTTCTGGAGTAGATGAGGCAAATAAAGGAAGAGCCATTTTACAGCCTAGACCTTTGACACCAATTAGCTTTAGAAAAAGATCTTTTTCTTCTTTTAACTTAAATCCAAATAAAGAATTTTCATCTTCTTTTACCTGTTGATATACAAATACTTTATAATCATTTCCTATTTCAAATGAATAAGGATTTGATACATTTATTAAATAGCCTATTCCATTATTTTCTAAGACTATTGAATTGTTTTTTATATAAGTTATTTTTCCTATAATATAATCGTACATACTTTCAACTCCAGTGTTATTATATAACAAAAAGAAAAAAGATACAATTACGTTAAGATCAAAACATCAATCTATTAACTCGTAAAGATCTTTTTAATCACAGTTTACTGTTTTATCAATAATATTTATATCTAATTTCTTATTACTAATATTTTTGGGTAAAGATAGTTCAAAAACATCATAGCTAATTTCACAAGTTGATGTGCCACAACTATTTTTACTTTCAAAATTAAGCTTTATTCTATTATTTTTAAGCTGTGCTTTTGTAAAACTTAGTCCTCCAGATCCACATCCAGGTGACATCATTATTACATAGATATAGTTATTATTCTTAAAACTATCAGCTGTTATGGTATCTTTATCCTTGATAATATTATACTTTTTGATAAACTTTTTATAGTCATCATAGCTGGTTATAATTGTTGCATATTCTTCTGTATCATCAAGATTTTCTATACTATAATTTGTGAAATAATTAGTATTAACTTTTATATCTTTATTATTTTTAAGTAGTATTATTGAAATACTGATTAAAATAATAAGAATTATAATAATAATTAAAATTTTTCTTTTCATAAAATTACTCCTAGTTTAAATTAATTATCTTTTAGATTACAGTAAACATCTTGAACATCATCTAAATCTTCCAATGTATCAATAAGCTTTTCTACTTTTTCTCTACCTTCTTCATTAAGTTCTACTTCCATATTTGGAACATAAGTTAATTCACATTGGAAAAATTCTTTTACACCAGCTTCTTCTAGAGCTGTTCTTACTGCAGTGAATGTATCAGCACCTGTTGTGATTAGGTAGTTATTTTCTTCTTTTTCAAAGTCTAATGCGCCAGCATCAAGTGCAGTCATCATAATTGTATCTTCATCGTATTCAGATGGAATAGCAATAAAGCCACGTCTTTCAAACATATAACTAACAGAGCCATCAGTTCCTAGATTTCCTCCGGCTTTAGTAAAAGCACTTCTAACTTGAGAAGCTGTTCTATTTCTATTATCGGTAAGGCAGTCTACCATAAAAGCTACGCCACCATGACCATAACCTTCATAACGAATGCTTTCATAGTTTGCGGCATCTTGTGAGCCTGATGCTTTCTCAATAGCTTTTTGAATATTATCTTTTGGCATGTTTTGTGCCTTTGCTTTATCAACTGCTAGTCTTAAAGAGGCATTTTGATTCGGATCTGGACTACCAGATTTAGCTGCTACCATAATCTCTTTAGCAAGTTTTTGGAAAACCTTACCACGAGCTGCATCTAAAAGACCTTTCTTTCTATGAATTGTTGCCCATTTTGAATGTCCACTCATTTATATTCCTCCTTCTTCCATACTATAATATCATAAATTATTTAAATATTGAAGAAGTTTATATGCAATTTATAATAATTCATGCTATTATTATATTAGATTTAGGAATGGTGATTTTATGTATTTAAAAACAGATGGAAAAAAAATACAGTTAAGAAAATTAGAAAAATTTATTGATAGAATTAAAAGTTTAAGATTTGTACTCGATAAAATTGATTATGGTGTTATATTTTCTAAGAAGCATGGTATTACAACGGTATTTTTTTGTCAAAGAGTTGATATAATAATGACTAACAAAGAAAATGAAGTCTTATATATTTATAGGAATGTTAATTCTGAAAAGTACTTTCTTCCTAGGTTTAGTGTCTACAATATTTTACTATTGCCACCTAATACTACTAAGGAAATTAATAAGGGTGATATTTTAAAAATCATTGATAAGGACAAACGAAAAGATGACTGATGTCACCTTTTTTAATTCATTTCTTTAAAATATATTGTTTTTTCTACAACTCTTTTGATATCTTTATCAGCAAATGGTTTCCCTAGCATATCGATAATATTATAAGTGAAGGCTTTATCAATTGTTTCTTTACTTGAGTCCCCAGTTATAATGGATACTGGTATCTTTTTAAATAATTTATTTTCTTTCATATAATCTAAGACTGCAAAGCCATCTAATATTGGCATATTTAAATCTAGTAAAATGGCTACTAAGTTTGGGTTGTCTTTATTAGCTTTTATTATATTAAGAGCAACTTCTCCATCCTCGGCACTTTCTACTTGGTATGTACTGCTGAAAATCTTAGAAACAAAGTTTCTTACTATGCTTGAATCGTCAGCTACTAAAATTGTTTTTTTATCATAAACCTGGTACTCTTCCTCATCCTCATTATCACCATTTGTCTCTAAAGAAGTTTTTTCTGGAGCTGGTGTATCAGCAGCACTACTAGCATTAGCACCTGATAAGTACTCATTTACAATATTTTTAACTTTAATAGTTTCATCTTGTAATTCTTTGAAATGATTGTAAATATAGAAAACGTCTCCTTCTTTACTCTTTAATTCATGTTCATATGCTATCTCACCAAGTTTTGTAAAACCAAAGTATCTAGCATCACTTTTTAAAGAATGTACATATACTGCATAATTGTGCATATCTTTTTTATTCTTATATTCTTCTAACTTATCCATTTTCTCATCAATACTTAAAATTAATTCACCTATAGTATCATTATAAGTATCAATTGTTCCAAATAATTCTAGACTCTTATCGACATCAACACCATTAGAAGTTAAGAATGTTATGTTGTACATATTATCCCCTCGCTATCATTATACATTGATTGTAGCATAACTTTAGAGTTTTTCCAAGTAGTTAAATTATTTTTTATTCTTATATTTCAATTGTGTATTTTATGTTTACATCGGCCTTTTTTTAGTATATATAATTGGTGTTGGATCATCATATTTTTCCTCTAGATAAGCAACATTAAATCCAGGACCTCCATTTGCCTGAAATTCATTATTTTTTCTTTTTAAATAATAGTCGAATGTAGCTTTTATTATATGATCACTATAGAATGGTAAGCTATCTTTTATTTCACATTGGCATACCTTTACCATAAAGTCTAAATCCTCAGTGCTAGCTCTTTCTAGGATTAAATCAATTGAATGGCATGGTGACATTCCAACTAATAGCTTTGTATTTCCAATAGGTGTATCTTTTTCAAACATTTCCTTTTTTAAAGCCAAGTTTTCTGGGGAGTATTTTCTTAAAATAAGTTTGGGATCATATACAGTTACATTTCCAAATTTTTGTTCTTTAGCTATACGTCTAGATAGATTAGGAAATATTCCACCACCTATTTCAATAATATCTTGGTTTATATCAAATTTTTGCTTTAGTAAATTTAAAAATCCATCATAAATATTAGTTTTTTCATCTAAAGCAGCAACTTCATCATACACTTCATATAAAACATCAACTTTGGCTTGTTCTCTCCAGTTTTGTTTTATGAACATTACTATATCTGGATCAATAGTGTCTAAATTAGCATTTAAAAGAGACATAATTCTGTTATGCAGTTCTTTTTCAGTTATATTTTTTTTAATCATATTAGTCACTTCTTTCTATTTTTCATCTATTAATGATAGCAAAACTGGATAGTGATCACTTGTTTTTACTTTAGTAACTATTTCTTTTTTTATTACTTTAAAATTACTAGATAAAAATATATGATCTATTGCTCTATGATATTTAGATGTTTTTAAAGTTTTATCATTTATTGGAACTCTATATATACCGAGTTTTTCTAAATCATCAGTAAATTTATTAAACATATCTTTATTAGTTTTTAAGTTAAAGTCACCTAATAAAATTATATTATTAGGATCTTTTTCTATTATGCTGATTATTTTATTTAGTTGTTTTTGCTTTACAGATAAGATTTTACACTCTAGATGGGTATTATAAATGGATACTAATTTTTCATTATACTTTATTATAGTTTTAGTTAATACTCTTTTTGTGAATGATGGGATAAATGGTAAATAATAGGTTTTAGTGTCTATTATGTCTTTATTAGTTATAATTGCGTTTTTCTCATTGTACTTTTTTAAGAAAGGCAATTTATATCTATAAAATCCAGTTATATGATAATTTTCTTTTTTTAGTTTATTTTCTAGATCTTTAGCAGTTTGTTTAAATAGTTCTTGGACTCCTATAATATCTATTTTATTACTTATTATATAATCTATAATTTGCTTATTTTTAGTTAGATCTTTACCATAATCATTTTGAATATTAAAGGTAGATACTTTTAGCATTTTAATCTACTCCTTTTAATCTTTATAATCAAAATAGAAGTCTAAGATTCGTACTTGGTCTCCTTCTTTAGCACCAAGTGATGCTAATTTATCATCAATACCTAGTCTTTTTAATTTTTTAGCGAAGCGATAAATGGCTTCTTCACTATTAAATTTAGTCATTTTAAAGATTCTTTCTACTTCTTTACCTGAAATTGACCAAACATTTTCTTCTTCTTTTGTTATAGTATATGGTTCTTCTTTTTCAAATTTGTATAGAATGTGATTTTCTATTTGATTATCATCATATAATTCTTTTTTAGGTATTTCTTTTAATAACTCACTTAATCTATCTATAACTTTTTGTAGTCCTGTATTAGTTGCGGCACTTACTTCATATATTTCGCAATCTACTTTCTTTTTAAATTCTTCTAGATTTTCTTTAGCATTTTCTAAGTCCATTTTATTAGCTATTATTATTTGAGGCTTATCCATCAATTTTTCATTAAATTCTTTTAATTCTTTATTTATTAGGCAATAGTCAGCATATGGATCACGCATTTCACTACCACTCATATCAATAACATGGGCTATTATTCTGGTTCTTTCAATATGTCTTAAAAATTTATCACCAAGCCCTTCTCCAAGTGATGCCCCTTCTATTAATCCTGGTAAGTCAGCCATAACAAAGCTATCTCCAGATGATGATTTAACTACGCCTAGATTTGGAGTTATGGTTGTAAAGTGATATGAGGCTATTTTAGGTTTTGATTTGGAAACACATGAGATTATAGTACTTTTTCCAACACTTGGTAAGCCAACTAGTCCTACATCTGCTAAAAGCTTTACTTCTACTTTTAAATTCCTTTTTTCTCCTTCTTCACCCTTTTCAGAGTAGTTTGGAGCAGTATTGGTCTGAGTTTTAAAAGCTGTATTTCCTCTTCCTCCACGTCCACCTTTAGCAATTAACTCTTCTTGATCCTTTCTAGATAAATCAGCTATTACTAAATTAGTGTCAATATCTGTTACTACTGTTCCTTGTGGTACTTTTATAATTATTGGCGCTGCTCCTTTACCATGTTGATTTTTTCCTCTACCATTTTCACCTTTTTTACCTTTAATTGTCTTTTGGTAACGAAGGTCTAGTAGTGTATGTAGTCCTTCATCAACCTTGAATATTATATCTGAACCATGCCCACCATTACCACCATATGGGCCACCCATAGGTACATATTTTTCTCTTCTAAAAGCTGTACAACCATCTCCACCATCACCAGCTTCAACTTTAATGTTTACCTCATCTACAAACATATTGTCCCCTCCTTTTTTATATAAATAAAGAGCCATAATGGCTCTTAGTTTTTATTATTCTCCTACTGGGTATACAGAAGCTTGTTTTTTGTCTCTTCCTAAACGTTCAAATTTAACGATACCGTCAATAGTTGCGTAAATACTATCATCATTTCCACGACGAGTATTAACTCCTGGGAATATTTTAGTTCCACGTTGACGATATATAATACTTCCTGCTGTTACGAATTGTCCGTCAGCAGCTTTAGCTCCTAGTCTACGTCCTGCAGAATCACGACCATTAGATGTTGATCCTTGCCCTTTATGGTGAGCAAATAATTGTATATCTAACTTTAAAAACTTCATAATTCTCCTCCTTATTTTACTTTTATGTTAGCCGGATACTTTTCCTCTAACTCTTTTAAAAGACTAATCATATTAGTAATTAATGTCTGGGTTGTAAAATCATCACTATTAATAATAATTTTAACATTGCCATCATTAACTTCATAATTTAGACTACCTTCATTTAGGCTTAAAATACCATTTATAGAAGTTGTTACAATACTACTTATAGCACTACAAACTATATCTGTTCCATAGTCACTATACATGGCATGACCGGTGATAATAACTTTTTTATAAGTATTATCTTTTTTTATTACTTCTACTTTAACCATTTTTAACCATTAATTTTTGTAATCTTAATTTTAGTATAAGGTTGTCTATGACCTTGTTTCTTACGATTAGATCTATCTTTACTTTTGTATTTAAAAATAGTAATTTTCTTTTGTTTACCATTCTTTACTACTTCTCCTAAAACAGTAGCATCAGTAAGATAAGGACTACCTATTTTCCCATCAAGCATTAATACTTGATCGAATTTAACTGTATCACCTACATTGGCATTTAATTTTTCAACGAAAATTTCTTGATTTTCTTGAACATAATATTGCTTTCCACCAACTTTAATTACAGCGTTCATATAATTACCTCCTTCATTTTAAACTTAAGACTCGCTCTTAAGGTACAATAGTAAAATTGTTTCTAACCTTTTCAATGCGGTTTGAGCGTGAGGCGTCAAACAACATGATTATAGCATACTTAATTTTTTATGTCAAATTGTTAATTTTTTTACTTTTTGTTAATTTTTATATTTTTTGTTAATTATACTAATAAACCCATAGAAAAAGCACATACTTGTGCCTTTTCTTATTTTTTAGTACTTATTTTTAATCTATTTGATATTTGAGTATGATTGCCTGAATTATCGTAGACTTCAGTATTATAAGTTAACTCTGTATTTACTCTTAGTAGTCTTAGAGCTTTGGCTTTGATAGTAATGGTACAAGTGTTCTTTTTACAAGTTGCACTATGTTTTATATAATAGTCTTTACCCGTTAACTTAAAACCATTTTTATCTAATGCTACTATACCTGAATTATCAGTACAAGTAAATTTTACTTGAGTTGTTTTTCCCTTTCCTAACTTTATACTATTAGTTGAAAATGAACATTTAGGTAATTCAGTATCATATTTAATTTCATACATTTGAGTTAGTACTTTAGGCTTACCTTGAGTTTTTGCCTCTTCATCAGCAAGTGTTTTTTCTTGGCTTTCTAAAACGTAGTCATATTTGCCAGAGCTTGATGGCTGTAGTTTTTGAGTTTTATAGGTATTTCCATATTTAGCAACTAATTTATAATATATGACATCACCATTTTTAATATTATCATCTGCAGCAATATTAACATAGTTATTAATACTATTCCTATCTGTTTTTAGCTTAGATATTACGTTACCGCTAGCATCTGTTTTATACCATTCATAACTCCTTATACAACCGTCTTTGGCTTTTGCTGTTAGTAGCAAATTATCTTTACCATTAGCCTTTATAGCTATAGCATTTTTTGATGTACTATATTTAGCGTTAACTGCTGCTCCTGTTATTGAAGGTATTCCAAAGTCATCATCTATTAAACATAGAAAACTATCTGTCTCGTGTGATATATTAGCTACTTCTGTAATATCTCCTAAGCCATACTTATCAGCCATGCTTGAAAAATTACTAAAGAAATTTTTTATATCAAAAACACCATACATACCAGAATCATAGTTATTTCCTAATTCTGGTAGTGCAATATTATATTTATCTCTTAGATTGTCAAACCTATCATTAAACTTTTTCTTTAACTCAGTAAATCTTAAGGCTGTTTCTAAGATAGCTTTAATTTTTTGTTCTGCTTCTTTACCACTAATAGCTATATTAGTATCATTTATTTCAGAATCTTTAGCTTTTTTTATTAGATTTGCTATTTTAGCAACTGTTTTAGAAGCCTTTTCTGTTCTACCAGTTGATCCTATAATGTGATTTCCTTTATGATTAGATATAGCATCTGCTGCAGGCTGTAATTTTCTAATTTCTCCATAGTGTATACCAATACCACTAACAGGATCACCATCCATAGAATATAGAATTAATCTACCACTGCTCTTCTCATCGCTATAACTTAAAGTATTAGGTGATGATACCCCTTCTGTTGAAGTTTTTCCAAGAAATTCAAGAGCATCTCTATACTTTTTAGTATCCTGAGTTTTTAGACCAATCCCTGATACTCCCATACCATTAAAATAGACAACCTTTTTTAAGTGACTTGATTTACTAGTATCAAATCCAGCATCTGTTTTTCCAGCATCAACTATAGCAGCACCACCTATCTGTGCAAGATAAGCTCCTAAAGAGTGCCCAGTAATATATATATTAGCAACACTATCACTATTTACTATATCATTATATTCACTAATAGCATAATCTCTAGCATATTTAGCTTGTTTATGTTCTCCCTCAAGGGCATAAGCCACATCTTGTAACCATTCTAAAACGTCTGGATAGTCTGTTCCTCTAAAGGCTATTACATAATTATTTCCCTTTTTAAAAGTAATTGCTGAAAACTCACCTGACCAGCTTACTGAATTCTTTTTATTCTTACTTGATACTTTTTTATAATTTACAATTTCCCAGTTTTTAGCCTCTTCTTTTGTACTAGCAAAAGTATAAAAATAATATTTTTCTCCATCTTCTATACGAGTCGTTGTTGCTGTTGTGAATAAATTTCTTTTTCTATCAGACATACCCTCTACATATTCTAATATTTTATATCCATCACGTGTTGCATAGTGTGTTTCATCAACATCAAAATAACAACTCTTTTTAATTTCACCATTCTCTATAGTACAACCTTTTTTAAGATATGAATTACTATAGTTATTGTCATTTGGAACATCTTCATATACAAGAGATGCTAACATAGCAAGTTCCCTATCTGTAACTTTAGATGTATTTTGGATAGAGACTTGTTTTTTATTTGTAATTATTTTACTACTACTATTTATTTTCACTATATTAAGCAGTAATATTAGCGAAAATAATACCCTCACTGTTTTTTTCATATTTCTCCTTTACTCTTCGGCTTCTTTTTAAATACATGGTTGCATTTCTGTTATGTGTTCTACTACTACTTCAGATATTTTTTCTTTTACTTCTGTTAGGCCTGCCTCATTGGATGGTTTCCATTTACTTTTTTCTGTTGCTGTTAACTCATCAAAGTTTAATGTTGCAATATCAAGTACATTAGGACTACCTTTTCTTTTAGCTGTTACAATATAGACATTATTGTCACTATTATCTCTTGCTACTACTATTGTTAATGATTCTATATCTTCAGCTTTAGTTTCTGGTTCATAAGTACAGTATTTTTTACCATTTAAAACTCGTTCTTTTTTTAAATTGCTTATTACACTAGAAACATTAGAAAAAAATACCTTATCTTTAGATGTAGCAATATTTTTAGTCACAGCTGGAATACTTACTAATAGTAAAATACCCATAATTACAACAACAGCTAAGACCTCAACTAAAGTAAAGCCCTTTTTACTCATTTTTTCACCTCACTTATTCTTCTACTATTACATTTTAATTATAGCATTCGATATTTTTTTAAACAATATGATCTTTAAATAATTGATGATGAGATCTAAAAAAGGATTAATACTGTTATATTCTAACAATATTAATCCCATTATTTTTGAGATGAAGTTTTCTTATTAATTTTGCTAGTTTGATCTCTTTCTAAATCTTTTAAAATATCCAAGCCTAACCATATTTACCAACTTTTACTATTTTATGGATTTGCTGTAGTCTTAACTTTCTTTTTAGCATCTTGCTTCTTTGGAAAGTTTAATTTTTCAAAAAGGGCTTTGGTATATGCTTCTTGTTGTCTACAAAATTCTGGATTTTCCAATCCTTTTTCAAGTGATTCTTTTTGACTGTTAAAACTGTTTAGCATACTCATAATGCTTGTTCTGTAATAAGAGTTACTATCTGTCTTTTTAATTATAGCACCTAAAATTGCATAGTAATTTGATGATAATGGCATATATAGAATTCGCAAATTATTATCAACATTTCTCACTTCTAGTATACCATTAAATCTACTATTACCAATTAGTGGTTTACTATCTCTAAATGTCCCGTCTATTATGGATGTAAATAATTCATTTAATGGTGGGTAATAATTTGGATCCATATCATTAATGCTTTCAAATACTTTTACTCTTCCACTATTTGTTGTTAAAAAGAGAAGTTTGTTTTTTGGGATACTATCTTCCTCTCTTTTTGTATCAAGTTGCATATTTTTTCTAAGGGTGTTTTTAATCTCTTCATATTTTTTTACTTCTCCGTAAAATGAAACCAGTTCTTCTTCATCTGTGCCATATCTTTTTTCGGATTCAATAAAATCAATTGTCTGTCTTATTTTCTTACAGTAATCAATATATAATCTTTTAATTAGTCTTTCCTTATCATAATCATCTTCTTGTGGCAGAATACCTAAAACTTCTTTTTCGATATCATCTTCTTTATCTATTAATTCCAATAATTCTAAATATTTTTTTATTTCTTCTTCAAAGCCACTTTCTTTTTTGATATCAGAGGTAATAGTTTCTTCAGTATCGACTGGTGTTGGTTGAATTTGTCTTTGGATATTGCTAACTTGGCTAGCTCTTCTTAGGTCTTCTAATTCTTTTCGTTGTAAGGCTATTTTTTCCAATAGTTTCTGATTCATTTCTAATAAATAACTCACTTTATTACCTCCTAGTATTTATTTTTTTGATAACCATTTACAATTACACTTGCCTTATTGCCAGCGTGAATTTGTCTTTCGACCTTTCTTCTTGAAATTAAAATTCCATTTATATCATATGTTAGATTATCTTTAGTATATTTTTCAAATGGAGCAAGGCTTTCTTCTTGAAGTAGGCTTCTTAAAGTTTTTTCATATTCTTCTGTTGGTATACTGGCATATTCATGAATATTATGATCTGGTACTATAAAATTTGGATTACTTAAGACTTCTTCTAGTTCCTCAGTATTTTTTGGAAGTTCATTTAATTCTTTTAAAATACTTAGCCGTAACCATCTTTCTTTACTAAAATTTAAGATGTTTAGGTTAGAATTTAACTCAGTACCATAACCATACTCTATTACTAAGTCTAGCAATTCTTCTAGATTTTCTGATTCTAAAAATCTTAGATTAGTACTTTTCTTAATGGCTTTAGTTAGACCATATTCATCTAAGGTGCTTAACTTATCTTCTAATAGTTTTTTATCTACTACTAAGACATCACTGTTATCATGTAATACTTTATATGGAATATCTTTATCTTTTAATGTTTTTATGCAATTCATTAAGTTTTTATAACTAGCAGAAGTTTCAGTAAAAATTGATGGACTTTTCGTTATAAATTTTTTACTAATAATTCCCTTCTCATATAACTTTTCTATGTTAGAAAACGTTTCAATATTAGCAGATATTAACATTTGATAAATACTATTACTATCTGTTATTCCATATCTTTTGGCTATTTTAGTGATTTGTTCTATTTCTTCTTTAGTTCTAAAGGAAATTTTATTATATAATTCTTCTGTTAATATAATGTTAGTTTCTGATAATAAATGTTGATATACTACTATAGAGTTTGATCTAGCTTTTACTAGTTCTTGTTCTAATTTATCACTGACTTTTTTATTATGATCATATATATATTTTAAAGCTAGTTCCTTATAATCTTCATCTGGTATTAATTCAACAATTGATAAGTCCGTTATTACATCATGTTTAGACTCTATTGAAAATCTTTCTATTGCCTTAATGTATTTTCTTTTATGTTTTTGTAAATTTTGTTTTCTTTTTTCTTCCCTTACTTTTACTTTATTATAGTACTTATTTAATATATCATTTATTACTTTATAAGATGGGGTTAAAAATGATGGAAGGTCTTTTATATTTGAATCTGATACACTTTTAAGAGCTGCTTTTTCAATCGTAATTCTTTGAATTAAGTCATATATATCAGTGATACTTTCTATTCTTGATGATAAAAATTCTATCATTGGGAAGAATACCTTGACATCATTATATCCTCTATATGAAAGCCATTCGTCTGGAGTAATATTATGTTCTTCTGCTGTTGGAGATTTTGGTAGAAGGCCTGCATCTGTTATCATACTACTAATATTGACTGTTAAAATATCATCTATTGTTTTATATTTTTTAGTTGATAAATTAATAGCTAGAGCATAAATTATTGTTACAACATCGTGTTGCATTTTCATTATTATATCATTATTAATTAATGGATCATTATATACTATTTTGTTTCTTCCTAATAGTGGAAATTTATCAGTTTGACCATATTTTTCTCTTAACATAATAATAAAAATAGTATATAGATCAAATTCTTTATTTAGACTTATACCAATTTTATCATCTTCAAATAAAAACTCTTTATCGTGAATTTCTGTATACTCCTGACCACTGCTTTTTTCATCCTGCTCTATATTCTTAATCTTAAGTTCTAATCTTCTTATTAACTCCTCAATACTCATATTACCTGGCCCCTTTTTTCAGATAAGATTTATAGTGTTACATATTATACCACATCTTTAATAAATTTTAAAGAGAAATTTTTCTATTATAAAATAAGAAAAGAGAGATTAATTAACCTCTCTAAATTTAGAATCCATAATTGAATATAGGTAACATGATACTTTCTTATTTGTTTTAGTTTTGATGTAGTCTTTATAGCCTAATAATTGTTTATCATATAATGGGTCATTTATATTTTTTAATTTGTAGTCAATTATTATGAACTCTTTGTCATTTTCAATTAATAAGTCTATTATTCCCCGTTTAATTATATTGTTGTTTTTATAAATAAATTCATATTCTTTATATATTTTAGAACTAATATTATCTTTAATTATCTTACTATTTAAGAATGATGCTATTTTAGTTGAGATCAAACTTTCAAAATTATATTTATTATTATCAAAACCTTTAAAATCAATTATTTCAAGGGCTTCATGAACTTTGGTTCCAAATTCTAGGAGTTTCTTTTCTTCTTTAGTAATTATATTTTTATTTTCTTTAGAAAAATGTTCTTCTTCTACTAATTCCGTTTTAATATCTAAAGGTTTTAATATTAGTGATTCATTTATTTTTAAATCATCTAATAATAGATCGCTATTTGTTTGAAGATATTTTTTATCACAAATAACGTTACTCTTTTTAACATATGGTAGAACTGTTGAGTAGATGCTTTTAATGATCGCTGCAAAATTATTATATTTTTGTCTTTTAAAAGTCGAAACAAAGGATAAGGTCTCTTCTATTTCTTCTTGTTCTTTTAAGACAATAATCATCTTTTCTTTTGCTCTAGTCATCGCAACATATAATAGTCTTATCTTTTCAGATATTTCTTCCTTTTTGGTACGATCTTTTAAGATGTATTTTAAAGCGGTATCCTTATAATACTCATCAACTTTTGGAATTATTATACCTAAATTATTATCATGACTTATTTTTTCTCTTAACTCACTTAAATTAAAATTATTAGAAAAACCTGCGAAATAGCAAATTGTAAACTCTAGTCCTTTGGATTTATGAATAGTCATTATTTTACAACTATTTGATGAGATGTTATTGACAGCAAACTTTAAATCATATCCTTTATCAAATAAAGTATCTAGGTAGGCAATAAAATCATAAAGTGATGAGGATGATGATTTTACTAGATTATAAAAATATTCAGATCTAGTTAAAAGAGAGTCAACATTACCAATAGTTAGAACTTTTTCTTCATAGTTAAATTCTTCTAATAATTCATAAATAAATTCTTCTGGAGAAGTTATATCTATCCTATCTATTAGACTTTGGCATTTTTTATATAAAGGGGTATCTTCATAAGAATTATTTATAAAAATATTATATATTTCTTCATCAGAGGTTTTATATAGAAAACTTCTAGATACGGAAATAAAATTATATTTAAACTCTTCATTTAAAGTATTATTTTTAATATTAATAAGTAATTTTAATAAGCTTCTTAATACGAGGATATCTTCTTTTTCAGATAATGATTCATCTTTTAAAATAGTAAGAGGTATTTGAAGATATTCAAATATTTTTTTATATAAATTAAAGCTTTTACTTTTATCTATTAAAATAACAAAATCAGAATAATTAATAGGTCTTAATGTAGAGGTTTCTTTATCAAATACTTGATACTTAGAATTAATCTTTTCTTTGATATCATTACCAATTATAAAAGCTTCATGTTCATCTTTGGATATTTTTTTATCATCATCTAGATAAGTAATTATATCCATATTGTAATCTTGATTAGTTTTTCCTTCTTCATTATACATATTATTACCAAAGATCATTTGATGGGATTCTTTATAATTAGCACCACCTATTTCATCATCCATAAATAAATTAAATAATAAATTGATATTTGATAGGACTTCTTCTCTAGATCTAAAGTTTTTATTTAAATCAATTTTTATACCTTTATCTGTTTTAGAGTATAAGTCATATTTATTTTTAAATATGTAGGGATTAGCATTTCTAAAGCGATAAATTGATTGTTTTATATCACCTACCATATAGACATTATTCTTAGAGATCAGAGATATAAATTTTTCTTGAATATCAGAGGTATCTTGATACTCATCAACCATTATTTCATTAAAACTATTAGTTAATTCTTCTTTTATATCTTGATTTTCACTCACTACTTTTATAGCAAGAGTAGCAATATCAGTAAATGTAAAATAAGATTTTTCTTTTTTTAACTCTTTTAGTTTTTGATCAAGAGACTTTATAATATCAATAATTATAGAGACATTATCTTTAGTTGATAAGATATCTTCTTTAATTTCAGCTTCATTTTCATAAATACAAATCGATTTAATATCTTTTATTAATTCAGAAATATCCTTTTTGATACCTTTAGCTTCTTCTTCAGTATTTCTTGGAAGAGATGGCATTTTTAAATCTAATTTAGTTACTGTTTCATTATAGTTTTTAGTATCTAATAATGGTTTTATAGAATCAAGCAATTTATAAAAATATTCGCCATCAACGTATGACTCTAAGGAATCTAGTTTTTCTTTTATTAAATTTTTCTTTTCTAATATTATCTTATAATATAAATTATTATATTCATTAAGTTTTTCAGGAGAAAAATAATTATCTAGATAGCTATTAAGATATTCTTCTTTATCATACTTTAATTCTATTTTTTTATAAATATTTAATATATAATCTTTTAACTCTTGATCATCTTTTAGACAGAAGTCATTTATTAATTTATTAAATTTTATATTATTAGAACTATAATAATCATTAAAGATAGCCTCTAAGATTTTATTTTTTTCAATATCAATTAAAACTTCATCCGTTATTTTAATATTTTTAGTTATGTTTAGTCTAGTATGATATTTTTTAACTATAGAAAGAGAAAAGGAATCGAATGTGGTGATATATGAAGAGTCTATTAGATCTAATTCTTCTTTTAGAGTGGGATCTTTAGTAATTAGTTTTCTGATTCGCTCTTTCATTTCAGCAGCAGCAGCATTAGTAAAAGTTAAAATTAATAAAGAATTAATGTGAACACCGGAAGTTAGTTTTCTTTTAACTCTTTCTGATAGGACAGCCGTTTTACCAGATCCTGCTCCAGCAGAGACTATTATATTATTGCCATCTTCATTAATCGCAAGTTGCTGTTCCTTAGTCCAATTAGGCATTATTATCACCTCCTAAGAAAGAAAGATCTTCTACTTTATCAAGATAGATTAAATCTTTTTCCATCATATAGCATAAGTCTTTATATTTACAAAAATTACATGAGATATTATTACCACTATATACTTTAGGATCAATAGAAAAGTTGGCATTTAAAATATTATCTTTGGTCTTATTAATATAGTTTTTAGTATAGTTTAATAATTCATATAAAGTATCATCATTTATCAATTTGGAATTACGAGAAAAGCCTTTTTCTTCATCATAGGACATTCCTTTAATTAAAGAGCTTTTTTCAATAGTTGAATCAAAACGTTCTAGGATATTATTTTTATCTGTTGAGTAACCTTTTAAAAGAAGACGATCATTTTTTATTTTTTCTAAATTCTTATCCCATGTTGGATAATTAAATAATATATTTTGATAATATAGTCCGGTAAAGATTGGACTAGTGAATACCTTAGAGTAATTTATTAAATATAAATAGATTGGTAATTGCATAGAAAGACCATATTTAATTTTTTCTATACTTGTATCAATAGTACCAGTTTTATAGTCTATTATAGAAAAATAAGTATCACTTACCTCACTATAATACATAATTCTATCTATGGTTCCAGTAAAGATTACAGATATATCAGAAGAGATATCAATATCTATTTTCTTTTCATAATAATTATCGTTATAGCCAGTTAATAATTCTTTTTTCTTTAACTCTTCTATTAAGTTTTTTAAATCTTTTTTTATTTTAACTAGTAATAGTCTTTCTTTTACAGATAATTCTCTTGTCTCTAAATAGCTACTCCACTCTTTTTCAAAATCAAAATTAGTCCTATTATATAGTGATAATATTTGATGATAAAGGGAACCAATATAGGCACTGAAATTATCAGTGAAAGGATCTAGTTTTAAGACGTATTTAATATAGTATTTAAACTGACATTCACTATAACTATTTAGACTGGTATAAGATAGTTTTAGAGGAAAAGGAAGATTTTTTAGATATAAATCATTATCTATACCAGTAAACTCATTAGAGTATGTTTTATAGTTAATAGAAGTATTAGAATATAAAAGTTTTAAGGTATCATCTTTAATTCCATATAAATTATATAGATCTAGTTTTTTACCTAGAGTAATTTTGTTATAAATATTTGAATAATTATAATTTATTGGATCAGGTTTTACTACTTCTAAATTATAATCAGTTATTAAGTTAGACTTATAAAATGAGGAGAATGATGATGATAATTTATATGATATAAAGACATTTTTTATAGATGAGATAACTTTAGCAGTTAGTAGTTTAGATCTTTTATTTAGATAAGGGGTTTTATACATTGCAACTTCATCTTTAATATTATCAGTAATATATTCAGTATCTTGATAGACTTTAGGAAGTATATCTCTATTTAGACCTAGTATAAAGACATATTCATCAGAGTGGAATTCTTCGTTGAAAAGATTTTTAATATTAATAGCGTTACTATATTTAGGAGGACTAATATAAGTATTTTTTAATTTATCTATTAATATATCATGATATGATTTTGTGTCTTTATCTAACATGGCAAGGGATGAGATAATAGAGGTTATTTTATTATTTATAGATTGCTTTTTAGGATCTGTTTGATCAAGTGTTTCATTAGTTAAGAAGTCTTGAACTACTTTAGTTGGATATATTGAATTTTTCATATCAATATTTATAGGAATATTGTAGTATGAAAAGATCTTTTTTAAAGTATATAGATATTCACTTGTGATATTGGTAAGATATATTTTATTTATATCAATACCCATATTAAGTAATTCTATAATCTTTAGACAAACATTATTTACTTCTTCTTCAATAGTATTATTTTCAACTACTTTAACATTTAAAACAACTTGTTCATTTTCATGATTATCTTTTATACCAAGCATTTTTTCTTCATATTTATCTAGATCATAATATGATATAGTTATTACTTTTCTTTTTTCTAGATAGTTTTTAAATGAGGGATTAGTATGAAGAAGTTTCTTTGATGATAATTCTTTTTTTAACTTGCTTAAAAAGACTAATTTAGCATCTTTATATTCTTTATCATCTTCTATTATATATAAATTATTTAGATATACTTTAGCTACGTCTAGAGAGTAATTGTATTCCTCCATTAGGTAGCTTAGAGCCTCTTCATCATAAGAAAAATAATAATTGGATTTAAATTCTTCTTTAGTCATAAATTTTATATTATAAAAGTTCTTATCACTACTTAATTCTTCTAGTATTTTATTTTTTTCTTCAGTGGGACAAACTATTATTAAATTGTCATCTTTATATTTTGATATATTCATTTTTATCACCTCTTTAATTATATCTGTTTATTTATATTTGGACAAGATGATCAAAAAAAATAGCTAATGTTTTGACATTAGCTATTATGAATTTAACTTAGGCTACATGTACTATTTTTAGTTATTACTGCGCTATTTCCTGGTCCACCTTTTATGTAGAACTTAGTTTCTGCTGATTCGTTACCAGCTTTATCTGTTAACTTAATAGCTGTACAAGAATTATATACGCCATTTATTCCGTTAAAACCTAAATAAGTTTGATCATCTAAATTTCTATAGCTTCCAGCGGCAGCCTGATTTTTATACCTATATTTAAATTTACCAGTATAGTCTTCATAGGTTTCTTGATTTGGACACTCATAAGATCTACCACTTATTTTCTGAAGAGTTGTTTTCGATAAACTCACGTCGTGAGCTACTTTTATACATGTAGCATAGGCATTTTTGCTTACTCGCTCAACATTGTTTGCCTTTACTAAGGTGAATGATGGAGCTGTTTTATCAAGTGGTACTCTTATATTTACAGTCCTACTGTGTCCAGCCTGATCTTCAGCAGTGAATTTTAATATTCTATATCCCTCTTCATTAATATGTAACTGAGCATCATTCAATCCTGAAACTGTAATTGTTTTTTTATTGTCTGTGAAGTCTGACTTTTGAGATGATTTTAAATTACTGCTTGATTTTGCCTCATCATAAGTTTGATTGCCTGCATTCCATGACCAAGTTGTTTTAATATGTGAACTGTTATCTGAAGCAGTTATTTCAAAATATATTCCTCCTCCATAATTTTTACCATTTAACCAACCATTTACTGTATCTTTATATTTTAAGTTTTTGATTTTGCCATCTTTATATGAAGTTTCCTTTAGAGCATTATCTGATAATTTGTATGAACATTTTTCCCACCAAAGTATCCCAGTGCATGACTTTGTTTTCTTTTTATATGCTTTTACTGTTATTGAAGGTGTATCACCATCTATTTTAACACTCTTCTCACCACATATGGTACTATTACCAGCCTTATCATATACTGTGCCAGGACTATAATTTCCGCTTCCAGCTGATGAAATTTTTGCATCATAATTTGTTTTAACGCAGCCACTTCCTCCAGTATCAGAACATACACCTCTTAATGTAACGCTGTTTTTTGTCCAGTCACCATCGTATCCACCTGTATATTTTGTTTCACAGGTTGGTGATATTTGATCGATTTTAAATATAAATGGGCCACTTTGTGCACTCTCATTTCCGGCGGCATCTATTGCTTTTATATAATAAGTTCTATTCATTTCCTTTTCCTTTTTCTTGCCACTGTTCTGTGGATATGTGTATGATGTTGAACCGAACTTTTTCCATGTATTATTGGATGCATTTTTATAGTAATATGTAACTGGTGACATAGCGTTTGTTTCTGTTGATTGGAAATTAGACCAAACTATCTTATCTTTTGTCCATCCACTATTGTAGCTTTTTTGCCCATTTTTTGTAGTACCACCTACTTTAACAGTTGCGGTTGGAGCAGAAGGCGCTTTATTATCATTTGCAACAATCACTTGAACTTTTGTCTGGTTTCCTGCTACATCTGTTACTGTGTACCAACCTTGTCTATAGCCGTTTCCACCAAGACTAAACGGATCACTAACACTTGTATTTCCATTTTTATTGTTTCTTCTATTACTGTTAGTAGCAGAAGCATTTTTGGAAGTTGCACTTGCCGTTGGACTAACGTTAGAATTATTCCATTTCCAATATGTTTGATCTATACCATTAGAATCAGTTATTGTTGGAGTATAATATACACCATCTTTACCATACCATTTGATACTATTAATAGCAGTACTATTTGATGATGATGAAATGTTTGCTACATTTGAAATATCAAATATATGGAAACCATTATTAGTATTAACAGTGCCACTAAATGTTTGATTACCATATATGTTAGTTTTACTATTCATATTTGCTGCTGTTAATACTACTGTTGGTGGTGTCTTGTCAATTTTTATACTTTTTTGACAGTTCGTAGCTGTTCCAGCGTCATTTTCTACATAGCCATATATTATGGTGTTGGTAGTCTCAGTTGACTGAGTCAATGTATTACTTCCTTTATATGTTGGTGTAGTCGATTTTGTTAGATCATAACTAATACCACTAGCACCTTTTGCTTTGGCATCTAAAGTCAATGTTACATCAGATCTATACCAACCATTGTTTCCCTCTGTGCCTCTTGCTGCTATACTACAAGTTGGTGTTGTTGTGTCAACTTTTATCGCTCTAGCTGTTTTACAGCTTCCTTCATTACCAGCTTCATCTTTTATATAGCCATACCATGTTGTTCCAGATGCTGTGGAATTACTTTGGGTTCCAGTTGTTGTACTGTTATACTTATTTTTTGTTGTTCCTTGGCTTAATCCATAACCTTTAATAGGGCTTCCATTATCCTCTATTCTATTTAATTTTAATGCTACATTTGATGTGTACCATCCATTTTTACCTGGAGTTCCACCACCAATATTAACTTGGCATGTTGGAGCTATTGTATCTACTTTTATAAATATATCACAGCTGTTTTTAGTTCCAGCTTCGTTTTCTACATATCCATACCAATTTGTACCATTAGTTTCTGCTGCTTGTTGTTTTGCAGTTGAATTATCATATGATGGTTGGGTGGTTCTAGCATTTGTTAAAGTATATTTAATTTTGCTTGGCCCATCTGTTTTTGCGGATAGTTTTAAGTCTACTTTACTTTTATACCAACTACTATCGCCTTGAACACCTGATGCAGCAATTGAACATCTTGGTGTTGTCTTATCTATTTTATATGCCTTATTAGGACATGTTGTTTTGTTTCCAGCTACATCTTGGACTGTACCTGGGCTGGCAGCAGAACTCTTACTTTTTGTTAATTTCTTACTGACATTTTGAGTTTCACTTGTACATCCACTTGCATTGTCCTGACAAACTCCAACTAAAATTACATCTTTACTTGTCCATTCTCCATTGTATCCACCCGAATATGTAGTTTCACAGGTTGGTGCAATTTGGTCCACTTTAAATATATATGGTCCACTTGCAGTACTTTCATTGCCTGCTTTATCTACAGATTTTAGATAGAATTTTTTATCAATATTATTAAATGTGTATGAATTATCTACTATTTTCCAGTCATTTTGACCGCCTTCTCGATAATATATTCCTGACACTCCTGAGCCATAGCTTTGATCACTACTATTAAACTCTTTCCAATTTGTTGTTTGGTTTGTCCAAGTACCATTGTATGATGTTTGTTTTGTTTGATTTATTTTTGTCGTTGAAATTGTTGAAGTTGGTGATGTTGGTTTTTCTTGATCAAGCGCAGCAGTTAATCTTACGCTTGTTTTATTTCCAGCCATATCTTCTACCGTATACCAACCTTGTCTATAACCAGTGTCTTCTAAACTTACTGTTCGTTCTTCCAACATATTTGTTTCTTTATTAACACTATTTTCGATAGCTTTTGGTTGTGGGTCATTTTTTGCTTTCTCGGAATCTGTTGGTGATTTATGAATGACATTTTTAATCAACTTAGTTGATCCTATAGTGTATTTATCGGTTATTTTAACATAATAGTTAATATCATTCTTATACCATTTTATTTTATCAATTTCTGCTTTGGCAGATTTATCTGTAATTGATGCAACATTTGATATGTCAAAAACATTTTTCTTATTATCACCAGTATATGTCTTAGTAGTATTTCCATATGCTATTTCAACTGTAGGAGCTGTTTTATCTATATTTACGTCTATACTTGCAGTTGCTTGCTTATTATTTCCATATGGAGTAGTAAATTCTACTGTGTGCTTTCCTTCTTTACTGACTGTTATTGTTTTTTCACCACTTGAGCTTTCTTTCATCTCAATTGTTTTTCCACAATTATTTTTTGCTGTTGCACTCAAGGTTACATCTTGGTTGGTCCAAGAACCACCTTTGTAGTCGCTATTATCATCAGATTTTTTTGCGTTAATTTCCATTATAGGCTTAGCATAGTCTACTCTGATAGTTTTATTTACTACTACATATTTAGGTTCTTCATTATCTCCAAAAGTATACATTAATACTAATTTATACTCTTTATAATCTTCTTCCTTTAATATGCATTCTGATACATCAATTGTTATTTTAGTTTGTTCCCCCTTATAGCTACCCTTTTTTGTGTATTTCAATTTTTCTATAGCATCTGGATTTCTGGCACTTTTAAGATCAATCAAGGCGTAATAAAGATCATATTCTTGTTCTCGTTCTATTTGTTTTATTGATATATCTATTTCTTCATTATTGCTTTGATAGAAGCAAGTATCTGATGTTGTAATTTTGGCTGTTAAATCCTTTGTTTTTTCGCATGACAAAGGTAATGTGCCAATACTTCTAAATACTTCTTTCCCGTCTTTTTGGCAAGTAACTCTTGGATAATATTTGTAGTTACCAGACGAATCTTTAACGACATAAGCTACTATTTTGTCGTCGTTAGGATCGTCTTCACTACCGATACCACTACATGTGACGTTATCTAAATTGTAGTCCTTAAGTAAATTATGATTTTTTAAGTCACCATATGTTATAGACTTACATTGCTGATTAGCATCCTTTTTATTAAATACATCTTCTTCATATTGATCAATGTACAGTTTAGCTGATGATGTTATTGAATTTTCATATGATACATATTTCTTTCTTTCATTCTTATTTTTGAGATTTCCAATTGTTGGTAGAGCTATTGCTGTAATAATGCCTAATATAGCTACAGCTACAACTAACTCTACTAAAGTGAATCCTCCATTCCTTTTTGTTATAGACTTCATCTATTGTACCTCCCACTACCTTATCTAGTAAAAGTATACAATATATTTTTTTCTTTATCAAGAATTTTTCAACAAAAAAAGCAGTGATATTATGCTGCTTCTTTTTCTACTACTTTATTTCCTTTATAAGTTCCACATTTTGGGCAAACTCTATGTGGTTTAATAGTTTCACCACAGCTTGGACATTTTGTCATTCCAGGAACTTCCATAGCATTATGACTTCTTCTTTGTCTTTTTCTTGTCTTTGACACTTTACGGAAAGGTACTGCAAATAGTTGAATATCTAACTTCATCATTTTATCACTCCTTTTATAAATCTTTTAATAAATCACTAAATGGATTATTAGTATCTTTTAGTTCATCTTCACTAATCAATCTCCATCCATCCCCATGAAATTTACTGAGATCTTTAACCTTAGTAAAATGTAAGGGGATCTCCAGTTCAATATTTTCCCACAAAAATTGAAATATATCAAGTGTATTTTCATCTTTTTTCCAATTTTCTTCTATTATGTCGTCATATTCAAATGATATTTTATAGTCAACAGGTTCAAGTGATATAGAATCTTCAAGTACTAGAGTGGCTGTTACAGAAGCTTTTATATAATTCATTTCCTCATTTATATCTTCACCTGGTCTTCTGTATATTTCTCCTGTTAATGATAAATCCTTTACATCCTTGACACTGCTATTGGTAAAATAATTACTATCAATTTTATATGTATTAGTAATATCAATTTTTTCTTTATCTTCTCTATTAATTGCGGTTAAATCTATATCCATTATTCGACCTCTTTCTCAACAACTTTTATTATTCCATGGTAATGGGAATCTTTAGCAACTGGTGTTTGGGATGTTGCAACCCATAGTCTAATACTATAGTCAACTTTTTCTAAGGCTTTCATTTTTTCAACATCTAAGTTACTATCTTCTAGTTCTGATAAAGTAAATATCTTAGCCTTTTCATTATTCTTTTTTATTGAGACTCTTATTAATTCTTTTGGAATAATATTATCTAAACAGTTATCTTCAATTGTTTTTTCTACATCATCATGTAATTTTAACTCATAAGTTACATCTTCCGTTAAGTTATTTTTAATACTTAGTGTATAAGCGTTTGATGATAAGCCAACTGCATCAGTAACTGGGGTAGCTTTTTCTAGGGTTACTCTATCTCCATCTTCAGAATGAAAAATTATATCTAATGATTTAGAACTATAGTCAACATTTTTTACATCTTTAAATTTATAATATATATGATGTGTTGCATATAGAGCAATTAATATAATTATAACTATGGAAATAAGATTTTTAATAATGCTTTTTCTTTTACTGTAATACATATAACACCTCTTATATTATAATAAGCTTTATGCTATTATTAGTCAATATTTTTATATATATCAAGAGCTTTTTTTGCCAATCTTATAGCACTATCTTTATCTTTTGCTGTTGCGATAAATAGTTTGTTATGGCAAAACACAGCACCTTTAATTTTACTTTCTTTTTCAAGGTCTTCATCTGTTAGACCTGCCCAATTTTTAGGAAATGGTACCCTGTATGTTTGATCAGTTATACTCTTGGGTATAGTCTTTACATTATACCCTCCTCTATTACTTGGAAAGACTGCTAGTTTAATCTTTTCTTCTGGATCTAGTTCTAATAGAGTTTCTAAATATGGAATATATTCATCTAATACTAGGATTTCTTCATTATTATTTTTAATTATATTGGTTATTTTTTTCTTAGCTTTTACTTTACCTATTATATTTGATAATTCTTCTTCTATTATTTCTTTAGCTAGTAAGACGGCTTTTTTGAATTGTTTTGATTCATCTTCATTGGAGTCATAACCTGGATTAAACAAGTCTATAATACTACTTAGTGTTTTTACTTTACACTGAGCTTCTATTTTAGGAAATATACCATTATCATCAGCATCTATTTGTTCTACTAGGTCTTTATCAAATCTTTCAAATACATCTTCATAGTCATCTATTTTGTTTTCTTTTAAATACTTTCTTCCGAATTCTTTCCATAATAGACCAAATGAACAATATGGTATTCCATTTGGTCTTTTTTTATTATCTGGTTGATGATGATCAAATTCTTTTAAACCTATATCATAGACAATTGCATCTTCTCTTATACTGTTAAAGTCAACTGATGGAACTCTTATTACTACTATGTTTTCTTTTAATAATTCCAAAAATGCTGTTGCGAAAACTTCGTCAGCGTGCATTTTACCACAGTGAGTAATACAACTTGCTTCTTTTATATTAGTTGTTAATGTTAACATTATTTTACCTCCTTATATACTTTAGCTATAGCTTCTGCTACTTTTATTCCATCTATTGCTGATGATGTTATTCCTCCAGCATATCCGGCACCTTCACCACATGGGTAAATTCCCATAATATTTGATATATAATTTTCGTCTCTTACTATTCTCACCGGTGATGAGGTCCTGCTCTCTAAACCTAGCATAACGGTATCATCTCCATCAAAATCTTTTATTTTTGTACCGAAAAAAGGCATTGCTTCTTTGATGGAATCTGATATATATTTGGGCAAGAGGCAATTTAAGTTACTTAAAGTATAGTGACCTTTTATTGCAATACTTTCTTCGTTAATACTTGTAGTTTTCTTTTCTTCTTTAAAATCCTTATATAACTGAATTGGTATTTGTCCCTTTCCTATTATATAGGCTTTTTCTTCTAACTGTTCTTGATACTTTATACCGGCTAAGGGATTAGTTCCATAATCATTTTCTGAGATTGTAACTACAATGGCACTATTTGCAATAGGTGTTTCTCTTTTATAGTTGCTCATCCCATTTACAACTAGTCTATTTTTTTCACTAGAGGCATTTACTACATATCCACCTGGACACATACAAAATGAATAAACACCTCTTCTGGCTTTGGTTTGGTAAGTTAATTTATAACTAGCTGGTGGTAAGTATTTAGCAAATTTTTTATATTGACTTTCATTAATTATACTCTGTTTATGAGCTACTCTAACACCTACAGCAAATGGTTTATTTTTTATAGTTAATCCCTTTTCATAAAGCATTTTAAAAGTATCTCTAGCACTATGACCTATTGCTAAAACTAGGATATCTGTTTTTATTATTCTATTATTATTAACTTTTATGGCTTTTACCTTATTATTTTCTATCTCAATATCAGTTAATTTGGTGTTATATAGAATTTCACCACCCATAGAAATAATTTTATTACGAATGTTTTTTACTATTTTTCTTAAATTGTCAGTTCCTATATGTGGTTTTTGTTCATATAAAATTTCTTCATTAGCTCCATTTTCAACAAATATTTGAAAGGCCTTGTGACCTCTTTTTTCTTTGTCCTTAATAAGCGTATTTAGTTTACCATCAGAAAATGTTCCAGCACCACCTTCTCCAAAAGAAACATTTGATTCTTCATTTAACTCATTTGTATTCCAAAACTTTTCTACTGTTTTAATCCTATCTTCTATTTTTTCACCACGTTCAATAATAATAGGTTTGTAATTATTTTCTGCTAGTAAATAAGCACAAAATAGTCCAGCTGGTCCTGATCCTACTATGATAGGACGATTATTTAATTTTTTATTACCTGTTTTTTCAAAGACATATGGTTTGTCATTAGATATAAATACATCTTTTGATTTTATTTCATTTACAATTTTCTCATCATTTGTTGTACTTATATCTAATTCATAGACGAAAAACAATTGATCTTTTTTTCTGGCATCTAATGACTTCTTAATAATTTTTAAGTCTTTTATATCACTTTTATTTATATTTAATTGTCTTGTGACTTTTTTTAATATTTCTTCTTTTGTATCTTTTAATATGTCTACTTTTACTTGTCTTAATCTAATCATTGGTCATCTCCCTAATACTTTTACCTGCTCTTATACCACTCATCCAGGCAAAGCCTAAGTTATAGCCACCACAATCACCATCTACATCTAATATTTCACCTGTTATGTATAAATTTTTACATATTAGAGATTCCATTGTTTTACAATTTATTTCTGTTAGTGGAATTCCTCCAGATATTACTTGAGCTTTTTGTTCAGAATTGGTTGAAGTTATTTCTAATTTATGATTTGTTAAGTTTCTTATTAGTTCTTTCTTTTTAACTTCTTCTATATCTTTCCAAGATAAGTTTTCGTCTATTTTAGTTACCTTTAGTATGACCTTTACTAATTTATAGTTAAGACTTCCTTCTAATAGTTCCATTATATTTCTGTTTTTTAATTCATTATTTCTATTTTCTAGCCAATCTCTAAAAGATGTATTTACTTCTGGATAGAAGTTTATTAGTATTTCTTCTTGCTTATTTTTATTTAGTCCCTTACTTATTTTTTCACTTAGGTTAAATATACATATACCACTAACTCCATAATCGGTAAGTTGAATTTCACCAGTTTCTCTATTTATTATTTCATTATCTTCCAAGTGATATATTGTAGCATTTGTTCTAATACCACTCCACTCTTTAAAATAGTTTTTATTTGATTTTAATCCTACTAATGATGGTAATGGAGTTATAACAGTGTGTCCTAGTCCTTTTAATAATTTATAACCATTATATGGCTTATTAATTGAGGCATTACTTCCCATTGAAGCTACTAGGATATCACATATTATTATTTCATCTTGACAAATAATTTTAAACTTTTCATTTTCTTTTACTATTTTTTCTACAAGTTTATTTGTCTTAATAACTATATTTTTTAGTTTTGCTTCTATTAAAAGTGATGATACTACGGTACTAGCTTGGTTTGATGATGGGTAGTAATAACCGTTTTTTATCCTTGGAACAATTCCAATATTAGTCAGAAAATCTAGACTTGATTTTTGTATATCTGCATCTATAATATTTTTTAAATATTCGTTATTATATGAGTGGTAGTGAGAAAGATCTTGATCTATATTCCAATAGTTACATTTACCATTTCCTGTTATTGAAAGTTTCTTACCACATGTACTATTCTGTTCTAAAATAATTATTTCATTATTATCATTCTTAGCATTTATAGCAGCAGTTAAGCCTGATGCTCCTCCACCTATTATTACGATTTTTTGCATAATATCACCTGGTGCTATTGTAACATATTTCATTAAATATATAAAGAGCGAAGCAATGCTTCACTCTTTATCTTTATATTATTGATTCATTTGGAATAGGGCTACATATTTTTTATTTGTTTCTTTATTCTGTCCACCCATACCAATATATACTTTGCCATTGCGTATTTTTACACCTTCTGGTTCCCAATAATACTTGTTGTTAGGGTATGCTATTTTTCTTCTGCTAACGATTTTTTGTCCTTGAAGAGAAAATGTAGACAAGAAGACAGCTGGATATTGACCGTCTGATCTATTTCCCTCATAATCATATATATAATTTCCGGATACAGTAAATCCTTGTCTATGATAGTTGGTATTAGGATTTCTTACTGTAAACTCATATACTAATTCAGCTTTAGTTCCATTCTTAATGAAATCATCTAAATTATATATTTTAAATATATGTGTTTTTCTAGAATTGCCAGCTAAAATAGCGAAGATTCTATTGTCACTATCTACAGCAACAGGACCATTAGATTCATATATACCAGCGGCTGGACTTTGTAAAACCGGCGGATTAGAAAAACTTATAGCATCAAGTCTTACACGACAAGCATTTTTACTACCACAGTCTGTCCATAAGTATTTTACGTTATTAGTAGTTTCAATACTTATATTTGATACATGGTCGTAGTTTTTAAGTATTGCTGAATTGGTAACTGGGGTTACAAGATTTGTCATTTTTGATAGAGTTGCTCCAGGTTGATAGATTCCTTGCTGTTGACTTATATATATATCATTACCATCAAACGCAAATGATTGCAATACAGCCTTCTGTCTATTTTTAATTAGTATACCCGTTTTATAACCTTTATAAGTTGCTTTGTAACTAACAGCTTTTCCACTTGGATATACACGGACCTTTAGGCTAGCAGAGATATTTCCTTTTTTAGCTGTAATTGTTGCTATACCAAGTTTTTTCTTATTAGCTGTTATTAAACCTTTTGAATTTACTGTTGCGATTGATGTATCGCTAGAAGACCATGTTACTGATCTATTAGCTGTTATAGTTCTTTTTTCTCCATATGCTAAGCTGATATCACTGGCACTTAGCTCTACTTTTCCGTTATCTACTACTACTTTAGAAACATTAACTTGGGCTGTTGCTTTATGTGAGCCATCTTTTGTAGTTGCTGTTATTGTGGCAGAACCATTTTCATTACTGATTACAGTTATTACACCATTTGAATTTATAGCAACCAATTTAGGGTTGGAACTAGAATATGTAACTTGTTTGTTACTAGCCGTTTCTGGTAAAACGTTTGGAACCATAGTAGCTTTTTCACCATATTTTAAATTGTAGCTAGTATTACTTAATTGTATTCCCGTTACACTTACATCTGTTTTTTTAACTTTTATTTGAGCTGATGAAGATATACTACCATCTTCTGATGTTGCAGTTATTATCGCTGATCCTGTTTGATTATCTTTTACTGTTACTAAACCGTTTCCATCAACTGGTACATAGTTTGGACTAGAACTTTTCCAAATGATTTTTTTGTCTGTAGCATTAAACGGAAGTATACTAGCAAAAAGTTGAAATGATTGACCAATATTTAAATCTACTGTTTTTCTATTTAAATTTATTTTGCTAACCTTTATTGAATCCTGTATAACATCAACTCTTGCTGTTGCTTTATGAAGACCATCTAGTGTCCTTACAGTTATTGTAGCCGAACCGTTTTCATTTCTTAAGGCTCTTACTCTTCCAAACATATTTACATAAACTAATGTTGGATTATCACTTGTCCAAATTAGTAATTTATTAGTAGCATTTTGTGGAGTTACTGTTGCTGATAAATAAGCTTTTTCACCATATTTCAATTGAATACTGCTTTTATCTAAAGTAACACCTTCTGCTGATACTTTTTCTTCTACTTTTGACACTCTTACTGTAGATATAGCTTTATGCTTTTCATCTGAAGTTGCAGCGGTAATTATTGCAATACCATCTTCATTTGCTACAGCTGTTACTTTACCATTTTGATCAACGGTTACTAAATTTGGGTTGGAACTTGACCATTCTATTCCAGTATTAACAGCACCAGAAGGTAGTAGAGTTGCAACTAAGTTAGTACTTTCATTTGCCTTTAAATTGACATATAGTCGATCTATTTTTATTCCTATCGCTTCAATTATTTTTCTTATAACTGGAATCGTTAAGGATATAGCATTAAGTTTATTCTCTGTTGTTGCCCATACAGTTGCTATACCATCCTCATTTTTTACAGCTTTTATTACACCGTCTTCACTTACTGAAACAAGATCCGGATTAGAACTAGTCCAAATTATTCTTCTATTGCTAGCATTATCTGGGAATACTGTAACGCTAGGTGAAAAAGTTTCATTGTACGATAGTGCAACTTCTTCTTTATTTAAGGATAAGCTAGTTACTGGTACCTTTTCAACCTTTGTACTCTCCTCTATTTCTTTATTTACATCTTCGATAATATTATCAACTTGTTTGTTGCTTTTAGTTTCATTTATAGCTTCTTTACCGACACTTACTACTATTGTTTGTAGTTTAGAGTTGTCATCTGTTTCAACTGTAACAGCAGTGGTTCCTTCACCAACGGCAACTACAGTACCATCATCATGGACAACAGCTACATTTTCATCTTGAACTGTATACGTTAGTTTACTACTGTCGATGTTATCTTTAACGGGTAGTGTTGTTACATCACCTGTACTATTTAGTGTTAATCTTTTTTCTATCTCCAAAATCATTTGTTGCTGTTCAATATTTTTAGCATGAAAGTAGAATACTGCTCCTACTATACATACAATACAAAATAAATAGAACAGTGGTAAAATAGCACTTATAATTATTTCTCTTACATATTTCATAACTAAACTCCTTTTTCTATTTAATCCTTTTTGATGGGTAACTATTTGGTGATATGTAATTTAATGGGTTGTTCTTACTAGTATAATCTCTAGAACCACTACCTACTCTAGTTTCAAAGTGAAGGTGTGTTCCGGTTGAATTACCACTTGAACCCATTGTAGCTATCACCTGACCAGCAACTACTTTATCCCCAGCCTTGACTTTTATATTTTGAGTTAGGTGGGCATAATACGTATAAATTGTTTTGCCATTATATGTGTGTCTAATCTTGATGCAATTTCCAAAACCATCATGCATCCAAGAAGCTGTTGCCCCACTTTTTCCATAATAGTTATCATACTTTGGTGGGATGTCATTATACGCATACTCAACTACTCCATCATAACTGGCTATGACGTTTATTTTACCCTTACTATCACCAGAATGTGCAGATATGTCAACCCCTCTGTGTGAACTTGCATACAATCTACCAGTATTAAGGTATGCTAAGGATTTATGTTCTGGGGCTATCGGCCACCAGAACCCGGTTGCTTTCCTAACGATTTTTGATTCATCTTCTATGATTCTAACTTTTACAACTCTTTTATAATTACCATCCCTCGTTGTTACTGTTACTTTAACTGTTCCACTGTAATTAGAAATTGCTTTTACAACACCATTTTTATTTACGCTTACTTTTTTGGCATTACTACTTTTATATATAACATTTTTATTAGTGGCCTCTGCTGGATAGACGGTCGTCGTTATTTTAGCTGTGGTTCCATACTTTACTGAAATATTTGCTTTATCTACGGATATTCCGGTTACTGGAACGTCAACTTTTTTTATTGTAATTTCAACACTGGCAGAGACATTACCTGATTTGGTGGTGGCTGTTACCACTACTTTAGCATCTTGATTTTTATTAATAGTAATATTCCCATTTTGATCAACTGTTAATATTTTATTATTTGAACTTTTCCAAGTTACTCTCTTATTATCAGCATCTGCTGGTAGAACTGTTGCAGTGAAACGATAAGAGGCATTACTATTTAAAGTTATTTTAGTGACATTTAAATTTACATTTGTTGGTATAACTGCAACCCTAGTGGTTGTTACAGTAACTTTTTTTGAATACTTACCGTCTTCTGTTGCAGCTGTGATTGTAGCTGTACCATTTTGGTTAGCAACAACTGCTATTTTACCTGTTTGATCTACTGATACTAATCCAGCATTTGAACTTGACCAAACAACTTTTTTATTACTAGCATTAGATGGTGTTACTTCAGCTGATAGATTAAAGCTTTGTCCATAGGCTAGTTTTAAACTTGTCTTATTTATTTTTATACCATTTGCTGGAATAACAGTTTCTACCTTCTCTACATTTACTGTTGATGAAGCACTAACTTTGCCATCTGTGTTTGTTGCAGTGACAGTTGCTGTTCCATCTTCATTTGCTATTGCTACTACTTTACCGCTTTGGTCAACGGATACCAAATTAGGATTGGAACTTGCCCAATTAACTTCTTTGTTACTGGCATTATCAGGAAGTACTGTTGCTTCAAGATTAACACTTTCATTATACTTCATATCAACATTATTTTTATTTAATTTAATTTCTGTAGCTGGATATATTTTTTGTTTAACAAATATTTTTATAAATGCTGTATACAAGTTATTAAAAAGAGAAGCACTTATAATAGCTATACCATTAGCATTTTTTAGTATTCTTATTAGTCCATTTGAATCAACTGATACTAGATCCGGATTAGAACTTACCCAGTTAAGTTTTCTGTTACTTATCTTTCTTGGCATGATGTCAGCAACAGGAGTATAAGTATCACCATATTCTAATGATATTTCTTGAGTATTTAACTCTAAACCTTCTGGCTTTATTTCATTATTTTCAATTTTGCCATCTGTTATCATATCATTAATAACACCCTTATCTTCGGTCTCATCAATAGCATCTTTACCTACACTAACGACAATAGTTTGAGATTTAGACTTATCTTCGGTTTCAATTGTAACAGTGGTACTACCCTCGTCAACGCCTACTAAAGTGCCATCATCCTGAACTACTGCTATATCATCGTCTTGAACTGTATAATTTAATTTACTAGCCTCTAATTCTTTTTTTACAGGTAGAGAAATTGCAGTACCTGGTTGACTCATAGTAATTCTTTTTTCTATGTCTAAAATCATTTGTTGCTGTTCTATTTGCTTATTATAATAGTAAAGTCCACCACCAATTATACAGATAAAACAAAATAGATAAAAAAGTGGCAATAATATATCCATTAGAGTGCCCATTATCTTTGATCCAATATTTGATAATTTTGATTTCATAAAAGCCCACCTATTCTACTTCTATCTTTTAATTTCATTTTAACACGTTTTTATGATTTTTTTAACCCTAATTTACTAAATTTACATTTTATATGATTTAAAGTGTCTTTTTTTAGTACTATTATGGCTTTATAAAATTAAACTACCTATTCTATTTTCCTAGATTAGGTAGCTTTTGCTTATATATTTTATTATTAGTAGAATATCTTATTTGAGTTTTTTTCTTGCTTAGATTCTTTTTTATAATCACCATTTAGTATTTTAGCTAATGATAAGTCTTTAGCAACATCTTTGGATACACACCCTGTTATCCAATCTATATCACTATAGTTTTCTGAGGCCTTATTGATACTTTTAAAATATGTACCTTCAACTATTGATTTCTTTTTAAAACCAATTTTACCATCTTTGTCATAGATCAAGTATATATCACCATAGTTACATAATACAGTAAAGTATTCTTCTTGATTATAGTATTGTGTTCCATCCATAGTTGAATTACATATAAACTCTGTTAAGTTTGCAATATCACGTTCTTTACCGATACCTATAGGTTTCATTAAAGTAACTCCTGAAATGCCGATATAGTTGTAAGAACGTTGTCCACAGAAAAAACCACCATCAGTTCTATAAACTAATCCACAAAGGCCATACTCATTAGATCGTAATGTTACAAGATCTAGATTTATACTATCACCGTCACTGTAATTTCCTTTTACATAGTCTATTATCTTTTTATCTTGTTCTCTATCTTTAAATAGTTCATTTAATTCATATATACTATCAACACCTATTTGGCCTCTGTTATATTCTTCTATTTTGTGAAGGAACTCTTTATAAGTATCTGTGTATGCCATATTACTTTGAATACTATTATCAGAATTAGATAAAGCCTGAATATAATTATTTTTTACATTTGCTAATACTTTGTCACCAAACTTGCCTTGCTTTATTAGTCTTACATCTTCTTCTAAACTAGCTATTTCTTCTTCAAAGAATTCATCATCATAGAATGATTGACTTATTTTTTTCAACCTACTTCTTATCTTAATTGAGCTTATATCACCTATCATGGCTTCTAAGTCTTTACATCTATTTATTCTGCCAATATACAACTTTTCGTTTTTCTTTATTATTTCTAAATTTTTATTTAATAAAGATTTAGCTTGCTCTACAGTTATATCACCATTTTCTAAAAGATCCATATAATGTTTTCCAATTCTTGATACTAAGGGTTCTAATTGTTTTTCTGTAGTAGATGCGTATTGTGATATTAATTTTTCTATAAATTCAGCTGTATTTTCTTTACTTTCATTATTAGCCTTATTTAGTCTAGAATATAAATCTTCTATACTCATATCTGCTGATATCTGAAAATCAAATTTTTTATTAATACCGTTTTCTGTAAAAAACTTATCTTTATAGTCGGAAAGTAATGCTATACTTTTTTTAGAAAAATCTGTATATATATTTGTAATTCTAGATGGAGATGTTGCTTTTTCTGCTAAATCTATATAATACCTAGCTAGTCCATTAAGTTGTTTTGCTAGATCGTTACTCGGAGATGTAATACTACTGCTAATGTTATCAATAACCCTTTTTTTCCAATTAGTTGCTAAGTCACGTGGTGTTGTTGGGCATATTTCTTTACCTTCAAATCTTGCTATTTCACCACTTTTTATTAATTCTTTTACATTTTCTAAGCTGGCAATAGCATCTCTTGTGTTGCTATCATCTATTTTATTTGGGTCTAAGTCACTGTGAAATGCTTTCACTAATATTCTAGATAAGGTTTTTGAATCACTCTCTGATAATCCTAAGCCATTTCGCATCATGCCAGATCTTGAAACCAGAAATTCTCTGTCAACATCTGTTAGGCCCGGATTTGCTAGATCTACAATTAGTAATTTATTTCTAATGTTATTATATGTATTTCTATAATCTAATGAGCATGTCATAAAGTATTCTCCTTTGCATTCATTTTTAATTATATTTACTAGTAATTCCTAAATATTCTTCTAGGCTTAGCCAAGAGCCATTGTTATATAATTTTTTGGCAATATTCTTTCCTATGTAGCGTATATGCCATGGTTCATACATATATCCAGTTAAGGACTCTTTATTATGTGGATATCTAATGATAAAGCCATATTTGTAGCAATTTTCATTGAGCCATTTACCTTCTGGAGTATTTATAAAGGCTTGATCTAGACTATTAATATCGGCAGCAAAACCACTTTGATGTTCTGAATATCCAGCTCTTGCTGAATAGGTATCAGCTGTTGCAACTCCATCTCTATTTACATATCGATTGTATATAGCATTTTGAGTTGAATATGATCTGTAGCCACTAACTACTTTTAGATTTATTCCCTGATTAGCGGCATCTTTTCTCATAGTCTCAAAAGCATTGTTAAAATCAGAAAGTAAGCCACCTGGAGCATAATCTTTTGGTAAGGCATATGTTTTATTAGCAATTAATATATCATTGACATAATATATACCATTTATTCTTTTTATTGTGTAGCCTTTTGTAGTCTTACCAATTGTTACATTTTCGGTTGTACTAGTACTAGTATTAGCTTTTGTTTTTTTCTTCTCTTTAACTATTAATTTAAATTCTTTAGTTTCCTTATTCCCACTTTTATCTGTTGCTTGATATGACAATATATATTCACCTGATTTGTTTGTATCATAAGTGCCTTCTACTTTTACTGATACTTTGTCATTACTGTTATCTTTTACAGTTATCTCTTTTAATAAATCTATATCTTCACCTTCAGTGATTGTTATATCTTTGACACCTTCAATTGATGGTTTTTGATCATCAATAACATTTAACTTTAAAAGTATATCTTTGCCCTTAAATTTTAAATAACCTTTGTAAGTACCTGTATTATATACTTTATTATCTTTTGTAGTTATATTTTTCCACTTTATATTCTTATTAGTAATCCGTTTTAGTTCACTTTTACTAATATATGATGATATAGTTGGAATTTTTTCTCCTACTTTTATTGTTACTTCTGTTTTATATTTTAGACTTCTATTACTATATACAAATAAAGTTATTGCTACTACAAGTATAGTGGTAGTAATTATAGTTAGAATAATCATCTTTCTTTCCTTTTTCCTCTTATTCATATCTTCTCACCCTATGTTTATATTGTATCATATATGGTTTCATATGTGAATTGGTTTTTAAAGTTTATAATATAATAAAATTGTTTTATTTTTGATATCTACTTATGTTTAAAAGTATACCAATACTTGCCATTGATATAAGTAGGCTAGAACCACCATAAGATAAAAATGGTAGGGTTACTCCTGTTACGGGTATCATTCCTATTACCACCATTAAATTCATTATAGTTTGAAAGATCATTTGAAAGATTATGGCAAATGATAAGTACTTTGAAAAGAGATCTTTTGTATTGGTTGCTATTTTTATTCCTCGATATAAGATAGTTGAAAATAATCCAACAACAATAAAGGCTCCCATTACACCGAATTCTTCAGATATAATTGAAAAAATAAAATCAGTTTGTGGTTCTGGTAAATAAAAATGTTTTTGTATTGAGTTTAGAAAACCCATTCCCAGTAGTCCACCTGGACCTATAGCATATAGACTTTGAATTATTTGAAAACCTGTTCCTAGGGCATCATTCCATGGATTTATAAAAGATGTTATTCTATCCATTCGATATGGAGCAATGATTATTAGAACGGCTACACCTATTAATCCTAAAACACCTAATATTATAAAGAATTTCATGTTAACGCCCGCTATAAATAATAGTGAGATTATGGCCATTACTAAAATAAGACCAGTTCCTAGATCTGGTTGAAGCATAATTAGTCCAAAAAATAGCATAGTTATTCCAAGTATTGGGAATACTCCTTTTTTATAGTCCTTTAAAAATTTATTACTATTAGATAAATATTTACTTGAAAAGATTATTAGTCCTAATTTTGCTGCTTCACTTGGTTGTATTCCTAGTGGTCCTATTCCAAACCAACTTCTACTTCCATTTCTAACACTACCTATTCCAGGTATTATTACTAATATTAGTAAAATAAAGCAAGTTATTATTATTTTATTAGCATTTTCATAGTATAGTTTATAGTCTATCTTGGAGACAATTATCATTACAATGATTCCTATAATTAAAAATATTCCTTGATATTTTAGATAGTGAAAACTATCATTAAACTTATATTCCGCCCAAATACTTGATGATGAATATATCATGGCTACTCCAAATAATGATAGTATTATTACGGAAAAGAATAGTATTTTATCAAAGTCTTTTTTCATTATATCACCTTATTATAAGTATATTTTTCTGTATAAGAAAAAGAACTTTCGTTCTTTATTTGGCTTTTGGTTTGAAAAAGTTATTTGGTGAATTTGGATTTTGATCAGCAAGCATTTGATGTAATTCTACTACTCTATCTACATCTTTTTCTGCAGCTTCTTCTGTGTATCCTTGTGCCATTCTTACATTGGTTAAAATTTCTTCAAATGTTTCAAGAGAAGGCTTATTTGCAGAAAAGTATTTTTTTACTGTAAGAGGTCCTTCTGTTAAGTCAAATAGTTCTTGATGTTGATTTAGGATATATAAATTTTTAACTTCAAAGAGAGACATTTGTCCAGTTGAGACTTTTCTACTCTCCTCAACTAGGTGTTTTGCTCCATCATTTTTATATATTTCATAAAGTTTTGGGTTTATTTCGTTTGGATATCTTTGTTCATATGTATTTAGAGGAATTAAAAAATGCCTGTACAAGATGAGACTATCATATTTATCAATCACTTTTTCATTTTCCACTTCATGAGGCATTGAAACTACTTTTTCAGTACCATCTTCTTTAATTACTGAAATATTTTTATCACTATCCCAAGTGATATCTAATGCATACAAACCATGAATATTATATTTGTCATCATCCAGTCTAACAATGTTTCTTTCATGGAATCTGTCATTAGAATTTCTATTTAAGCAAGTACATGATACTCCTATACATCTAATACCAACCTCTTTTAATAATTGTACAGCAAATTCTGAATATCCAACACATACTATATCCCCATCAGCAACTATTGAATGAATATTTCTAGGGCGCAGTTTATTTTTTTCATTTTCATGATAACGCATGGTCTTTAATATATCATAAACATAGGCTATTTCTTCTACAGGTGATAGGCCACTTGTAGCTATTAGTTCTTTGTAATAATCAATTGCTTTACGCATTCCCACAAACTCTTCATAACTGGCGGTATTGCTGCTATTTTCATAGGCTATTCTTAAATCTGAGTTGTTGGCTATTTGTTTTAATTGATAAATATCTTCATATGTTTTATTTTTAAGCCTATATTTTACTTCTTTTACTCTTTTATTTTTAATGACTTGCTTATATACTTTTGCTGCTTCTGTTGGAGTTACATTTTTAATTGTCATATTTTGGATTTTGCCATCAAATAGATTCATCATAAACTCTGGATCATACATGTTTTGTGAATCCTTAAATAATGAGACTGTTGATATTTCAGGTAGATAATCACTTATACCCTGGTACATTGCTTCTATGATTGCTAGATTTTGATCATTATAATCTGATGTATATACTTTTAAGTTACCTTTCCATTCTCCTTTATAGCCTTTTTGATACAGTGTTAGCTTTCCATATTGAGCTATACGGTTTCCTGATTCTATGACATTATATCCATTCTTCCCTCTTAACGCATCGATAGTAACAGTAGAAAGTAATGTTATATTTCTTACTGATGTATTTTGTTCAATAAATTCAATTTCATCATGAGAAATAGTAGAATAATTTGAAATGTGTATAGTTTCTAACTGTGGAAATTGTTGAAGAAATGTTAAATCTTGCATAAATTCTATGGGTATAGTTAATTCTTTTATGGTACGAGGAATATGTTTTTTAATCATTTCAGCTACTTTTGGTGTAGCATACAATATTTTTATTCCACCTTCAATATAATTTAAATATTCATCTTCTAAATAATTAGGGTTTTCTATTTTTGCTTTTACATCTGCTTGAGTAATACCTCTAGTATCAATTATTGCTTTATTCTTTTGTTTATTTAATGCCTCTATTATTTCTGGTAAATATAAATCTACTTTTTTCTCTTGTTTTTTGCCAAATAATTCATAACAAATTTTTTCAACGTCCATTTTTTTATTCCTTTCACTTTATACAAAAACTTACTATATTTTTTATATTGTAAAATATAGTAAGTGTATATTTTCCTGTTATTTTTAGGATTAAGTCAATATTTAAATATAAGTTTTTAGTTATTTCTTAAAAATATTTTTATAACCATACTCCAAATATAATTCCAGCCATTGATAAGATTAGACCACATACCCAAAATAGTTTTACGATATCTGTTTCTTGCCATCCTAGTTTTTCAAAATGGTGATGGATTGGAGTCATTAAAAATACTTTTTTGTTAAATAATACAACTGAAATAGTCTGAATTATTACACTTAGTGTTTCTATTACAAAGATGCTTGCAACTACTAATAGTGTTAATTCTCTATGAGTTAATATAGCAATAGTTCCCATGGCTGCTCCTAGTGCTAAAGAGCCTGTGTCTCCCATAAATACTTTGGCAGGATGGGTATTGTAAATTAAAAATCCTAACAGGCTTCCAACTAATATTAAACTGAAAATTCCGATATCTTCAAATCCTACAACTAGCGATATCAAACTAAAAGCTATAAAAGCAATTGCTGATAGGCCACCGGCTAAGCCATCTAGTCCATCTGTTAAGTTAACAGCATTACTAGCACCTACTAAAACAAATAGAATAAATAAACCATATAACCAGCCCATTTCTATATCAATGTTAAGAGTTCCAACTATCCATGATGTTTGACCACCACTTCTCATATATATATAGAAAAAGCCAATGGCTATTAATACTTGCATAAATAATTTTTGATAAGTAGTTAAACCTTCGTTATCACCTTTTTTTATTGATAAAAAGTCATCAAGAAAACCAATACAGGCATAACCTACAAAAGTCAAAATAACAATTCCTAAATTAGATGTATATTGAATTTTATCCATTAATACTAATGTAATAGTTGATACAACGGTTGGGATAATAAATATTAGACCTCCCATTGTTGGAGTGCCTTCCTTTTTTTTGTGACTTTCACTTACAAAGACACTGATTCTTTGACCTATTTTTAATCTTTTTAACATTGGAACTAAGAAAAGCCCTAAAACCGTTGAAAATAAAAAGCCCACCATTATTGCAAAAATAGCTTTAGTTAGTAATAACATTATTGTCACTCCGTTTCTCTTGAAATATTATATCATATTAAAATATTGTTTATGATAAATTAGCTAATTTTAGACATAATTTTACATTATTATTAAGAATATTCTTTTACTTTAGCATCATTTTTTTCTAAATTAAGTTTCTGTTCTTCTCTTATTTTCTCAATTTCATACTCTTTTTCTCTTAGTTCGTCAGATACTCTTTCTAGATTTTCTAAAATATCGTCAACCTCCTTTGATGTTCCGATATATTCTTTGAATTTCTTTTTAAATTCTTTAATCACAGAGTAAATTTGACTTTCTGTTTTAGATATTTGACTTAATATATTATCCAAGTCAGATATACTAGATTCTATTTCCTTACTATAATCTGTTACACGAATTTTTCTTACTCCTTGTGGCCTTATAGTTGGATTCATTAGACGTCTCATATAATACGTTGAGATAGCTGCGGCCGTCATCATAGCTTTAGCACTTCTAGCTCCTGGTAAAATCATTTGACCAGCTGTAAAATTAAGTAGGTTTTGTGTTTGATTTGAAATGCCTAATATTCTAATTCTTTGAATTTGTTCTACTGTAGTTTGACTTTCTAATTTGGCATTTATTTGTATTAATAGTGCTTCTTGCCCTTCTTGGAAGGTTTTTAATCTATCATTTAGGCTATCAAAATCACTATATTTATCTTTTATTTGTTTTAGACTATCATCATCAATTTGTTGCTTTTCTTTTTCCTTTTTATTTTCAGCATTTATATGATCTCTTTTATTAGATAGTTCTTCTAATTTTTTTGATATTAATATATAAAGAGAGGAATCTTTTAAGTTCTCTACTACCTTTTCAGATTTAAAATCTTTTATGTATGAATTAACTATATCAATAATATAATTATCATTATAAACACTAATATTTTCTATAGTTATATTATCTTTCAATTCTTCTAATTTTTTTATTAATAGATTTATTTTATCAAGCAATTTATCTGCTTCACTTTCATCAATATCTTTATCTTGATTTATCATATTATAATCAAAGACTGCGGTTCTTAATTCTCTTCTTACCTCTTTTAAGTCATCTTCATACGTTTCAATTATTCTTTTAGCTCGTACATTTTGCCATTGTTTATTATCGAGTAGTATATCGATAGCTTCTGCTACCTTTTTAGTTTCCTCTTTTTTATCAGTAGATAAATTTTCTATATTTTTATCTAGGGACACCTTTTCTGGTTTTAAACTAGGTATTATAACAGTTCTTTGCTCTTTGTTAGCCTCTTTTTCTTCTTCAGTCTGTGCTTTTACTATGCCATTTTTATATTTATCTGTCGTAATCTCTATTTCTACTATTTCATTTTCTTGATTTGTTGTTAAAAAGGAAGTCTTTTTGGTATCCTCTGATGATGTTGGTAAGTAAAGTCTTTTTTCATGTTCCTTTGTTTCTATATTTAAAAGAGTATTAATAAGGGCCTGTGTCATTAATATAGGTATAACTTTAAAAAACGTTTTTACCTGTTCTTTTTTTACCTCTTTTTCTAATACTTCTATATCGTTATCTTTTTTTGATACTTTTGATGTTTTTTTACTGTCCATATTATCACCATAATAATTTTATCATAAAAGATATTATAATTACTATTTTTTTATTATATTTAATTTTAGTTTACATAGATTAATAATTATTTTGTTCTTACTCTTTTATAATCATCATAATTTCCTGGAGTTACTTTTAAAGACTCATTTTCAAAGTAGATAACTTTTGTTGCTAGTTCATTTATAAAGTATCTATCATGAGAGATAAATAATATAGTTCCGTTATAATCATTTAAGGCATTCTCTAATATCTCTTTTGTTTTTATATCAATATGATTAGTAGGTTCATCTAATATTAGAAAGTCATTATTTTCTTGCATAAGACAGAATAGTTTTAAGCGTACTTTTTCTCCTCCTGATAAATTTTTTATTCTCTTTAGAATGTTATCTTTAAAGAAATAAAATTTATTTAGAGCACTTCTAAGATTTGCTTCTTCACCTATCCAATAATTTTTAGCTTCTTCTAGAACTGTATTATTATCATTTGTAAACTCTATGTGTTGTAGAATATAGCCACACTTATGATTAGCGTTTTTTAAAATATATTTTATTAAGCTAGATTTACCACAACCATTTGGTCCTATTAGGCAAACTTTTTCCTGGTAATTTATTTGTATTTTAGCATTTTTTAATATTACTTTATCTGGATAAGATATATTTATATTATCTAGTCTTAAAACTATTTTACTGCCTCTTTCTGAGGTGAACTTTAGAGGAATATTTTCTTTTTCTTTGGGCTTTTCTAGTTTTTCTAATTTATTAAGTCTTTTTCTAATACTTTCAGCTCTTTTAAAAAACATTTCATTCTTAGCTATATTACCATATTCAACTAATCTTTTTATAGATTTCTCCATAGCTTTAATTTGCTTTTGTTGATCTTTATAATCTTTAAATTCTTTTTCAATACGATTATCATTTTCTAATAAAAAGTTAGTGTAATTTCCAGGAAAGATATTAATTTTGGCATTTTCTAAAAGGATTATTTTGGTGGCTGTTTGATCAAGAAAATATCTGTCGTGTGAGACCATTAAAATAGTACCTTTATAGTTTTTAAGATATTCTTCTAACCATTCTAAGGTAGCAATATCAAGATGATTAGTTGGCTCATCTAAAAGTAAAATATCAGCATCACTTATAATTATAGAAGCAAAGGCTATAATAGATTTTTCTCCACCTGATAAGGTATTAAATTTTCTATTTAAGAGATCTTTATTTATCTTAAAACCTTTTATTACTTTTTCTACTTTAGCATCTATTTCATAACCTGACATATTGATAAAATCTGTTTGAAGATTAGAATATCTTATTATTAACTTTTCAATATTATCAACACTAGCATTAGTTATTTTTTCTTCATATTTATCTAGTTCTTTTTTTAAAGCAATTATATCTTTAATACCACTATATAAAACATCTTTTACCGTTGTTTTGTCATCTTGATCTTCAACTATCTGTTTTAAATAACCTATTTTAGCATTTTTTCTTATTGATACAGTACCAGAGTCTGGATTAATTAAACCTGATACTATGTTTAGGATTGTTGACTTTCCTGAGCCATTTTCACCTACTAGGGCTATCCTTTCATTTGTTTTTACTTCAAAACTTATATTATTAAATACTTTATCAAAACCAAAACTTTTGGTTAATTTATTTATTCCTATTTCTATCATAAAATTCTCCTTAAAAAATAATAAAAGCTATACATCTGTATAGCTATAGCTTTTATACAGATGTAGGCACGACTAAAAGATCACACCTACATCTAATATTTTTAAGTTTAGATGTGAGGTGTGATAAATAATGTATACATGATTACATTATTAACATGTTTATACATATTATCACGTCCTTCTTTCAAAAAAATTATAGCGTTATTTTAAAGAAATGTCAATTCTTGGAGGAATGTTATCGCTAATTTGTTTTGTCATTATTATTTAAATTAAAGTCTAACATTTCAATTGCAATAGTTTCGTACCTAATTTTTTGCTAATGAGTCCTTTGAATTTATCTATCTTGGCTTCACGGTATAGGTATTAGAACATTATTTGTTTTTTGATTATTCTAATAAAAGTCTTACAGTACCTCTATCTTCTAATTTTGTATTAGCATCAGGGGACTGGGATACTACGGTTTCTCCAGTACCAGTATATTCTATGGTAAAGTTTGATAAAAGTTTTTTAGCTTCTTTTACACTCATCCCTACAACGTTTGGTACTTCATATGTTATTTTATCTGTCCATTCTAGATCTTTTTCTAACTCGTTTGGTTGTTTTTCTATATCCAGGGCTTCAATTATATCAAGTAGAATTCTTCTAGCAATTGGTGTTGTAGTATAACTTGATAGAAGGGCTGTGTTTTTTGGATTATCAATAGCTAGATATAAAACTACTTCTGGATCATTTGATGGAACTACAGCCATAAATGACATTATGTAATTACCTACTAAATATTTGCCATCTTTTACTTTTTGAGCAGTACCGGTTTTACCACCTATTCTATAACCTTCAATATAGGCTGATTTTCCTCCTCCTTTAGCAACAACACTTTCTAGAGCTCTTCTCATAATCTGAGATGTTTCACTGCTTATTACTTTTCTAACTAGAGTCTTTTTATTTTCTTTAACTATAGTGTTTACTTCTCCTTCGGAGATATTTTTTACAATATATGGTTTATACAAGTAACCACCATTAACAACTGCTGATACGGCTGTTACTTGTTGTATAGGAGTTACACTTACTCCTTGACCAAAGGCTGTTGTGGAAAGTTCAACATTACCAACTTTATCTAGAGGAAATATAATTCCTTGACCTTCACCATTTAAGTCAATTCCTGTTTTTTCACCAAAACCAAATTTATCTATATAACTAAATAATCTTTCTTTACCTAGCATTTGCCCTATCTTCACGAATCCAGGATTACATGAGTTCTGCAGAACCTGAAGGAAGGTTTGATCTCCGTGACCTCCTGCTTTCCAACATTTTAAAACGGAACCATCTACATTTACGCTTCCTGAATCATAGAAATGATCCTTATCTAGATCTACAATTTTTTCTTCTACAGCAGTTGCCATTGTTACTACTTTAAAAGTTGAACCTGGTTCATATGATGAGAAGATTGGCAAGTTTCTACTTAGAACTTCTTGAGAGAATTTTTGATAATTATTAGGATCATATCCAGGTCTTGATCCCATTCCTAAAATTTCTCCTGTTTTAGGATCCATAGCGATTGCTAGAGCCATATCTGGAGAAAACATATCTACAATATTATCTAATTCTCTTTCTATTGATTTTTGAATATTTATATCTATAGTTAGAGTTATATTCATACCTGATTGTGGTTCTACATAAATATCCGATAAATTAAGTTTGTTTCCTTTAGCATCAGAAAAATATTTAATGGCTCCACTCTTTCCAGTCAAATATTTATCATATTGTAACTCTAATCCTGATAGACCTTGATTATCAATACCAACGTAGCCTAGGGTATGTGATAAAAGATTTTTGTAAGGATAATACCTTTTAGCTTCTTTTACTAAATATATTCCATCCATTTCAAGGGATGATATTTTTTCAGCTGTTTTATATGATAATCTTCTTCCTTCAGGATGGACTCTTTCTATTGATGCTTTTTTATAAACATGTTTTTTCATTTCTTTTTCTTCTACATTTAATATTTTAGCAAGTTCTTTAGTTGCTTTTTCCTTATCCTTTATTTGATTAGGAATTAAGATAAGCGAAGTTGTTGTTAAATTGTCAGCTAGAACAATGCCATTTCTATCTAATATTAAACCTCTATTTGCTTCTATTGGTAGATCTCTACTCCATAGATTTGATGCATAACTATTTAACTTCTTATAATCAAATATTTGAATGTAGAAAACTCTTAAAATTATAAAAATAAATAAAAGAAGCATTACTAAAAAAGTCACTTTAATTCGTTCATCTATTTTTTTAAAAAACATAATTCACCTCTAATAAAGGTGTATGCTTACTAATAAAAAAAAGACTAAAAGTTATTGCAACAATACGTTAATTAAGTTTATTTTTAGTAAATAATTTTAGTATAAATTTAAAACGTATAATTTTTGTTATACGTTTTTTGTTTAAATATTTAATCATTATACTGTCAATTGTATTATTAAATATTTTTTACTTTTGATAAGAAGTTTTTAACTCTAATATCTTGTGGATTATTAAATACTTCTTCTGGAGTATTATCTTCTATTATTTTCCCTTCATCCATAAAAATAACTCTGGTAGAGAAGTTTTTAATAAAATTCATCTCATGTGATACAACTAACATTGTCATACCATCTTTAGCAATTTCTCTCATTAAATTAGTAACTTCTCCAATCATTTCTGGATCAAGAGCAGATGTAGGTTCATCAAATAACATTAATTCTGGTTTCATTATAAGAGCCCTTATAATGGCAATTCTTTGCTTTTGACCGCCAGATAACTCTTTTGGATAATAGTTCTTTTTATCTTCTAGTTCAATTTTCTTTAGAAGTTTTGTAGCTTCTTTTATGGCTTCTTTTCTTGTTAATAGACCAAGCTTTACAGGAGATAAAATAATGTTTTCTAAAACAGTCATATTTTCAAAGAGATTAAATTGTTGAAAGACCATACCTATTTTTCTTCTAATACCAGTCATATTACTATTTAAATTTATAGTTTCATTTTCAAAAGTAATAGTACCTGAAGTTGGTACTTCTAAAAAATTAATAGTTCTTAAAAAAGTAGACTTGCCACACCCTGATGGTCCAATGATACCTATTATTTCTCCTTTATTTACTTTTAAATCTATACCTTTTAGGACTTTTTTTCGACTGAAATTTTTAACTAAATTCTTAACTTCTAACATTATTTAACCTCTTTTCCATTAGGTTTATTAATCTAGCTAGACCATAAGTAATAATTAGATAAATAAGGGCTATTAATATTAATGGGAAGAAATAGTCATATGTTCTTGAAGCTATAATATCACTAGCTTTTGTTAATTCTATTATACCTATATAGGCTCCAACTGATGTTTCCTTTACCAAAGTTATAAATTCATTACCTAAAGCTGGTAATATATTTTTTATAGCTTGAGGAAAGATAATATATTGCATTACTTGTCTATAGTTTAGACTTAGGGCATATCCGGCTTCTCTTTGTCCTTTATCTACTGAATCTAGACCAGCTCTTATTATTTCAGCAACATAGGCTGCACTATTTAGACCAAATGATAGAATACCTACTAAGACAATATTTATAGAGGTTGTTTTAAATATAACATAGTAAATTATCATTAACTGAAGAATACTTGGAGTACCTCTTATTATTGTTATATATATTTTAGCTAAAATATTTAAGAGTTTTAATTTATTAGTATTATCATGATAATTTCTTACTATAGCAAGTAAAGTACCTAGAATAACACCTATTACTACAGCACCTAGAGCTATTAAAAGTGTATTAACAAGACCTTCAATAATATATTTATATCTTCCTTCATAGATAACACTACTATAGAATTTATCAATAATACCTAGGGATGATTTTTTTTCATTTTCTATTCCCATATGCTTTAAAATAATGTCATCAATCTCACCACTTTTTTTCATTTTATTGATTACATTATTACAGGCTTCTAATAGTTCTTTATTGTCTTTTCTTACTACCATGCCATAGTTGTCTACAACTAGAGGTTCTTTTAGTATTTTCATATCATCTGTTATTAATTTGGTAGCTGGTAGATAGTCCATAACAACAGCATTAACTTTATCATCTTTTAGATCTTGAATAGCCGCTAAAAACTTTTTTTCTCTAATAACTGTTGCAGTTTTATAGTTTTCTGTTAAATAGGAATCAGCTGTTGTTCCTAATTGAACAGCTACTTTACCAGATAGATTTTTACTACTTGTTATGTGACTACTCTTTTTTACTATAATTACTTGTTTTGATGAAGCATAATTATCAGTAAAAGCTACTTCTTTAGCACGTTCTTTAGTATATGATATACCTGCTGCACCAAGATCACTTTTTGATGTTTTAATTTCACTGATTATAGAATCAAAGGCAACATCTTTTATTACTAATTCCTTGCCTAGATAGTCAGCTATTTTTTTAGCTATATCAATATCTACTCCAACAATTTCACCATTAGAATAATATTCATAGGGAGCAAATCCAGCTTCTGTTACTAGAGTAAGTTGTTCTTTATTTTTATCACTACATCCAGTAATTAGGATGGATAACATTATGGTTATAATTATTATAATTCTCTTCTTTTTCATATTAACACCTTCAATAGATAAGAGGGGATTATCCCCTTCTTACCTTATAAAATTAACATAGCTATGGTTAGTACTAAAATATTAGCTAAGAATATACAAGCTAGGACTTTAAATACCCATTTTAACCAAGTAGTATATTCAACTTTAGCTAAAGCTAGACCACCCATTATAGCTCCACAAGTTGGAGTAAATAAATTTACAAAACCGTTTGCTGCTACCATACCCATTATAGTGGCTTCTACACTATAGCCTACTTTTTGAGCAAGAGGAGCCATTATTGGAGATGATAGAGTTACTAGTCCACTACTTGATGGAACTAATACTGATAGGAAACCATGGAAAATATAGTTTACTGGGGCAAATATTATTTTTGGTACAGACTGTAGTAATGATGCTACATTATGAATTAGATAGTTATCTAAATATGTTTCACTCATTAATACTGATGCACCTCTAGCAAGAGCAATTATTAATACTACTCCTACCATATCATCGGCTCCATCTACTAACTTATCAACTATTTCATGTTCCTTCATTCTATTAACAATAGCAATAATAATAGCCATTAATAAGAACCAAAGTGAAGCTTCTTGGAAATACCATTGTCCTATAGGAACACCGGCAAGCCAAGATAGACCTAAAATTTTAGAATCAGCAAAGAAAGTAACACCAAAATCTTCCCATGGAATGAAGCTTGCTATCATGATAATGAAAGTTAAGGCAAATATAATTAAAGTTACCTTTTGTTTTCCAGATAGTTTTACTTCTTCTTTTGGAATATCTTCACCATATGTTGCTTCCATAGCTTTCTGTTCTTGAAGGCTTAAGATAGTTGAGCCTTTTTTCTTTATTACTTTTTTAGCATAAGCCATTACAAATAGAATTGAAATAAGTAAGGTTGTTAACCATAGTACTGTTCCTAATCCAATTATTACGCCTTGATTTATCACTGTTCCCTTTGGTAATACTGCTTTAGCAGCATCTACTGCAACACCAACAGCGAATGGGTTAACGGTTGATCCTAGAACACCTGATCCTGCTCCAAGTAGGACAATAGCAGAAGAGACAACGGTATCCATTCCAGCTACTACCATAGTGGCAGCAAGTAAAGCATAAAAGCCTACTGTCTCTTCTAACATTCCATATGTTGTACCACCGATTGAGAATAGAATCATTAAAATGGGAATTAATACTAGTTCATGTCCATGAAGTTTTTTTATTAAAACTTGAATTCCAGTTTCAATTGCTTCTGTTGAGTTAACAATTTTTAAGAATGCTCCAAGGATTAAGACAAAGACACATATATCAATAGCATCACCAAATCCTTGAATAGGTGCTAGCAATGTTTGAGCTAAGCTTGCTCCAACAACACCGCTGCCATCTACCACATCATCTCCGATAAATGAAGCTGTTGGTAATAAGTGAGTTACTAGACCTAATATAAATATTAGTAATAATATGATAGTAAAGGCACTTAATGAAAAAGCAGCTCTCTTTTTCTTTTCTTCTTTTTTTATTCCTTGTTGATAGATAATAGTACCAGTCTTTCCATCTTGAGCTTCTTTTGCTTTATCCAAAGAAGAAATTATAGCTTTTTTATCCGTTCCTTTAACAAATTCTATAGCAGCCTCTACTTTTGGTAACATGCTTCCTTCTTTAAATTCTTCATTTTTTATACCTACGCGTGCATCAGATACTGATAATTTATCAATCTTTTCTTCATTTTTCTTACCATAATTTAAAGATACTTTTTCTACATCTGTTAAAATTAATAACTCATCAGCATTTATTTCTTTAGCAAGCAAGGCACTTGTTCTATCTTTATCAATTACAGCGTCTATTCCCTCATATCCGTCTTTTTTAGTCATAACAACAGGAATACCGCCACCACCGCAAGCAATAACTATAGTTCCTTCTGACATTAATCTTTCAATTGTTGTAAGTTCAAGAATTTTTTTAGGTTTAGGTGATGCTACTACTTTTCGGTATCCTCTACCAGCATCTTCAATGTATACACAATTATCTTCTTTGTGTTTTTTCATGGCCTCTTCTTTTGTTAAGAATTCACCAATTGGCTTAGTTGGATTTTTGAATGCTGGATCTTTTGGATCTACTTCTACTTGAGTAACAACTGTAACAACACTTTTATTTATGTGTCTTTTATTTAATTCGTCTTTTAATGATTGTTGTAGTTGATATCCAATGTATCCTTGAGACATGGCACCGCTTTCAGCAAATGGCATACTTTCCTCTTTCATAGAATCATATATCATCCCTACTTGTGGTCCATTTCCATGAGTAATTACAACTTGATTACCAGCTTCAATTATGTCAACTAAGTACTTAGCAGTTTTATCAATTAAGTCGTGTTGTTCTTCTTGTTTTTTTCCTAACGCGTTTCCCCCTAATGCAATAACTATTTTACTCATTTTAAATTCTCCAACATTACAGCTTTTATTGTATGAAGTCTATTTTCTGCTTCTTCAAATACTCTAGATTTATTAGACTCAAACACTTCATCTGTAACTTCCATTTCTTTTATTCCAAATTTTTCTTCTATTTCTTTACCTATCTTTGTTTCATTATTATGAAATGATGGTAGGCAGTGCAAGAAGATAGCACTTTCTTTAGCATTATTCATTACATCCATGGTTACTTGATATGGCTTTAACAATTCAATTCTTGCTTTCCATAGTTCTTCTTTTTCACCCATTGATACCCAAACATCAGTATAAATGGCATCAGCATTTTTTGTAGCTTCCATTATATCCTCTTCTGTTTCAATAGCTGCTCCTGTTGTTTGAGCGATTTCTTGACACTGGGCAATTAATTTTTCATCAGGGAATAACTCTTTTGGAGCACAGCATGTAAAGTTAATTCCTAGCTTAGAACATATAACCATTAAAGAATTACCAACATTGTTTCTGGCATCTCCACAAAAGACTAGTTTTCTTCCCTTTAGATCACCAAACTCTTCTTGCATAGTCATTATATCAGCAAGCATCTGAGTTGGATGAAATTCATTTGTTAAGCCATTCCAAACAGGAACCTTACTATATTTAGCTAGGCTTTCAACAATATCTTGACTGAAACCACGGTACTCAATACCATCATACATCTTATCTAAAACCCTAGCTGTATCTTCAATAGTTTCTTTCTTACCCATTTGTGATCCTGTTGGTCCTAGATAAGTTGCCGACATACCAAGATCATTAGCTCCAACTTCGAAAGCACATCTTGTCCTAGTAGAATCCTTTTCAAAAATCATGGCTATTTGTTTTCCTTCTAGATATCTATGTGGTTCATGATTTCTTTTTTTCTTTTTTAAATCTATTGCTACTGAAAGTAAATATTCTATTTCTTCTTTAGAGTAGTCTAATAGCTTTAGAAAGTCTCTACCTCTTAAATCTACCATTCAACATCCTCCCTTACTAGTGGCATAGACATACATCTTGGGCCACCTCGTCCACGGCCTAGTTCTGCACCATGAATCTCAATTACTTTAAGTCCGGCTTTTCGTAGCACATCATTTGTTACATTATTTCTGTCATATACTACAACGGTTCCTGGAGCAATACAAAGTGTATTTGAACCATCATTCCATTGTTCTCTTTCTGATGCTACTTTATCTCCTCCAGCACAAGGAATTAAAGTTACTGGATGATGAAGATATTTTTCTAATATTTCTTCTAAAGATCCATTTACTTCTTTTACGTTTAAGTCTTCAAAAGTTGTTGGATCAAAACCTTCAGTAATTTCAAATACTTGTAATGTATCCGATATTCCAGGATGATATGTAAATGTGTACTTATCTATTTGAGTAAATACTGTGTCTAAGTGCATAAATGCTCTAGATACAGGAATATTGAATGCAAGAATAGTATCAATATTACAGCTTAAATCTTTAAAGAAATTCTTAGCAATTTGATCAATTGCAGCAGCAGAGGTTCTTTGAGAAATACCTATTGCTACTGTATGATCATTAATATTTAGTAAATCACCACCTTCAGTATGCCAGTGATATGATCTGTTATAGTATAGTGGTGTATTTTTATAATCTTTATGATATTTAAATACATATTCTGCATAAATACACTCTCTATTTCTGGTTACTGAATACATGTGATTTAAGTTTATTCCCTCTCCTACACTAGCAAAATTATCTCTTGTAAAGTATAAGTTTGGCATAGGTGCAGCAATAAACTTTTCTGGTTCATCGACTAAATCAACTAAAGTCTTCTCAATCTCTCTTTTTCTAGATGGAAAGTCTTTTATTTGAATTCCTTCCATAGTTTGTAATACTAGTTTTTTAGAGTCTTTTATTCTATCTAGAAAATTATAAGCTAAGTTCTGATATTTAATAGTATGAATTCCGGCTTCTTTTATAAATTGTTTTATAAATTTACTACGAATTTCACTACTACTATCAAGTACTTCAGCTACTAGATCCTCCAAATAGATAACTTCTACACCATTGTCTCTTAAAGCATCAGCAAAAGCATCATGTTCTTTTTGTGCATCTTCTAAGTATGGAATATCGTCAAAAAGTAATTCCCCTAGTGTATCAGGTGTTAAATTTAATAATTCGTTTCCTGGTCTATGAAGTAGTACCTTCTTTAATTTTCCAATTTCACTTGTAACGTGAATGTTACTCATTCCTATCTTTCTCCTTTCAATAGTATAATAATAAGATGCCACTTATTATCTAGTTTAATTATACCAAATTAAAATTTTATGTAAATAGTTAAAGGCAGACACTTTCTTAGTTTTTGATAAAAATTTAAAAGTATACACTTTCTTGTGTATACTTTATTTGCTTACATTATTTTAGCAGTTAATATCTTCTTTAGTAATTGTCTTTAATTTTTCTTTATCTTTTATTTTCTTAGTATTAGTTGCATGTAATATTATAGTTTTTTCATATACGTTTCTAATAAATCTAGCATTACCAAAGTTATTAGTTGTTCTTTCTTTATCAATTAAGCTATCTAATTCATCTAATGATTCATCTAGTACTTTGAAACCTGATTTATTCATCATATTTATAAATATTTGTTTTAACTCTTTATTAGTATAGTCATCAAAGGTAAAGGTATAACCAATTCTTGATGAAATGCCTGAATTAGAATTTATGAAATCTTGCATTTCTTTAGTATAACCAGCAAAAATTACTACTAGGTCATCTCTTTTATCTTCCATAGCTTTTATTAGAGTGGCAATGGCTTCTTTATTATATGAATTGGTTTTATCTGTTGCTAGAGCATAAGCTTCATCAATAAATAGTATTCCTCCTAGTGATCTATTTACAACTTCCATAGTCTTAGGAGCAGTTTGTCCAACATATTCAGCTACTAAATCTTTGGATGATACTTCTGTTAACTTATTCTGTCTTATATAGCCTAAGTTATATAAAATATTACCTAACATTCTAGCAACTGTTGTTTTTCCAGTACCTGGATTACCTAAAAATAACATGTGTAGATTTATATTTTTTAGTTTTAAGTCACCTTTTGCTTTATTCTTTAAGGTAATTAAGTCTACTAATTCATATAAAGATTTCTTTACTTTTTCTAGACCAACTAACTCATTTAAATCTTTAAATATTTCTTCAGTTGTCTTAGTCTTTTCAAGATCTGGTAATTTATTATTAAAGCTTATATATTTACATAGATTATCTCTATAGGTTGGATAGTCTAAATCACTTTTTATAAATGTTTCATCAATATAATTTAGTAAAGTCTTTTTATCAATACTATCTCCTACTCTATCTATTATATCGTTTAATATTTCACTGCTATTTGGATTTATTACTTCTATTTTAAAGTTAAAGCAGTTGTTTTTATCGTCAAGATTATTCATAAAGAAGTTATCTATATTATCTTTTGTTCCTACTATAATATTTATTAAATGATCTGATAGGTGTTCTTTAATTATATGAATGATTTTTTTATTAAAGTTACTATCATGAGTAGTTATACCATCTAGATCATTTAGAATGATAAGGCCATTATTTTTATAGGACTCCTCTAATTGATCAGCATTTTCTAATTTATACATAGAGATATTTTCTATAGAATTATTATCTATATAATTATTTTTAGTAGCAATTTGAGCAATTAAATCTACTATCTCTTTATTGGCTTCTTTATTGTTGGATACTAGTTCTATATTGAAATTAACATAGAGAGCTTTTTCAGTATAATTTTCTATGTAGTTAATTATTTTTTCTAGTAAGCCTCTTGATTCTTCTGTTATATAAAGTGTTTTTAATTTGTTAGTTACTTCTTCAGTAGATAGGTTATCTTCTTTAGTTATTGTTTCTTTTGTCTCTTTTTTTTTAGCGAAGAAGTCATTATATATATCATCAAAACTTATACTTCTATTCATGGTAGTCTCCTATAGAAAAGAAAGGCATATTTCTATGCCTCATTTTTCTTATTTACATTTATTTCTAGCATTTTATCTTTTAATTCTTTTTCAATATTTGCAAGTTCTTTTTCAGCCTCGGCACGTTTTACTTTACCTTCTTCATGGATCTTAATAACTGTATCTAGTGTCTCTATAATATCTTGATTTGTCTTCTTTAATGTTTCAACATCAATAATTGCTCTTTCAGATTCTTTAGCAATATCAATTGAACCTTGTTTTAGAGTTTCACTATTTTTCTTTAACATATCATTTGTTAAGTCAGATACAGCTTGTTGTTGTTTTAGAGCTTTTTTAGAATTAGTAATTCCTAAAGCTAGAACAATTTGATTTTTCCATAATGGAATGGTATTAGTAATTGAACTTTGAATTTTTTCTACTAATTCAGCATCATTATTTTGAAGTAGTCTAATTTGTGGAGCCATTTGAAGAGATATAATTCTAGTTGTTTTTAAATCATGTAGTTTTTTCTCAAATCTATTTATTTGAGTTTCCATATCAGTTACCTTTTGAATTTCAATCTGATCTTTTGACTCTTCAGCTTCTTTTCTTAATTTTGGTAAGACAGTTGTTTTTAATTCTTCAAGCTTTCTCTCACCTGCTATGATATATAAAGATATCTCTTTAAAATAGTCTAGATTTTTTTCATACATAGTATCAAATAAATTTATATCTTTTAATAGTTCTATTTTACTATTTTCTAGACCTTTTTCTATATTATCAATATTATTTTCAATTTTATTGTATTTAGCAATAATAAAGTTTACTTGTTTTTTAAAACTATAGAAAAGCTTTTTTAAACCCTTTGGTTCACTGCCTTTTACTGAGGCATCAAATGTTTTAATTTCAGCTACTAGGTTAGAAAGTAAATCTCCAACATCACCAGTTGACTTTGTTTTAACTCCTTCTAAGACAGAGTCTGAAAAATCACTGATCTTATTTTGAGCACTAGCACCATATTGTAGTACTTGAGTTGAATCCATAACATCAATTTTTTTGTTGAACTCATCAACAGCTTCTTTTTCTTCTTTTGATAGTTCATCATAATTTAGTGATTTTTCAATCTTTTCATTTGTTATTTCATTAGTACTTTCAATAAGTTTTTCAGCTTGTTTTTCTGATAATTTGTTTTCTACTTTTAATTCCATACTTTTTCTCCTAATTCTTTAAATAATCTATTAACTTATTATAATAGTCCATCTTTAAGCTTGATACTGTACTGGTGATAGTTTGAGGTATACCTATACCAATTTTTGATACGTCATAGCTGCCACCTGTTATACCAGTTCTAAAACCATATTTTTCCCAAGCTATTTGACTTATTTTTTCATCATCAAAAGCCTTGAATAACTTTCTACCGTTTTCTGTAAATATAGTTAGGCAGTGTGAATTCCAAATAGTTGGCTTTGGATATAATACTACGATATCTTTTTTAACTTGATTAAATCCTGCTGGATTAGAGTTAGCAAAGTCAATTATACTCTTCTCATAATCAACAATCATCGGTTCTCCACCCATACCAGTTTTTAAATATCTTTCAAATAAATCAGCTGGAGTATTATTCATATAACCAGACTTTTGATAGAACTGTTTTAGTTTAGCTAGATTATCTTCAATTGTATCATCAGCTATTTGACCACCACTTAAGATTGATAATAATAGTCCATAATATGTTGCTCCTGGAGATGAAGATACTGGATCAGTTGACGCTATATTTATGTTTCCATATAAATCAGTTAAACCAATATCACTCCATTTTTTGTTATTTAGGATATAATCAATTAATTTATTCATATCAGTTATATAATATACATTATCTGTTTTAGTAACAATTCCTTCTTTTATAAGAGCATCTACTACTTCTTTCCAACTATATATTACAATTGGAGTATTTAGGGTTAATCCTCCTGTTAGAACCGTATAACGATCAGCTTCGTTTTTTTCTTGATTAGGATATAATTTATAATAATCATAGAATCTTTGATCAGATGTAAATAAAGCATCATATTTACTTACACCAGCTGTATTTATTGTTAGTTTATCACCATTTTCAATTCTATTTATAATATCTTGATTTCCTAAACTAACTTTTTCTCTAATTAATGGTTCTGTTATTGTTTTACCATTACTCCATGTATCAAATACTGCATTTAATTTATACTTTTCTTTTAATATTTTTTGAACTTCTTCATCATTTAAAAAGTCCTCTTTCCCACCACCAGTTGCAACATATACAGTAGTAAGATTTTTGAGATCTGATGACTTTTTAAAAGTACTAATTCCTATTATAATTAGAACTAATAAAACGAATATGCCTACACCAATCCATTTCTTCTTATCCATTATTCTTCCTCCTTACTTATAACTTTTAATTCATTATCATTAAAACCATCTGATTTTAACATAGAACTAAAGACCTTCATTTCTGCGTCCATATCAACTATTTCAGATTGATATAGGCTATTTAAAATATTTTTAAATGCTTTACTTACAGCTTCTAACATATCATTAGTTGATTTAATTAATTTTTTACTTTCAGCAGATGATAATTTTTGATCTTCTATTTCATCATATCTGTCAACTATTTTTACTGTTATTGGTAAGTAATAATCAAAAAAGTTATTTATATTTTTAATCTTTTTAGGATTTCTTTCTACTGCTTCAATTATTTTAGAGGTGCTATCATTTATTTGAGTTAAATAAGTTTTTATTGCTTCATCATCTATACGAGGTTTCATACTACTTATATGCTTATTTCTCTTTTTAGCTTCTTCTATTACTTTATCAAAATCAATTCCAGCTAGCCTTATGCCTTTATTTTTGTTCTTTGTAAAGACTAACTCACCGGCACAAAAGGCTGCTACCCCTATTGCTAATGACGGAAGTACCGGAACTGATAGTGCTAAGTAAGGTATGGCAAAGAAAGTTGTTCCAACTAAGGCTGAGGCTGTATCTTTATGTTTCACTTTTCTTCACCTTCCTTAATTGTATCCTCTTACTTCCTTAAAGGCCTTTAATAGATTTGTTTTACCATCAAAAACTTTTGCGTTAGTAAGTTCAGCAATTTCTGATAATTCGTCTTCTCTGGCATCGCCAAAAGTAATACTATAAACTGGGATTTTTTCTTTTAACTTTTTATAGTAGGTTGATAATTCTCTAAAACTACCTATGTTAACTTCACCGTCAGTCATGGCAATAATGGTTTTAGTATAATCATCACTCTCATCTTTTAGAATTTTTAGTCCAGCTATAACTGCATCATATAAAGCTGTTCCACCTCCAACAGGTCTATCTGATATTTCTCTTATAAGTGATTCTGTTTGAAGTCCACTATCAGCTTTCCATATCGTTGATGCTTCATAGTTAAATGGAATTACTGTTATTTTATCATTTTTAGAAAATTGCAATTTATCAGTCGATGCTGAGTTATAGTCTAGAATATATTTCATGGCATTTGTTAATTCAGTTATACTAGTTCCATACATACTGCCGGAGTAGTCAAGGCAGAAAACAACATGTGTAGGTTTTCTTAATGTTTCTATGTATAGATTAATGGCTTCTGTTATTATTTTTTTAGATGGGAACTTTGTTACATTTAAGTACTTCGTTGTATCTATTCCCCAATCTGGATTAAATACCTTTTTGTTAACATTAGTGTTAACACCACCATACCAAGTTCTTCTTCCAACATCTTTCAACATATTTTGCCCTTCATCACTTAGAAGATAATTTTGAATGGTTAAGAACTTTTCTTCTTTATCAGGATCATTTTTTATAAATCCTAAGGTTGAGTCATTAATAGCTACACCATCAGTTGGATATATCAAATATAATTCTTCTTTGTTCTTTTTCTTAAGATTTTTATTAATGTTTATTAATGACGCCTCATCAGCAATAACAGCTTCGTACTCATCATTATTAACAAACATTTCTTCTAGGAAGTCTTCATCACCACTTACACGTTCAACTCCAGAAAAAAGGTTTGTTAGTTTCGTAGCTAATTCTGCATCATTAAGATGTTCTTCTGTCAAAACTTCTGGATTATTAGCTAGAGAATTTAAAAAGCCAATGTATGCCGTTGCTCCAGTATTGGTTTTGGTAACAGATGGCATAACATATTTTAAGCTTTTGTTTGAGATTAGATTCAAAATATCGTTATTGGTAACATTACCAGAATCTAGTTCCAACTCTTTAGCTTTGGTCTTTTTTACACCAAATACGACTGGACTAATGCTTATACTTTTAGAGTTACTTGCTAAATACGGATTATCAAGCATGTATAACCACATTGAATTAGATATCCAAACAGCATCATAGTTTTTCGAATTAGAATTTAACTCATCTACGATATCCAAATCTCCCATGTAGGTGAATGCCACTTTAATCTTTTCCTTTTTTGCATAACTCTTGATATTTTTCTCTAGATCAGCATTTTCATATGAAGATAATATTTGCAAAGTATTGGGATCAGTTATTGGGATATGGTTTATAAGAGCTCCTATACCACTTTTTATGGTAATAAATATTATTATGGCTACAATAAGTATGCCTATGCCACCATTAGTGGCCTTAGTTTTTCTTTTCATTTATCATCTCTCACTATCCTTATATTTAGAGTATAGCATTTTTAAATATAAAAAACAATTACTTTACTTATAATTATTTTTTATCAATTAAGCATATTAAAGTACTTAAAAACGAGCATTTTCTACTGAAAATGTTCGTGTAAATCTTTAATTATTTTGATCTTATTTTTCTTATTTCTTCTCTTAAACTATTTAGTTTATTTTTTATATTTGGAAAAGCATTAATAAGTCTTTTACTAAGGATATTCTTACTTTCAAGGATTTTCTTTGTATATCTTTTTATATTTTCAGTACTATCCTTTTTAATGTTTTTAATATTTTTAGTAAACTTAGCAACTATACCAAATGAGATAATATTATCTATTAAATAGATTATAAATACTGTAATTGATATTATTTTTAGATAATTTGCTGGAATGCTTGTTACTATTTTGGTTAGGCCAGGATTAACTAAGTACATTATAAAGGTACCTAAAATACCAAATGGTAGCATAGTATTTAAACATATTCTTCCATTTATATTATATTTGGTATTACTATAATCCCACCATCTAGTTTTAAACATTTTTTCCATAAAATAGCTTGTAAAATACTCTAGTAGGGAACAAATAACTATGGCCATTAAAAATAGAAGAAATGGTTTAGGCATTAGGTTCTTTAATAGTAATGTTATTGCCATGCAACCCCAACCATATATTGGACAATATGGTCCTATTAAGAATCCTCTGTTTACAAGTTTTTTTGTTCTAGCAAATATATATAATGTCTCTACTATCCACCCCAAAATAGAATACATTATAAACAATAAAAAATATGCATATATACTCATAATAAACTCTCCTATATCACTTTATCATTATATCATAGTTTTTTAGAATATTAAAAGAATAAAAAGCCAGTATATTATATACTTGGCTTTCTGCTTTAGTTAGTTTAATTATTTTGATAATCTATATGTATCTCTTAGAATCATTATTTCTTCATTTGTTGGTACTACGTATACTGGTATTTTAGAATCATCTGTTGTAATAATTCCTTCTCTTTCAGAACGGAATCTTGCGATTGAATCATTTCTTTTTTCATCTAATTTAATATTTAATGGGTTACTGATCTTATCAACTATTTGTTTTCTTAGATCAATATCATTTTCACCAACACCAGCTGTAAATACGATGGCATCTACATTACCATCTAATTCAAAATAATAATCAGCTATATATTTAATTATTGAATTAGCAAACATATTAATAGCTAATTTAGCTTTTTTGTCACCTGAGGCTACTAAGTCTTCAATATCACGTAAATCATTTTTACCACAGATAGCTAAAAGTCCACTCTTCTTGTTTAGATCTTGTGTTACTTCTTCTACTGTTTTACCAGTTGATTTTACAACGTATTCAATAATTGATGGGTCAATTGAACCACTTCTAGTTCCCATTATTAGACCATCTAATGGAGTTAATCCCATTGTAGTGTTATAGCATTTTCCATCTTTAACAGCTGAAATTGAAGCACCACTTCCTATATGGCAGATAATTAAGTTTGCATCTTTCTTATTTAATTTTTCTATCATAGTCTCAGCTATATATTTATGACTTGTTCCGTGGAAACCATATTTTCTAACTGAATACTTTTCATACCATTCTTCTGGTACTGCATACTTATAATTTTCTTCTGGCATTGTTTGATGATATGCTGTATCGAATACTGCTACTTGTGGAACTTCTGGTAATGATTCTCTCATTGCCTTTATTCCTGCTATTTCCCCTGGATGATGTAGTGGTCCTAACTTTGTTAAGTCAATTATATTATTTAAAACTTCATCATCAATTAATACTGAATCAGAATAGAATTCTCCACCATGTAAAACTCTATGTCCTACGCCTTTTATTTCATCAACACTTGAAATAATATTATTATCTATTAACTCTTTCATCATTATTTCAACTGCCTCAGTATGATTTTTTAATTCCTTCGCATGAGTTATTTTTTCTCCATTAATTTTTAATGTCCAAAAACAATCTTTAGCACCTATTTTTTCTATATATCCATTAATTAATTCTTTCTCTTCTGGCATACTATAAAGAGAAAATTTTAATGATGAACTTCCTCCATTTATTACTAAATATTTTCCTTCCATTTTTCTCCTCCATTTAATTTTCTACGGTTATAATTTTATCATCTTTTATGTTTAATTGTCAATTGCATGGAAATTGTTTACTTGTCACTAGTGTCTTTTGTTTTTACAAGTTCATATGCTTTCTTTGCAGAATTAGTATCAGAATTTGAACTTATTCTTATTGTTTCTTGCTCGTAATTTTTAGCAATTGTTAATTTTACTCTATTTAGTACTTCTGTTATTGTATCATTTCTTTTTTCATCATAATCAGCATTATTATCTTCTTCAATATGTTTAGTGCACTCTTCAATATTATAAATCAATGCATTCTCTTCACTATTCGATGCAAAATAAAATCTTTCTGTAACGCCGTCTTCTCTTTCTACGGTGATTATTCTAGCTGGTATTGATCTTCCAATACTTTCAGGCCCACTTAAAATAGTTATTTTTGACATATTGTCAAGATCTTTATCACCTAATGTTTCCATAACAACTGACTTTATAGCAAGTGTTGCATATTTAGCTGAGATAGCATATCCTCTTTGAGCAATAAATTCATTAGCATACTTGGCATATTTACTCATAGTTTTTACTGATTGCTCTACTTTTGCTTCATCTCTAGGAGTCTCGGCAATTAATTTTTGATACTCTTCGTAATCTATTTTAAAATTGTCTACATCAATATCTATCAATTCTTCATCTTCTAGCTCATTATAACCAATAGTATTAGTAATTTCACTAGTTTTTTCTGATATATCAAGCATATTCTCTAATTTTAAAATACTACTTAAAAAATTATTATCATTGGTTTGATCTGCTACAGTTTTTCTATACTTGGGTGAAAACAATTCATCCAAATATGTACTATCAGCAAAACTATGAATAGCTGTATCAGTATTTGGTAGATCAAAGTTTTTAACTAGTGTTGCTTCTTTTGCCTTACATGCACAAAAAATAGCTACTGGTATAAGTCCAAAACTAACTACACTTACTAAGCCACCCATTATTTTCTTACGGCTACTACTATCTCCTATATTACTAGAATGTTTTTTTATTTCTTCGATATCAGCTAATATTCTGTCAATACTTTCCATTCTTTCCTGTCTTGTATATTCTGCCATTATTTTTCCTCCTCAGATTAAGATTTAATGTTTATTCTAACATTAGTATTAATTTTTGTCAAAAAAACATGATTAAAAATCATGAGTTTATATTTATTTTTAACTTGCTATTTTTAACCATATCTTCTTGAGATGTAATTATTAATTTATATTCATCTAATTGTTTTTTATTCTTTGTTAGGCTATTTTTATTATCATCTAGACTTTCTAGTTTATTATTCTTATACAACTCTACATTTAAATTATATTTATTTTCACCTATTTTTATAGTATATTCTATTTCTTTTTTAGCAGTAAGTTTATTACCATAATTACTTATATTGAAAAGGTATTCTTTAGACTCATCTTTTTTCATGTTTGAAACATCTATATTCATAACAGCTTTTATATTATCAGATACTATTGGTATTGTAGCAGGTTTTTTTGCTTCTTCTTTTCTTTTATTATATAAGACCATGGTAACGATAAATAATACTATTACTATAATGGTCATGATAATAAATGTTATTAGAAGTGCCATTTTTGCATTGTCTTTTTTGACTTCTTTCTTCTTTGTGTTACTTGGTTTCTTTTTATTTACCTTTGTCTTCTTTACTTCTTTTTTTGTCTCTTTTACTTCATCTTTTTTCTTCATAATTATCACCTTTAATCCTTCATTGTACTTAGAATACTTATCTGATATGGGAATTTTACATTTTTAGCTTTTTGTCTATGGTTGAAATAAGCAACTATATTGAATTCTATTTTTTCATTTGCTTTAATCTTTTTTCCTGATATAGTATCATGACTTATTTTAACAGGATAAATTTCATTAGCACTTGTTTCATCATTTATATAATCTGGAATTTCAATTAAGTTTATAATCTCGGCATCTATAGTACCGGTATTTTCAATAGTTATTTTATAGCTTATTTCATCTCTTGGAGCAAATAAATTAAATGAGAAATTTATAGTTTGACCATTATTGGAAATATTATATGTACTATTAGGATTTTTGAAGCCACCTTTTATTGGTGTTAATTGTTCAACTTTAGTAATTGATACATTATAGCTTGGCTTTTTACTATTTAGTCTTTCTAGTTGCATTGAAATATATGAAAAACCTACTCCTAATAAAATTATAGTGACACATAATACTATAATAATTGAGTTTTTAACTTTTACTACGTTACTCATGGCAAATTCCCCTTATTACTATTTTGTTTTGACAGCAGTATGAATAATCATATTTATCTGACTTGAAATTTATATAGCCTAAAACTTCACTATTAACTATATAATACCAGCTTTTTGCTGAAGGGTAAATATTTTTATCATCTTCACCAGATATTAACTGTATTGGATAGTTTGGACTATTCTTTTCTTGGTTGGTTATTCTACTTGCATATAAAGATAATTTCCGACAGATATTATCAGCGTACACATAGGCAACTTCTTCAGTTAGATTACTACTATTTGATTCTATTAATTCAGCTTCCTTTAATTTTTTAATATTTCTTCTAGACTCGTTTTCCTTTTCTTGAAGAAGTTCCTTTTGTTCATTAATTGTTAATGTTTTTATATCTTCTGTTATTGGTATGTCGCTATAGTCTTTTTTTATTTTACTTATTAAGTCTTTTCTTAATTTATTTGTACTATTATATGATGTTATGGCTATTTCTTCATTAGTTAGATAGTTGCTATTATATAGTATTTTTATTATACCATCTATACTATCAGCAAGTTCTTGATTTTCTATATTTCTATTATATAGACACAAAGCATCTTGATTTATAAATAAAATACTTGATATTTTATCTTCTTCATTAGTTACTAGAATAAATTCAGGACCGGATTGCATACTTATATTAACTATTTCTTTATAAGAGTCAATATTTACATAACCATCACTACTACCAATAGATGATTTATATTCAGGATAATACTTATAAATAACTAGAAGTACTGCAGCAATTAAAATCACTAAAAATGAGATGATACTTATTATTTTATCAGTTTTTTCTTCTATCATATTTCTACTCTACACCAAACTTAGGATTTAAGGTTAATTTTATTTCCATACCTGATTTTATTTCTTCATTTTCAGCAATTGATTGTTCACTTACATAACCAACACCTTCAAGTTTTACTTTTACACCTAACTCTTCTAATAAATTTTTAGCAACTTTTGATGATAAACCTATAACATTTGGAACTGTTAGTTTTTCTGAATTAGTAATTAAATAAACTGTATCTTTGTTAGTAATAGTATCTTTGGCTAATGGATATTGCTTAATTATTTTATTACCGTCACCTAATATTTGATATTTTATTCCTTTTGAATCTAGAGATACTTTAACTTTTTCTGTTGTTTTATTGATATAACTTTCTACTTTATATTTAGTTACTTCAACTTCTTTATTATCTGAATCACTTATTCCATAGTATTTTGAGAGGTTATTAACTATTTCTTTTATAGCATCAGATATAGGTTTTTGTTGACCACTAGTTATTTTTCTAGCTGATGCATAAATTATTACTTTAGGATCACTTTTTGGATATATACCAGAAAATGATTGGATCGTATTTTCCATACCTGTTAAATATCCATTATTTGTATCTTTAGCTATTTGAGCCGTACCAGTTTTACCTATTAGTTCACCACTGTCAATTCGATATCTTACTCCAGTATTACCAGTACCATTTACACAATCATCCATTAATTGCAACATCTTTTGGACTGTTGTAGTTGATGCTACACGGCCTTCCTCTTTTCTTTTCTTTTCTGATATAACTTCACCTGTTGATGAATCAACTATTTTTGATACTATATATGGTTTTAATAGAATACCGTCATTTGTTAGTGATGTTAGGGCTTTTAGATTCTGGACTGGAGTTGTCGTAATACCTTGTCCAAAGCCAGCGTTAAAGACTTCTGTTTCATACTTAAAGTTAATTTTTCCGGTTTGTTCATTTGGAAGATCAATTCCAGTTTTTTTACCAAAGCCTAACTTTTTAAAATATTGTCTTAGCATTATGCTATTCATATGTCGATTAATCATGTTAATAATAGCAACATTACTACTCATGGCATAACCTTTATCAAATGTTATTACTCCCCATCCGTTCCTGTCATAGTCACCTATTTCAGTACCATCAGATGTTACGTATACACCAGATTTATATGTTTCACTACCATTATATACACCATTTTCCATGGCAGCCATATACGTAAATGTTTTCATGGTTGATCCTGGTTCATAAGGAGATGCGACAAAATTATCTAAGTAATTAGTTATATTTCTGGTATTAGGATCAAATGCTGGAGAAGTTGCTGTTGCTAAAATAGCTCCTGTTTTAGCATCCATTAAACTTATTGTAAACCAATCATAGTCAGCCTTTTCATCGGCATTTTTAAGTGCTTGTTCAACAAAGAATTGAATATTACTATCGACTGTTAAATATATATCTTTTCCTTGAACAGCATCTTTTTTTATAGTATTAGTATCAGCTATTTGATATCCTTTTAAGTCTTTTTGATAAGTTATGTAGCCATCTTCACCTTTTAAAATGTTATCAAAAGACTTCTCAATTCCCATTTCTCCAACTATATCATCTTCTTTTGTTTCATCACTGGTAATGTTTTTGGCATAACCAACTGTATATGAAGCAAAATTTCCTTTTGGATAATATCTCTTAAAACTTTCAATAAAGTCTAAGCCTGGTAATCCTAAATCTTCTATTTGTTGTTTTGTTATTTCATTTAAGTCTTTTCCTTTTGAACCAAACTCTGTTTGATATAAGTTTTCTTTATTTAATCTCTGTAATATTTCATCTTTTTCCATACCTAAAATTGGTGCAAGTAATTCAGCTGTTTTTTCCTTATCAACTACATGCTGTGGTTTACTTTTTTTAGTTGTTCTTTTAGGATCAAGATAAGCTATTAATTTATAACTTGAAACATTTTGAGCTAACACTTCATTATCAGATGTATAAATAGTTCCTCTTTTAGCTGATAATACATCGGTTTTAGTAGTTCTTTTACTAGCTAGTTCTTTTAAATTAATTCCATCTATTTTTTTAGATAAGGCTAGTTGAGTAAGTCTAAAGATCATTAGACCAAACAAAAAAAGAGAGAAAATTATAATTATAAAAGAATATTTTATATTATTTTTTCTTCTCTTTTTCAATTATATCACTCCCTATTTGTCTTCAGTTACTCTCTTGATGTTATTATTATTATAACTCAGACCTTGTTCTTGTGCAACTTCTTGAATTTTAGTAAGTGAAGCTAGTTCATTAATAGTCATGGATAAACTCTCATTGGTTTTTTCTTGACTTTCTATTTTCTTTTTCCTTTTTTCTACTTCAAAGTTCACCTTAGCAAGAGTAGCTTTTGAGAAAACTATTGATACTGGTGAAATTACTAATAGAATTATAGCTAATGTATATAAGAATTTTTCAAACTTTGACATCTTTAATCTTTTTTTAGTCTTTCTCACACTAATCATCCTTTCCTTTTTATTTTACTCTTTCAATAACTCGAAGTTTGGCACTTCTTGCTCTTGGATTTCTTTCTAACTCCTCTTCCTTTGGCTTTATAGCTTTATTTACGACTAATTTATAGTCTGGTAGTTTTTCAGGTGGAATATTTGGTAATCCTTTTAGTTTTGGATCTACTTCTGTCATCTCCCTGAAATAGTTCTTTACAATTCTATCTTCTAATGAATGGAATGTTATTACTACCACTCTTCCGCCAATATTTAATAATGATAATGCTTGTTCTAGAGCTGGTCTTATAACATCAAGTTCATGATTAACTTCAATCCTTATAGCTTGAAATATTTGTCTAGCTGGATGCTTATCCTTTCTAAATTTCATAGGAACAGCCGTTTTAATTATTTCTGCTAATTCCAAGGTTGTCTCTATTGGCTTATTTTCTCGATATTCAACTATTTTTTTAGCGATATTTCTTGAAAATTTATCTTCACCATACTTATAAAAAATATTAGTAAGTTCTTCTTTGGAATAATTATTTATAACTTCATATGCAGATAGAGGATTATCTTTATCCATACGCATATCTAGTTTTGCATCTTCATGATATGAAAAGCCACGTTCTTTATTATCAAGTTGAGGCGATGAGACACCTAAATCAAAAAGTACTCCATCTACTTTTTCAATACCTTTTTTTGATAATTGTTCTTTCATATTTACAAAGTTGCTTTTTATGATAGTGAAGTTAGTACCGATCTTATTAAGGCGATCGGTACTATGCCGAATTGCTTCACTATCTTGGTCAAAGGCGAATAAAAACCCCTTTTTTATTCTAGCCAAGAT
>CAKPJX010000003.1 GCA_934163035.1 uncultured Bacilli bacterium | reverse complement strand
TTGCAAACATTTTGCTATTTTTAGCACTTTTTTGAACTTTTCAAAATCTCACAAGCCCTTATTTTATGGGCTATTTGCCACAACATTGCTTATATTTTTTTCCCGAACCACATGGACATGGATCATTTCTACCTATTTTTTTAGATTTTTTAGGTGTACTTTTTGCTGTATCATCACTTTCATTAGTTATTTTTTTCTTTGATACTTCTTTTCTTTCTATATTTTGACGTATTTCAGCTTTTAATAAGAATATTGATACATCTTTATCTATTTTTTGAAGCATTGAATCAAATAGGTCAAATCCTTCCATAGTGTATGCTCTTAATGGATCTTCTTGAGCATAACCTCTTAAATGAATTCCTTCTCTTAAGTGAGACATTGTATTTATGTGTTCCATCCAATAATTATCTAGAACTTGTAGTGTTATAACCTTTTCAAATTCATCTGATACTTCTTTTGGAACATTTTTTAGTTTTTCTTCATATTCATCTATTACTAATTTTGATAGTTTATCAATAATTTGATCCGCATCCATATTAGATATTGATGATTTTTTTATGTCTTTTTTCAATAAGTTTTCATTAGCAAAATCTACTATTTCAGCCAAATCATCATCTGATAAAGAACCATCTGATGCTTCATGTGATTTTACTAAATCTTCAATATGATGTCTAAAAGATGATAATACCATTTCATGAATTGATTCACTATCTAATATCTTGTTTCTCTTTTCATAGATTATTTCTCTTTGATTATTCATTACATCATCATATTGTAATAATTGTTTACGTATATCGAAGTTATTTCCTTCAACTCTTTTTTGAGCTGTTCCAATTGACTTAGTAAATGTTTTGCTTCTAATAGCTTGATCACCAAGGCCCATATTTTTCATCATTTCGCCAATTCTATCCGAACCAAATCTTACCATTAAGTCATCTTTCATTGAAACAAAGAACTGAGTGTATCCTGGATCTCCCTGACGTCCTGAACGACCACGTAACTGATTATCGATTCTTCGTGATTCGTGTCTTTCTGTTCCAACTACACATAATCCACCTAAATCTCTTATTTCATCTGATAGTTTAATATCTGTACCACGTCCGGCCATATTGGTAGCTATTGTTACAGATTTTTGTTGTCCTATTTTTGAAATTATTTCTGCTTCTCTAGCATGATTTTTGGCATTTAATACTTCATGTGGTATGTGTGCTTGTTTTAGTAATTTGCTGATTAATTCACTTGTTTCAATGGCGATTGTACCAATTAGTACTGGTTGTCCTTTTTCATAGCATTCTTTAACAAATTCAATAATTGCCTTATATTTTGCTTCTTTTGTGGCATAAACCAAATCTGGTGCATCTATTCTAATTACATCTTTATTTGTTGGTATTTCTATAACATACATATTATAAATGTTTCTAAATTCTTCTTCTTCTGTTTTTGCAGTACCAGTCATACCAGATAATTTTTTATACATTCTAAATAAGTTCTGGAACGTAATTGTAGCAAGAGTTTTTGTTTCCTGATTTATTGTTACTCCCTCTTTAGCTTCAATAGCTTGATGAAGTCCATCAGAATAGGCTCTTCCTTTCATTAGACGTCCTGTGAATGGGTCTACAATAACTACTTCATCATCTTGTACAACATAGTCGAAGTCTTTTTTCATAGAATAATTAGCACGAAGTGCTTGGTTTATATAATGAAGAAGTCCGCCATTTTCTATTTCATATAAATTTGATACGTGGAATGTTTTTTCAGCCTTTTCTGAACCTTCGTCGGTTAAATTTACGCTTTTTGTTTTTTCATCATATATAAAGTCTTTATCTTCCTTTAGGCTTTTTGCAAAACGATCAGCATCAATATATAAATTGGCACTTTTCATTTCTCCACCAGAAATGATTAATGGTGTTCTGGCTTCATCTATTAATACGGAGTCAACTTCATCTATTATAGCAAAGTTTAACTTTCTTTGAACGCGGTCTTCTTTTTTTACAACCATGTTATCTCTTAGATAGTCAAATCCTATTTCATTATTTGTAGAATATAAAATATCACAGTTATAAGCTTCTTGCTTTTCCTTTGGAGTCATGTCTCTTTTATTTACTCCTACAGTTAATCCTAAGAAACGATGGATTCCTCCCATCCATTCGGCATCACGTCCAGCTAGATATTCATTTACTGTTATAATATGAACTCCTTCTCCAGTTAAAGCATTTAAATATGCTGGTAATACACTAGTTAAAGTTTTTCCTTCACCAGTTTTCATTTCTGCTATATTACCATAGTGGATAGCAAGTCCACCTAAAATCTGTACATAGAAATGCTTTTCACCAATCACACGAAAAGCAGCTTCTCTAGCAGTAGCAAATGCTTCTACTAAAATATCATCTAAAGTTTCCCCTTGATTTAATCTGCTTTTAAACTCTTCCGTTTTATTTTGCAATTCTTTATCAGTTAGTTTGGAATATTCTTCATCTAATTCCATAACTTTATTAGCCAACACTTCAAATCTTTTTAATTCTTTATACTCATGATCAAATAATTTTCGTAGTATACCCATTGTATATCAGCTCCTCTATTTACATATTGTACCAAAAAAAAATAAAGAAGGAAAGCTAATTAAAGTTTTTTCCCTCTTATAATACTATTTTGTAGGTATTTTATGCTATTCTGATTCAATAACTCCATAGTTGCCATCGTTTCTCTTATAGACAACAGCCATTTTATCAGTATTGCTATCTTTATATACATAGAATTGGTGACCCAATAGTTCCATCTGCAAAATTGCTTCTTCTTCATCCATTGGCTTTATATCAATTTTTTTTCTTTTGATAACCTTACTGTCTTCTTCTTTATAGTCATCAGCAGCTTCTATTTCAGATAATGCAAAGTCATAATCAATTTTGTTTTTCTTTGACATTATTCTAGTTTTATTCTTTCTTATTTGTCTTTCTAATTTATCAGTTGCTTTATCAACAGCTGCATAAAAATCCTCTTTTGACTCTTCAGTTCTTAAAATGTACGATTTCAATGGTATAGTAATTTCTACCTTTTGTTCATGATTTTTTACTTTTACTATGACATTTGCACGAACACTATCCGTATCTTTTAGGTATTTATCTAATTTTCCTAACTTTTCCTTTATATAATCGTTCATAGCTTGAGTAACTTTTAGTTTGTCTCCATGAATTACAATCTCCATATAATCTCCTCCTTACACTATGATTATAGCATATAATTAAGAAAAAAACTACTATTTAGATTTAGTAGTTTCTTTAACCAACTTAACATTAATAGCTTGATAACCCTTGCTAGTCTCTACTAACTTAAATTCTACTAGTTGGCCTTCAGATAAAGTTTTGTAACCGTCTATTTCAATTGCTGAATAATGAACAAATATATCTTCATTCTCCTTATATTCAATAAAACCATAGCCCTTTTCATTATTGAACCATTTTACGCGTCCGATCATCATACTTCTAGCACCTCACATTCTACCAATATTTATTTGAAATGGTATCTATATTGTAACAGAGTAATTTGAACGTGCATGTTAATTCCGCCAATTGTATCATTTTCGGTAATTTTTAACACTTATAACTCCTTTTTCGACAAAATTCGACATTTCCAAATACGAAGTATTTTTTGGCAGATTTTTCATATTTTTTTTATTTTATGTCCTATAATTAAGTCATGAGGTGCAGATAATATGAAAGAAAAAGTTATAAATTCTACTACTAATTATCTGATGAAGTATCAGCACTTTTCTAAGAGTGATCTTGAAAAAATTCGTTATGGTTTAGAAGGGTTATATCTTACCCTGACAAAAATAATTATAATTGTTGGCATTGCTTTTCTTTTAGGAATGCTAAAAGAAGTAATTATAATTCTAATACTATTTAATATTATTAGATATACAGGTTTTGGATTTCATGCTAATACGAGTATGGAATGCTTAATACTATCAACGATTAACTTTATTCTAATGCCAAGTTTATTTTTAAGGTTTGGAGTTTCAAATATAGTAGCAATAATTATTGGTTGCTTGTCTATCATTAGTTATGTATTGTTTGCTCCTGCTGATACAGTAAAAAGACCTTTACCTAATAAAAGGAAAAGGCTAATTAGAAAGATATCTACTGTTATTATTGGTTTAATATATTTTGGATTAATGTTTATAGTACCATCATGGAAGCCATTGTTCTTATCGGCACTTGTGATGCAAGCAATTGTAATTAATCCATTATTATATAAGGTATTTAAACAACCTTATAATAATTATAAAAATTTTAAGAGGACTTAAATACTGTATAGTATTTAAAGATATATAAGATGAAAGGAGAAACTATATGAAAAAATATTTTGCTTATATACTTGCTGCTGTTGCTATGTTAGCTACTAGTTCTGCTAGTATGGGTTGCGTTTGGGTATTATATGATGAACCTAAATCAATCGATGCATTATGTGACTAAAAACATTTTAGTTTTTCAACCACTTAGTGGTTGTTTTTTTACTTGCTTTTTTTCTTATCATATATAATTAATTGTTGAATATAGTAATTATCAATTATTTCTTGTTTAGTGTCTAACCATTTATTACTTGATATTAATTTTGAAGCAAAATACAAACCATTTCCATGCCCTTCACCTTTAGATGATACTCCTTTTTTATTTCTATCTTTGAAATTATCATGTTTCTTAAAAGTATTGGATAAAACAATAGTCACTTTGCCTTTAATTTCATAAACTTCTAATAAAACGGACTTCTTTTTTGTCTCAGTGGCAGCCTCTATTGCATTATCAAAGTATATACCTATCAACTTACATAATACTCTTACATCTTGTTCAGATAAATTATTTAAAATAGACTTTGATTCCAAATCTACATCTACTGTTAAATTAATCTTTTTCTTTTGTGCTATAGCTGCTTTATAGTACATTAATCCTTTTATACCACCTTTAGGTAAAAATTTAAGTTTACTCACTACGCTTCCTTCTATATTTATGTTGTCTTCTAATATTTCATCTATCTTGTCTTTTACCTTTTTCTCTTTTGTTAAGCATCTAATTACTGCTAATTGATTCTTATATTCATGTCTATTTAATTGCTCTTTTTCTATCCAATCTTCAAAGTTTTGGACATAGTTGAATAGACTATCATAGTTTACACTTAATTCATTATATTTATTTTTACTTTCTAGGAATAAAAACGATAAAACGAAAAATATTACCATGGAAATTAATGTAATTACATATTGTGTATTTACTTTTTGTGCAATAGCTACATTATATGTTAGTATACTTAAAACGATAATTAATAGTAAGATAAATAACAAATTTGAAATTGACTTGTTGCGAATAATATTTATATATGCTCTTTTTAGTTTTTTATAGAAGAATTTAATATTTATGATTATTAACCCAATTGTCACAGTCAATATATTAGTTAACAAATAGAGTCCTTGATTGTTTCTTATTTCTTCTGAACTCAAGACTTTAGAAACAAATACCAGTGATAACAGTAGTTGACTTATAAAAATCAGTATGAATACTATACCGCAAGCTATTAATGATTCTTCTATTTTTAAATCAAATATTTCTTTATATATTATTATATTTATTACAAAAATGGATATTGTGTAGATTGGGCTATACTTCACTTGATATAATAGAATACTTACAAAACTCATTAGAACAAGTAAAGATATAGTCTTAAAACTAAATAATTTGGTTTCCTTATCTGCTATTTTTTGTATCACTAGAAAACCGTATATCGCCATTATAATAAAGTTTATAAAATTAACGCAACCCTCTAACATGTCTAACTACCTCCTTTTTGTTGTCTCTTGATACTGAATCTGTTTCTTCGCCTGTTTTAAATTTTATCTTATTTAATTTTTTATTATAACTTACTATTTGTTCTGAATTTACTATTGTTCCTCTACATGATTTAAAAAATCTACTGTCTAAATTCTTTAGCACACTTTTTATTGTACCTTGTATTGGATAAGTTCCATATATAGTTACAATTTTACATACTTTGCTTTCTGGTTCTCTTTCAATATACAATATGTGTCTTAGCTCTATACTATATGCAGTATTTTTGTACGTGTATCTTAGGACTTTATGTCTGTTATTATAGTGTTTAATACATATTAATAATGATTCTCTTAACTTAGATTCACACCTGTCTAATTTATTAATGAAATCAACCAGCATTAATCTTTTACCTAGTGCTTCATATTTATATTCTGAGTATGATGATATTATTATAATCATTGATACCCAGTCATCATATTCTTCTCTTATCCGTCTTGCTGCATCAAGACCAGAGCCTTCTTCTGTTCTAATATCCAATAAATATACTTTAAATCCATCATCTGTTTGTGCGTACTTCTTCCAAGCATCATTATAGCCGCTGTATGTATGAAACTTATATTCTATGTCGTAATTCATCATAAACTTTTCAATTTCGACGCAGTATTTCTTCAACAAGATCTCCTCGTCTTCACAAATTACAAAATTTATCATTATTTCGCCACCCTACCTACTTGTTTTAATTTTACCATATTTTTCCAATTGTGTTTTCATAAAATAAAAGAACACTTAGCTTTTTGTGTCCCTTTTTTATATATTATTTTCTTTTGTTAACTTTGAGTTTACTTTTTATCTTTTTTGTTATTTGCGGACTTTTATCAGATATTATTGATGTATGAAATACAAACCATAATACTAATATTAATATAATTATGTATATTATTCTACCAATTGCCGGATCCTTTATAGTATAGAATATTGATGCTGAAGCAAAAAGTAGGTTTATGCCATATATTATTAAAACTGTTGTTCTTTGTGAAAAATTCATTCCAAGTAATTGGTGATGTAAATGTTGCTTATCTGCTTTAAACGGGGGCTCTTTCTTTAGTAATCTCCTTATTATAGCAAACAATGTGTCAAGAATTGGAATACCTAGAATTGTTATTGGAATAAAGAATGATATTAAAGCTGGTCCTTTAAATTCTAATAAGGTAATTACTGATATAATGAATCCCATAAACATGGAACAATCTCCAGCAAATATTGATGCAGGATAAAAATTGTGAACTAAGAACCCTAGAGTAGATCCTAGCATTATAAATGTTAAGATTATTACTAGACTATCATATCTGCCTTGATAAATACTTATTATACCTATTGTTAAGTAGAATATACTACTTATTCCACCACTTAAGCCATCTAGTCCATCAATTAGATTTATTATATTAGTACATGCTACTATAAATATTAATGTTATAGGGTATGACCATATACCAAAGTCTATAGAAAAGCCAAAAGCAGTAATATTATTTAATAAAATTCCTCCATAAAAAACTATAACTGCTGCGGCACATAATTGTCCTATTAATTTTTGACTAGCTCTTATTGATTTTATATCATCTATTATACCTGTTAGAATTATAATAAAGCTTCCAATTAGTATTGAATTCATTTTTATACTCTGCTCGCCAAAAAGCATGTATCCAAATAGGAAACTTAAAAATATTCCCACTCCTCCGAGCAACGGTGTTGGCTTTTTGTGAATATGTCTATTTCCCTCATCACTTCTAGGCATGTCTATAGCACCAATGTGGATAGCTATTTTTTTCATTAGTATCATTATAAGTGATGAGAATATAAATGTTACTAAAACTATCTTACTTATATTTAGTATCTGTAATTTCATAATCTCACTTCTTTCTAATAAGATTATATCAAATTTAAGCTATTTTATAAACAGAAATTACTTTTTATAAAGAATAGCAACTTTTTAATTATAATTAGGTCTCATTTAAATCTCTTATTTTTTCTAAAAGAACTCCTGTTCCATCTGCCACTGAGGTTATTGGTGATGTTGCTAGTAAAATGGGAACATTTAACTTTTCTTTTAATAGAGCTGATAATCCCTTCAACTGACTACCTCCTCCGGTTAATAATATTCCTTTATCAACTATATCGGCTGATAGTTCTGGTGGAGTCTGTTCTAAAACATTTATTACCTCCTGGGTTATTTTGGCTGCACTTTTTGATAGAGCATCTTTTATTTCTGATTGATTTACTTCTATGGTGCTTGGCAGTCCTGTTATTAGATCTCTTCCTTTTACTTCGAATTTTAATTTTTTGTCTGCTTTATATACATTAGCAAAATTAATTTTAATATTTTCTGCTGTTTTTTCACCTATTAGTAACTTATATTTTTCTCTTATATATTTTACGATATCATGATCAAAGGTATCTCCTGATACTTTTATTGATGAGGATAATACTATTCCATTTAGTGATAATACGGCTATATCTGTTGTTCCTCCACCTATATCTATTATCATATTAGCAGTTGCTTCTTCTATATTCATTCCTGCCCCAATTGCTGCCACTTTAGCTTCTTCTTCAATATAAACCTTACTTGCACCTGTTCTCTCGGCTGCTTCTTTTATAGCATTTCTTTCTACTGGTGTTATGTTTGAAGGACAACATATTAAAATTTTGGGTCTTTTAAATAAATTGTTTATTTTTAGTTTTTTGATAAATTCATTTAGCATTATTTCAGCTATTTCAAAATCAGCTATAACTCCATCTTTCATTGGTTTTATAGCTTTTACTTTTTCCGGAGTTTTGCCTAACATTTTACTGGCTTCTTCTCCGACAGCTATCACTTTTTTCGTTTCTTTTTCAATAGCTACGATACTTGGCTCATTTAGTACTATACCTTCACCTTTAACATAGATTAATACATTAGCAGTTCCTAAGTCTATTCCTATATTTTTTGATATCATTAATTCACTTCCCCTCAATTTAATTATTTTATTATTTAAAAAAAAGAGTAATTTTTACTCTCCTGTTTTTGCTAATTCTTTTCCTAAGTAAAGAGTAGGATCAACTACTTGTCCATTTGTATAAAATTCAAAATGTAAATGATTTCCCATTTCTTTATCTAATTCATTAGTTCCACTTTTTCCTATTATCTGACCTTGATTAACAGTATCTCCTTTTTTTACACTTACTTCAGATAGACTTTGGTAAATTGAAATGCAATCATTATCATGCTTTATTTCAACTATTTTTCCTAAGTTCTCATCTTCTTTTACATCTGTTACTGTTCCATCTAAGACTGATACAACATCAAAAACATTTGCATTTATAAAATCTATACCTGAATTTTGCATGTATGTATTATCATGATAAATTATTGATTTTTCCTGCTTAGAAGATTCACCTTTATAGTCATAAAAGTATTTACCTATTTCTACAGATTGATCTGTGTATGGATAGATTACTTTTTTGTCAGTGTTAATAACAGCTACATCATCTTCTATTATTGCTTCTGAAACATATGTTAAGTTTTGTGGCTCTTTACTGTCTTCCTTCTTACTTATAATTGTAGTAGTGAAAATGGCTCCAATTATAAATAAGGCTATAGTACTTGGAATAACAAATGACTTTAATTTTCTCTTTTTCATTTTTTCACCTCATTATAAGTTTTTACCAAAAAAAAAGATTTATACTTCTTTTATACAATTTTTATAGAAGTAAATAAATCTGATAAAAAATTAGTCACTAAATATATTAATGATATTCCAATTAAGAAGTAAAAAACTCTTGCTTGCATTATTTTATTTTTTTTAAAAATTTGATTTATATTAACAGAATCCATGGCCCAAATAACTACTATAGTAACAAATACATATAGAAAAAATTTATATCCCATTATTTTTTTCCTCATAAGATAATATTTTTTTAATTCTTCTTTGATGCTTTTCTAGTGGTGATGCTTGAGTATTTACAAATGTTGTTATAATGTCTAGAGCATCTTTTAAGCTCGTTTTTTCACCAAATGCTACTATATTTGAATCATTGTCTATTCTTGTTACTTCTGCTTCTTCCTTGTTTATTACTTTAGCGCATCTAATACCTTTTACTTTGTTGCAGGCTATACTTATACCTATTCCAGATCCGCATATGGCAACACCGAAGTCCACATTACCTTTAGCAACATTTTCTCCTAGTATAAAAGCATAATCAGGATAGTCAACTGACTCATTGCTATCTGTTCCATAATCAATTATTTCATAGTTACGTTTTTCTAGTTCTTCTTTAATTTTACATTTTAGTTCAAAACCTCGATGATCATTTGCTATTCCTATTCGCATTTTTGTCCTCCTCTTAATAGGTTATTGTAATACACCTTGTGCCTCTTGATTTGTCTGTGCCAAATTACTATCATTATTTGCTACACAATCTGCAGTAATTTCAAAACCATAAAACTTTTTTTCATTATTATTGTCATTGTTACCAATGGTATTATCTGTTATATTGTTGCCTTTATTTAAAGCCATTTGCTTTCTTTGTTGTAGATTAAGTTTTACTTGTGTAAAAATGGTCCATTTATAATCTGGATATTTTTCTTCGGCTACTTTTTCTATACCTCTTAAACTATCAAAAATACCTTTTTCTTTTGCGTAAACTAGTATTCTAGCATTATCATTATTTTCATCAGTAGTAGTTGGGCCTAAACTATTTGTATTTTTTCGTTCAAGTATTGATGAGTTGCTTACACTGCCATCATGAACCATTATTCCTATATCATTTTCTAAACCTTTACCAATATATGTTGTAAAATCTGCTGAAGATATTTTATTATTATTTTTACATATTGTTTTTGCATTATTATCCATTGCTTTGGTAATTGCATATAGTATATCTAATAAGTTTTGCTCTTGCTTTTCTTTTGTCTCTTCACTAGTAGCTTCATTGTTTTCAACTGGTGCTTTTTTATATGATAAAGTGCCCTTACAATTAACTGTAAAACTTATTTTCCCGCTATCCTCATCATATACATAAGTAGATTCATCATAATTTGATAAAATCATATTCTTAAATTTACTACTATTAGTTGGCCATAATGAAATTTCAGCCTTCTTTGTATCTACTGGATTTGGATATACAGCCAAATCAATATCAGAGTATGATACATCTTCACTCAAAGTTTTGGCACTAAGTTCTGATCCTTCATAACAAATATTGCTGGCAGCTTTTTTGAATGACTTAGCTGTTACATAATAAGATTTTCCTTTTGATGTTTGAATTGTTCTTGTTACAAGTGGTGTTCCAACTGTTCCTAATATAGCTACTATAGCAACGGCCGCTAATACTTCAACTAATGTAAAGCCTTTACTATTTATTTTTTTCTTTTTATTCATCTCTTTTTTCATATTAATCCTTTCTATACATGTTTATTTTTTGTAGTGTATCTATATATTGATTTTATCACGTTATTATTTATATTGTAACAATTTTAGATATATATTATGTAAATTTTACAAATAATATTGTTGTTACTATTTAAAAATTTTTATAAATTAAAAAAACTGCAATTATGCAGCTTCATTATTTGTAAATCCGTATTTTTTGTTGAACTTATCAACTCTACCAGCACGTGATGCTCTACTTTGTTTTCCTGTATAGAATGGATGGCATTTTGAACATACTTCTATATTAATCTCTGATTTTGTTGATTTTACTTTAAATGTTTCTCCACATGCACAAGTTACTGTACATTCTTTTGTTTCTGGATGTATTCCTTTTTTCATACTATCTCTCCTTCCGCCATGACATCTAAAAGTCATAGTAATTAATTGCGTTATTAGTATAACAACTTTTGTTTTACTTTTCAAGCTTTTTTGATATTTTACTAATTATTTTTTTGGATATTTTTTGATAACCTATTCTATTTGGATAATAACTATTGGGATTTGAAAAGGAATCTTTATCATAATTTAGAATATCATCTATCGAAATATATACAACATCTTTATTTTCTTTATACATTTTATTTAATTTATCTATTCCACTATTAGTTAGACTATTATAAGCCTTACTTTTATAATAACCTATTATATATATTTTACCTGGATAATACTTTTTTATTTCTTTTATTAACATGTTAAAATCATCAGTTATGTTAGAAATAATACAATCTAATTTGTATTCTGTTTTTACATTTGTTATATTTAAATTGTATATTAAATCATTTAAGCCTATAGAAATAGTTAGAATTTCTGTTTCTCTTAGTGTTTTTCTAATATTATATTCTCTGTTTTTTAATTTTATCTTTTTATTTATTAAAATATATTCATATAATTTTTCAATACTCATATTTTTATTTGAAAATGATTTTATATATTGATTTAATTTATTTTGTTCTTTTAAAAAATTTTTTACGTAATCACTATATCCGTAATCAATTCTTCCAAAGGAATCTACTCCTATTGCCAGGGCATCTCCTAGCGATGTGTAGTTTATGTTATTTTTATCATTCTTTCTATATATGAAAAAAATAGATGTACATACTAATATTAAGATTATTAGGAATTTATATTTTTTTATTAATTTCATGTTTCCTCCAAAAAAAGAAATATAATCAATAAATTATATTTCTTTGATTGAAAGTTTAGCACCTACATCTTCTAATTTTTCTACAATCTGTTCATATCCTCTTAATATATGTTCTACGTTTGTTATAACTGTTGTCCCTTCTGCTGTTAGGGCTGCTGCTACCATAGCTGCTCCTGCTCTAAGGTCTGTTGCAACAACTTGAGAGGCAGTTAATTTAGTAGGGCCTGTAATTGTTGCGGTTTGATTATTTATGGTAATATTAGCTCCCATACTCCTTAAATATGGAATATGCATGAATCTATTTTCCCAAATTGTTTCTATTACTTTTGAAGTTCCTTCACATTTTGTTAATAGTACTGTAAATGGCTGTTGCAAGTCTGTTGGAAAACCTGGATACACTGCTGTTTTTATAGTTGTTGGACGATATGTGTCCTTTTTTGATACTATTGCATAGTCTGCTCCAACTTCTATATCCACTCCGATTTCTTCTAACTTTGAAATTAGCGAATCAATGTGTTCTGGAATTATATTATCTATTTTTAGCTGTCTACCGCATAGTGCACCTATTATTATATAGGTTCCAGCTTCAATTCGATCTGGAATAACTTCATGGAAACACTTGTGAAGATAATTAACTCCCTCTATTTTAATTGTTGAAGTTCCGGCTCCTGTTATTTTGGCCCCCATATTGTTTAAAAATGTTGCAACGTTTACTATTTCAGGTTCTTTGGCAGCATTATCTATTATTGTTGTACCTGATGCTCTTACTGCTGCTAGCATGATGTTTATTGTTGCTCCCACTGAGGCAATATCTAAGTAAATGTTTGCACCTTTTAATTCGTCAGCTTCTACAGTATATTTATTTTTATCAACTGTTATTTTGGCTCCTAAAGCTTCAAATCCCTTTAAATGTTGATCGATTGGTCTTTCACCTATTGAACATCCACCTGGAAAATACATTGATGCTTTTTTATACTTTCCAAGTAAAGCTCCCATAAAATAATACGAAGCTCTTAGTTTTTTGGAAAATTTTTCACCAATTTCAGAATTTATAATATTTTTAGGATTAATAATTATACTTTCACTAGCTCTTTTTATATCTACATTTAAAAATTTTAAAATATCACAAAGAGCCTCTGTGTCTGTTATTTCTGGTATGTTACAAAGAGTAGTTTCTTCATCAGAAAGAATTGCTGCTGGAATGAGTGCTACTGTGGCATTTTTTGCACCACTTACTCTTATCGTTCCGTGTAGTTCACGTCCTCCTGATACCTCTATTATTTTCATTAAACCGCCTCCACTCATTATATTTTATATTGATTCTCTACATAAAGTGACAATTTCTTTTATTCTTTCTTTGATTACTTGTTCTCCACTTGAAATAATTTTACGTGGATCATAGACTTTTTTGTTGCATTTTATATATTTTCTTACCGCCTTATTCCAAGCAATTTGTAAATCAGTGTTTATATTAATTTTACTTATTCCACAAGATATACATTTTTTTAATTGATCTTTTGGAATTCCTGTTCCTCCATGCAATACTATTGGTATTGGAATGTTACTACTTATTTTACTTATTGTCTCAAAATCCAAATTGGGCTTCTTTTTATATATTCCATGAACACTTCCTATTGCTGGAGCTAGGGCGTCTATTCCAGTAGCATTATAGAACTCTATACACTCTTCAGCTGTTGTATTTCGCATAGAGTTTTGTGATGCTGTGGTACCTATATAGCCAAGTTCTGCTTCTACGCTTACTCCTTTTTGATGAGCATAATTTACAGTTTTAGTTGTTATACTTATATTTTCTTCTAAATTTTTTTTCGATGCATCTATCATAACAGAAGAAAATCCAGCATCTATAGCCTTTTTACAGCTTTCAAAACTGCTTCCATGATCTAAATGTAAACATACAGGTATAGTTACATTTAAATCTTTTATCAGACCACTAATCATCATCGATACTGTATTATATCCACCTATATATTTTATTGCACCTTCACTTACTCCTATTATTACTGGGGTTTGAAGTTCATTACATTCTTCTAATATGTATTTTGCCCATTCACAATTATTGATATTGAAATGTGGGACTGCATACTTATTTTCTTTAGCTTTTTTTAACATGCTATTTAAATTTTCCGGCATATAACTTCACCACTTTTATCATAAGGAGAACTACTATTTTTGTCAACAATATCAATGAAATTAAATATAAATTAACGTAAAATTAAGTAACTAAGTATTTAATAGCGATAACAATTAAAATTATAATTCCTAAGTAAGTAGCTTTTAATCCAAATCTTTCTGATAGCTTTTTTCCTAAAATCAAGCCTATTAAGGTAAATATGAAACTCGTAATAGAAAATATAGTAGATGCTGAAAAGATTGTTTTCTTCATTAAGCCCAATCCCAATCCTACGGAAAAACTATCCAGGCTTACTGTTAGAGAGAATAAAATTATTGAAAGAATATTTGTTATACTTCCTTTTTTCTCCTCTTTTCTTGACATATACATTTGAATAGCAATAATAAATAATATTATAGCAACCACTTTGTTAGCATCAGTAACTAAATAGTTCATTTTTTGTCCTATGAGTGAACCTAATACTGGCATAAAGAAGTGAAATAGACCGACACTTATACTTAAAATAAGTATTTTCTTTTTTTCAATGTTATTAGTACCATATGCTATTGCTAAAGAAAAAGCATCCATGCTTAAGCCTATGGCAATAAAAAAATATATAAGTTGTTGTTGCATTTTATCACCTTATATATTTTATTCTTTAATAACTTAAAAATACTTATCTATAATTTCTTTTATTATTGAGGTATATTTTACGTCTTCTATTTTTGTATCATCTTCGGTTTCTACTAGACAAAGAGGTGGAAATAAAACACACCAGAAATTTTTACCTAAGCCATCACCTAATGTTACTATAAGTGATTCATAATCTCCTTCTTCATAAGTAACTCCTTTATATTTTTTTTCTGGAAAATAATTCATTCCATAATCGATAGAGTAATTTATTTTGCTATTATTCTCTAGCAAAGTATTTTGCACTATATCTCCAAACGTTGACATCTGTTCATGAATACTCTTTCTAGTACTTGTTATATCTTTTGGGGTATATTTTATTGCTGATATTTCTGGTTTTAAGTTATTTACTACTTGTTTTTTCAAGTTTTGGTCACTTTCATTATCACTATTAGCTATTACTCTAAAACGGATTGAATTTTTGGGAATAATAACATCTGCAGGTTTATCTATTGGTAAAATTACTATTAATATAGCTATTATTATTAGAGCTTTTTTCATATTAAAACCTCACTTTCAAATTTATAGTGAGGTTTATTTTAAATTTTTATACATTTTTATAAAATATTTTTAAATATAAATAACATTCTGTCTCTATCTGATAAATCTTTTTTTACTATTACTGTTACATTATCCAAATATTTTTCAATTATTTTCTTTATATCATCTGCTTGAGTTTGACCAATTTCAAATGCTACTAAACATTTATCTTTCATGTGCTTATCAATATCTTTTAATATTTTTCTGTAACAATCCAGTCCATCTTCTCCAGAGTATAAAGCTAGCTTGGGTTCATTATCCTTTACTATCTTCTCAATTTCTTCAGTTGTTTTTATGTATGGTGGGTTTGATATAATAACATCATATTTTTTGCTAACATTAGTAAACATATCACTTTCTATTAAATTAGCTTTAGAATCTAAGTTTCCACAGTTTTTGTGGGCAACTTCTAAAGCTTTAGAGCTTATATCTACTAAATCCACAGTTTTTGTGGAAACTTTTTTTTCTAGAGTTAGGCCAATTACCCCACTTCCACACCCTAAATCGATAATATCCACAGGTTCTGTGAAATATTTTTTAATATAATTAATGGTGTTTTCAACAAGTTCTTCTGTTTCAAATCTAGGAATTAAAACATTATTATTTATTTCAAAATTAATACCATAAAAATTAACATTACCTATAACATATTGAAGTGGTTTTCCTTGTTCTAAGGCTTCAACCTCTTGTTTATATTTTTCTTCTACTTCTTTAGAGACAGATTCATGTAAATATAATAATAATTCTAAAGGATTTTTGTTAATTAATTCAGCTAGTAAGATCTTGGCATGATCAGAATGTATATGCTTTTTTCCATAAACCAAAAGGTCTTCAATGGTCATTTTATTCTTCTCCCATTAGTTTTCTTTTTTGATCTTCTTGAATTAGTGCATCTATAATATCATCTAAATCACCATCTATAACTCTGTCTAAGTTTTTTGTGGTAAAACCAATTCGGTGGTCTGTTACTCTATTTTGTGGATAATTATAAGTTCTAATTTTTTCTGCTCTGTCACCAGTTCCTATCTTACTTCTTCGCTCGGCACCGGCTTCTTCTTGCTGCTTTTGTAGCTCTAGTTCATATAATCTTGTCTTTAAAACTTTCATAGCTTGTTCTTTATTTTGAATTTGGCTTCTTTCATTTTGACATGTTACAACTGTATTAGTAGGGAGGTGAGTGATTCTAACTGCTGAATCAGTTGTATTAACTCCTTGTCCTCCGCAACCACTTGATCTATATATATCAATTCTTAAATCATTTGGATTTATGTTAATATCAATATCATCATCAGCCTCTGGCATTACTAGTACTGTAGCAGTTGATGTTTGTAGTCTACCATTTGATTCTGTTACTGGAACTCTTTGTACACGATGAGAACCACTTTCATACTTTAAAAGTGAATAAGCATTTTTCCCCTTAATAATAAATTCTATTTGGCTAAAGCCACCAGCGGCTCCATCAACGGAGTTATATACTTGATATGAAAAACCCTTCTTTTCAGCATATCTCGTATACATTCTAAATAAGTCTCCAGCAAAAATATTGGCCTCGTCACCACCTGCTGCACCTCTTATTTCCATAACTACGTTCTTTCCATCATTTGGATCTTTTGGTATTAATAAAATCTCTAATTCTTTTTCTAATTCTTCTTTTTTCTCTTCACTTTCTTTTAGTTCTTCTCGAGCCATCTCTCCAAGTTCAGGATCTTTAATCATTTCCTTTGACTCTTCTATATTAGTTAAAAGCTTCTTATATTTTCTATAGCAAACAACCGCATCTTCTAATGAAGCCATTTCTCTAGAATACTCTTTTGTCTTTTTTAAATCCTTTAATACTTCTGGATCAGATAAAGATTTTTCTAAAGATTCATACTTTTCTAAAATTGCTTCCAGTCTTTCTATCATATTATCATCCCTTTCAAGTTATCGTTATTATATCACGATTAAATTATTATTGGCAAATAGTCATTTTAAAAGAAAAAACTAGATTACTGTTCTAGTTCTAACTCATCTTCATCTATTACTACTAAGTCCTTTAACTCATCATTAGTATCTTCTGAGTAATCTTCATCATCACCATCATCATATGAGTCCTCTTCTGAATCAGATTCAGGATCTTCTTTTATTTCTTCAATTTCTTCATCATCATCTTCATCTGTTACTTTTACTACTTTATCAGATGTATGACGTGATCTTAAATCCCATGTACCATCCTCTAATAAAATAAATCTTTTATCAGTTGATAAGGCTGTATAATAATCAGCTATTTTAGTTTCAAATGCCTTTGCTGGTAAATCTAATAATTCAATTATTTTTTTAAATAAGTCGGCTGTATTAAGCGATTTTTTGCTTTCTTCTAAAATTAAATTTGTAATATCTTTATTTGATAATAATTCTAATTCCTCTTTTGTCATTTTATTTAACATGTTGACCTCCTATATTCAAAACATTATATGCATGTTTTAATATTTTGCATGGGTAAAAATTTACCAACAAATTTTATAGCATATATCTTATGGAAATACAATACTTTTTTTACATTTTTTCTGGAACTCTTATAGCAAGTACATCTAATAACATAGTATTTATATCATATACTAATTTTGTTAATACTAACCAAGATTCTTGTAATTTCTGATCTTTTTCTGTTAATACTTTATTTTCTGCATAAAATTTATTGTACATTGATGTTAATCTATACAAATATTCAGCTATATCGTTTAAAGATTTATATTCAAAAGCTCTATTTAAAATTACTGGTAATTCTAAAATTGTTAAGGCTAGATCTTTTTCTAACTCATTTTTAAAACAATATATTTTTTCTTGTTTTAAATCAACCGCTTTTTTTAACAATGATTTCATTCTTATAGTTGAATATAGTAGGTATGGGCCAGTTTTCCCCTCTAAGTCGGCAAATTTTTCAACTTCAAATACATAATCAGTTCCTCTATATGGTAATAAGTCAGCATATTTTAAAGCAGCTATCGCAACATCTTCAGCAACTGAATCTTTTTCTTCCTCACTTACTGTTTCCGGATTAATTCTTTTTAAAGTTTCTTCTTTTACTAATTTAATTAATCCTTTTAATGACATAACGCCGCCATCACGAGTCTTAAATGGCTTTCCATCTTTGCCATTCATTGTTCCAAAACCAACAAAGTTTAGTTTTACATTATCATCAACTAAGCTAGCTAGGCGAGTAGCACGGAATACTTGTTCAAAGTGAAGTTCTTGTCTTCCATCTACACAGTACCAGATTTCATCTGGATTATACTTTTTCTTACGTTCTAAAATTGTTGCTAAATCAGTTGTTGCGTATGATAAAGTGTTATTTGATTTAATAAATAGAAGTGGTGGCATTGGTGATGTATCTGTATCTTTTTTTACTTCTACTATTTTAGCATTATCGCTGTCTTGAAGAAGATTTTTTTCTTCAAATATGGTCTTTAATTCGTCAAAATACTCAGCAGCATCACTTTCTCCTTGCCATAACTCGAAGTTGATATTAAGACGATTATAGACTTCTTTTATATCTTTTTTTGATATTTCTACAACTTTTTTCCACAAATCATAATAACCTCTTGTATGGCTTTGTATTTTTAGGGTTACATTTCTAGCTTCTTCTAGGTATGATTCATCTTCTTTAGATTTATTAGAGGCATATGGATATATTTCCTCTAGATCTTTATTTGTTATTGGTAAATTTATATCACTATAGTCTCCAGTATATGATTCATTAAAATAATCTAAATCCGGATATCTTTTCTTTATTTCTAAGACAACTAATCCAAGTGGTCTACCATAGTCACCAAGGTGGGCATCACCTAGTACTTCATATCCTAAAAGTGCAGCTAGCCTTTTTAATGCTTCACCAATATTAGCAGATCTTAAATGACCTACATGGAGAGCTTTGGCTACATTGGCACCTCCGTAATCTATTATTACCTTTTTTGGTGAAAGTTTATCAATATTATTTTCAATATTATCACTGATACTATTTAGACAATTGATAAGGAAAGAATCACTTAAAGTAATGTTTATAAAGCCAGGGCCAGCTATATTAGTATTAATAAAATGATCATTTTTATCTAATTCTTTTTTTATATCTTCTGCTATTTTGCGAGGATTTTTTCCATATTTTTTAGCTAATGTCATAGCATCATTTATCTGATACTGACCAAGATCCTTTCTACTAGATGGTTTTAAAGTTAAATCATTAATTTCATAACCGGCATTTTTACATATTTCTTTTAAATCTTTTTCAATATTTTTTATTATACTCATTTAAATCACCTCTACTTTATATGTAAATTCTTCTTCTATTTTATAATTTATTTCAATACTATTATTATTGTAAGTAATATTTGTTGTATAAATATTTAGATTTAAGATTTTTTTCAAGTCTTTTATTAATACTCTACCAGTAGTTAACTCATTATTTATAAAGTTATACTCCATCAATATAGCTTCATTTTCTCTAGTTAAAATACCTTTATCATAATAATATTTAACTAATGTATTATCTTTTTCTTTATATGTTAAGACTCTATTATCTTCCTGGTAGTGAGCGGTAGTCTCAAAAAACGTATTGCCTTCTTCATTTGAAATAGAGACTTTTATTTTGATTTTTGCCATTTAATCACCTATATGAAATTTCTGGTACGATTATAACATATAATTATAAATTTTAATACATATTTTGTTTTTTTATTTAAATACTAATAAAGAAAGGAGCTTTTTATGAAAAAATTTATTTCAAGATTAATTATATTTTCTTTCTTTACTTTTATTATTGGTATTGGTGGTATTTTTATATACGTTAAAACAGCTCCTAAAATACAAATTAATACTGCTAATAGTTTGGTTTTATATGATAATACTGAAAGTGTTTTTTTTCAAGGCAATGAATCAAAAGAATGGGTTAGTTTAGATAATATTTCAGAGTATTTAATAAAGGCCACTATTTATACTGAGGATAAGAATTTTTATAAGCATAATGGTTTTGATTTTTTTAGAATTTTAAAGGCTAGTTATATTAATATAAGTAGTAGATCAACAAAACAAGGTGCTTCTACTATAACACAGCAGTATGCTAAAAATTTATTTTTAGATTTTGAAAAAACTTGGAAAAGAAAATGGGATGAAATGTGGTATACCTTAAGAATCGAAGCTAATTACTCTAAAGATGAAATATTAGAAGGATATTTAAATACTATTAATTATGGGCACGGTAAGTATGGAATTGAAAATGCTAGTAGGTTTTATTTTGATAAATCTGCCAAAGATCTTGATTTAGCAGAAGCAACTATTCTTACTGGTATTCCAAAGTCGCCTTCTAATTATTCACCTTTAGTAAACTTAGAGCTTGCTAAAAAAAGGCAACTTTCTATACTTAAATTGCTGGTTAAAAACAATATAATAACAGAAGATGAATTAAATGATGCTTATAATGAAGAATTAAAATTTTATGGAAAAGATAATGAAGATGAATTAAGTACCATTATGTATTATCAAGATGCTGTTTTAAAGGAATTAAAAAAAATAGATAAAATACCTATATCTTATAATGATAATAAGGGATTAAAGATTTATACTAATTTAGATTTAAAGGCTCAGCAGATTTTAGAAAAAAATGTTAAAGAGAGTATTCCTGATGAGTCAAAATTAGAAACAGCCGCTGTGATGATGAACCCTAATACTGGTGAAATAATAGCTTTAGTTGGTGGAAGAGATTATAATAAGTCATCATATAATAGAGTAACTGATTCATTAAGACAAGTTGGTTCAACGATGAAACCTTTTCTTTACTATGCTGCTTTAGAGAATGGTTTTACATCTAGTTCAGCTTTTACAAGTGAAGCAACAACCTTTACTTTTAATGATCAAAGTGATTATTCACCTAAAAATTATAATGAAAAGTATGGGAACAAGCCAATATCTATGGGAACAGCAATTGCCTATTCTGAGAATATTTATGCTGTTAAAACTCATTTGTTTTTAGGAAGCGATGCATTAATAAATGTTGCTAAAAGAGTTGGTATAACTAAAAAACTTGAAGATGTTCCATCCCTTCCTTTAGGTACAAATGAAATTAGTATAATAGAAATGGCAACTGGTTATTCTGCTTTTGCCAATTCTGGATATAAAGTTACTCCTCATTTAATTGAGAAGGTAGTTGACAATGAAGGTAATGTTCTTTATGAATGTAAAAATAAAAAAGAATTAGTTCTTAATTCGAGTTTAACTTTTATCCTAGATAATTTATTAACTGCTACATATGATCCAGATTATATTGATTATAATTATCCTACTGCTATTAGCTTATCTTCAAAATTAACACATAAATACGCTCTTAAGAGTGGTACTACTAATGGAGATAATTGGAATATTGGTTTTAATAAAGATGTTGTATGTGCTGTATGGGTTGGTTATGATGATAATAGTTATTTAAAATCTTCTGAGTATAAATATTCACAAAATATTTGGTACAAATCTATTGAAGGATATGAAAATGGCAAACCTGATTCATGGTATGAACTACCTAAAAATGTATCTGCAGTTTTAGTCGATCCTATTTCTGGAAAACTGGCTACTGATAGCACAGAAAAGAAAAAAATGATGTATTTTATTAAAGGGACTGAACCTACTGATACTATGCAGACATTTGATGAAAAAAGTAGTTCATATAATTCTCAATAATTGACATCCAAATAGTTAAATGGTATATTAATAATAGGAGGAATTTGTATGAATGAAGATACTTTAGATAGACAAGTTAAAGAAGATAGAGCCTTACTTTTATTGACCGGAATCATTAATTTTCCTGTTGGTTTTGCTTTATATTTCTATTTTAAGGATAAAAAAGGAAAGGAAGATTATGCTAAATTTGCTAGGATGAGTGGTTACCTTGGAGTATTCTTATTAGTATTTTTAATTGCTTCTTTATTAATCGTGTATATGTCATATTTATTTAATAGTTGTTTTTAGAATTATTAGCCATATTCAGTGGCTTTTTTTTTGGCATTTTGATATAATTATTAAGATGGAGGAGTATATGAAGATAGTTATTATTGTTTGTATTGTTTTAATTGTATTAATTATTATTGGTATCTTTTGTAGAATTTGTAAGAACAAATTTAGATTTGTAACTATAAAAATGGACGAGGCTTTAAATGCGATAGATTTACATTTGCAAAAAAAGAAAGAATTATTTGAAAGAGTTAGACCTATTGTAGCAAAAGAATTAGATACAAATGATGTTTTTGATTATTTGGAAAATTCTCTAGATCTTAGCCAAATAGAGGTTAATGATCTATATACTAGAGCATATAATGATTTATTTAAAATAATAGATGATAATGATAGCTTATTAAAAAATGAAGAATTATCAGTAATTATTGATGATATTAATAATAATGAAACTGATTTATTAGCAGCTGTAAAGTTTTATAATGATTCTGCGGTTATATATAATGGATTAGTAGATTCTTTTCCATCTAAGATTATTGCTTTTTTTAAGAGATATAAAAAATGTGAATTTTATAATAATAAAAAGAGAAAAATATATGATATTTTAAATGAGGAATAGGGATGATTTGATGAGTTTTATTGATAATATCAAAAGCAGGGCAAAAAGATGTAAGGTTAAGATAGTATTACCTGAATATGATGATATTAGGGTATTAAAAGCAGCTGTTCTAGCAACTAAAGAGAGGATTTGTAATGTTGTTATTATTGGCTCACTTGAAAAAATTAAAATGACTTGGAGTGATTTTGATTCTAATGGGATTGAAATAATTGATCCAAATACAAGTGATCTTACGGAACAATTTGTGAATAAATTAGTTGAAATTAGAAAAAATAAGGGTATGACATATTTTATGGCAAAGGAATTATTACTATCAGACTATATGTATTTTGCTTGTATGATGGTAAAGTTAGAACTAGCTGATGGAATTGTATCAGGAGCTTGTCATTCTACTTCTAATACATTAAGGCCAGCTTTACAAATTATTAAAACAGATCCTAAATGCAAATTGATTTCAGCATTTTTCTTAATGGTTGTTCCAGATTGTGTTTATGGAGAGAATGGTACATTTATTTTTGCTGATTGTGGACTTGTTCAAAATCCATCATCCTTGGAACTTGCCGAAATTGCTGTTAGTAGTGCTAATAGTTTTAAATTGTTGGTGCAAAAAGATCCAATTGTGGCTTTATTATCACATTCTTCTATGGGAAGTGCTAGTCATCCTGATGTTGACAAAGTTAAAGGGGCTGTAGTCATTGCCAATAATAATTATCCTAATTATAAGATTGATGGCGAATTACAGTTAGATGCGGCCATTGTTCCAGAAATAGCTAGTGGTAAGGCTCCAAATAGTCTAGTAGCTGGTAAAGCCAATGTCTTAATTTTTCCAGATTTAGATGCTGGTAACATTGGCTATAAGTTAGTACAAAGACTTGGTAAGGCTGAAGCTTATGGACCAATATGTCAGGGAATAGCTTCACCTGTTAATGATTTATCAAGAGGGTGTTCAGTTGATGACATAATCGGTGTTATGGCAATTACTGCAGTACAGGCCCAAGAAAAAATTGTTATTTAGATAAGAAAACGACAGTTTATTGTGAACTGTCGTTTGTGTTAAATACTATTTCTATTCTATTCTCCAATCTATTGGAGTTATATTATGTTCTTTTAGAAAATCATTTGTCTTAGAAAAAGGCTTACTTCCAAAGAAACCATTATAGGCAGAAAATGGCGATGGATGAGGTGACTCAATGATATAGTGAATTGGATTTGTTATAAGCTTTTTTTTATTTCTGGCGTATGAACCCCATAGGATAAAAACAACTGGGTTATTTTTTTTGTTTATTATTTTAATGACTTCATCAGTAAACTGCTCCCATCCATGATCTTTATGCGATGTGGGATTATGTTCTTCTACTGTTAATACTGCATTCAGTAGTAAAACGCCTTCTTTTGCCCATGGTTTAAGTGAATTATGTTTCGGAAATGGTATCTTCAAATCACTTTCTAGTTCCTTAAAAATGTTTTGTAGTGAAGGTGGTTTTAAGACTTCATTGCTGACTGAAAATGATAATCCTTCGGCTTGATTTGGTCCATGATATGGATCTTGTCCTAATATTACAACCTTTACATTGTCAAAATCTGTATAGCGAAAAGCATTAAAAACTTCATTTTGTTTTGGATAAATTGTTTTACTGCTATACTCTTTTTTTATAAAATCTATTAATGATTTAAAATACTCCTTGTCATATTCTTCCTTTAATAAACTATCCCATTCATTACCTATCATAATCTACTCCTGTTTGAATCTTATTTATGATAAGATTCATTATTTTTTATTTTAAATGCTCTATAGAGTTGTTCTAAGAGGATAACTCTAAATAGTTGATGAGGAAAAGTCATTTTTGAAAAAGATAAATGTAATCTCGATAATGATGTTATTTCTTTGCTTAGACCATAACTTCCACCTATTATAAATGCTATATTACTATTTTCGATTAAAATTTTATCTAGCTTATTTGAAAATTCAACAGATGTTAATTCTTGACCATTTATTTCTAGGGTTATTATATAATCTCTACTACTTATATGTTTTTTTATCTTTTCTCCTTCTAGTAGTACTGCTTTTTCTTTTTCTACTAGGCCTTCATCTTTTACTTCTATTATTTCTATATTTGAATATTTACTTAATCTCTTTTTATATTCTAATACTGCTTCCTTCAAGTACTTTTCCTTTATGCTACCTACCGTTATTATCTTAATCATATTATACCTCTATTATTTCTGATGGTTCTTCTTGTTCTGCTGCAATTATGTTTACATTGTAATCTTTTAAAGCTTCTCTCATTGTTTTTAATGCTAATTCTTCTGTATTATTTTTTTCACTTATGTGAACTAATATTATATTTTTTGTATTTGTCCCTATTATCTTTTTTAAATAGCCAGCCGTTGTATTATTAGAAAGATGGCCTTTGTCGCTAATAATTCTCTCTTTTAAGAATCTTGGATATACTCCATCCATTAGCATAACTTCATCATGATTACTTTCCATTATGTACATATCTTTATGAACCATTCTTGATAAGAACTTCCTATTAATATAGCCTGTATCAGTTACATATACTAAGCCTTTATTGCCTTCTGTAATAATAAAGCCTACTGAGTATGGTGCATCATGAGATGTATGAATTAATTCTATATGTAGGTCGATCATATCAAAATTATCATCTATGAATGTACATCTTGATTTAGGTACTTCTTCTTTTAGACTGTCATACATTGCTTCTGGAATTAGTACTGAAAGATTTGTATGCTTTATTACTGATTTTAATCCTTTTATATGATCCTTATGGTTATGCGTTATTAGTATTCCAGCAAAGTCCTCAAATGAAAGGAGATCCTCTTCTAATCTTCTTTTCAAAGTTAGATAAGGAATCCCCATATCAATTATCAAATTAACATTGTCGCCTAATACAATTGTGCTATTTCCTTTGGAACCACTTGCTAATACTTGAACCTTCATTAGTATAAACTCATAGCATTAAATGCTACGCCTCCTCTATATGGATATCCTCTCCATACACCAAAGTGTAAATGAACACCTGTTGCATATCCTGTATTACCCATTCCAGCTATTACCTGCCCTTTTGTAACATTATCCCCAACTTTTACATATCGGCAACCTGGGCAAAGATGATTATATTGAGTGTAGTAACCATTATGATGGTCAATTATAATATATTCTCCATTTGTTCCATAACCACCTGGATAATATCCTCTACTTGTGGCTGATACAACAACTGTGCCTGATTGAGCGGCAAAAACGTTTGAACCATATCCACAACCAGCTATATCGGTTCCATCATGTAATACTCCCCATCTATATCCAAATGGACTAGAAATACTTGAGCAAGTAGCAGGCCATCCCCATTCTCCTCTTGTGGCGATGGCAACTCCATATCCACCACCTGTATAGTTGGCTTTCTTTCCGCCTTTTACTATAATTTCATTAATTGGCTCTTTTATTGTTGTTCTTTCTACGGTAGCAACATTTGTTGTTTCACCATTAATTTTTTGGATTTTTTGAGTAACCTTGTCTTCACCCTTTACACCGGCTTGAATTGTTTCACTATAACCTACATATTTGCTGTTATCATATTGTGTTTCTGTTGTATAGTTTTTTTCCTCTCTAAATACAATGTGATCATTTTCAACTACATTAAATTGTGGTTTAATAATTCCAAGTTTTACAACTTGTCCGGTATATAAAAGACTTTTAGAATCTGCAATTGTTGGATTAGCGATTAAAAATTCTTCTGTTGATATTTTATTGTTAAAAGCTATATCTGCTATGGTATCATTGTCAGTTACGGTATAACTTTGTTGTTCATCTAGTGTACCAAATAATAAATATTTACTTAATTCTTCCTTTGCTTCATATATTTTTTTGTTTATAGGAATTTTTTGTTTTTTGATAGTAATTACATTTTGGATATATATGTTTTCTATTATTTTTCCTGTATCCTCTATTTTCTTTTGTGTTTTATTAGCAAAAGCATCATATTCATCTGGTGATATGAATGATTTAACTGTACTTTCTACTGCTTGAGTGAACACCTTTTTATCTAGACAGTAGATTTTTTGACTTTTACCTTTTATTGTTTTTCCATCTGTATCTTTCTTATCAACACCTCGTATTGTTATTTCATAACCACTAATCGTAAATGGAGATATGTCCTTCAACTTATTGTATATTTTCTCTACTGAAGTTATTTCGTTACTATAGGTAATTTCTTTTACTATGTCTAGCTCTGATGGAACATATACTTTATCGACATTATACTTTTTCTTTATCTCGGATTGTTTTTTGTCAATGTATGCTTCTAGTTGTTTCTTTGACTTAATTATCCCTAATGACTTTCCTTTTAAGTATATTCTGTATACGGTTTGTGGTTTATACTTTTTTTCTGTAAAACCCATAGTCAAGAAAGATGACATTAATACGATTAGACATATTATAATTTTAGATTTTTGACAATTCATTTTATCATTCCTTATTATTTTCTTTTCTTAGGTTTAAGAAGGTAGATGTATTTTTCTTAAATAATAGTTCTATTGTTGCGGTTGGACCATTTCTGTGCTTACCTATTATTACCTCACTTAAACTGTTATTATCTTCTGTTCTAGCTTCTTTATTATAGTAATCATCTCTATATAGGAAAGCTACTATATCCGCATCCTGTTCAATTGATCCTGATTCACGTAAATCGCTCATCATAGGTCTTTTATCTTCTCGTGCCTCAACACTTCTGGATAATTGTGATAAGGCAATTACTGGAACATTTAATTCCATGGCTAAGGTTTTCAGGCTTCTTGATATGTCTGATACTTCTTGTTGTCTATTAGCACCATAATTTTTTCCACCTGATATTAGTTGTAGATAGTCTATTACTACCATTCCTAGGCCCTTTTCACTACTTGCTAGTCTTCTACATTTAGCACGTATTTCACCTATTGTAATACCCGGTGTATCATCTATTACTAAATTGGTGTTAGCTAATTGGGATGATGCTTCATTAATTCTTTTCCAATCATTATTTGCTAAATTACCAGTTCTTATTTTAAAACCATCAATTTGTCCTAATGATGATAAAATTCTGAATACTAATTGTTCGGCACTCATTTCCAATTCAAATAGAGCTACTGCTTTATCTTGAGTCATTGCAACATGGGTAACAAAATTTAGAGCAAAAGCTGTTTTTCCCATGGCAGGACGTGATGCAAATATTATAAATTCATTGGGATGAAAACCAGTCGTTAGTCTATCTAGGTCATACCAACCTGTTGCTAAACCTGTTATTTCACCCTTGTTTTCAGAAAGTCTTTCCAAGTCTGACTGAGCTTTATTAAGAACTTCTTTAATACTCCTAAATTCACTGGACTTTCTGTTTTTAGCAATGTTAAAAATCTTTTTCTCTGTACTATCCAATAAATCACTAAGTGCTTCCTCTGTTTTGTAACCATCAGAAGCTATGTCTGTTGCTGTATCAATTAAGTTTCTTCTAATAGCAGACTCTTGAACCATTTCTATATAGTAATCTATGTTTGTTGCCGTTGGAACAAAGTTTAAAACTTCTGTTAAATATTCAACTCCACCTATTTCGGCAAGTTGATTTTTCTTTTTTAAATCACTTGTTACAGTTGTTAAGTCAATTGGTACTTTCTCATCCATAAGTGATACTAGAGATGAAAATATTTTACTGTTTTTTTCATTATAAAATGAATCAGGAGTTAGATTTTCACTAGCTTTTTGTAAAGCACTCTTAGATAAAAAGCAGGCTCCTAATATTGATTCTTCTGCCTCTGGATTATTTGGCATTACTCTTGTTGGCATTTTATCACCTCTATTTTATTAAGTGTACTTTTACTGTTGCATCTATACCAGGATATAGATTTATATCAACGTTATGAAAGCCAAGTGATGCTATAGAAGATTTTAATACAATTTGATTTTTATCTACTTTGTAGTTTTTCTTTTCTAAAGCATCTTTTATTTGTTTTGGACTGATGCTTCCAAATACTTTGTCACCAGCACCTGTTTTTACTTTAAATTCTAAAACTACTTTTGAAAGTTCTTTTTTTAATTTTGTAGCTTCTTCTTTAGCTTGTTTTTCTTGTGATTCTCTTTTTGAATTTTCTATTTCTAATTTTCTTAGGTTTTCTTTGTTGTGAATTACCGCATAACCATTTTTTATTAAAAAGTTTTGAGCGTATCCATCTGCAACGTTTTTAATATCTCCCTTTTTCCCTTGATTTTTTAATGTTTTTACAAAAATTACTTTCATTTATTCACCTTCTTGATCTTTAATTGCTTTTTTCAAGGTTTGCTCCACTTTACTAATTGCTGTGTTTTCTACCTTAGCAGCTCCGTTGTAGCTATCACCGCCACCACCAAATTTTTCTAGAATGTTCACAATATCAAAATTGCCCAAACTTCTAGCACTTATTCCTACTGTGTCTTTTCCTATTTTGCCTATTACAAATGAGGCTTCAATGTTGTTAAAGAACAATAATGTATCAGCTACTTTAGCTAAATCTTCTCTTCTATATACAGTGTATGGAGTCGCTTTAGTGAAAGCTATTTTACCATCTATTGTTTCTATATCTGCTAAAAGCTTCTGTCTTTCCGCATATTCATCAAGATCTTGCTTTAATAGATATTGTACTTTTTTAGCACTAGCACCTAAACAGGTTAGATAATATGCCGAATAGTATGTATCAGATGTTGTCTTAAGAGTGAAGTTGTTTGTATCTAATACAATTCCTGATAGTAATACGGTAGCATAGTATGGTTCAACCTCTACATCGTAATATTCTATCAACTCTGTTATCATTTCACAAGTACTTGATACTTTGTTATCAATTATTTTAATTGCATCTTTTATTGTTGATTTTGATACATCGTGATGATCAATTATTAACTTTCTATCAAGTTTTTTTAAGGCATCTTTACTTTGAACTAAATCAGTTTTATTGGTATCTAATATTATTAACAAATTCTTTTTTAGTCTTTTATTAAGTTTTTCTTCAATATTTTCACTTTTAATTATCTTTAGATAGCCATCTAGTTCTAAGAGAACTTTTTCAACCCCCATTTCATGCTGTCTATCATCTATTATGATGTAGCATTCCTTGTTCTTCTTTGTAAGAATTGTATATAAGCCAATACAACTTCCTAAGGCATCTAAATCCATGTCCTTGTGAGCCATCAAAAATATGGTACTACTCTTTTTTATTTCTTTTCTTAATTCTTTTCTTTGATTTATTATCCCCATTTACTCCTCCTGTTTATATCAATTTTATTATACAATAAATTATTTATTTTGTCTAATTCGTACAAAATAAAAAAAACAGATATAAATATCTGAATTTTATTACTTTGTATAAGGCATTAGGGCAATAGCACGAGCTCTTTTAATTTGCTTTGCTACTTCCCTTTGATGAAGAGCACAGTTTCCAGTTACACGTCTTACTACCATTTTACCTTTTTCATTTACATATCTTTTTAAAGTTTCTGGATCTTTATAATCAACTGTAGTTTTACCAGCACACATTAAACAGATTTTCTTTTTTCTACGGTTTGTAAATTCTGCCATCGTTTTTCCTCCTTTTAGAATGGTAATTCATCATCACTAATTTCAATATTAGCACCAAAATCAGCGAAAGGATTATTATCTACATCTGTGCCCTTTGGTTGTGAGCTACTTCCAAAGTCATATGGAGTTGGCTCTGGAGCACCTGTTGGTGTAGATGAATTAGAGTTTTCTCTAGTATTAGATTGGTTTTTAGATCCCAAAAATTCAACGTTATCAGCAACAACCTCTGTAACATATCTTTTTTGACCATCGCTTCCATCGTAGCTTCTTGTTTGAATACGCCCGTCTATTGCTACTTGACTTCCCTGAGTTAAATAGTTTTTTACGTTTTCAGCTTGTTTTCTCCAAACAACAATATTTATAAAATCAGCTTCTCTTTCACCTGAGGTAGATGTAAAGTTACGATTTACTGCTAAAGAAAATGTTGCAACAGGGGTATTGTTTCCTGTATAACGTAATTCGGGATCTCTAGTTAATCTTCCAATTAAAAATACTTTATTCATATAATACCTCTTTTTCTTTTAGTCTTCTACTTTTACGATTAGATGACGAAGTAATTTTTCATTAATTCTTGAAACACGTTCAAATTCACTTATAGCTTTACTATCAGCTTCTACAACATATAAATAGTAATATCCTGTTTTGAATTTATTAATTTCATAAGCTAGTTCTCTTTGACCCATTGCCTTTTCTTCAATTATATTGGCTTTGTCATTAACTAAAACTTTCTTCATTTCGTCAGCAACTGTTTTAATTTCTGCTTCCTCCATGTCAGGTCTTACGATAAACATAATTTCGTATTTTCTCATTTTTCGCACCTCCTTTTGGACTATTCGGCTGTCTAAGACAGCAAGGAGTATTTTTAATACTCGCATGTATTATAACAGATGATATTTTTTTTGTCCAGATGTTATTTCAATTTTTAAACGTTAAATCTGAAGTGGCAAATATCACCATCCTGCATTAAATAGTCTTTTCCTTCTAGTCTTGCTTTACCAGCTTCTTTTACTTTAAGTTCGCTTCCATATTCAATTAGATCTGTATATGACATTACTTCTGCTCTAATAAATCCTCTTTCAAAATCGGTGTGGATAATTCCAGCACATTGTTTAGCATTCATTCCCTTTTTAAATGTCCATGCCCTAACTTCATCTTTCCCAACGGTAAAATAGGTTGCTAGGCCTAAAACATCATATGTAGTTCTTATTAATTTATTTAATCCAGATTCAGGAATACCTATACATTCTAACATTTCTTTTTTTTCTTCTTCTGTTAGTTCACTCAAATCTTCTTCTGTCTTGGCACAAAGACTTATTACTTTTGCATTTTCTTCTTTAGCATAATTTTTTACTTTTTCTACATATTCATTATCAGGATTTGTTAGTTCACTTTCTTTAATATTAGCTAAATATATAATTGGTTTTATTGTTAAAAAACTATATGACTTTATAATCTTTTTTTCTTCTTCTGTTAAATCTAATGTCCTAAGTGGTTTTGATGATTCTAGATGTTTTTTACATTTTTCTAATATTTCAACTTCAAGTAAATCATCTTTATTTTTTGTTGACTTAGCTTTTTTTGCTACTTTTTCTAGTCGATTATTTATTATGTCAAGATCAGAAATTGTTAATTCTAGGTTTATTGTTTCTATATCTCTTATTGGATCTATTTTTCCTTCTACATGGATAATTTTTCCATCATCAAAGCATCTAACAACTTCTAATATGGCATCAACCTCTCTAATATGAGATAGGAACTTATTTCCCAATCCTTCACCTTGAGATGCTCCTTTTACTAATCCTGCTATATCAGTAAATTCATAAGATGTAGGAATAAACTTATTAGGTTCATACATTTCTTTTAATTTATCCATTCTTTCATCTGGGACTATTACTACTCCTACATTAGGTTCTATTGTTGCAAAAGGATAGTTTTCTGCTAATATTTTTTGATTTGTTATGGCGTTAAATAATGTTGATTTTCCTACGTTTGGTAGACCAACTATTCCAGCTGTTAAGCTCATATTATTACCTCTTTCTTTCTACGTTATACTATTATATGTTATTTTTTTACTTGTTTCAATATAATTTACGAATTAATTTTCCTATAAAACAGTAAAAGAATGATTAGTATCACTCTTTTTATAATGTTGGATAAACTTTAGGTCCAATAGGTAGACCAATTATATACCATCCTACTACTAGTGCTAGCCAAGCTACGACGATTATTATAAAATATGGTCTTATTATTTCTAAAGATTTTTTTATTGTATATGGTTTATCCTTATTAAGATTGTATATATTTAAATAACCTACATAAAGTGCAAATGATGCCATTAGTGGTGTGTATCCATTTGTTATAGAGTCACCTGCTCTCATTACAATCTGAGCAAAAGCTGGTGATATGTTTGCTTGCATAAACATTGGAACTACCACTGGAGCGAATATCATCCATTTACTTGATGCACCTGTTAATACAAAGTTAGAAATTGCTATTAAAATAGTTGTTACTACTATTAACGGAATTCCTGTAAATTTTAATATTCCTAACAGATTAGCTAGCCAGGCTGTAATAACTGTTCCTATATTTGTCTGTTTAAAGATTGCTATGAACTGTGATGAGACAAAAAGCAAAATTATTACACTACCTATTTTAGAAAAGCAATTACTTATTGTCTCTATTAACCTATTATTACTTTTTATTGAACGCGCACCTAGACCGTATGCAATACCTGTTGAAAAGAACAATAATGATACCATATAGGTGAAACCATCTTGAAAATAGGAATTTTTTCCAAATAATTGGTTAACGTATGTAGTTTCTTTCATGTCTAATAGCAAGCCTGAGTATGGTAAATTTGGTATTAGCATATATATAAATATGATTGCAATTATAATAGCAGTTATTAGTGCATATTTTAATCCCCGCGTCTCATTTTTTTCTTTTTCTAATGTTTCTTGTTCTATTGATTCTAAATCTAGTAATTTATACTCTTCTGTTTTTGATTCTGCTTCTTCTTTTTTATACTTTCCTATTTTTGGAGCCACTAATTTTTCTATTATAATTGTTCCTATAATTGATAGGATGATTGAAGCTACAATTATAAATATTAAATTTGATGATAGCGGAATGTGTGCTGTATCATCAATTAGTCTTGCGGCTTGTTTTGTATAACTAAGTAGTTCTACCTCCATTGTACCTACAAAGACTGAGACTCCATAGCCAAAGGCTACTCCACAAAATGCTGTTACTATTCCTAATATTGGATTTCTACCATTAATAAAATATATTAAGGCTGCTAATGGTATCAGTATGGCATAACCAACTTCATTTATTAATGATGAAATGGTTGCTATAAATATTATAATGAAGGTTAACGCTGTTTTTGAAATTGGCCTTAATCTTTTTTTAGAGAAGGTTTCTATAAATCCTGTAGCCTCAGCTGTTGATAGTCCTATTAGTGATACTAATAACATTCCAAATGGAGCAAAGCTGATAAAGTTTTTAGTAGCATTACTGATTATATATTTCATCCCATCAAAGCTTAGCATGTTGTTAACGGTAACTAATGTTGGTATTAGTTCTTTTGTATTACTGTTTATAGTATCATAGGTTGCCTGCATTTGCAATCCTGATAGTATAGCACTTAATACTAGCAAGATTACTGTTAAAAAAAGAATTGTTGCGATTGGATGAAAATAAAACTTCTTTAATTTAAGTTTTTTCTTATTTTTCATAGAATCATTCCCTTCATAAAATTATTTTCTTTACTTTCTTATTAAATTCTATTCTTGGAATTAAAACTGTTCTGCCACAATTTAAACACTTTATTTTTATATCAGCTCCAACTCTAGTTATCTCCCATTCGTTTGTTCCACAAGGATGTTGCTTTTTCATTATAACCTTTGTTCCTACTTCATAATTTAGTTCTTTATTCTGCATTATGCACCTCTATCTGTGAATATGGCATTTTAATGTTATTTTCATCAAAATGTTTTTTTATTTCTTTTCTTAAAAATCTTTCTGCTTCATATTGCTTCATAGGCTTAACCTTTTGTGTAACTCTATATACAACTGATGAGCTACTTAAATCTGTTATGCCTAGGATGGTTAAATCACCGATTGAATTTGGCACTTTATTTTTTAGTTTTATTGATAGTTCTTTTAAAGATTTCTCTATATCATCTGGACTATGTTTGTAGTCTACGTCAACATCTATAACTGCTAAAGAATTGGATTGACTATAATTGATAATTTTATCCATATTATGATTAGATATTATTTTTATTGCACCTTTATAATCTTTTATCTTTGTAGTCTTTAATCCTAATGATATGACTTCTCCCATAAAGCCATCTACTTCTATCGTATCTCCAACTTCATACTGATTTTCTGTTATTATAGAAAATCCAGCTATAATATCTTTAGCTAAATCTTGAAGCGCTAGCCCAATAATTGCCGTAGTAATTCCCAATGTTGCTAAAATGGATTTTATATTTATACCAAAGCTTGATAGTATTGCTAATAATACTATTATTAAAATAATGTATTTTATGACATTTAATAATAACATACTAACTGTTTGGGCTCTTTGTCTGTGTTGAGGTCTTAGATTTTCTAGTTTCATGCTTTTATTTATTATTTTTTTTATTACGTTATATACTACTACTCCAATAATTATATAGATTATTGGTAGTAGTATATGGCTAAGGTCTTTTGTAATATAATCTTTCATATTAACCTCTTGGCTCTATATTCATAATTTCTAATAATCTATTTAAGTCACTGCCATTAACAAAACTAATTTCTATTTTATTGTTCTTAATTTTTACTTTTGTACCTAGTTTATCACATAACTCTTCTTGAATATATTGATATTCATTAAAGTCCGACTTTATCTTTTTTATTTCATGAGTTCTTACAAATTTCTCATTTGATTTAGTTAATTCTTCTAAGTCATGAACACTTATTGATGATTCTGCTACTTTTTTTGCTAGAGAAATTTGTTGCTCTTTATCGTCTAACTTACTTATTACTCTTGCATGGCCCATAGTAAGCTTTTTTTCTTGAATCATTTCTTTTACTTCTTCTGGCAAAGTCAGCAACCCTAACATATTGGTTATATGGCTTCTACTTTTACCTAATCTTTTAGCTAATTGTTCCTGTGTTAGTGATAAAGTTGTTAATAGTTTTTCGTAAGCCATTGACTCTTCTATAGCACTAAGATTTTCTCTTTGTAAGTTTTCTAGTAAAGCTATTTCCATCATCTCAGAATCTGTAAAATCACGTATTATAGCTGGTATTTCTTTTAATCCTGCTATTTTTGATGCTTTAACTCTTCTTTCACCAGCAATGATTTCATAGCCTTTAATACTTCTTTTTATTATTATTGGTTGAATTACACCATGTTCTTTAATTGAAGTTGCTAATTCTTCTAAAGCCTCTTGATCAAAAACCTTACGTGGTTGATATGGATTGCTCCTTAGCTCATCTATGTTTACCATGGTTATTTCTTCTTTTGGAGTTTCAGTTATTATTTTTTCTTCTACTTTGTTGTAATTAATTGGCTCATTATAAAATAATTCTTCCAATCCTCTACCAAGAGCACGTCTTTTTTCCTTATTTGCTTCCATTTCTTTCAATCACTTCCTTTGCTAAATTTAGGTAAGCTTCTGAACCTCTACTTTTTGGATCATATGCTATTATTGGTTCTCCATGAGATGGAGCTTCTGTTAATCTAACTAATCGTGGAATTATTGTATTATATACTTTTTCTTTAAAGAATTTTCTTATATCTTCTACCACTTCAAATCCTAAATTTGTTCTGGAATCTAACATTGTTAATAGAACACCTTCTATATCTAAAGTTGGATTTAATGTTTTTTGAGCAAGCATAACTGTTTTAAGTAATTGCGTTATTCCTTCTAGAGCAAAGAACTCACATTGAACTGGAATTATTACTGAATTTGCTGCTGTTAAGGCATTTGTTGTTATTACACCTAGTGATGGTGGACAATCGATTATAATGAAGTCGAAACTATTTTTTATATCTTCTAAATGAATTTTTAATTGTTCACCTTTTATAAATCCTTGTTCTTGTTTACTTTTTTCAACTAGTTCAATATCTAATCCTGCTAAATTTATTGTTGCCGGAAGAACATACAAGTTTTTATATTTTGTTTTAATCATTGCTTCTGTTATTTTACATTCTCCTATTAAAACATCATATATACTTTTTTCAATATCACCTTTATTTATTCCTACACCAGTAGTTGTATTTCCCTGGGGATCTAAATCTATTAATAATACTTTTTTCCCTAATACTGCTAATGATGCAGAAAGATTGATACTGGTTGTTGTCTTACCTACACCACCCTTTTGATTTACTAATGCTATAATCTTTCCCATCTAATCACCCATTTTCTTTTTACTAGAATATTGTATCAAATAAAACTTGTTTTTTAAATGCTTTTATAAAAAAAAGAAGATTTTTTGTAACAATTGAGATTATAACTAGCTATATTAAATTATTTAAATTTAAATTTTTCTAGAGCTTACACTAGTTAATGATTATTAAAGTAAAGATGATGTTAATTATTGTATCTCGTTATCATGAAAATATATATTTACATAAGATATAAAGAAGAAAGATACTAAAAAAGTGAAAAATAGGTGAAAAAAAACATCACAATGAAGTGATGTTAATTATTTTCACCTATTACGTTTTTAACGCTTTTACAGTAATCAGTTAATAGATTATCAATACATTCTTTTTCAATTGAAGATAGTATTCCTTCTTTTAATGTAATTCCTTTTTCTCTTGCTGCTATTTCAACGCTACTACCTGAAGCTTGATAAAAGTCTTTAACCATGCATTGTAAAAGTTTGATATGAGTATCTGTTAAAATACCAGGTTCTTCAACTTGATTTTGTTTTTTCAATATTTCTTCCATTGATGGAAGTTCAAGTTTACTTAAGTAATCACTAATCATTCTTTGAAGCATATAATTTGCTTTTTTATCATCAGACATAGTGTCAATACTTTCGATTGTTGTTTCACTATTTAAAACATCGTTATTTTCCATTTTTATTCTCCTTTATTTTTATCTTATTTAATTACTGCATTAACAAAAGATCTTGCTATGCTGTTGTTCTTACCAATAAAGCCAAATAATGTCTTAAATGTTCCTACTGTTGCATCTCCAAAGTCTTTAATGCTCGTTAATACAGATTTACCAGTCGCACTTGAATATAATTTTCCAGTATTTGCAACCATACTTGTTGTTTCTTTTACAATATTTCTAGCTGATGATGATAAATCACTGATGTATTGGCCAGTTGTGTATCCAGTAGCTACTCCTGTAAATCCTGCTTTTACGTTTGAGACTACACTTTTTATTGTCTCGGACCAAGCTTCATATTCATTCTTCATTTCCTCATCTGAAACGCTAAATGTTGTAACTACATATGAAATAAATTTACCTAAGTCAACTACATTTGTTTGAAACTGACGAAAATATGGGGCAATAGTAGTAAAAGCACTGTTTATTGCAGTCCCAGCTGTACTTTGAAATGACTCATCTGTTTGTAAAGTTTTAATAACATTTTGAATCTTACCAAATGAATCTTCTACTTGACTTGCAACTTTATTAATAGTTGCATTAGCATCAGTCAATCTTTCGGCATCAACCGTTGTTTCACCAAAAAGTTGGATATTTAACTCTAATCTCTTCATAATTCACCTCAATTAATTAAAACTTTCTTCAATTGATTTACTTGTATTTCTAAGTTCTGTTTGAATACTTTGAATTTTATCAGCATGCTTATTTATCAATTTTACAAGTTCCTTTAATTCTTCGTTAATTTGTGTCAATTTTACTTTGCTTGCTATAGCAGCTTGAAGGGTTTCTTGTCCAGAATCTCCTGTATAACCACCTTCTATCTGTCCACACGCTTTTGAAAATTCACTTAAAGCATTATCGATATTAGCAGTTTCTGTATTAATTTCATTTGCTGCTCTTTTTATGTCTTCAGTACTAAGTTTAATTATGCTCATTCTCCACACTCACTTTCTATCATTTCTATAATATGATTATATGGTATCATACTATTTTAAAAATTTCAAGAATTTAGTAATTTTAGTTGAAATAAATGTAAGAAAAATGTCAATAAAAGTATTTAAAATTTATTTTATATTTGATTTTTTTACATATTTCATGGATATTATGTTGGCAAAAAAAAGCCTAATTGTGAAGTTAAGCTCTTCTTTTTATAGTTGATTAAGTAATCATTTTATTTAATCTTTATTTATTTTTATTATTATTTGGTAAGATTTATCGAAATCTAGTTCATTTAGCTGCATATCTATTCCATTTTGTTTTATTTCTTCTACAACATCTTTTATTTTTGATACTGCTGTTTGCAAATTATAACTTGCTGGTGGTGGTGTTGGTTCTGTTGACTGTAATGGAATATTCATGGACTTAAAATCTGGTGGAGCAAAATAGTCTCTTTCAGCAGCTGCTGGAATATTATTAATATCTGATTTTACAATTGCTTCTGCTGGAGTTATAAAATTATTATTAGAATTATTATTTGGAACCTTATATGTTGGTATTGATGGTGCACTATTTATATTTAATAAACTATCTAATGATGAAGCATTTTTGTTAACACTTGGTGTCATGCCTATATCTTGAGCATTATTTTTTATCGCATTTATATCAACATTGGTATTAGCATTCATTGGTGCTGGTGGCTCTGTATTGTCATCGTCTTCTGAAACTTCACCATAGTTTATAAATTTTGGTTTGTATTGTGAAGTTTCCATACCATTTGGTGGAGCTATTGTTACTTTTCCTATTTCTTCTTGTTGTTCTACTTCAAAACTTGCTGGCTTTAGAGGATTGGAATTTATATAGCTTGGAGTAATTTGAACTTGATTATTATCCATACTATTATTCTCCTTATTTATTGTTTTTTGAGGGTTAAGCGAATTTATTTCTTCTTCTAACATTCTTACAGACATTTTATTGCTTATTATTTTCTTTAGTAAATCTTTTTGTGTCTTAGGATTATCAACGTTTAGTAAAGCTCTGGCATGTCGTTCCGATATTTGCTCTTTTAATAGAGCATCTTGGATATCATCTGGTAAAGATAGTAGTCGCAGTTTGTTTGCTATAGCTGATTGACTTTTGCCTAATGTTTTAGCTAGTTCTTCTTGAGTTAGTTGATCTAACTCTAATATTTTTTGACAAGTCCTAGCTTCCTCTATTGCATTTAGATTCTTTCTCTGTAAATTCTCTAGTAAAGCAACTTTTGAACTTTCTTTATCATCAAGATCTCTAATTATTGCCGGAATTTTCGTTAATCCTGCTAGAGCTGAGGCTTTGTAACGTCTTTCACCTGCAATAATCTCATATTTACCATTTACCCTTCTAACTATTATTGGTTGTATTACACCATGTTCTTTTATAGAAACTGCCAATTCTTTTAATGCTCTTTCATCAAAAACTTCACGTGGTTGGAATCTATTTGGGATTATATCATCTAAATGTAAATATACTACTTCATCTCTAATATCATTATTCATAGTGTCCCCTCGCTTTTATCCCTATTTTATTATATTATAATTTATTTTCTGTTTAGATTCAAGAAATATTTGTTAACTAGCAGGATAAACGCATGAAATTTTGAAACATGCGTTTTTTATGTATAATAAAAGAAAAGAATAAAGATGGTGAGGTATGGCTAAAAAGTGTAAAAAACTGGAGGAAATAAAAGCAATGTTTAAAAATGTAGAAATAGATTTAAATTAAATTCAAACAAATGAACTACAAAAGTTTATGATTATATTTAAAAATCAAAATGATACAAGAATTCAAGGTAAAGTAAAACATTTAATGAGTGGCATAATAATGATTTCATTTTTAGCAATATTTGCAAGAAGTGACGGATGGGATGAAATTGCAATGTTTGCAGAGTCAAAAAAAGAATGGCTAAAAAAATTTCTTGAACTACCAAATGGCATTCCATCTCATGATACAATACAAAGGGTAATTTCATTATTAAATATAGAAACTTTATATAGTAGTTGTATAAAATTTTTAATAGAAAAAATTGATAATTTGACAATTAAAGAAGACACAAAAGATATTTTGTCATTGGATGGAAAAATAACAAAAGGAAGAAGTAGAAATAAAGAAAATACTGAAGAAATAAAAGCACTCAACACAATGAGTATTTATTCTCATAATTATGGTGTGTCTTTAGTACAAGATTATATAGAAGATAAAAGTAATGAAATTCCAATGTGACCAGAATTAATAAAAAAATTAGATTTGACAAATTGCATTCTTACTGCGGATGTCTTAAACACTCAAAAAGAAACAGTTTCGGCAATAAAAGAAGAAAATAGATATTTTATAATTAGTTTCAAAGATGATATTCATTCATTTGCAGATGTGGTAAGAAAGCATTAGGGAGTAGAAAATAATTTACATGCACCACTTGATATAGTCTTTAAAGAAGATTCCAACAGAACATTAGAGAAAAATAGAGCAAGAAATTTAGGGATATTAAAGCGAATTAATTTAGCAGTATTAAAATTTGTACAAACATATTATGACTTAAGCTTAAATAAGATAAGATTTTTATTATCTATAGATTTTGAAAAAAAAATAGAAACCATATTTAAACTTTTAAATACAAACGATATAGTAAAACTATTAGAAAAAAACACATGATTTATATTTTCATGCGTTTACCCTGGTTAACTAGTCTATTTAACTTTGTAGAGTTACAATTGATATAATGGTATTTACATATTGATAGCATATTATCTGCAAAAAAAAGAGCATAAATGAATTATGACCCTTTATTTTTAAATTTAATAATTTCCTGTGTTTTTTAGTGCATACCACATATCATAGAAACTTCCATCACTTTTAACAGCCAAGGTTGTTACTCCACCTGTAGTGCTTGATAGAACAAATTTAGTTACATCGGTAACACCATTTATCTTTCCATATGATATTGGGGCAGCTTGAGCGTGATTAAACATATGAACTATAGGAATATATTCTACTGTTCCATCTTCTAACAGAATAAATAGTGTATCTCCAGTAGAACTTTGACCCATACTACCAAAGAAAATATCAATAATTTTCTTATCAAAAGTAATTGTAGAACTACTCATATCATTGTTGCTACTAGTCCAATTTAGCTGATAAAATTGAACTACTTTTGAAGGCGTAAAACTAAATGTTAGCTCTTTTTGTGTGGCATTAATCCAAATACCTGCATTTCCTTGACAAGATAATGTATAACTTTTTTCAGAGCTATTTAAAGATTTTGAACCATCAAATATTATTATATTGTTTTTTACTGAGTTTTCAGCATTTGTATTTTTAGTTGTGTTATTTTGGGTATTATTACTTTGAACACGGTTTGCATCATTATTAGTTTTTTCAAAATTAGTTGATTTATTATCTTTGCTAATAAAAATGTAGCCTCCCATACCTAAACAAACTACCATTAACAGTACAACTAAAATTATTAAAGCTGTATTATTCTTTTTCTTTCCTTCTTCCATAATTTTCCTCCTCATTAGCTCAAGTGTATCATATATATATATAAATGTAAATTTATAATACGAATTGTTTTAGCATTGTTTTAGCACTGAAGTGTCTATTTTACATTCTCTATAATAACAAGATTTCTTAGACTATTTTCTAGTGGCAGATGGAAATTTATAATATTAGATATATTACAATTATATTTTTTTAATATTTTTTTTGATGCTTCCAGTTCATTATCAATATTTGCTTTCATAGCTATTAATTTACCTTCTTTTTTTAGTAAATGGCTACACCATATAATTAGCTTATCTAGTGAAGCAACTGCTCTTACTGTTACTACATCAAACTTTTCATTATACTCTTCTGATCTTACATGAATTGCTTCAATATCTTTTAATCCTAATTCTTTTATTATTTCATTTAAGTAAATTACTCGCTTGTTTTTTGAATCTATTAGCTTTATTTTTAAGTGTGGATAAGCAATTTTTAAAACTATACCAGGGAAACCAGCTCCACTACCCACATCACATAACTTTTCTTGTTTTTCTAAATCCACTGCTTTAACTACAGATAAACTGTCATAAAAGTGTTTTAAATACACTTCTTTTTTTTCTGTTATTCGTGTTAGATTAATTTTTTTATTCCACTCTAATAAAAGTTCATAGTATTCTTCTAATTGAGAAAGTTGATTTTCATTTAAAAATACATTTATTTTGGCTAATTCATTTATAAACTGTTCTCTATCCATTCTGACCATTCCTTTTTAAATATACCATTAATATTGATATATCAGATGGGTTTACACCACTGATTCTTGAAGCTTGGCCTATTGTTGTAGGCTTAATTTCAGTTAATTTTTGACGTGCTTCACTTGCTAGATTAGGCACTTTAGCATAATCTATTGTGTCTGGAATTTGTTTTTTTTCTAAAGAAAGCATTTTTTCAGCTTCTTTTACTGCTTTTTTGATATATCCTTCATATTTAGCATTTATTTCCACTTGCTCTTGTTCTTCTTTGGTATAATTTAATTCTACAAATCTTTTTAATTGCTCAATATTTATTTCTGGGCGTTTTAGTAATTCATATAATGAGATTCCATCTTTTAATGGAGTTGAATTTATTGATTCTATATATTTATTTATTTCTGGTTGTGGTGTTATTCTAGTATTCTTTAATAATTCTTCCAATTCTTTTATGTTGGCTAATTTTAATTCAAAATTTTTATATTTTTTTTCATTTACTAGTCCTATTTCGTATCCATATTTAGTTAATCTTATATCGGCATTATCGTTTCTTAATAATAGTCTATACTCTGCTCTGGAAGTTAATAAACGATATGGGTCCTTTATTCCTTTTGTTACTAAGTCATCTATTAATACACCTATATATGATTCATTTCTTTTTAAAACTAATGGTTCTTTATTTTCTAGCTTTAATGCAGCGTTTATTCCAGCTATTAAACCTTGACCTGCAGCCTCTTCATATCCACTTGTTCCATTAATTTGTCCTGCTGTATATAGTCCAGATATTAATTTAGTTTCTAATGATTGCTTTAATTGTGTTGGATCTATAGCATCATACTCTATTGCATAAGCATATTTCAATATTTTAGCATTTTCTAAACCTGGTAAAGAATGAACCATTAGTTCTTGAATATTTCTTGGCATACTAGTTGAAAAGCCTTGAATATAAATATCATCATAATATATGCTTTCTGGTTCTAAAAAAAGTTGATGGCGTTCTTTATCACTGAATCTTACTATTTTATCTTCTATTGATGGGCAATATCTTGGACCTACTCCTTCTACGTAACCTCCATACATACTTGATTCTTTTAGATGATTTTTTATTATTTCATGAGTTGTTGGAGTTGTATAGATTAAGTGACATGGAATTTGATTTGATACATCGTAGTATGATTTATTATCGTAGGAGAATGTTCTTATTTCTTCATCCCCTGTTTCTAATTTAGTTTTTGTATAATCTATCGAGTCTTTAGCAACTCTTGGAGGAGTTCCTGTTTTTAGTCTCAATATTTTAAAACCTAATTCTTTTAATTTATTACTTAAATCTTTGGATTCTTTTTCTCCATGAGGCCCACCAGAATTTTTTTCAGAACCTCTTAATATAACTGCTCTTAAATATGTTCCTGTTGTTAATATTACGGCTTTCGAAAGTATTTTTGTACTATCTTCTAAAACCACACCTTTTATTTTATTATCTTCTGTAATTAAGTTTTCTACCATAGCTTCTTTTATATCTAGATTTTTTTCATCTTGAAGTACTTGTAACATTTCTTTTGGATATACTATTTTGTCAATTTGTGCTCTTAATGCTTGTACGGCTGGTCCCTTTTTTGTATTTAACATTTTAATTTGAAGTGTAGCTTTATCTGCTATTTTTGCCATTTCACCACCTAGAGCATCTATTTCTCTTACAACAATACCTTTAGCTGGACCACCTATTGATGGATTACATGGCATGTCGGCTATATTATTTATATTACCTGTTATTAATAGAGTCTTATGATTTTTTCTGGCACTTGCTAAAGCAGCTTCACACCCTGCATGGCCTCCACCTACTACTATAATTTCATATTCCATTTTTTCACCTTCTTTTTTGCTTTAGACTATTATTTTCCAACACAGAAATTTTTAAATAAATTATCTATTATTTCATCACTATATGTTATACCTATTATTTCACCTAGCAGTTCAAAACATTCTTTTAAGTCTATTTCAATCATATCTATTGGCATATCATTTTTAAGTGCTTCTTCGGCTGAGATTAAACTTTGATATGCACGTTTGGCTAAGGATATTTGTCTACTTGAACTTAAATAAGTATAATCCTTTGTTTTTAATTTATCTGTATTAAATAACTCCTTTATTTTTTTTCTTAATGGTTCGATTCCTTCTCTTGTTGCTGTTGTAGTTCTAACAATGTTGTCTAATTTATCTGAAATTTGTAATTTGTTTTCTAAATCTGTTTTATTTACAACAATTATTCTTTGAGTATTTTTTGTTTTTTCTAATATAATTTTATCTTCATCTGATAATTCAGAATTATTATTTAAAACTACTATTACAAGATCAGCTTCATCTATTAGGGAAAGACTTTTTTCAACACCTATTTTTTCTACTACATCTTCTGTTTTTCTAATACCAGCAGTATCTATGATGTTTAGCAGAATTCCATCTAGATATATTTCACCTTCTACTATATCTCTTGTTGTTCCTGGAATATCTGTTACTATGGCTTTTTCTTGTTGTAATAGTTTATTTAGAATACTGCTTTTACCAACATTTGGTTTTCCTATGATAATGGTCTTTATTCCATTTTTTATTATATTTGCATCTTTTGATTCATTAATTAAAATAGATAGTTTTTCTTTCATTGTGCTTATATTTTTTGCTATATCGTTTCTGGTTACTACTTCAATATCATAGTATTCTGGATAATCAATATTAACTTCTATCGATGATAGTAATTGTTTTAGGGACTCTCTAAAGTTTGTTACTAGTGTTGATATTTTTCCTTCTACTCCTGATAAAGCCATTTTTCTAGCTTCTTCACTTTTACTGTTAACTATATCCATTATTGATTCACTTTCTATTAAGTCTATTCTTCCATTTAAGAAAGCTCTCTTAGTGAATTCACCGGGTTCAGCTAATCTGGCTCCATTATTTAGCATTGTTTCTAGTATTCTATTTGTTGTAGTTATTCCTCCATGGCAATTTATTTCTACTACATCTTCTGTTGTAAATGTTTTGGGCTTTTTCATTATTGAAACTAACACTTCATCTATTACTTCATTGTCATCTATGATATAACCATAATTTATAGTATGAGATGAAACCTTCGTTAAATCTTTACCTTTAAAGCATTTATTTACTATTTTAATTGCTTCATTTCCACTTAGTCTTATAATCGATATGGCTCCTGTTGCTACCGCAGTTGAAATGGCTACTATTGTGTCTTCCATAATATATTTATAATCTAATTCAATCTTATAGATTTTTATTAGCTTCCTTTCTACTTATTCTTTTACTTCAAAAAAAGAAGATTAATCTTCTTTTGGTTTTATTACTACGTAACGATTAGGTTCTTCTCCTTCGCTTTCTGTATATACGAATTTATTATTTGTTAATGCATTATGAATAATTCTTCTTTCATATGAGTTCATTGAGTCTAATTTTACTTCTACTTTTGTATTTTTTACGTCCCTTGCTAGGCGTCGTGCTAAAGACTCTAAGCTTTTTTCATGTTTTTCCTTATATTCGTTTACATCTATTACAAATTTAAATGTTGTTCCAAGTTCTTTTAAAATATGTTGACTAGTTATTATTGATAATGCTTTTAAGTTTTTTCCACCTTTTCCTATCAATAGGTTATCTTTATCAGAATATATCGTATATTTTACTGTTTCATTTTGATTTTTAACTTCTATATTGGCAGCAAATCCTAAGTCTTTTAGAAGTTTTAGAAGATATTCTTTTATGTATCTTACTACTTCCCTTTTCTCTATTACTTCTATTTCAACCTTTTTTCCTTTAAATAATCCTGCCTTTTTTGTTTCTAATTCTTTAATAATTAAATTATCTTTTGTTTCTTGTAATGCTATAGTTGCATTTGAAATGGCCTCATCAATAGTTTTTCCGCTATATTTATTTTTTTCCATTTACTTCCTTACTCCTTTTAATTAAAATATTTTGAACTATTGTAAAAGCATTGGATGTTACCCAATATATACCTAAAGCAGATGGCATTAATATTGACGTAAATACTATCATTACTGTCATCATTACTGGCATCATTTGCATATTAGGAGCTGACATATTACCAGTAGCATTTAGTTTAAATGAATAGAATGTTGAAAGTCCTATTAGTGCTACTAGAATTAAATATACATACCAATTACCAGTCATTATTCCTACTGATGGAGTTGTTCCTAACTGTAGGCCTAAAAATTTTCCTTCAAATATAGCTGGTGTTCTTTGGACTGCTTCAAAGAAAGCAATGAATAAAGGCAATTGTAACATTGAGAATAAGCAACCAGCCATTGGATTAATATTGTATTTTTTATAAATCATTAACATTTCTTGATTTTGTTTCATCATTGATTCTTGATCTTGCTTATCTTTATATTTTTTTTGCAATCTATCTAGCTCTGGTTGAGCTTTTTTTATTAATTCTGATTGAATTGCAGTTTTTTTGGTTATAGGGAAAGCAATTAGTCTAATTATTAAGCTTATTATTATTAACGAAATTGCATAATTCTTAACTTTTATTCCCAATGTAATTAAAATAAATGCTAATGGTTTTACAAAAAGGCCAGTCCATAATCCTTCATATTTTCCTGAATTAACTTTAAAGTTTTCACATTTTGGAAGTTTTTCTATATTTACTCCATTCTTTTCATATGCTTTTATTGTTTCTTTGTTTGCTGGCTGACATATGATGTTTTTGGTTAGGTTTTGACCTGTTGCTTCATTTTTTACAGGTTTTTTGTTCTTGTCAGTTAATGTTGTTGTACAACCCGTTGTGATTAAAAGTAACAGTACTATTAATAATATTTTAATTTTTTTGTTACTTGCTTGTACTTTTTTCATAGTTTGTATCCTTTCTTATACTATATATTAATGAGGCAAGAGAATTATTTAATTCTTGATAATTACAATCCTTTGCACTTCCTCTTAATATTATAATATAATCTCTATTTTTTATATAGCTTTTTTTACAATTATCGACAATTTGTCTTATTATCCTTTTATATTTATTTCTATGTACAGCATTTCCAACCTTTTTACCTACAGATATGCCGTACCTTGCATATGGTAAATTATTTGGTTTTGAATATAATATAAAATACTTATTTTTATTTAGGTTTCCTGTTTTAATTATTTTTTCAAAATCTCTTGTTGATTTTACTATATATAATTTTCTCATAATTCACCTCTATGATAGTAAAAAACCACTGTTTTATCCCAGCGGTTATTTTATTTGCAAAGTTTTTTACGTCCCTTGCGACGACGACGATTTAAAATATTAGTTTTTTTTCTTGCAAAAAAGCCTAGTTTTTTTGCTTTTTTACGATTATTTGGTTGATATGTTCTTTTCATTTGCTCCACCTCCAGACATAAATCTACATTATTATAATAATATATTATTGTATTTGTCAAATAAAACTTTAAATAATTGTAAAAATTGTTATTTCAACAATATCCACAATTCTGTTTAAAACTTTTATTAATATGTGAATTAAAAATCTGTGGAAAATGTGGAAAACTTAATTTTATCATTATATTACAAGTGTTTAAATGTGGAAAAAATTGTGGAAAGCATGTGAATTAAATTTTTTATTATAAAATTGTTTCTTTTTTCCACAATTTAAGGTAAACTATTCGTAGTTTATTAGTTATCTTGTGGGGAGATGGTAGAATGAATGTCGATATTTTATGGGCTAAGTTCTTAGGTCTAGCAAAAGATGAATTAACTTCTCTTGCTTTTGACACTTGGTTTGCCGATACTCAACTTTATAAATTAATTAATGATAAAGCTTACATTGTAGTACCAATGCCAATTCACAAGAAACATCTTATAGATAATTATTCACAATTGATTAAAGATAATTTATCTGAAATAACTGGTAGTCAATATGAGATAATCCTGTTATTGAAAGAGGAAATAGAAAAAGAATTTCCACCTGAAAAGGTTGTTATACAAAATAATAAAAATGACAATGCAATTAATTCTAATTTAAATTCAAAATATAACTTTGATAATTTTATAGTAGGTAATAGCAATAAATTTGCACAAGCGGCGGCATTGTCAGTTGCAGAGAATCCAGGTAGTATGTATAATCCTTTGTTTATTTATGGTAATAGTGGGCTTGGTAAAACACATCTGATGCATGCTATTGGAAATTATATAGTTTCAAATAGTAATAAACGTGTTTTGTATGTAACAAGTGATCAATTTATTCAAGATTTTATTGGAATTAATAAAAAAGATAATAGTGGGACAAACTTTAATTATGTTGATTTTTTTAAGAACAAGTACCGGAATGTTGATGTTTTGATAATAGATGATATCCAATTTTTAGGTGGGGCCACACAAACGCAACAAGAATTTTTTCATACATTTAACACTTTGTATAATGATAGTAAACAAATTATAATATCATCGGATAGGTCTCCAGACGATTTAAAATTGTTAGAAGATCGTTTAAGAACTAGATTTTGTTGGGGACTTACAGTTAATATTTTTCCTCCTGATTTTTCAATGAGAACTGAAATATTAAGGAAAAAGATAGTAGGGGGGAATTTTGAAAAGGAAATACCAGAAGATGTTATAGAATATATTGCTTCTAACATAGGAACGGATGTTAGGCAACTAGAGGGTTCTATAACAAGATTAATAGCATATTCCACAATAATGGGTGGAGTAGAAATTACCTTAGATTTAGCTATTGAGGCATTAAAAGACTTTATAAGTAAAGGTATGGGAGAAAAAAATGATATCCACAGAATACAAAAGATTGTAGCAGAGTATTTTCAAATATCTGTTGAAGATATTAGAAGTAAAAAAAGAAGCTCAAATATTTCTTTTCCACGGCAAATTGCTATGTACTTATGTAGAAATATGACCAGTGAATCATTTCCTAAGATAGGAACTGAATTTGGTGGAAAGGACCATTCTACAGTAATGCATTCTGTTGAAAAGATTGAAAATGAAATAAAAGTAAATAAAGACTTATCAAATATAATTGAAAAGTTAAAGAAAGATATAGGGGTTGTGTAAAAATATATCCTATTAACAATTTTTCCACAGATTAAATTTTATGTTTAGTCTTTAATTTATAAAGAAAAAGTTAGTTTTTAACTTTTTCCACAGTAATAATATAAATATATTAAAAGAAGGAAGGAATTATATATGAAATTAAAAATTAAAAAAGATTTATTATTAGAGGCTTTAAATAAGGTATCAAAAGCTATTTCAACTAAAAATTTAATACCTGTTCTTGCTGGAATTAAATTTGAACTTAAGAAGAAAAAATTAACTCTAACAGCAAGTGATAATGATATTACTATTCAAACTGTTATAGAGTCTGTGAATGATGATTTTATAATAGAAAAAGAGGGTAGTATTATAGTTCAAGGAAAATATATTTTAGATATTGTTAGGAAACTTCCTGATAAATATATAAATATTGAAGTTATAGATGAATTAAAAATTCGTATTTATACAGAAAATAGTGAATTTAATTTAAATGGAATTAGCGAAAGCGAATATCCAAATATTGGTTTAGAAGAAAGTAAGAAGAAAATTACTATTAAAGCTAATATATTAAAGAGTATAGTTAATCAAACTGCTTTTGCTGCATCTAATGAAGAAAGTAAGCCGGTATTAACTGGAATAAACTTTAATATTGTAGGAAATTTATTGGAATGTAATTCTACAGATTCGTATAGATTGGCTAGAAAAGTTGTTAGTCTAGAAAAACCTAGTGAAGATAACTATAACATTGTTATACCTAGTCATAATATTATAGAATTTTCAAGAATTATTAATGATGATGAGCTTGTTGAAATCCATATATTTAATAACAAAATCTTATTTAAAACTGGTAATTTAAAGTTTGAATCACGATTAATAAATGGTACATATCCTAATACTGCTAATTTATTACCAGAAAATTCATTCCTAGTAATAAGTACTAAATTATCTGATTTTTATGATGTAATTGATCGTGTTAGTATATTAACTAGTGATAAAGAAAAAAATATAGTTACATTAGAAACAGATGGTGATACTTTAATATTAAAGAGTAGTTCAGTAGAAATAGGTAGAGTGGAAGAAAAAATGAAAATTACTAAGAACAATGATGAAAATATTAAGATTTCTTTCAGTGCAAAGTATATGATGGAAGCATTAAAAAGTTTTTCCACAGAAACTGTTGATATTCATTTTGTAGGTGAAATAAAACCCATATTAATAAAGTCTAGTGAAGATGAGACCTTAACTCAACTTGTCTTACCAATTAGAACATATTAATACTATTTTGTAGAATTTGTGTAAAAATTGTTAATTATATTAATAGAGAAGATGAAAATCTTCTTTTCATTTTACAAAAAACGTCATTTTTTGACAAAGAAATATGGTATTTTATTGTCGAAAACAAATTAGTTTTCATTGAGGGGGAAAAAATATGAAATATGAAATAAGTAATGGAACTTTAGCAATAGTTCCAAATGATGGTAATTCAAGTGTTGTTTATGAAGATGAGGAGAGATACATTATAGATGATTTGCCATTTAAAATAATGGAAGATAGTTGTAAATATTTTGGTAGTACATATAATGGACGTAAGGATGGAGCAAAGGAAATACTTGGTGCTGAGTATAAAGTGCCAATAGTTATTGATAATTCAAATGATTTGATTGTTTTTCCAACAACTTCACCTCTAGCTGAAGATTGTATTTGGGTTTCTTTAAAAAGAGTAAAGAGATTTGAAAAAATTGATTTTAACAATACTAAATTAATTTTTGATAATAATATTGAATTGATAGTTCCGTGTTCGTATAGAACAATAGAAAATCAGATATCAAGAGCATCTAGATTGGATCTAATAATGAGAAATAGAAAAAAAGTATAAATTTATAGAAAAAATAGTTATTAATAACTATTTTTTCATGGTTTATTTGCATTTTTATGATATAATATTCATGTATGTATAGGACTACTGTAGTAGGGGATAGGTGATTGTATGAGCCTCTTTGTGGGTTTTAAATGAATTTAACTAAAATTAATCTTACTAATTTTAGAAATTATTCTAAAGTTAATATTAACCTTGGGTCTAAAATAAATATATTTATAGGAGATAACGCTCAAGGTAAGACTAATATATTAGAATCTATCGTAGTTTTGGCACTTACAAAGTCACATAGATCTATTACTAATCCTGATATTATACAATTTAATAAAAAAAAGTCCATAATTAAGGGTACTGTTAAAAAAAATAGGCTTATTTCTAATTTAGAAGTTGAGCTAGGTGATGGTTATAAAAAAATCAGTGTTAATGGTACTGAAATTAGAAAGTTATCAGATTATATTTCTAATTTAAATATTATATTGTTTTCACCTGATGATTTAGAGCTTATAAAAGGATCACCTAGTATACGAAGAAATATGTTAAATATTGAATTATCACAGATATCAAATACATATTTAAATGTTTATAACGAGTATAATAAAATATTAAAAACAAGAAATGAATATCTTAAAATTCTTTTTAATAACAGTATAGCTGATAAAAAATATTTAGATATAATTACAGAAAAACTTATATCATCAGCGGTGATTATTTATAAAAAGAGGCAGGAATACCTAGATATAATTAATAGCAGAATTAATTATTATTATAAAAATATAAGTGGTAATGATGGCTTGAAAGTTCAATATGTTCCTAATATTAAATTGACTTCTTTTGATGATGATGAAATAAAGCAGGAGTTGAAAAAAGTTTTTGATAAAAACTACGTGAAGGAACTTAATTATGGTATGACTATGTATGGACCACATAGGGATGATTTTACTTTTTATTTTAATGATAATGATTTAAAAGCGTTTGGTTCACAGGGACAACAAAAATTAGCAGTCTTAGCTTTTAAATTATCAGAAATATCAATATTTAGAGATTTTATTGGAAATGATCCTGTATTACTATTAGATGATGTTTTTGGTGAATTAGATATAAAGAAAAAAAATAAATTGTTAAAACTTATTATTGATGAAAATATACAAAGTATTATAACAACTACTGATGTAAAAAATATAAATAAAAAATATTTAACTGATGCTTTTATATATGAAGTTAATAATGGAAAAGTAGAAAGAAAGTAGGTAATTAAATGGATAATGAAAAGGTGCAACAAACTTATGATTCTTCTTCTATACAGGTTTTAGAGGGGTTAGAGGCTGTAAGAAAAAGACCTGGAATGTATATAGGTAGTACTAGTTCTAGAGGATTACATCATTTAGTTTGGGAGATTGTTGATAATGCTATTGATGAAGCTTTAGCTGGGTATTGTACTCACATTGAGGTTACTATTGGTAAAGATAATAGTATAACAGTAAAAGATGATGGTAGAGGTATTCCTGTTGATATTCATCCTAAGACTGGAAAGAGTACTGTTGAAACAGTTTATACAGTATTGCATGCTGGTGGTAAATTTGGTGGTGGAGGATACAAAGTTTCAGGAGGACTCCATGGTGTAGGTGCCAGTGTTGTTAATGCATTAAGTGATTGGCTTGAAGTAAGGGTTTATAAAAATGGTAATGTTTATTATCAAAGATATAGTAGAGGAGGTCATCCTGATAACCCATTAGAAATTATAGACAAATGCGATGCTAATAGAACTGGTACAACTGTTAGTTTTAAACCTGATGATGAAATTTTTACTGAAACTACAGTTTATGATTATGATATTTTAATGAAAAGATTAAGAGAACTTGCTTTTTTAAATAAAGGTTTAAGGATAACTTTATATGATGATAGAGTTCCAAATAAGAAAGATTCTTTCTGCTATGAAGGTGGAATTACTGAATATGTTGAAATGTTAAATAAAAATAAAAATCCAATTCATCCAACTATAGTTGATGTTTCTGGTAAAGATAAAGATATTAGTGTTGAGGTAGCTTTACAATATAATGAAAGCTATAATTCTTGTATTTATTCTTTTGTTAATAATATAACAACTCCTGAGGGAGGAACTCATGAGGATGGTGTTAGACGAGCTTTAACTAGAGTTTTAAATAAATATGCTACTAATATTGGTGCATTAAAAGATAAAGATGATCCTTTAACTGGTGATGACGTAAGAGAAGGTATTACTTTAATTGTTTCTGTTAAACATCCAGATCCACAATTTGAAGGTCAAACTAAGACGAAACTTGGTAATAGTGAGGTAAGAGGTATTGTGGATAAAATATTTTCTGAAGCTTTTGAAAGATTTTTAATGGAAAATCCTGATCAAGGTAAAGTAATTATTGAAAAATCTATGACTGCTAGCAGAGCCAGAGTAGCTGCTAAAAAGGCTAGAGAGTTAACTAGACGTAAAGGTGATTTGGATATTACTAATTTTTATGGAAAACTTTCTGATTGTAAAAGCAAGGATGCATCAATAAGTGAAATATTTTTAGTCGAAGGTGATTCTGCTGGTGGTTCTGCTATTAAGGGTAGAGATAGCATGACACAGGCAATTTTACCTTTAAGAGGAAAGATATTGAATGTTGAAAAGGCTAGATTAGATAGGGCTTTATCAAATGAAGAAATTCGTACTATAATTACTGCTTTTGGTACTGGAATAGGTGGGGAATTTGATCTTTCTAAGTTAAGATACCATAAAATAATAATTATGACGGATGCAGATGTTGATGGTTCACATATTAGAGTTCTATTATTAACATTGTTTTATAGATTTTTTAAACCAATTGTAGAAGCTGGACATGTTTATGCAGCTCAGCCACCTCTTTTTGTTATTAAGCATGGAAAAACAATTAAATATGTTTTAAATGAACAAGAAAGAGATGAATATTTGGCTACTCTTGCTCCAAATACTAAGTATGAGATAGCGAGAATGAAAGGTTTAGGAGAAATGGATGCTGAAGAATTGAATGAAACAACCATGGATATTCATAAGCGTATATTAAGACAAATTACAATAGATGATGCAGTTGCGGCTGATGAGGTGTTTTCACAGTTAATGGGTGAGGAAGTTGCTCCTAGACGTGAATTTATTGAAACTAATGCCACATATGTGGAAAATCTAGATATATAGGAGGTAACATTGTGGATAGATTAGAACAAAATAATATAGTTAAAGAGGTACGTGACTCATTTTTAGAGTATTCTATGAGTGTTATAGTGGCAAGAGCTTTACCTGACCTTAGAGACGGTTTAAAGCCTGTTCACAGACGTATTTTGTATTCAATGTATGAATCTGGTTATACACCTGATAAACCTCATAAAAAGAGTGCTAAAACGGTTGGAGAGGTTATGGGTAATTACCATCCACATGGTGATTCTAGTATATACGAAGCTATGGTTAGAATGGCACAAGACTTTTCATATCGTTACATGTTAATAGATGGACATGGAAATTTTGGTAATATTGAAGGTTATGGTGCAGCAGCAATGCGTTACACTGAATCACGTTTATCAAAAATTTCGTTGGAATTATTAAGAAATATTAATAAAAATACTGTAAATTTTGTTCCAAATTTTGATGAGCAAACTAAGGAACCTGAAGTTTTGCCTTCGAGATTTCCTAATATTTTGGTTAATGGAACTACTGGTATAGCTGTTGGTATGGCTACTAATATTCCACCTCATAACTTACGAGAAGTTATAGATGGATGTGTTGCTTATATTGATAATCCTGATATTGATGTTGATGGCTTGATGCAGTATATTAAGGGACCTGATTTTCCTACTGGTGCTACTATTTTAGGAAATAGTGGAATTAGAAAAGCTTACGAAACTGGTAGAGGCAGTATTACAATTAGAAGTAAAGCTCAGATAGAAGAAGTAAATGGTAAACAACACATTATTATTGACGAGGTACCTTATGGTGTTAACACATTGGAGTTGAAAAATAAGGTTGCTGAGCTCGTTCATAATAAAACGATAGAAGGTATTGCTGATTATCATTCTGATTTGAAAAATGGCATAAAGATAACAATTACTTTGAAAAAGGATGCTAATGCTCAGGTAGTTTTAAATAAGCTATATAAGCATACTTCTTTTCAAACGACTTATGGTATCATCTTTTTAATGCTAGATCAGGGTGTACCTAGGACGCTCGGATTGAAGGATATTATATCTAAATATATTGATTTTCAAAAGGAAGTAATTATAAGAAGAACTAAATTTGACTTAGATGTTGCAGAGAAGAAAGTTCATATTTTGGAAGGCTTAAAAATAGCTTTAGATAATATTGAAGAGGTAATCAAGTTAATAAGAGCAGCTAAGTCTGATGATGAGGCTAGGTTAGGCTTAACTACTAAGTTTAATTTAACTGAAATACAGGCTAATGCTATTTTGGAAATGAAATTACGTCGTTTAACTGGTTTAGAAAGAGATAAAATAGAAAATGATTTGAATGAATTATTAAAAACAATTGAGGAATTAAAATCTATTTTAGCTAGTGATCATAGAGTTTTAGAGGTAATTAAAACAGAATTACTTGAAATTAAAGATAAATATGGTGATGAGAGACGTACAAATATTGATATGACTGCTATTGAATATATAGAAGATGAATCATTAATTCCTGAGGAAGATGTAATAATTACTCTTACTAATAATGGATATATTAAGAGATTAAAGGCAGATACTTATAAAACTCAAAATCGTGGTGGAGTTGGTATTAAAGGAATGTCTACTAATGAATCTGACTTTGTTGATCATTTGATTTATATGAGAACTCATGATTATATCTTGTTCTTCTCTAATAAAGGAAGGGTTTATAGACTAAAAGGATATGAGATACCAGAGTATTCTAGACAATCAAAGGGATTACCTATCATTAATCTATTACAATTAGATAAGAGGGAGAACATTAGTTCGATAATAAATATTGATTCTAATGATGAAAGTATTGAGTATTTGATGTTTGTTACTAAGAATGGTATCGTAAAGAGAACTGCCATTAGAGAGTTTGATAATATTAGAAAAACTGGTAAAATTTCCATTGTTTTAAAGGAAAATGATGAATTAATAAGTGTAAAAAAGACTTGTGGAAAAAATGAAATTGTTATTGGTGCAAGTAACGGTCGAATGGTTAGGTTTGATGAAAATGAAGTTAGAGCTATGAGTCGTGGAAGTTCAGGTGTAAAGGGTATTGATCTTGATGGAAGTTATGTAGTTGGTGCTGATGTTATTAATTCTGGTGAAGAGGTGTTAGTTGTTACTGAGAATGGTTATGGTAAACGTACAACTATTGATGAATATCGTTTAACTCATCGTGGTAGTAAGGGTGTCAAAGCATTGAACATGACTGATAAAAATGGTTTATTAACTGCATTTATGTGTGTAGAAGCAAACAGTGATTGTGATGCAATAATTGTTACTGACAGTGGTATTGTTATTAAGATGCCAATTCAACAGATTTCATTATTGAAGAGAGCAACGCAAGGAGTAAAATTAATTAATTTAAAAGATGACCAGAAAGTTGCAACTGTTGCTGTTGTGGAAAAAATTTCTGATGATACTATTGAAGAATAGAAGAAAATGATTTTTTCTATTCTTTCTTTATAATTGTTTAAGATTTTATTAATATTTTGCTTGTGGATAAAATATTTTTCGGTAATAAAAAATTATTTCTTTGAAATAATTTTTTTGTTTTAGTAATTATTTAAAGTATGCAATTTGATATATTTTTGATCATTCAGTAAAATGCTATAAATTTCTGTTGTGAAAATTTTATTACTATTTTAATTGGCAATATTTACCTTTTATAATGTTTAAATTATTTCCCGGGAAATAATTTCTTAAATTGAAATTTCAATCGCACCACTTGATGTGCTTTTTTATTACACTAAAATGTCTTTTTTAATTGAAAGTGATATTTAAAAGACATCTATGCTAAGTTGTATAAAGTAAAATATTGATTATAGATTTTAAATTTGTTGCTAAGTATATTAATAAAGTTGGTAATATTTGAAAATTAGCTTTGATTATTAATTGTTTAAAAAATATAGTAGAAAATATAAATATTGTTTCATAGCAATATATATTTAATAAAATGTGTTATGCTGAGTAATAGATATAAGTTAATTATAAAGATGTTGATTAAAATTGCAAAATTTTAATTTTTATTCATTTTATGGGTATTCAATGGAAAATGGTATTTAAATTTCAAGGTAATATAGAAAATTCAACAAGTTTTATAGTATAGATTTATTTATATAATATTTGTTTTATGTGAAAAAGATTAAAACTATTTTACTTGTAAGTATTTATAAAATATAAAAATAGAGTAATATATTGCAAAATTTTAAGATAAATTATTTCCCGGGAAATAATTTGAATTAATAAAACTTAATATTTTTTAGCAACATAGGCATCTATTTTTAATGTTCCACGTGGAACATTGCTTAGTACAAAAATATTATTTGCTATTATTATATTTATAGTATATGGATTTTAATATTTGCTTTGCTTTAATGATAGGTGTTTTTGAAAAAATATTTAAGCTTTGAAATTTATTAGTGACTTGATAACGACTCTTATTTTTATTGAAATTGTGATATATAATTAATTTATCATTAATATAGACCTAATGTTCCACGTGGAACATTAAATGTTTATGTGTTAATAGTAAAATTACGTTACCTAAGAAGCAAATACTTTAGTTTTGCTAATTTTAATTCTATTACATATCTATTTTTACTAATGTTCCACGTGGAACATTGAAAATTTGCTTTCTTAATATTTTAAATTATTTCCCGGGAAATAATTTTGCGTTAATAGACTTATTTTAAAAAAGTTGTTTACAAAAATTAATATATGTATTAGAATAAATACGTGCAATGAGAGAGATAGAACCAGGTCAGAATCGGAAGATAGCAGCCTTAATATTAACCTTTCATGTGCACTTTTATTTTAGGTGAATTTTATGAATATTAAATATATGAATATGGCACTGAAACAAGCACAGAAAGCTTGCTCTATCGGTGAAGTACCTGTTGGTGCTGTTATTGTTAAAGATGGATGTGTAATATCAAGGGCGTATAATACTAAGGAAAAGTGTAATTCTTCAATTAATCATGCTGAAATTTTAGCAATTATTAAAGCATCAAAAAAACTAAAGAATTGGCGTTTAAATGATTGTGAAATGTATGTTACTTTGGAACCATGTCCTATGTGTGCCAGTGCAATTAGACAATCCCGTATTAAACGTGTTTATGCAGCACTAAAAAATAGTGATGATAATAATTATGATATAATCAGTAAAATATTTAATTCGGAATCAATTAATCCATCTGTAGAATTTTATAATGATGTTTTACCTTTAAAAGCAAAAAGTCTAATGCAACGTTTTTTTTCTGATAGAAGAACAATGTAATTGTCTTCTTTTTTTTTCTTTATATGTGATATAATTGGTCTGTAGGGAGGTTTTATAATGTATCATGCTTTATATAGAAAATATAGGCCTCATAGTTTTGATGATGTTGTCGGACAAGATGTTATAGTTAAAACATTAAAAAATGCAATTGAGCATAAAAATTTTAGTCATGCATATATGTTTTTTGGCCCTAGGGGAGTTGGAAAGACTACTGTTTCTAAAATATTAGCTAGAGCTGTTAATTGTTTAGATCCAATTAATGGAAATTGCTGTGAAAAATGTGATAATTGTCTTATATCTTTGGATAGGGATTGTATTGATATTATAGAAATGGATGCTGCTTCTAATAATGGTGTTGATGAAATAAGAGAACTTAAAAATAATGCAATGCTTGTTCCATCTCAATTAAAATTTAAAGTTTACATTATTGATGAAGTTCATATGCTTTCGATTGGAGCTTTCAATGCTTTATTGAAAATTCTTGAAGAGCCACCTGAACATATTATTTTTATTTTGGCTACAACGGATCCACAAAAAGTTCCTGAAACTATTGTTTCTAGATGCCAATGTTTTTCATTTAAAAAGATTTCTTTGCTATCTTTAATTGAAAAATTAAGATTTGTTTGTTCAAAAGAAAAAATTTTAATAGATGATAATGTTCTTAATGAAATAGCTAGAATATCTGATGGTGGACTAAGGGATGCTTTGGGTATTCTTGATAAATTAAAAGCCTATAAGAATGAAAATGAAATGATAGAATTGTCTGATTTTTATGAATTAAATGATATGATTGGTGTTTCAGAACTGGAAAAATTTACTCAGTGTATATTTCAAAAAAATATGTCAGAACTATTAAGACAAATAAATTTATTTGATTCCAATGGTAAGAATATTGTTGAAATAGCTTCTCAACTTATGTATTTTCTTAGAGATATGCTTGTGGATTATTATATAAGTGGCACATTATGTCCATATGAATTGAATGATGTTGAAACATTAACTTCATTGTTGTGCGAAAAAATGTTCGATATTAAAAAAGGCAATAATCCTAGAATTTCTTTTGAATTATTGCTACTTGGATTTGTTGATTCTATTAGTAAAAATGATAAAATTATTTCCCGGGAAATAAATTCTAATCAGGAAACGGTTATTAATAACACGCTTGTTGATGTAAAAAATGCAGCTGATAAAGATATTGATGATTATCATGAAAAAATTAATAATTTAGGTATTGCTGGTTCGGTTCAAAATGATTCAGTTTTGGCAGACAATAACATAAAGCAAAAAATTCCTAATAATATTGAAGAAATAATGATTGTTAGAGTTAATAATACGTTGGCGTTAGCAGACAAGAGCATTTTAAGAAATGATCAACAAAAATTTGAATTGTTGAAGGATTATACATTTGATAAGAAAATAGGTTACTTGGTTTGTAGTTTACTTGACGGAAAAATAAGAGCATCATCTACTAATAATATTATAATAAGTTTTGAATATGATTCAATTGTGAAAAAAAACTTAGAAATCATTGACAAGATTAGTGCAGTTTTCAATAAAATAACAAATTCTAATAAAAAATTGGCCTTTATTAGTGATGATGTATGGAATGAAGAAAAAAGTAAGTATATTTCTGCAATTAGATCTGGAAAAAACTATACTGTTATGGAAGAACCAAAAGAATTGTTTGATGATTTAGAAAATGATGATATAATACAAAATGAAGCTGTTAAATTATTTGGTGATTTAGTAGAATTTAATTAAAAAGGAGATATTATATGAATATACAAGCTATGATGAAACAAGCCCAAGCTTTACAAAGAGATATGTTAAAGGTTAAAGAAGAACTTGATGCTACTGAATTTGTTGGTGAAAGTTCTTTAGTTAAAGTTACCGTACTTGGTTCTAAAAAGGTAACAAAAGTTGAAATTCAAGATAAAGACAATCTTGGCACCGATGATCTTGAAATTTTGGAAGATATGATTATGGTTGCTTTGAATGATGCTTTTTCTAAAGTTGATGCAGCAACTGAAAAAAAGATGGGAAAGTTTGGTAATATACCAGGTTTATTTTAATATTTAATATGTATCCTGATAGTATTAAAAACTTAATAGAATCTTTTAAAATGTTACCTGGAATAGGAGAAAAAACAGCTGAGAGGCTGGCTTTTTGTGTTTTAGGTATGGATGGTGATCAGGTGGAGTTCTTTTCTAATAGTTTGGTTGATGTAAAAAGCAAAATACATAAATGTGCGAAATGTAATGTTTTAACTGAAAATGAATATTGTTCTATATGCAGTGACTTATCTAGAAATTCTAATATTTTGTGTGTTGTTGAAGATGTAAAAACAGTTTTTTTATTTGAAAAGCAGAATATGTTTAATGGAAAGTATCATGTTCTAGAAGGACTTATATCTCCATTAGACGGTATTAATCCAGAAGATATAGGTATTGATAAATTAGTTGATAGGGTTGAAAAGGAGGGCTTTTCTGAAATCATTTTTGCATTTAAGCCTAGCATTGAAGGTGAAACGACTGCTTTATATATTAAAAAGATTTTATCTGATATGAATATTTCTATTACTAAATTGGCTAATGGTGTTCCTATAGGTGTTGATATGGAGTATGTTGATAGCTTAACTTTAGAGAGAGCCTTAAAGGATCGTAAAGAAATAGAATAATATTTTTTGTTTTTCATAGTTTTCATTAGGAGGCTATTATGAAAACTATGTTAATGATTTTAAAAAGATTTATTTTATGTTCTTTTATTCTTTATGGATATAATTTAATTGCAGTTAATTTTAATAGTACTATTCCTATTAATATTTTTACTATTTTATTTACTGCTGTCTTAGGAGTTTCAGGAATGATTGCTCTTATATTATTTAAAATTCTAGTTTTGTGAGGTAGTTATGGAAAATTTAAATTTATCTAATCATAATTTTATTAATTTCATAGAAAAAGCAGTATTTTATAATACTGTTTCTCATGCTTATTTAATTGAAATTTCTGATTATGATAAAGATTTTCCTTTAATTACTATTTTTGTAAAACTGCTTCTTTGCAAGAACTCCAATCATGCCAATGAATTAGATTGTGGAAAATGCAATGTTTGTAACTTAGTTGATACAAATAATTATCCTGATTTTAGAATTATTCAGCCTGATGGGAAAGAAATTAAAAAACAACAAATAATTAATTTACAGGAAGATTTTAAAAAAAAATCATTTCTTGATAATAAACAAATATATGTTATAAAAGAAGCTGAAAAACTGAATTTGTCTGCTGCTAATACTATTCTTAAATTTTTAGAGGAACCTGAAGATAATATAATAGCAATACTATTAACAACTAATAAATTTAAAGTTCTTGATACTATTGTTTCTAGATGTCAAAGTCTATCTACATCTAATGATGGAATTTCTGATGATATTTTTTCTGAAGAAAATTTTAGTTTAATAAAATTGCTTTTTAGTGGTGATAGACTTTTTACTAACTATAATGATATAATAAGCTCGTTGATGAGCGATAAATTGGTTACTAAAAAGAAATTGTTGGATATTGAGAAGATATTAATGATTTATTTGGATAGTAGGGCTTGTGAAAAAACTATAATTAATTTTGATAATATTTTGGAGCTTTTATCTTCTTTATCAATTGAAAAAATTATTAAAATGATTTCTATAATAGATGATGAAGTTATTAAGTTGGAATTTAATGTTAACTATAAATTGTGGTTGGATCAATTTTTTGCTAAGGTAATAGGAGGTAACATAGATGGTTAATGTAGTCAGGATTGAAATAATAGCTACTAAAGGAATTGTTTTTGTTAGTTATGATAATAATAATTTTGATGTAGGAGATTATGTTATTCTTAGAGTTGATGAAAGTAATCAAGTTGGAGTTGTTAAGTCTAAACCGTATCTTGAAAAAGATGAGAATGTTGTTATTTTGCATGATGAATTTTTGCGAAAAGCTACTATTGATGATTTAAAAGTTATAGAACAAAATAAAAGTGATGCAAATAAAGCTTTAATTGATGCTAAAAAATTTGCATTAGATTTAAAATTACCAATGAATTTTATTGATTCCTATTATACTTTTGATAGATCACAATTACTTTTATATTTTAATGCTGATGATAGAATTGATTTTAGGGAATTAGCAAAGAAACTTGCTCAAAAATATAAAACAAGAATTGAACTTAGACAAATTGGTGTTAGAGATAAGGCAAAAAGGATTGGTGGATTAGGACCATGTGGTTTGTTCTTATGCTGTAATAGTTTTTTAACTGACTTTAATAGCGTTTCAATTAATATGGCTAAAAATCAATTTTTGGCTTTGAATCCTTCTAAAATTAATGGTGTATGTGGCAGACTTTTTTGCTGTCTTGGATATGAAAATGATTTATATACAGAAATAAAAAAAAAATATCCTAAAGTTGGCTCAGTACTTACTACAAAAAAAGGTACTGGTAAGGTTACTTCTATTGATATTTTTAGAAATGTGGTAGCTATAGATTTAAAAGAAAATGGGATAGTTGAAATTGAAGTGGAAGAGTTAATAAATGAAGAGAATTAATGATATACTTGGATATAAAAATCTAAAAATTTTGCAAGAAGATGATTATTTTTCTTTTTCTCTTGATAGTGTTATGCTTGCTAATTTTGTTAGCATAAGGTTACGGGATAAAAATTATGCTGATTTAGGTTGTGGAAATGGAGTTATTCCTTTAATTTTATCTTTGCGCACTGATAAAAAGATTGTTGGAGTAGAAATACAAGAAAAATTGGCATCTTTAGCAACTGAATCGATTAAATGTAATAATCTTTCAGAACAAATTTCAATTATTAATCAGGATATGAAAGATTTTGCTGATAGTAATTGTGAGACTTTTGATGTAGTAACCTGTAATCCTCCATTTTTTAAATATACTGAGAATAGTTGTCTTAATTTGAGTGAAGAAAAGGTTATAGCTAGGCATGAAGTAGCAATAGATTTGAGTGGTGTCTTTTCTGTTACTAGAAAAATTTTGAAAAATAATGGTCTTTTTGCTATTGTTCATAGACCAGATAGACTTTTAGAAATAATTGATCAGTTTAGATTAAATAAAATTGAACCTAAAAGAATTAGATTTGTCTACTCTAAGTTAGAAAAGAATTCTATAATGATTTTAATTGAGGGAATAAAAAATGGGAAACCAGGTTTAAAGATTGAAAAACCATTTGTTTTATATGATAATGATGGTACATTTTCTTCTGAGTATGAATTATTGATGAAGGAGGTTGCAAGATGAATCAAAAGAGTTATGATGGAAGACCAAGTTTATATTTAGTCCCTACACCAATAGGTAATTTAGAGGATATTACTATACGTTCTTTAAATGTTTTAAAGATGGTAGATTTAGTTTTGTGTGAGGATACTAGAGAGACTTTAAAATTACTAAGTTTTTATGATATAAAGAAAAAACTTGTTAGTTGCCATAAGTATAATGAAGAAAAAATGAAGTCTGTTATAGTTAGTAAGTTGGATGCTGGTTTAAATCTTGCTTTGGTTACTGATCAAGGTACTCCAATTATTAGTGATCCTGGTTATACTGTTGTTGATGAGGTTATTAAGAATAATTATAATGTTATTGCTTTACCTGGGGCGACAGCTTTTGTTCCAGCACTTATTTCATCTGGCATTAATCCTTCACCTTTTCTGTTTTATGGTTTTTTAAATGCAAAGAGTTCTAAGCAATTAAGAGAATTAGAAAACTTAAAAAATTTACCATATACAATAATACTGTATGAGTCCGTTCATAGACTTAATCAGACTTTGAAGAATATTTATGATATTTTTGGAGATAGATATATTAGTATCAATAGAGAAATATCTAAGATTCATGAAGAAATAATTAGAGATAGAGTTAGTAATTTAATTGATAATGTTTCTACTTTAAAGGGGGAATTTGTCATTGTTGTATCTGGTAATAATGAATTAAATAATTTTTCTGATATGAGTATTAGTGAACACGTTATGTTATATGTTAGTGATGGTATGAGTAAGAGTGATGCAATAAAACTAGTAGCAAAAGAAAGAAACATTGCTAAGTCTGTAGTTTATAAAGAAATGTGTAAGGAAAAGTGATATTATGAAGTTAATTGTTGGTTTAGGTAATCCTGGTAGAGAATATGAAAAAACTAGACACAATATAGGTTTTATGCTTGTTGATAAATATTTGAATAGCAAGTTTAAAAATATAGAATGGAAAGTTAAATTTAATGGTTCTTATTTTCAGACTGTAATTTTTGGTGAAAAAACTATTTTCTTAAAGCCTTTATCTTATATGAATTTGTCTGGTGAAGTTGTAAAAAAGTTTGTTGATTATTTTAGAATAAATGTTGATGATGTTTTGATTATTTCGGATGATATGGATTTAAATATTGGTAATTTTAAGCTTAAAGATCATGGTTCGTGCGGTGGTCATAATGGTTTGAGAAACATTGAATTATGTCTTGGTACGAATTGTTATAAAAGACTTAAAATTGGTATATCTAAACGTGATTTTTTAGATGCTAAGGATTATGTTTTAGGTACTTTTTCAAAAGAAGAGTTAAATAAGCTTGATAATTTATTTAATGAGTTGATTCCTATGCTTGATCAATATTTTAGTTTGAAATTTTCTGATTTAATGAGTAGGTATAATCACAAAAATAGGTGATGATATGAAATTATTTGATGATTTAATTAAAATTAATATAAAGAAAAACATTGGTATTGTTGGACTTACTGATGAGTTTTTTTGTGTGTATTTAAACAGTTTATTAATTCAGAAGAAAAAAAACATTCTAGTTGTTGTTAATAGTTTATTTGAAGCTAATAACCTTTATTCATCATTAACAGGGTATACAAAAAATGTATATTTGTTTCCTATGGATGATTTTCTTACTAGTGAAGCCATTGCGATAAGTCCTGATTTAAAGATTAATCGTTTAGAAACGTTAAATGTTATTAATTTTTCTGATGAACCAGTTATTGTTATTACGAATTTAACTGGATATTTAAGATATTTACCTAATAAAAAAGTCTATAAAAATGCAATTTTAAATTTGTCTATTGGTGATAGTTTGAGTCCTAAATTACTTGTGGAAAAATTATTATCTATTGGATATATTAGAGATACTATTGTTAGTAATACTGGAGATATTGGTGTTAGGGGATTTGTAGTAGATATTTTTCCTATTAACTTTGATAATCCTGTTAGAATTGAATTTTTCGGTGATGAAATCGAATCAATACGACTTTTTGACGCTAAAACACAAAAGTCTTTGTCTAAATTAGAGAAAGTTACTATTAATCCATATACAGAATTCTTATGTGGTAAGGCTGTTGATGAACTACATTTTGGTAAACAAAAATATTTACCAGATTACACTTCTGTAATGTCACTTTCTGATTATTTTGATGATGGATATGTAGTATTAAAAGACTATGAGCAATTAGCTAGTAGTTATAACAATATGCTAGAAGAAATGAATATTTATAATGAAGAAAAAGATGCTGATTTTGATGGTAGTTATATGTATAATTTTTCTGATATTAAGAATAATTATATTATTTATTATATGTCAATAAATAATATGACTCCAAGCTTTGCTTCTGGTACTGTTAATTTTGATATTAAGACTATAAATAGTTTTAATGAAAATATGGATCAAATAAATAGGTTTATTAGAAATTCTCTTGATGATAATAAGACAGTTTTAATATGTTTAAAAGATTATCAGTTAAAGACTTTGTCTAAGAAACTTAATATGAACTATGTTACTTTTGATTTTGATAATATTGTTCTAAATTCAGTAAACTTGATTGTTGCAGATATCAATCAGGGTTTTATTTATGATAAATTAGTTGTTTTATCAAGTAGTGAATTATTTATTATTAATGAGAAAAAGAAAAAGTATAATAATGGATTTAAATATTCGACTACAATCTCTGATATGTCAAAACTTACTATTGGTGATTTTGTTGTTCATAATGTTCATGGAATAGGTGTTTATAATGGTATTAAGACCTTGACTTCTTGTGGCGTTTCTAAAGATTATCTTGAGGTTTTATATCAAGGCAGTGATAAAATATATATTCCTGTTGAAAAAATTGATTTACTTAGCAAATATTCTGGTAAAGATGGAGTTATTCCTAAGATTAATAAGTTGGATGGTATTGAATGGAAAAAGACTAAGGCAAGAGTTAGAAAAAAAATTGATGGCATCGCTGATAAATTACTTGAACTATATGCTGCTCGTGAAGCAATGAAGGGTTATGCTTTTTCTAAGGACAATTCTCTTTCAATCGAGTTTAGTAGAGCTTTTCCATATACTTTAACAACTGATCAAAAGATTGCAATCGATCAAATAAAAAAAGATATGGAATCTAGTTTGCCTATGGACAGACTACTTTGTGGAGATGTTGGTTTTGGAAAAACTGAAGTTGCCTTTGAGGCGGCATTTAAAGCGATACTTGATTCTAAACAGGTCTTATTTTTGTGTCCTACTACGATTTTATCTAATCAACATTTTGAAAATGCTAAAGTTAGATTTAAAGATTTTCCTGTTTCAATTGCACTACTTAATAGATTCACCTCGCCAAAAGAAACATCTGAAATTTTGAAGGAACTTTCTGATGGAACTTTGGATATGGTTTTTGGTACTCATAGATTGTTAAGCAATGATGTTGTTCCTAAAAATTTGGGGTTATTGATAATTGATGAAGAACAGAGATTTGGCGTTATGCATAAAGAGAAAATTAAGCAATATAAATCTAATGTTGATGTTCTTACTTTAACTGCTACTCCTATACCTAGAACTCTACAAATGTCTTTGGTTGGAATTCGAAGTTTATCTCTTATTGAAACTCCACCAGTTAATAGATATCCTGTTCAGACTTATGTTATTGAAGAAAATATGCAAATTATAAGGGATGCCATATATAAAGAGTTATCAAGAAAGGGACAGGTCTATATTTTATATAATCGTGTAATGTCTATAAATGATGAATATCGTAAGATTAGTAATCTAGTACCAGAGGCTAGAATTGCAATAGCTCATGGTCAAATGAAAAAGCAAGATCTTGAGAGTAAAATTATGGACTTTATTGATTATAAGTATGATGTTTTGATTTGTACGACTATTATTGAAACTGGTATAGATATACCTAATGTTAATACTTTAATTATTATTGATGCTGATACTTTTGGTTTAAGTCAATTGTATCAAATTAGAGGTAGAGTTGGTAGAAGTGACAGGTTTGCGTATGCCTACCTTATGTATAATTCTAATAAAATTCTAACTGATACGGCTAAGAAACGTTTGAATGTTATAAAGGAATTTACTGAACTTGGTAGTGGCTTTTCTATTGCTACAAGGGATTTATCTATTAGAGGTGCTGGAGATATATTGGGTAGTGAACAGGCTGGATTTATTGATTCTGTAGGAATAGATTTATTTTTGAAGATGCTTAATGATGAGATAGAAAAGAGAAATGGTAAGTCTGTGATGTCTGAGGAAGAAAGTGACAGTAAGCCATTACTTAATGTATCTACTCACATTGATAATAACTATGTTGAAGATGATGATTTAAAGATTGAAATTCATCGTAAAATTAATGAGGTTGATAGTGAAGGGGCATTTTTATCTATTAAAGCAGAACTTGAAGATAGATTTGGAAAATTGGATGAAAACTTAATTATATATATGTATGAAGAATGGTTTGAAAAAATATCAGTTAAATTAGGAATTAAAAATGTTCGTCAAACTAGAAATTATATAGAAGTTGTTTTGCCTCAAAATGTTGTGTCAAAGCTTAAAATGGATGATGTCTTTGTTTGTGCATTTAATATTTCAAATATGTTTAGGTTTGTAAGCAGAGGTACGAATTTAGTTATAGTTTTAGATACAATTAAATTGGAAAAACATCCAATATATTACTTAGTAGAATTATTTGATAAAATTCTTAATTTTTATTGACTAATTTAAAAATCTTAGTTAAATTGATAATGCTAGGAGTTGAGTTAATGAACGATGAATTGGAAAAATTAAAAAAGCAACATGCGACTAATTATAAAAAAGCTGTATTAGAAAGCATAAAAAACAATACTAATGTTTTAGTTAATGAAGATATTATGTCTTTATTTAAAAAGCCACCACTTGACTCTATGGATGTTATTAAATGTAAATTTTTAGATATTGCTAAAAAGTATAAAATAGTTCTGGATATAGAGTATTTATCTAGAATAATTGATGATTATAGGAACGATGTTATTAAATTTTTTGATAAAATCATTAATTATAGAATTGAGTATTTAACTAGTGTTGTAAATGATGAATATAGTGAAGATTCTAATGTAATAATTAAAATTAATAAGAAAGATTTTATTGATATTAACAAGCATAATAAAAAAATAATTAAAAATGGTGTTCTTGAATCGGTTGAAAATATGATTGTAAATAATGTAAACTTGATATTTACAAAAAGTGTTGATGAAGTGTCTAAAAATAAATTTACTTTAGAGTTGGAAAAATTTTTGAAAAAAGGATATATAAAGCAAATTATTGAAAATGTTGATTTTAAGGTATTAGTTAAGGATACAATATTAATTAATAGTATTAAAGAGCAGGGAGAACGCTATCTGTTTACTATGCAAAATTCGAGAATATTTAATGAACAGGTATAGAAGTTGTGATGCTTCTTTTTTTTTATTTTGTTATATGGAAATAATTACCAAATAAAATCTTGTTATTATTGATTATAATATAAATGAGAAGTAAATATTAGGTATAAATAAACATAATACAGAGAAACTAATAGTATGTAGAAAGTGAGGAATAATTGTATGAAGTCAACTGGTGTTGTTAGAAGAGTAGATGATTTAGGAAGAATTGTTATTCCAAAGGAAATTCGACGTACTCTTAGAATTAGAGATGGTGAGTCTTTAGAAATTTTTGTTGATAGGGAAATGATAGCTTTAAAAAAATTTTCTAAGATGACTGATATTGAAGAAATTTCTCAACAGTTAGTTGAGGTTATTAATGGAACGTTAAACAAAAGTGTTTTAATTACGGATAGAGATAGATTTATTGCTGCATCAGGTAGTTTAAAGAAGAAATATATTGATAAAAGTATTTCTAAATTTTTGGAAAGGGTAATGAAGGAAAGAAAAGTTTTGGTGTCTGAAACTTTAAATAAAATTCAAATTTTAGAGGATATTGAGGAAAGTCTTTCTTACGTTGTATATCCAATTATTATGAATGGTGATGCTATAGGGCTGGTTATGGCCTTATCTGATAATAATGATATTGGTCAATTGGATGATAAGGTTATAGGTTTGACAGCTCAATTTTTGGCTAAACATATTGAAGAATAGGTTTTATTATGTTATAATTTTTTTGTTTATTAAAAGTTTTGATGGTGGCTCTTATATTTTTTGAATATTTAAGAGAACTCTATTTGGTGAGAATGAGTATATTTATTTATAAGAGATGGCTCCTGAACTGTTGTATCGATATGTAGATATGGTCGTATATAGGCGTTAACTATTTAAGTGTATAATAAGATAATTTATTATAAAGCAAGGTGGTACCGCGAATATTCGTCCTTGTATTATAATAAATTTTTTAATTGGAGGGATTTTTTATGAAACAAAAATTTTATATTTCTACAGCAATAGCTTATACATCTGGTAAACCTCACATAGGCAATACTTATGAAATTGTTTTGGCTGATGCAATTGCTAGATATAAGAGACTAAAAGGCTATGATGTCTATTTTCAGACTGGTACTGATGAGCATGGTGTTAAGATTGAGGAAAAGGCTAATTTAGCAGGAAAAACACCACAAGAATTTGTAGATGAGGTTTCTAAGACAATTAGGGATATTTGGGATCTAATGAATACTAGTTATGATCGTTTTGTTAGAACTACAGATGTACATCATAAAGAAGTTGTTCAACATATATTCAAAAGAATGTATGAAAATGGTGATATTTATAAAGGTGAATATAAGGGTTTATATTGTACTCCTTGTGAGTCTTTTTGGACTGAAACTCAACTTGTTGATGGAAAATGCCCTGATTGCGGACGTGATGTTATTGAACAAAGTGAAGAAGCATATTTCTTTAGATTAAGCAAATATCAAAAAAAATTAGAAGATTATATAAATAATCATCCAGAATTTATTCAACCTGAGTCAAGAAAGAATGAGATGCTAAATAACTTTATTAAACCTGGTCTTCAAGATTTATGTGTATCAAGGACTTCTATTAAATGGGGTATACCTGTTGATTTTGATCCTGGACATGTTGTTTATGTATGGTTAGATGCACTAACTAATTACATTACTAATATAGGTTATGATGTAGATAATGAAACAGAAGAATTTAAAAAATTGTGGCCAGCAGATCTTCATTTGATAGGAAAAGATATTATTAGATTTCATACAATTTATTGGCCTTGCTTCTTATGGTCTTTAAATCTTGATTTACCAAAGCAAGTTTTTGGACATCCATGGCTTTTAACTGATAGAGATAAAATGAGTAAATCTAAGGGAAATGTTATATATGCTGATGATTTAGTTGAAAAATTTGGCGTTGATGCTGTTAGATTCTATTTACTTCATGAAATTTCTTATGCAACTGATGGTAATATTACTTATGATTTGTTAATTGATAGAATAAATGGTGAATTAGCAAATATTTTAGGAAATTTAGTTCAAAGAACTATTTCGATGGGAAATAAGTATTTTGATGGGATTATCAATAATAAACATGTTAGTGATGATATAGATAATGACTTTATTCAAAAAATTAATGATTTAAATTCAAAAGTTGGGACTTTAATGGATGATTATCATGTTAGTGATGCTTTGACTGAAATATTTAATGTACTTCGTTTGAGTAATAAATATATAGATGATACTACGCCTTGGGTATTAGCAAAGGATGAAGATAAGCGTGATAGATTAGAAACGGTTATGTATAATTTACTTGAATCTATAAGAGTTTGTGCATGCTTATTAGAGCCTTTTATGCCAAGTACTAGTGCTGAAATATTAAAACAAATTAACAATGATAAATGTGATTTAGCCTGCCTTGATAATAATAATTATGAGCTTGGTATTCCGGAAATATTATTTAAACGTATTGATAAGGAACAATTCTTGGAAAAAATGTAAAATATTTGTAAAAATGTTTATAAAAGAGGATTTATTTTACTAATTATGAAATATATTCTTTTTTTTATGTTATATTTTTCTTGTAGTTTTTAGCAGTTTTTAAGGAGAATGTATGAATAATAATAAGTATGAAAGGCTGTTTTCTTTGGACTATGTTTTTTTACTTTTGATTATATTAATTGCTTTACTTTATTTTGAATCTAAAAGTCTTTTAGATTTATCATATCTATTGTTTATAATCCTTAGTTATATTAGAATAAAGATACATCGTTGGAGAAAAAATCATTAATGATTTTGGAGGAGTTATGTTTATTGATACACATTGTCATTTATCTAGTGACGATTATGATGACGTGTTTTCTATTATTTCAGAAAACAGAAAAAATGGAATAGGAGCTATAATTAATTGCAGTTGTGCTAAGGATACTATTGATGAGGCATTAGAGTTATGTTCTAAATATAATGATATATTTCTTGCAATAGGCTTTCATCCTAGTGAAGCTTCAAGTATAAGTGATGATGACTTAAAGCTATTAGAAGAAATAGTTTCTAAAAATAAAAAAGTAGTTGCGATTGGTGAAATTGGTTTAGATTATCATTACGGTAAGGATGATATATTTTTGCAGAAACAGTTATTTGAAAAGCAACTTGTATTAGCAGAAAAATTAAATTTGCCTGTTGTTATACATACAAGAGATGCTATGGGAGATACCATAGAAATATTAAAAAGGCATAATAATCGTGGCGTAATTCATTGTTTTAATGGTAGCCTTGAAGTGGCTAATATATTGACAAAGCTTGGCTACAAATTAGGCGTTGGTGGAGTAGTAACTTTTAAAAATTGCAACTTACCTTCTGTTCTTAAAGAGTTGTCTTTAGGTGACATAGTTTTAGAAACCGATAGTCCATATTTAACGCCAGAACCTTTTAGGGGAAAAGTAAATAGTTCAAAGTATATTCCTGTTATAGCAGGAAAGGTTGCTGAAATATTTAATACTGATCTAGGTAATGTTGAGGATGTTACTACTTTGACTACTTGTAATTTATTTGACTTGTTTTAGTTTTTATGATAATCTTATTTTGATAATGGGGTTGATAAGATTGGAAAATGAACAAAATAAGTTTTTTTTTGATAAGAAGAGTTTTATTATTCTTGTTTGTGTATGTATGATATTGTTTTCTATTTATTGTTTTTCTATTAAATTGGTAGATAACAATACTGGAAGAGTTATTGTGGATGTTTCTGATTTGACTTTATCTATTAATAATGAAATGCCACTTTCCGATAAATCTGGTATGAGTTTAGATATTATAGACTTGGGTGAGGGTATTATTGATGAAGCTTCTTTTTCAGTTACTGCTGATGGTGATGCTAAATATGATATATATGTAACAAGTGATGATAGTGATTTAAAGTATGTTAAAATCTATTTAACTGATGGTGATGGTGTTCCTTTGCCTGATTATAAAAAGAATGTTATTCCTACATATAGTAGTTTAAGGTCGCTTAATGATTTACCTGAAGGCCTTTCTTTATATTCTGGTAAGCTGTTAGATGGAGATACTAAGAATTTTAAATTGAGGATTTGGTTGAGTGACTCTTATCCTATGACTTTAAATAAGAGAGATTTTACAATTAAAATTAATGTTAGGACTTCATTGTAGGAGGAAATATGAAAAAGAATAATGGTGTGTCTAAAAAAGTTTTAATATCAATTATTATTGTCAGTATTTTGTTTTTACTTACAATTATTTTGGCTTTTGTATGTTGTATTGCTGGTAATAAAAATAAAAAAGATAAAGTTTATGATAGTGGATCTATTGTAATGACGTATAGTAATAGTAGTAATTCTTTAACTATTGATAATTCTTTGACTTTTTCTGATAATGATGGAATGCTATTAAAGAATGTTAATTATTATTTTGATTTTACTGTTAATACTACATTGAAAGATTCTAAAGAGATAGATTATGAAATTAGTATAAAGAAGGATCCTACTAGTACAATATCTAATGATAAGATTAGAATATATTTAGAAAAACAAAAAAGTGGAACATTCACAAAGGTTTTTGAACCTAAGCAATATGTACCTTTAACTGGAAAGTCTGACATTGGTACACCGGCTGGTTCTATGATTTTGTTAAAGGGTGTTAGTAAAAAGGACTCTTCTGATAACTATAGACTTAAGATTTGGGTATCTGATACTTCTGGTCTTGATAGTAGTCAACTTAGTAATTATACTGTTTCTGTTGATGTTTATGGAAAAGCTCGATAATTGATTTAATTTAGTAATTGTGGTAATTTATATTATGTAGGAAGGGATCATATGCAAAATTCTTTATCTAGACAAATTATTTTATCTGTTCTTGGACTTGCCATTTTGATTATTGCTGTGGTTGGTATTTCCTATGCAGTTTTTGTTACTACTTTGACAGGTACTAAGGAAAACGAAATTACTACTGGAACTATTTCAATGTCATTTGTTGAAAAAAATGATGGTATATCAATTACAAATGCAGTACCAATGTCTAATAGTGTTGGTAAAAAACTGGATGGTTCAGGAAATGTTTATGATTTTGTAGTTTCTTCTACTATTGCTGGAATTACTACTGTTAACTATGAAGTTGTTGCTGAAAAGATTCCTTTTATTGATTATGAACATTTATCTGATGATAATATAAGAATTTACTTACAAAAATATGAAGATGGTAAGTACATTGATGTTCCTATAACTTCTACACCTTCAAAGTTTATCCCTAATGATGAAGAAAGTATTTTAGGAAGTCCTGCTAATGGTATGATTTTATATGAAGGATCTTTTGAAAATAATACGGCAGAGAAAAAAAGTTTTAATGATTATTTTAGATTAAGAATGTGGGTATCTGATAATACTATACTTGATAATATTATTAGGAAATATAAACTGAAGATAAACGTATATGGTAAAGTTTTATAATAGACGTGTAAAGCGTCTTTTTTTTATTGCTAAATTATAGTTTTTTTTTAATTGGCGTATTATAATTGAAAATAGGAGGAGTAGTTATGAATATTAAAAAGTATGGAAACTTTAAATCTAATAATAGTTTTTTATCAAAACTCAAGTACTTATTATGTTTTGTAGCTAAATCTCTTATGTATGTTATTGGTTTACTTTTTGTTTTTATTGTTCTTCTTGTTTTGATATATTTTGTTGACACGATCCATAATAAGAAAAGCAATAATGGAAAATCACCGTTGTTTGCAGCGTTCATAATAGTTTCACCTAGTATGGTACCTAATATAAATGTTAATGATGCTGTAGTTATATTTAGAAGTAATCCTAAGAATTTAAAAAAGGGTGATATTATAACATTTTCTTCTGGTGATCCCAATTATTCTGGATTGACTGTAACACATAGGATAATTGGTAAAGAACTTACTGATAGTGGAAGATATGTATTTAGAACTAAAGGTGATAATAATAATGCTGAAGATCCAGCTTTAGTAGATGAATCTAAAGTGTTTGGTAAAGTTTTTTTTAGAATACCAAAACTTGGTTATATTAGACATTTGCTTACAACTTCATCTGGGTTTTTAATATTAGTGGCTTTACCTGCTGCAGCAATTATCATTTATGATGTTTTAAAATTAATTAAAAAAATAAAACAATATTATGCTGTTGATTATGATGAGTCTCAAGAAGAAAAACTTAATTTACAAGATGATATTATTGAATTTACTTATGAAAGTAATGATGCTATTAGTGATGTTTTAACTAATGATCAAAATACTGGTGAAATATTGCTTGAAGATAATTTGAATAGTATAGATAATACTCAAGTTTTACATGATAATTCAATAGATGATGATAAAGAAAAAAATAATGAAGATGAAGATATAGAAATATTATAATTTGAGGGATTTATGGAAAAATATAATGTTAAATTTAAAAAGAAGTTTGGACAAAATTTCTTAAAAGATGATAGTGTTGTTAAAAGGATTGTTGATTCTGCTGATATTACTCCTAGATCTTTAGTTTTGGAAGTTGGACCAGGTGGTGCCATTATGACTAGAGAACTTGCTAGAGATGCTGATAATGTTTTGGCTTATGAGATTGATAGTAGTTTAGAGAGTGAAATTAATAAAAGATTAGCTAATGTTTCTAACGTAAAAGTGATTTATAAGGACTTTTTACAAGCTAATATAATGAATGATATATCTAGTTATGATTATGATAACTTGTACTTTATAAGTAATGTACCTTACTATATAACGACTCCTATTATTTTAAAATTGATAGATAGTGGACTTAAATTTAAAAAAATTGTTATGATGGTTCAAAGGGAAGTTGGAGATAGATTTTCATCTAAATGTGGAAACAAGGAATATGGTTCTATTTCTGTTATATTACAGTATTTTTTTGATATTAAATTAGAGTTTTTTGTTTCTAGAGATGAATTTGTTCCTATACCAAATGTTGATAGTGTAGTTATTTCTTTTACAGAAAAAAAAGATAGGCCAAAGATAAAAGATTATTCATTTTTTCAAAGTTTGGTTAAAGATAGTTTTAGATTTAAGAGAAAAACAATTAAAAATAATTTAGGTAAATATGACTTAAAAGTTCTTGAAAGTGTTTTATTGGAACATAATTTGAGTCTTAAAAGTAGAGCTGAAGAGCTTGATTTGTCAGTTTTTGTAGATTTAGCCAATAGATTAATTGATTAGCGTAAGCTAATTTTTTTCATATAAATCTTTTTTCTTCATATATTTAAGTGGAGATGATTCTATTGGATTTTAAAATTGGAGATATTGTTACTAGAATTTCTCATAAGCATGATGTCCTTTTTAAAATTGTGGGTTTTGAAGGTGATGTTGTCTTTTTAAAGGGTGTAGATTTACGTCTTTGCGCGGATAGCTTGATTGATGATCTGGTAGCTGCAGGATCTACAGATAGTAGTCAAGATAAAAAAATAATTGAGGAAAATCTTAGAGATATAAAGATTGATAGAAGTGAGTATTTTTATTTACCCGGTAAGATTTTACATATTGATGGAGATGAAGATTATTTAGAAAGGTGTATGACCTTTTATAAGGATATGAAAGTTAAGGCTAATGGTATAGCTTTATCTGAATTGGAGATGCCTTTTAAGACTTATGAATTATTAAATGAGTTTAAGCCAGATATTGTTGTTATTACTGGGCATGATGCTTATTATTCTAGAAAGAAAGATATTAAAAGCTTAGACAGTTACCAAAATACATCAAATTTTATTGAGGCTGTTAAAGCAGCTAGAAAATATGAGAAAAGTCAGGATAAATTAATTGTTATTGCTGGTGCTTGTCAATCAAATTATGAGGAGTTGATTAGAGCTGGTGCTAATTTTGCATCAAGTCCTAAAAGAATTAACATTCATGCACTAGATCCAGCTATTATTGCAACTTCTTTGGCGTTATCTAACAAGAATCAAAGTATAGATTTAATCCATTTGATTGAAAAAACAAAGTATGGAAAAGATGGTATTGGTGGAATAATTACTAATGGTATGATGTATGTGGGGTATCCAAGATGACATTAGATAAGGTTAGAGAGATGGTCTTACAAAATAAAGATATATTGCATTCTTTTAGATTTAAAGGAGCAAGAAATCAGATTGATGAATTTTCAGGAGTAATTACTGATGTTTATCCAGCTATATTTATTATTAGATTAGATGATTCTAAGGTTAAATCTTTTAGTTATAGTGATTTGTTAGTTGAAAATTTGGAAATTGTTGATTAGCCTTCCTAGATTTATAAAAATTGTTGCATTTTCAATAATATTATTATAAAATGTAGTTATAAAGTTTTAAACTTTAAGAGGGAGGAATATTTACATGAAAATTACATCAGTAAATGTACGTAAAATTGAGAAGGAAGGTTCTCGTATGAAAGGTATTGCTTCTGTACTAATCGACGATAGCTTTGCTGTACATGATATTCGTATTATTGAAGGAGACAACGGTTTATTTATAGCTATGCCTAGTCGTAAAACTACTACTGGAGGTTATCGTGATATAGCTCACCCTATTAATCCAGAAGTTCGCTCAATGTTTGAAGAAGCAATTTTGGATGCATATAAAAATGCTAGTGATGAAGACAGTGAGGAAGAAGAATAAATTCTAAAAAGATGGAAACATCTTTTTTTTGTAATTTTTTTATTCCTGTTTGCATAGTCTTTTTTAGGAGGCTATTATGGATAAACAAGAAAATAGTATTAATGGTTATAATCATGGTATTAGTTTGTTAGATAGGAAGTCATTGGTAGTAACAGGAGTAAAAAAGATTGAAAATTTTGATAATGAACAGTTTTTGTTAGAAACTATTTCTGGTTTTATGATTATAAAAGGAAATGATCTTGAACTTATAAAACTGGATACTTTACAAGGAAATGTTTCAATTAAGGGAATGATTAGTGGTATTAATTATGTTGAAGATAGTTCTAGTAAAAATAAAGAAAATAGTATTTTTAATAGACTGTTTAAGTAATGAATTTAAAAGCACAGTTAATATCACTATTTTTTTCCTTTTTCTATGGAATTTGTTTTTATGTTATTACTAGACTTAATCATAAATTTTTGTTTCATGGTAAAAAGGTATCTAGGATTATTTTTACCTTAATATATGTAATTGATTTTTCATTATTATACTTTATAATTATAAGTAAAATTAATTCTGGTATTTTACATATATATTTTTTACTATCATTTGTTTTGGGTTTTTTTGTAGCTAAATTATTTTTAGGTAAAAAAATGTGACTAAATATTGTAAAGTGGTTATATTTTTTTCTTTTTTTGTTGTATCTATTATTTTCATCTATTATAATGTATGGTGTAATGGTAGGTGATAGTGATTTGCCAAAAAAGCGTAGAAAAGTTAAAAAGAAAAAACTTAGATTGCTGTTATTGGGATGTACGTCTATTTTTATAATAGGACTTACTACTTTTACTATTGGAAAATCTTGGGTTGAGATATATGATAAATATAAAGAGAAAAAGCAACTGGACAAAGAGCTAGTCAACTTGAGAGAGAAAGAGGATGAACTTAGAGCTGATGCAGATAGATTAAAGGATCCTGATTATATTGCGAGATATGCGAGAGAGAAATATTTATATTCTAAAGATGGGGAGTTTATTATTAAAATTCCAGAGGAATCTAAATAGTTATCTCTTTTTCTTTTTTTGTGATATACTATACATTAGCTTGGAGGAGTATATATGATTGATATTGATAAGAATTTTTCCTTTAATGGTGGAGATATAATTGTTGTTGGATGTTCAACTGGACCAGATTCAATGGCTTTATTGCATATGCTTTTATCGATACGTACTAAGTATAAATTGTCTTTGATTGTTGCTCATGTAAATCATAATGTAAGGGCTGAGAGTTATGATGAGGCAATATTTATGCAAAAGTATTGTGAAGAAAATAATATTGCTTTTGAGACAATGGTAATTGAAGAGTATGGTGATGATAATTTTCATAATGAAGCTAGAAATATTAGATATCATTTCTTTGAAGAGGTAGTAAAAAAATATAATGCTAATTATTTAATGACTGCTCATCATGGAGATGACTTGATGGAAACTGTTTTGATGAGAATTGTTAGGGGCTCTAATTTAAATGGATATAGTGGTTTTAAAAAGATTGTTGATATGGGTACTTATAAGATTGTTAGACCGCTTATTTTATACACAAAGGCAGAGTTAGAAGAGTATGATAAGAAAAATAATGTTCCCTACTTTATTGATCAATCTAATTTAAAAGATAAATATACTAGAAATAGATATAGAAAATATATACTTCCATTCTTAAAGAGTGAAGACAATAATGTACATTTAAAATTTTATAAATTTAGTGAGACTTTAAGTGATGCCGAAAAGTTTATAGATAGAGCTAGAAATAATGCAATTAAGAGAGTTATTAATAATGGTGTTGTTGATATTGAAAAGTTTAAGTTAGAAGATCAATTTTTACAAAAAGAAATATTATATTATTTACTTGATAGTTTTTATCAAGATGATTTGATTCTTCTAAATAATAAGCATATTGATCTTATTATGAATTTGATTTATAGTAAAAAAGTTAACAGTTTTGTTAATTTACCTAATGATGTTGTTGCGAAAAAAAGTTATAATGTGTTAGAATTAGTCTTGGTTACTAATGCAATTACTAATTATGAAATTGAGTTTAATGATTATGTTACTTTACCAAATAATCATGTGATTGAGAAAGTAGATAGTTGTGATAGTAACAGTAATAGTATATGTAGACTTAATAGTTCTGATATTGTTTTACCTTTGATTGTTAGGACTAGAAGGATCGGTGATAAGATAAGGCTTAAGGGTATAACTGGTTCCGGGAAGGTTAAGGATGTTTTTATTGACAAAAAGATTAAATTAGATGATAGGGATTCTTGGCCAATTGTTGTTGATTCTGTTGGTAAAGTTGTATGGATACCTGGAATTAAGAAATCTAAATTTGATAAGAAAAAAAGTGAAGACTATGATATAATATTGAAATATAGTTAGGAGGAATTTATGAAGAAAAAAAATGTTAAGAGAGGATTGTTGCCATATTTATTTTTAGCATTAGCTATGTTAGCTATATTTTATACTTTTAATGTAATGAATAAAGTGGTTAATGATTTAACTTATAATGAATTTATTGATGTAATGAATAAAGGTGAAGTAAAAGAATTAGAGCTTGTTGCTAGAGCTAATGCTTATACTTATGAAGTTAGAGGTACTTTAAAAGGGTATAAAGATAATGAGTCATTCTTTGTTAGACTTCCACTAAGCGATGAAGTAATGAAGAAGATAGTTAGTGCAAGTGATGAACAAGGATTTAAGTTTACTACAATTCCTGATCCTGATTCATCAACAGTTTTACTTTTTGTAGTTAATGTATTACCAATCTTATTATTAATTGTTGGCGCATTCTGGTTTTTAACTAGACAAATGGCTGGTAATAAGAGTTCGCTTGATTTTGGAAAAAGTAGAGCAAGACTTAATAGTGATAAAAATAAAGTTACTTTTAAAGATGTTGCTGGATTAAAAGAGGAAAAAGAAGAAGTAAAAGAACTTATTGATTTCTTAAAGAATCCTAAGAAATTCCAAAAATTAGGTGCTAGAATTCCTAAAGGTGTGTTATTATTTGGTCCTCCAGGAACTGGTAAAACTTTATTAGCTAAGGCTGTAGCAGGAGAAGCTAATGTTCCATTTTACTTTATAAGTGGATCTGACTTTGTTGAGTTATTTGTTGGTGTTGGTGCTAGTCGTGTTAGAGATATGTTCCAACAAGCTAAACGCAATGCTCCTTGTTTAATATTTATTGATGAAATTGATGCAGTTGGTCGTCAAAGAGGTACTGGTTTAGGTGGAGGTCATGATGAACGTGAACAAACCTTAAATCAATTACTTACTGAAATGGATGGATTTGGTGCTAATGAGGGAATAATTATTATTGCGGCTACTAATAGGCCTGATGTATTAGATCCTGCATTACTTCGTCCAGGAAGATTTGATAGACAGGTTACGGTTAATTTACCAGATATAAAAGAAAGACAAGAAATTTTAGCAGTACATGCAAAAAATAAAGTACTTGCTGATGGAATAACACTTGCTAATTTAGCTAAGAGAACTCCTGGTTTCAGTGGTGCTGATCTTGAAAACCTATTAAATGAAGCTGCACTTTTAGCAGTTCGTCGTAATAAAGAAAGTATTACTATGAGTGAAATAGATGAGGCTACTGATAGAGTACTTATGGGTCCTGCTAAAACGTCTCGTAAGTATAGTGAAAATGATAGAAAACTTGTTGCTTACCACGAAGCTGGTCATGCTGTTATTGGTTTAAAATTAAAAAATGCTAATGATGTTCAAAAGGTTACTATAATTCCTAGAGGCTCAGCAGGTGGGTATAATATGATGGTTCCTAGTGAAGAAAAATTATGCTCTACTAAGACTGATTTACTAGAAGAAATAGTTGGCTTACTAGGTGGTAGAACTGCTGAAGAGATTACTTTTGGGGAAATAACAACAGGAGCACATAACGACTTTGAAAAAGCTACTAAGATTGCTAGAGCTATGGTTTGTGAATATGGAATGAGTGATTTAGGTCCTCTTCAATTTGAACAACAAGAAGGTAGTGTCTTTTTAGGTAGAGATTATAATAAAGCACAGCACTTTTCAAATGAGGTTGCTAATGAAATAGATATGGAAATGCGTAAGATAATCAATTCTTGTCATGATAGAGCAACTAAAATTATTAAAGAAAATAAAGAATTATTAAAATTAATTGCTGAATCTTTATTAGAGTATGAGACTTTAACTAAAGAACAAATTGATTACTTAGTAGAAAATAAAAAAATGCCTGAAGATTCAGATAATAATTATGAATTAATGTCTATTACTAAGCTTAGAAAAATAGCTAAAGAGAAGAACATTAAAGACTATGATAAATTAACAAAGGCCGAAATATTAAAAGAACTAGATAATTTGAACTAATTAGATAGTTCTTTTTCTTTGCAAATTTATTTAAATATATTATAATCTTTATTGAGATTTAAATTTTGGTGGTGAAAAAATGAGTTCTAAAAACAGAAAAAATAAGAATAAAGAATTGGTAACTAATTATATTTTAGAATTTAAAAGTTTTATTTCTAGAGGAAATGTTGTTGACATGGCTGTTGGTGTTATTGTTGGTACTGCCTTTAGTAAAATTATTACAAGTTTAGTAAATGATATTTTAATGCCTTTGATTGGTATTATATTAGGTGGACTTAAATTTAATTCCTTGACTTTTACAGTACTTGGAGTTAAAGTAGCGTACGGTAGTTTTATTCAAACGATTGTTGACTTTCTAATTATATCTTTTTGTATATTTATGGTGATAAAATTATTTGAAAATTTTAAGAAGAAAGAAGAAACAGTTGCTGCAGTTAAAAGTGACGAGGTATTATTACTGGAAGAAATTAGAGATTTATTAAAAAAATAATAGTTAGGAATTTGTATATGGAATGGAAAATTGGGGATTTACAAATTAAAAATCAGGTGGTCTTGGCTCCAATGGCTGGAATTTCTAATCCTGCTTATATGAAGATATTATCTGAGATGAGGTGTGGATTAGCAATTACTGAACTTATTAGTTCAGAAGCTATAGTAAGAGGCAATAAAAAGACATTTGAAATGCTTAATGGTATTGATACAATTGATATGCCGGTTGGGGTTCAGATATTTGGGTCTGATCCTGATGTTATGGCAAGGGCTGCTAAAATTATTGCGGATCGTTATAATATTTCGTTAATAGATATTAATATGGGGTGTCCTGTGCCTAAGGTTGCCGTTAGAGCAGCGGCAGGTTCTGGATTACTTAAATTTTCTGATCGAATATATAATATTGTTAGTTCTGTTGTTAAAGCTGTTTCCCTTCCTGTAACTGTAAAGATTAGAAGTGGTTGGGATAGTGAACATATTAATGCTGTCGAAGTTGCTAAAATTATAGAAAAAGCAGGGGCTAAGGCGATATTTGTTCATCCTAGAACTAGAAGCCAAGGATATTCTGGGAATGCTGACTGGAGTATTATTGGTGAAGTAAAAAATAATGTTTTAATTCCTGTTATTGGAAATGGTGATATAAAAACAGTAGAAGATGCTAAAAGAATGTTAGATGAGACTAAGTGTGATGCTATAATGATTGGCAGGGCTACGATGGGTAACCCTTGGATTATAAAAAACACTGTTAGTTATTTAAATGGAGATAGTTTAACTATTCCTACACCAGTTCAAAAAATAGATATGTGTTTGAAACATTTAAATTATTTGTGTTCTTTTAGGGATGAACGTTTGGCTTGTCTTGAGATTAGAAATCATATAGCTTGGTATTTAAAAGGTATTAATGGTTCAAGTGATGTTAAAAAGAAAGTGTATAAAACTCATCAAGTTTGTGATATAATTTCTATATTAAATGAATTTAAGGAGGAAATATTAGATGAATGATGGCTTTATAAAACCCTTTTTTATACAAAGATTGGGTGCATTTATATTAGATACTATGATAGTTACTTTAGTTGTTTCTCTTATAGGTAGCTTTTTTGTAGATCAAAAATCTGTTAGTAAAATTCAAGATGATATGGTAGAAATACAACAAAAATATATTAATAAAGATATTAATACCAAAACATATATGACTGAAAGTTTATCACTTTCATTTCAGGCTGCTCAGAAACAGGGTGTTGCTACTTTAATTTCAATATTTTTATCTATAATGTATTTTATTGTTTATCAATTTTACAATAGGGGACAAACGCTTGGTAAAAAGATATTTAAAATAAAAGTAGTTAAATATGATTCTAGTGAATTAACTATAAATAGCATGATATTTAGATCTTTAATCATCAATTCTATTTTTGTTGATATGATTATATTTGCATTTGTAGCTATTTCTAATTTTAATATATATCGTTATGGTGGATTGTTGTTTAAAAGTATTGATTATGTTGTAACATTTATCAGTTTAATTATGATAATGTTTAGTAAGAGTGGAAGGGGAATTCACGATTATGTAGCTGGCACAATTGTTGTTAGAGCTGATGGAGTAAAGGAGAGAGAATTATGCGAGAGTTAAGTGAACAGGAATTAGTTCGTAGACAAAAAGCTTTAGATATTAGGGCTTTAGGAATTGATCCATTTGGTAGTAGATTTGATGTTACTACTAATTCCTTAGAGATAAAGGAAAAGTATTCTGATATGTCAAAGGAGGATTTAGCAGAAAAAGAAATATCTGTAGTTGTTGCTGGAAGAATAATGACTAAGCGACGTAAAGGAAAGGCTGGATTCTTTCATATTCAGGATAGATATGGACAATTACAAATTTATATTAGACAAGATGCAGTTGGTGAAGATGTTTATGAATTGTTTAAAAAGTCTGATATTGGTGATATTGTAGGTATACATGGCATTATTTTTAGAACAGATACAGGTGAATTGAGTGTTAGATCTACTAAGTATACTCATCTAGTTAAGGCACTAAGACCACTTCCTGAAAAGTTCCATGGATTAACTGATATAGAAGAAAGATATAGACGTAGATATGTTGATTTAATAATGAATGAGGAATCAAGACGTGTTGCTTTTATGAGACCTAAAATTATTAGATGTATTCAAAATTTTATGGATAATAGAGGCTTTATTGAAGTTGAAACACCAATTTTATCTACACTTTTAACTGGTGCTTCTGCTAGACCTTTTATTACTCATCATAATGCACAAGATTTAGATATGTATTTAAGAATAGCACTAGAGTTACCATTAAAGAGGTTATTAGTTGGTGGAATGGAAGCTGTTTATGAAATTGGACGCGTATTTAGAAATGAAGGTATGGATCCAAAACATAATCCAGAATTTACTTTAATGGAGGCTTATCTTGCTTACAGTGATCTAGAAGGAATGATGGATTTAACTGAAAAGATGTATCAGACAATAGCAAAAGAAGTTTTTGGTAAGATGACATATAATTTCAGTGGTTATGAAATAAATCTTGAAGGACCCTGGAAGAGAGTATGTATGACTGATGCTATTAAGGAGAAGACTGGTATTGACTTTAGAAGTGAAATGACTGTTGATGAAGCATTGAAGCTTGCTGAAGAACATCATATTGAAGTTCAAGAACATGAGAAAACTGTTGGACATATAACTAATTTATTCTTTGAAAAGTATGTTGAGGAAACTTTAATCCAACCAACATTCTTATATGGACATCCAATTGAGGTTTCTCCACTTACTAAAAAGAATCCTGAAGATGGAAGATTTGTTGATAGATTTGAATTATTTATAGCAGGAAAAGAATTTGCTAATGCATATACTGAATTAAATGATCCTATTGATCAGCTTGAAAGATTTGAAAAGCAAATTGAAGAAAAAGATAAGGGTAATGAAGAGGCAAATGATATTGATATGGATTTTATTGAGGCACTTGAATATGGTATGCCACCAGCTGGTGGAATTGGATATGGAATTGATAGATTGTGTATGTTATTCTTAGAGCAAGAGTCTATTAGAGATGTCTTATTATTCCCTACAATGAAACAAAAATAGTTAAAATTAGCTGACCTGAGGTGGTCAGTTTTCTTTTTTTGATAAAAAATTGCTAAAAAACGTTTAAATTCCTTGTAAAATAAGGCACTTGTAGTATAATTATAGTGGGAGGTTAAAAAATGAAAAAGAATAGAATAATTAAAGTCGTTCTTGTTACAGTATTAGTTATTATGCTACTTACTTGGATATTTCCAGCTGCTTATTTTTCAAGTGGATATGCTGAACAAGGCCGCGTTCAAATGGGTATTTTTGATTTATTCAATTATCCAGTTACAGCATTGTCTTACTTTGGACACATTGCATTATTTCTTTTAATTATTGGAGGCTTTTATGGAGTTTTATATAAGATTCCTGCTTATAATAGTTTTTTAAATAAAGTTTCTGATAAATTAAAGAAAAATGGAAAATTTGTAATTTCACTTATTGCTATAATAAATGCTATTTTAGTTTCAATATGTGGTTTACAAATAGGAGCTCTTGTCTTTTTCCCAATGTTAGTTTCAATTATTATTTTAATGGGATATGATAAGATGACAGCAGCTTTAACTTTGGTTGGTTCTACAGTTATTGGTTTAGCTGGAACAACATTAGCATATTCTAATGAAAGCGTTATTTTATCAGTTCTTGGTGTTGACTTCACTTATGAAATGCTTACTAGAATAGTAATTCTATTAATTGGTTTGGTTCTTTTAATATTTAATATAGTTATATATATTAGAAGGCATGAATCAGTATTAATTTCTAGTACTAAAGAGACTAAAAAAGCCGCTAGTAAAACAGAGACAGTTAAAGAGGTTAAAACTACTAAGAAATCTAGTGTTAAAACTTCTAATTCGAAAGCTTCAAGTACGAAGAAAGTTACTTCATCAAAGACTACTACTAAGAAGTCTTCTAAATCTAGTCGTAAGGACATAAAAGCAGCTGTTAAAGAAGATGATGTAATAGTAGTTAAGGAACAATCTGATGATAGTTATTTAGTTCCACAAAATGATGATAAAGTTAACCACAGTATATGGCCATTTGTTGTTTCATTTAGTATTTTATTTGTTATAATGGTTTTGGCTTTCATTTCCTGGTCAACTGGATTTAATAATACTGCATTTACAAGTGCAACATCTTCAGTTTTAGATTTTGAATTGTTTGGTTTCCCACTTTTTGGAAAGCTACTAGGAACAGTTAAAGAATTTGGTTCTTGGACAATTGTTGATCTTACTGTTGTAATGTTCTTTGTATTATTATTCTTAACAATAGTATATAAGACAAAATGTCGTGATATTTGTGAAGGATTTATGGATGGTTTAAAAAAGGCTCTTCCTTTAGGAGTTATTGTTATACTAATCTATACTTGTTTAGTAATTACAACTTATCATCCATTCCAATTGGTTATCTATAAGGCTTTACTTACTCTAACTAAACGACTTGATGCTTTTGTTTGTATGATAGTTGGTATGCTTACTGGTATACTTAATGTTGAACCATTATATGCATATCAAAGTGTATTACCTTATTTAGCTAGTATTACTGATAACACTAAATTATATCCTGTTATTGGAGCTTTATTCCAAACTGCTTATGGACTTTCTATGTTAATAGCACCTACTAGTGTTGTACTAATGTGTGTACTATATTATTTAGATGTTCCATATAGTAAATGGATTAAAACTATTTGGAAATTATTATTAGAGTTATTTGTTATATTTACTGTATTATTCATAGTATCTGGTCTATCATTCTTAGCAGGTTTAGGTATTGTAGCTGCTATAATAGTAGTTATTATGATGTATGTTGCTTGTTGGAAGGTTTTTGAGAAGGCTGGTCAAAAAGGTTGGGCTGCTTTAGTTCCTTTCTATAATGAATATGTTTTATTTGAACTTGCTGGTTATAATGGTTGGTTATCATTACTTATGCTTATACCAGTTGTTAATATAGTATTTATGATATTAGTTGATATTAAATTGGCTCACAAATTTGGTAAAAGTAATGGCTTTGCAGTTGGTCTTATTTTATTACCATTCGTATTCTATATGATATTAGCACTAGATAAATCTAAATATAGCAATAAATAATATTAGAGGCTAAAGCCTCTTTTTTTTATAGTATTTTGTCTTTTTTTTGGGTATGGCTTTTATTGATTTTGGTTATGTTATGGCTCTAAAATTATATTAAGGAGATGATGTTAATGTTTTCAAAATTTGATGAGGATGCTCAAAAAGTTTTAGTTATGGCAAAAAAAGAAATGAGTTTACTTAAACATCCATATGTTGGTAGTGAGCATCTTTTATTATCAATTTTGCATAATATAGATCTAGAGGTTACGCAATTATTAAATGAATATCAGATAACTTATGAAAAATATAGAGATGAAATTATTAAGGTTATTGGAGAGGGAAAGGTTAGCAATAGTTGGTATTTGTATACTCCATTATTAAAGAGGATTATAGAGAATGCTGTTTTAGATAGTAAAGAGGATAATAGTATCGTGACTGTGGAAAAACTATTTATTTCTTTATTAGAAGAAGGCGATGGTGTTGCGAATAGGATTTTACTTGGTATGAATGTTGACACCGATTTGTTATATGAAAAGTTTTCTAATAGAATGTCTTATCATAATGGTAAAAGAAAGAGTAGTCTATTATTAGAGGAATATGCTACTGATTTGAATAAGAAATATCTTGATGATGGTTTTGATCCTGTTATTGGTAGGGATGACAAAGTTACGAGACTGATTGAAATCTTATTAAGAAGAACTAAGAACAATCCTTTGTTAATAGGTGATGCAGGAGTTGGTAAAACGGCTATTGTTGAAGAACTTGTTAGGCGAATAGTAAATGGTAGAGTTCCTAGAAAACTTGAAAATAATAGGGTTCTAAGTATATCTATGGCTGGATTAATTTCTGGTACTAAGTATCGTGGCGAATTTGAGGAACGTATAAATAAGATTATTAATGAATTGGAAAGGGAAAAAGATATAATTTTATTTATAGATGAGATACATACTTTAGTAGGTGCTGGTGGTGCCGAAGGGGCAATTGATGCTTCAAATATTTTAAAACCATATTTAGCTAGAGGAAAGATTAGAATTATAGGAGCTACTACTACTGGTGAATATAAAAAATATATGGAAAAGGATAAGGCCTTAGATAGGAGATTTCAAAAGATTTATATAGAGGAGCCAACTGCTTATGATACTGAAAAAATACTTTTAAAACTTAGAGAAATATATGAAAATTATCATGGAGTTAAAATAGATGATGAAATTATTAAATTAATAGTTGATCTAGCCGAAAGATATGTTAATATGGGAAAATTTCCTGATAAGGCTATCGATATTCTAGATGAAGCTTGTTGTAAGGCAGCAATTGTAGATAATTCTTATGAAGCAAAGCAAAAGGAATTATTGGCTAAGATAAATGATATTAAAAGTGAGAAGAATACTGCAATTATGAATCATAATTATAAACTTGCTAGTACATTGAAAGATAAACAAATGGAATTAGAAAGCAAGCTTAATAAGAACTTTATTAAAAATATGGGTAATAATGTAGTTAAATCTATCACTAGTGATATTGTCTATGATGTTGTTTATGCTAAGACAAAAATTCCGGTTAAAGAGTTAGTTAAATTTGATAGAAATAGTATTTATAAGAGTTTATGTGATGTTGTTAAGGGGCAAGATGCGGCTATTAACAATTTACTGGATGTAACTTTAAGCCGTAAAGTTAATAAAACGGTACCAAATTCATTATTATTGGTTGGTAAAAGTGGAGTTGGAAAGACATTTTTGGCAAAAGAGTATGCTAGATTACTATATCCTAAGGATGCTTTCATTAGAATTGATATGAGTGAGTTTAGAGAAAGGCATACAATAAGTAAAATAATTGGATCTCCTCCAGGATATGTAGGATTTAGTGAGAATAATTATGTATTGGATAGAATAAAAAATAATTCTTATTCTGTTATTTTACTTGATGAAATTGAAAAAGCTCATCCTGATGTTTTAAAACTTTTTCTACAAGTTTTTGATGATGGTCATATGACAGATTCGTCTGGTGAGGTTATAAATTTTGCAAATACTACTATATTTATGACCTCTAATCTTGGGACTAATTCTAAATCAGTTGGCTTTTTAAGTAAGAATGATATTATTTCCAATAAGTTTAAATCATTTTTAGGAGTGGAATTTGTTAATAGAATTGATAAAATAATATATTTTAATTCAATTGATTCCAAGACAATTGGTAATATTATACGAGATAGAGCTTTGAAATTTGGCTTTGATAAAAAGACTATTTCCACAGAATTTGTGGATAAAATAAAAAATGAGTGTAATTATAATGAATTTGGCGCTCGGCATGTGGATAAAATTTTACGTAATTATTTAAATGATGAGGTAAATATTAATCGTTAGTTTATTTTTTATATTCATTATGGTATACTATCGTCATCGAGGTGATAATTATGAAATTATATAATACGTTGTCAAAAAAAGTACAAGAGTTTATTCCAAATGAAGATGGAAAAGTAAATATGTATACTTGTGGTCCAACGGTTTACAGTTATGCTCATATTGGAAATTTACGTACCTATATATCTGAAGATGTTTTGGAGAAGGGATTAAGATTTATTGGATATGATGTTTCTAGAGTTATGAATATTACTGATGTTGGTCATTTAGTTGGTGATGGTGATACAGGTGAAGATAAGATGGCTGTTGCGGCTAAAAGGGAACACAAATCTTCTTTAGAGATTGCAAAATACTATACAAAATGTTTTTTTGATGACTGTGATAAATTGAACATAAAAAAGCCTGATGTAGTTTCTAATGCTACTGACAATATCGATATGTATATAAAGATGATTTCTAAATTATTAGAATCAGGTTATGCTTATATTTCTGATGGAAATGTATATTTTGATACTTCTAAGTTTTCTAACTACTATGAATTATCTGGACGTAATAGTGATGATTTAATTGTTGCGGCTAGAGATGATATTTCAGCGGATACTGCTAAAAAGAATCCATTTGATTTTGGTTTATGGTTTACAAATTCTAAGTTTGAAAATCAAGAACTACAATGGGATTCTCCTTGGGGTAGAGGATATCCTGGCTGGCATATTGAATGTTCAGGTATTTCAATAAAATATTTAGGAGAAAGACTTGATATACATTGTGGTGCAGAGGATGCTATTTTCCCACATCATACTAATGAAATTGCTCAAAGTGAATGTTATTTAGGACATAAGTGGTGTAATTACTGGGTACATATGGGATTTTTAAATGATAAGTCTGGTAAAATGAGTAAATCTAAAGGAGAATTTTTGACCGTTTCTTTATTAGAAGAGAAGGGATATAATCCTTTAAGTTACCGTTATTTATGTTTAAATTCATATTATCATAATCAATTAACATTTTCATTTGATATTTTAGATGGAGCAGAAAAGGCATATTTAAAGCTTAAAAATCGTATTTTGAAATTGGGCGATGGAGATCTTCAACAAGATAAGTATGATTGCTATATAAATAAATTTAAGGAATTTATTGAAGATGATTTAAATACATCTAATATGATTACGTTATTATATGATGTTGTTAAAGATTCTGATTTGACTGATGGAACTAAAAGAAAATTAATTGCTAAGTTTGATGAAGTATTGTCACTTGATTTATTAAAAGATACTGATAGTAGTGTTAGTATTGATGAAGAAATGATAAAGGAAAAGATTACTTTACGAAGTGATGCTAAAAAGAGGAAGGATTTTGCTGAAGCAGATAGGATAAGAGATGAGCTTTTAGCTATTGGAATTCGTTTAATTGATACTAGGGAAGGGACAACTTACGAAGTTATCTAATATTAAGACTGCATATTCTTTTGTGCAGTTTTATACTTGTTAGTAAGAGTTTAATGGTGTTTTATTATGAATACAAAGGAAATTAATGTATTAGTACTTGCATACTTAGGTGATACAATATATGAAAATTATGTTAGAAGATTTTTGATAAAGTCTGGTATTGCTAATGTTAATGATTTACAAAAGAAGGCTGTTTCTTTTGTTAGTGCTCCAAATCAAGCAAAGTTTGTGACTAAAATGTTAGATGCTAATTTTTTGAATAATGATGAAATAGATGTCTTTAAGCGAGCAAGAAATTATAGAAGTACATCACATCCTAAGAGTTGTGATATCATTACTTATAAATTTGCAACTGGTTTAGAGGCTATTATAGGTTATTTGGATTTTGAAAATAAAAAGGAAAGAATAAATGAAATAATGAAATTTATTTTAGGTGAAGATGTATGTTAGTTTATGGAAGAAATGTTGCGAGGGAATTGCTTAATAAAAATGAAAAAGTATCAAAAATAATTTTACAGGAGGGTTTTGATGATAAAAATATTATTTCACTTATAGAAAGTAAAAATATTAAAGTTGAATATAAGCAAAAAAGAGAAATTGATAATTTGGCAAAAGGAGTTCATCAAGGTATACTACTATCTATTCCGGATTATAAGTATAAATCAATTGAAGAAATTTTGAATGATAATACTTCATTTGTAGTTATTTTGGATCATTTGGAGGATCCACATAATTTTGGAGCCATCATTCGTACCTGTGAAGCTGCTGGTGTTGATGCTATTATTATTCCTAAGGATAGGCAAGTTCAAGTTAATTCAACGGTTATGAAAACTAGTGCTGGTACTTTAGATGATATGAACATTGTTTTAGTTGCCAATTTGGTTAATGCAATTGAGAGACTTAAAGATAATGGTTTTTGGATTGTTGGTACAGCATTGGATAGTAATTTGGATTATCGTGATATTGATTATAGTGGAAAGAAAGCTTTAGTAATCGGCAACGAAGGAAAAGGAATGTCTCAAATTGTTACTAAAGCATGTGACTATATTGCTAAAATTCCAATGTATGGAAAAACTAATAGCTTAAATGCTTCTGTTGCTTCAGGAATTATGATTTATGAAATGATCCGTAATAGAAAGTAGAGGATTTATGGATTATAAACAAGTTAATGATTATGAAGTTATGTATATGGTTAGGGAGAATGAAGATGGTGCAAAGGATTTATTATTTAAAAAATATAGACCACTAATTGGTAAAATAGCATCTAAGTATTCTGAATTTGCTAAAAGGCATGGAGTGGAGTTTGATGATTTAGTTCAGGAAGGGTATATTGCTTTAAATCAAGCTATTTGTAATTATGATGAAAATAGTGGTATTTTGTTTTATTCTTATGCCAGTTTATGTATAAATAGACATTTGATAACGTATTGTCGAAATATGAATAGTAAAAAGAATTATATTTTAGATAATAGTTTATTTGATGAGACATTGTATGAAAACGCCCCAGATTTTGCTAACCCAGAACAGATAATTTTTTCAAAGCTTGCATATCAACAATTTGTACATATAAAGTGTTTATTTGATATTAATTATAGTAGTATCTTTGAACTTAGGTATAATGGTTTTTCCTATAAAGAAATAAGCACTTTGCTTGATATTCCAATTAGTACAATAGATGGAAGAATTTATAGAATCAAAAATAAAATTAAAGATGAAAAGCTATTTTCTTAGTGTTGTAATTTTTTTAAATATGTTTTAAACTAATAATAGGTGATGAGTCGTGTTTGGTATAGGTAAATCGAATGCTGATAATGTCATTAGCTTAGATGAATGGTTACAATTTAATGGTGATACTGAAAAAAGGCGTAATTTATTTATTAGTATGTCTTCATCTTTAAAATATATACATAATAGAGGATATTATGTCTCTTCGTTTTTACCTGCTAATATTGATGTTTTAGATGGGACGTATTCTCGAGTAAGATTTAATGAACTTGATACTATGCCTGATGATTATAAAACTAAAACTGATATAGTTAGACAAAATATTTTTGATACTGCTTTTTTACAAATTGGTATTTATACTGATTGTTTACCTTATTTAAAAAGAGATTTTTTGGTTGATAATTTTGATGAATTTTCTACCTTTTTACCAAGTACGGATATACCTTACTATAAAGGTGTTGTTCAAAGAGGTGCTAATGTTTATTTAGTTGATTTTTGTAATGAATTAAGAAATAGAGAATTATCTGCTTTAGGTGCTAATTTAGATGGTAATAATAATCAATCTTCAAATATTAGTAATATGGGGCAATCTAGCAGTAAAGGCAATAAAATGTTGTCCAAAAGTAATGGTAAAAGTATTTTGAGTGATGATCAATATAGTTCTATATATGATCTTAATAAGACAAAAGATGCAGCCTTTGTTAGCTTCTTATTAATACCACTTTTTGTATCGGCTTTTGGTATTATTTTTACTGTTTTGGCATGGTTACTACATATTTCTTAAAAATGTTTGACATTTCCTTTTATTTATGCTACTTTAGAGGTGAACACAAGGAAGTGTTTTTATTTTGATTAAAAGGAGCATGATCATTTATGGCTGAAGTTAGAAAAAGGGAAAAAGTTGAAAAATATAGACTGGAAGATATTGATGTTAAGAAGAATAAAAAGGAACCTAATAAGAAGAAGGTTACTAAAAGCAAACCTAAGAAAGATAATTCCTCAAAATCTAAGAAAAGTTTATGGGCAAAATTTAGAATATTTTGTAATGGCGTAGGTGATGAGACTAAAAAGGTTCATTGGACAAGCAAGTCTGATATGTTTAAGTATTCTGTTGCTACAATATGTTTTATTGTCTTTTGTTCTTTATTCTTTTACTTGATTGATGTTCTTTTTGCATTAGTTCAATCATTATTTAGTTAAAGGAGTTAATTTATGGAAAAGCAATGGTATGTAGTTAACACTTATTCTGGTCATGAGAACAAGGTTAAAGAAAAATTAGAAATGAGAGCTGAATCCATGGATATGCAAGACTATATTTTTAGGGTTGTTATTCCAGAGGAAAAGGTAGTAGAAGTAAAAGATGGAGTTACTAAGGAAAGAGTTAAAAAGATGTTTCCTGGTTATATTTTAGTTGAAATGGTTATGACAGATGAAGCTTGGTATGTAGTTCGTAATACTCCTGGAGTAACAGGATTTATAGGATCGAGTGGTAAGGGAGCAAAACCAACTCCTTTACAACCATATGAAGTAGATAAAATCCTTGGTAATATGGGAATTAGTAGAATCAATGTTGAGACTGAACTTGAACCTGGATCAAAAGTTAAAATTATTAGTGGTCCATTTAGTGGAATGTTTGGTAAGGTTGAATCAGTTGATTTACCTAATCAAAAAGTTATGCTTAATGTTGACCTATTTGGACAAGAAACTTCAGTTGAAGTTGAACTAAATCAAATAGAAAATGCATAATATTCTTGCAAATAGGATAACTTTATGTTATTATTTAATGGCTATATTTAGTTAATATAGATTTAGTGGGAAGCATGGTTTGCATTTATTAAAAGCGGGAATCAAGCTATTTGGACCACTCGCGAAAACTAAAATTATATAGGAGGTGTTTTTCGTGGCAAAGGAAGCAATTAAGAAAATTAAACTACAAATTCAAGCAGGAAAGGCTACACCAGCTCCACCAGTAGGAACTGTGTTAGGACCAGCTGGTATTAATCTTCAAGATTTTTGTACTAAGTACAATGATGCTACTAGAGATAAAATGGGTGACGTTTTACCTGTTGAGATTTCAATATATGATGATAGGAGCTTTGATTTTGTTATTAAAACTCCACCAACAAGTTTCTTATTGAAAAAGTATGCAAAGATTACTAAGGGTTCTGTTAAAGGATCTAAAGAAGTTGTTGCTACTATTACTAAGGAACAATTAAAAGAAATTGCTAATATTAAGCTACCTGATTTAAATGCTTATACAGTAGATGAAGCAATGGATATTGTTGCTGGAACAGCTAAGAATATGGGAATTGCTATTGAAGGTAATGAATAAATAAATTTATAGTCATATAGGTTTTACCTACGTGGAAGGAATTTAATTAATCCGCTTTTACCACATAAGGAGGAATAGAAATGAAAAAAAGAGGAAAAAAGTATACAGAAGCTGTTTCTAAATTAGAGAAGAATAAAGTATACTCAAAAGAAGAAGCTATTAAGTTAGTTAAAGAAACTTCTATTAGTTCATTTGATGCATCTGTTGAAGTTGCTATGCGATTAAACTTAGATACTAAGAAAGCTGATCAACAATTAAGAGGTGCTATAGTTTTACCTAAGGGTACTGGAAAGACTAATAGAGTTTTAGTAATCGCTAAAGGTGATAAGGCTAATCAAGCTAGAGAAGCTGGTGCTGATTATGTTGGCGATGTTGATATGTTAGAGAAAATTGAGAAAGACAATTGGTTTGATTTTGATACAATGATAGCAACTCCTGATATGATGCCATTACTTGGTAAATTAGGAAAGATTTTAGGACCTAAAGGTTTAATGCCAAATCCTAAAACAGGAACTGTTACAGTTGATGTTGCAAAGGCTGTTAATGAAGTTAAAGCTGGACGTGTTGAATATAGAACTGATAGTTTTGGAAATATTCATGGTGTTATTGGGAAAACTTCATTTAGTGATGAAGATTTACTTCTAAACCTAAATGCATTTGTTTCTAACATAATTAAACTTAGACCTGCAAGTGTTAAGGGTGATTATGTTAAGAATATTTCAATCTCATCTACTATGGGTCCTGGAATAAAAGTTGAAAATAGTTTTGACAAATAGGATTTTGTAGATTATAATAAATTCGATTGCAGTGCCATAGACAGTAGGTATACAAATAAATCCTACCGAGGACTTAGTTAGTATGTTAAAGTTCCAGGCACAGGTGTTTGGAACTTTTTATATGGCATGTATAAATATATTAGGGAGGTGAATTTATGGCAAGTGAAGCAAACTTAAAACAAAAGCAAATAGTTATTGATGAAATAACAGATCGTATTAAGTCTGCTAATTCTATAGTTTTATTTGACTATCGTGGTATAACAGATGCTGAAGCTAAAGAATTACGTTGTAAGTTAAGAGAGACTAACTCAGATTATAAGGTTTATAAAAATACCTTGATGGCTAGAGCTTTCAATGATTTGGGTATTGATCTTAATGAATACTTAAATGGACCTAGTGCTTTTGCATTTGGTGAGGATCAGGTAGCACCAGTTAAGGTTTTATCTGAGTTTGCTGATAGTCACCCAGCATTAGTTTTAAAAGTTGGTATCATTGATGGTGAAACTGCAGATAAGGCTAAATTAGCTGAATATGCAACTATTCCTTCAAGAGAAGGCTTACTTACTATGTTGGCTGGCGGTATGATTGGAATTGCTAGAGATTTATCAATTTGCTTAGACTTATATAGTCAGCAAAAAGAAGAAAATTAATTTAAATAGGAGGAAAGAAAAATGGCTAAATTAACAAGAGATGAATTTATCAGTAGTTTAAAAGAAATGACTTTATTAGAAATTAAGGAATTAGTAGATGCAATGAAAGAAGAGTTTGGTGTTGATCCATCTGCTGTTGCAGTTGCTGCACCTGCTGCTGGAGCTGCTGCTGATGAAGGCCCAAGTACAGTTACTGTTTCAATAGCTGATGCTGGAGCTGCTAAAGTTGCTGTTATTAAAGTTGTTAAAGAAATTACTGGTTTAGGATTAAAAGAATCTAAAGATATCGTTGATTCAAACGGTGTTGTTAAGGAAAACATTGCTAAAGCTGAAGCTGATGAAATTAAAGCTAAGTTAGAAGAAGCTGGAGCTACTGTTGAAGTAAAATAGTTTTATAAGATTCTTACTGGAAATAATTAATTTCCAGTTTTTTTATTTATGTTGTTAAAAATTGTGTAAAAAATTGTAAAAAAATATAAAAATGTTTGACATAAATTTCTTTTTGTTGTAATATATGTTTCGAAAGGGAGAAAACTAAGTATTTTATATATGGTTTTCTCCTTCTTTTTTTGTCAAAAGGTGAGTATCATGGGACAGTATTTTTCAAACGACAAATTACCTAGTAATATTAAGAAAACAGAGTGCTTTGTTTTAGGACAAAAGTTTGTTTTTTTAACTGATAATGGTGTGTTTTCTAAGAACGGTTTGGATTTTGGCAGTAGACTTCTTCTTGAATCAATCCCGACAGAAGAAGTTGGAGGCAAAATTCTTGATATGGGATGTGGATATGGAGTATTTGGCATTGTTGTTGGAAAGGTTACTGGGGCATTAGTGGATATGGTTGATGTCAACTATAGAGCTTTGCATTTAGCTGAGATGAATGTAAATGAAAATCATGTTTCTAATGTTAATATTTTTTATAGTAACTGTTATGAAAACGTTAATGGTAAATACAATTCAATTATTACTAACCCTCCAATTAGGGCTGGTAAAAAAGTCGTTTATGATATAGTGATGAATGCAAAAAATTACTTAGAAAGTAATGGTCATCTTTTTTTGGTAGTTAGAAAAGAACAGGGTGCAAAATCGCTAATTGTCGACTTAAAAAAATTATATACTGTAGATATATTGGCAAAAAGTAAGGGATATTTTATAATTAAGTGTACTGTTTAGTTATATTTTCCTTTAAAAATTATGATAGGTGGGGTGAATTTAGTGTCATTTAAATTAGTTAATTGTGGTGATCATCGACAAAGAAGAAATTTCTCAAGAATCAGAAGTTCATATGAACTTAAAGATTTACTAGAAATTCAAAAGAAATCATATAATTGGTTTATTGAAACTGGAATTAAGGAAGTTCTACAGGATTTTTCGCCTGTTGAAAATTTTTCTGGTACTTTAAGAGTTGAGTTTGGTGATTATCATTTTGATGAACCAAGATATTCTATTAGAGAAAGTAAGAATAGAGAAACTACTTATTCTGCTCCTTTAAGAGTTGAAGTTCGTCTATTTAATCAGGAAACTGGTGAAGTTAAAGAACAAGAAATATTTATGGGTGATATGCCTATAATGACTGAAAGTGGTACTTTTGTTATTAATGGTGCTGAACGTGTAATTGTTTCTCAACTTGTACGTTCTCCTAGTGTTTATTTCAATAGAGAAATAGATAAAAATGGACGTGAATTAATTACTTCACAAATTATACCTACTCGTGGTACTTGGTTAGAATTTGAATCAGATGCGAGAGATGTTTTATATGTTCGTATAGATAGAACAAGAAAAGTTACTTTAACTACTTTACTTAGAGCTTTTGGTTTATCTAGCGATGAAGATATTTTAGGTATGTTTGGTGATAACTTCTATTTAAAAAATACAATAGCAAAGGATTCTACTAAGAATACAGATGAGGCATTAATTGAAATTTATGAAAAATTAAGACCTGGTGAGCCTGCTACTTTGGATTCATCAAAGAACCAAATTATTACTCGTTTCTTCGATGAGTTTAGATATGATTTAGCTAAAGTTGGTAGATATAAATTTAATCGTAAATTAAATGTTGCTGATAGATTATTAGATCAAACATTAGCTGAAGATATTATAGTTGATGGTAATGTTGTTTTCTCTAAGGGTGATGTTATAACTAAGGCAAACTTACCTAAATTGAAGGAAGCTCTTTCTAAAGGTTTTGGTGTTTGTGAAGTTAAAGTTAATGAAGAATTAGATCAATATAATAAAGTACAAATAGTTAAAATATATGATCCTGCTGATAAAAAGAAGACTATTTCTGTTATCGGTAATGATCAATCAATTAATGTTAAGAGATTAACTATTTCTGATGTTTTTGCTTCTGTTTCATATTATTTGAATTTATTAGGTGGAGTAGGAAACTTTGATGAAATCGATCATTTAGGTAATAGACGTATTCGTCAAGTTGGAGAACTTTTACAGAATCAATTTAGAATTGGTGTTTCTAGAATGGAGAGAGTTATTAGAGAAAGAATGACTACTCAAGAAATGGAAGAAGTTACTCCTAAGACTCTTATAAATATTAGACCAGTTACCGCTGCTATGAAAGAATTCTTTGGAAGCAGTCAACTTTCACAATTCATGGATCAAACAAATCCAATTGCAGAACTTACTAATAAACGTCGTTTATCTGCATTAGGACCTGGTGGTCTTTCTCGTGATAGAGCTGGTGTTGAAGTTCGTGACGTTAACTCTTCACACTATGGTCGTATTTGTCCAATTGAGTCTCCAGAAGGACCTAACATCGGACTTATTACATCATTAGCAAGTTATGCTAAAATTGATGATTATGGATTTATAATGACTCCTTATAGAAAAGTTAATAATTGTCATATTACTGATGAAGTATGTTATTTAACAGCTGATGAAGAATTAGATTATATTATTTCACAATCAACTGTTGGAACTGATGAAGATAATACAATTACAGATGAGTTTGTAAATGCTCGTTTCCGTGGAGAAAATATTTTAGCTAAACCTGAACAAGTTGATTATATTGACGTATCTCCTCAACAGGTTGTTTCTGTTACTACTAGTTGTATTCCATTCCTAGAGCATGATGATGCTACTCGTGCTTCAATGGGAGCGAACATGCAACGTCAAGCTATGCCTTTAATTAAGACAGAAGCTCCATATGTTGGTACAGGTGTTGAGTTTATAGCAGCAAAGGATTCTGGTGTTGAGGTAATTGCTAAGGGTGATGGTATTGTTGAATATGCGGATGCTAAGAAAATTATTGTTAAGACAAAGGAAGGAAAAGATACATATACTTTAGCTAACTTTGAACTTGCAAACTCTAGTATTTGTTCTCATCAAAGACCTATTGTTCATCCTGGTGATAAAGTTGTAGCTGGTAAAACTATTTTAGCAGATGGTAATTCTACTGATATGGGTGAATTAGCATTAGGTAAAAATATGACAGTTGCCTTCATGACATTTAATGGATATAACTATGAAGATGCTGTTATCTTAAATGAAAACTTAGTTAAAGATGATAAGTATACATCACTACATCTTGAAGATTATGAAATGCAATGTCGTGAAACTAAACTTGGACCTGAAGAAATAACTAGAGATATTCCAAATGTAAGTGAGGAAGCTCGTCGTAATTTGGATGAGAATGGTATTGTAGCTATTGGTACAGAAGTTAAAGAAGGTGATATCCTTGTTGGTAAAGTTACACCTAAGGGTATGGCAGAACTTACTTCTGAAGAAAAATTGCTACATGCAATATTTGGTGAGAAAACTCGTGAAGTTCGTGATACATCATTACGCGTTCCTCATGGTGGTGATGGAATTGTTCATGATATTAAAATTTATTCTAGAAAAGATAATGATGAATTACCTGCTGGTGTTTCTAAAGTTATTCGTGTATATATAATTCAAAAGCGTAAGATACAAGTAGGAGATAAGATGTCTGGACGTCATGGTAATAAGGGTGTTATTTCTCTAATTCTTCCTCAAGAAGATATGCCATACTTACCAGATGGTACTCCTGTTGATATTATGCTTAACCCTCAGGGTGTTCCTTCTCGTATGAACTTTGGACAGATTCTTGAAATCCATATGGGTATGGCTTGTAAGAAGTTAGGTGTTCATATTGCTACTCCAGTTTTTGACGGAGCACATATAGATGATATAAAGGCAATGATGAAAGAAGCCGGAATGGCTGAAGATGGTAAAACAGTTCTTTATGATGGACGTACCGGTGAACCATTTGATCATAGAATTGCTGTTGGTGTAATGTACATGATTAAACTTCATCACATGGTTGATGATAAGTTACATGCTCGTTCTACTGGACCTTATTCATTAGTTACTCAACAACCACTTGGAGGAAAAGCTCAATTTGGTGGACAGAGATTTGGAGAAATGGAAGTTTGGGCATTGTATGCATATGGTGCTGCACATACATTACAAGAAATTTTAACTGTTAAATCTGATGATGTTGTAGGACGTGTTAAAGTTTATGAGTCTATTATTAAGGGACAAGAAATAAATAGAGCTGGTGTTCCTGAATCATTCAGAGTATTGATGAAAGAATTCCAAGCACTAGGTCTTGATATATCTATCATTAATGATGAAGGTGAAACATTACAATTAAAAGAAATAGAAGATGCTGAAGATAGAGAAGATTTAAATTTATCTATTGATGAATTGGAAAAGTCACCAACTAGAGAGTTAACAAAAGATTTGAATGTTGTTACTACTGATGAAGATGTACTTGTTGATGATGATATCGATGAGGATGAAGACGAGGATATGAATGACTTAGACGAAGAGTTTGTTGAAGATATGGAAGATAGTTTTGAGGAAGGAGCTGATATTTAATGATAGAAGTTAATAAATTTGATGCTTTAAAAATAGGTATAGCTTCTCCAGAAAGAATTCGTGAATGGTCTTATGGTGAAGTAAAAAAACCTGAAACTATTAATTATCGTACTCTTAGACCAGAACGTGATGGTTTGTTCTGTGAAAAGATTTTTGGACCATCTAAAGATTTTGAATGTGCTTGTGGTAAGTATAAGCGAGTTCGTTATAAAAATATAGTATGTGATAGATGTGGAGTTGAAGTTACAAGATCAAAGGTTCGTCGTGAACGTATGGGTCATATTGAACTTGCGACTCCTGTATCTCACATTTGGTTCTTTAAAGGTGTCCCTTCTCGTATGGGATTAGTTCTTGATATGAGTCCTAGAGATTTGGAAGAAGTTTTATACTTTGTTAGTTATGTTGTTGTTGATAAAGGAAATGCTCCTTTAGAGAATAAGCAAACACTTTCTGAAAAAGAATATCGTGCATATTATGAAAAATATGGTACTGGCTTTAAAGTTGGCATGGGAGCTGAAGCAATTAAGGAATTGCTAAAGAAGGTTGACTTAAAGGCTGATATAGATAAAATAACTAGTGAATTAGAGACTGCTCAAGGTCAAAAGAGAACTAGGTTATTAAAACGTTTGGATGTCTTAGATGCTTTCTATAAATCTGGAAATAAGCCAGAGTGGATGATACTTGATTGTATCCCTGTAATTCCACCTGATCTTAGACCGATGATTCAATTAGATGGTGGAAGATTTGCTACTAGTGACTTAAATGATTTATATAGAAGAGTAATAAATCGTAATAATCGTTTAAAGAAACTTATAGATCTAGGAGCTCCTGGTATCATTATTCAAAATGAAAAACGTATGTTACAAGAGGCAGTTGACGCTTTATTTGATAATGGACGTCGTGGTAGAAGTATAACTGGTGCTGGAAATAGACCTTTAAAATCTTTATCTAGTATGTTAAAAGGTAAACAAGGTCGTTTCCGTCAGAACTTATTAGGTAAACGTGTTGATTATTCTGGTCGTTCTGTTATAGTTGTTGGACCAAGTTTAAAAATGTATCAATGTGGTATACCTAAAGAGATGGCTCTTGAATTATTTAAACCTCATGTTATTAATGGTTTAGTAAAAAAAGATATAGCTCATAATATTAAGGCCGCAAAAAGACTAATAGATAATCAAGATCCTGTTGTTTGGGATATAGTAGAGGAAGTTATTAAAGAACATCCTGTTATGTTAAACAGAGCTCCTACACTACATAGACTTGGTATTCAAGCATTTGAACCAATTTTAGTTGGTGGTAAGGCTATTCGTCTACACCCATTAGTTTGCCCAGCATTTAACGCTGACTTTGATGGTGACCAGATGGCTGTTCACGTTCCATTATCAGAAGAGGCTCAAGCAGAAGCTAGATTATTAATGTTAGGTGCTAACAACATCTTAAAACCTTCAAGTGGTGATCCTATTGTTACTCCAAGTCAGGACATGGTTTTAGGTAATTACTATATAACTATGGAAAAAGCTGGAGAAGATGGTGAAGGTAGAGTATTTAAAAATACTAATGAAGCTTTGATGGCTTATGAAAGACGTGAAATAACATTACATACTCGTATTGCTATTCCAGTTGATTCATTTAAACATAAATTATTTACAGAGAGTCAGAAGGGTAAATATTTAGTTACTACTGTAGGAAAGATTAAGTTTAATGAGATTTTACCAGATTCATTTGCTTATATTAATGAACCTACTGATACTAATATTTCTAGTATTACTCCTAATAAGTATTTCTTAGACAGAGGAGTTAATATACCTGAGGCTATTAAAGAGATGCCTTTAGTTAATCCTTTTGTTAAAGGAACTCTTGAAAAAATTATTGCACAAATATTTAAACGCTATAAAACGACTGAAACATCTATCATGCTTGATAGTTTAAAAGATTTAGGATTTAAGTATTCTACTATCTCTGGTATTACTGTTAGTATGGCTGATGTTGAAACTAGTCAGAAGAAACCTGAAATTGTTGCTGAAGCTCAAAAGACTGTTGATAAGATTAATAAACAGTATAAGAGAGGTTTAATAACTGATGAAGAACGTTATAACAACGTTATTAGTACTTGGAATAATGCTACTGACCAAGTAAAAGCTGAACTTGAAACTATTTCACATACCGATATTGATAATCCAATATTCATAATGATGAACTCTAAGGCTCGTGGTAATATTTCAAACTTTACTCAAGTTGCTGGTATGCGTGGTATTATGGCTAAGCCAGATGGTACATCAGTAGAAATTCCAATTCTTTCAAACTTTATCGAAGGTTTGTCAGTTGCTGAATTCTTCTTATCTACTCATGGTACTCGTAAAGGTTTAGCAGATACAGCTTTAAAAACTGCAGATTCTGGGTACTTGACTCGTCGTTTAGTTGATGTCAGTCAAGACATGATTGTTCGTGAAGAAGACTGTGGTACTGATCAAGGTGTTGTTGTTCATGCATTTATTAATGAAAAAACAGGTTCTGTAATTGAAAGCTTACATGATCGTATTGTTGGTAGATTTGCTAATAAGAAGATTATTAATCCAGAAACTAAAGAAGTAATTGTTGATAAATTACAAATGATTACTGAATCTTTAGCTGATAAAATTGTAGCAGCTGGTATAACTGAAGTTGAAATACGTACTATTTTAACTTGTGCTACTCCTAACGGTGTATGTCAAAAATGTTATGGTCGTAACTTAGCTACTGGTAACTTAGTAGAAGTTGGTGAAGCTATTGGTGTTATGGCTGCTCAATCAATCGGTGAACCTGGTACTCAGCTTACAATGCGTACATTCCACTCTGGTGGAGTTGCTCACGGTGGTGATGCTGATATTACTCAAGGTCTTCCTCGTGTTCAAGAATTATTTGAAGCTCGTAATCCAAAAGCAAAAGCAACTATTGCTGAGATTGATGGTACAGTTTCAAAAATTAAAGAAGATCATGGTAAATATAAGATTAGTATTACTAACAAATTAGAGACTAAAGAACATGTTACTAATTATGGTTCTAAACTTTGTGTTGCAAAGGGTGATACAGTTAGCTGTGGAGATAGACTTACTGAAGGAGCTATTAGTCCTAAAGAATTACTTGCTGTTACTGATCCAATTACTACTCAAGAATATATACTAAAAGAAGTTCAAAATACATATAGATCTCAAGGCGTTGATATTTCTGATAAGCACGTTGAGGTAATAGCTAGAAGAATGATTTCTAAGATTAGAATCGTTGAAAGTGGAGATACTAAATTCTTACCTGGTTCTTTAGTTAACTTTAGAGAATTTACTGATGGTAATAAAGATGCAATTATTAAAGGTAAAAAGCCTGCTTTAGGGAAGCCAATATTATTAGGTATTACTAAGGCCGCTCTTGAAACTGATTCATTCTTATCTGCTGCATCATTCCAAGAGACTACTAGAATCTTAACAGATGCTGCTATAAAGGGTAAAGTTGATCCACTATCTGGATTAAAAGAGAATGTAATAATTGGTAAATTGATTCCTGCAGGTACTGGTAGTAAAGCTTATAGAGATGTTGAATTTGAGCTTAAATCAGAATTTATGGATGAAGAACCATTAGAAAAATTAGAAGACCAATTTATGGAGTAGAGTTCTACTCCTTTTTGTTATAAAAATCATTTTTTTGAATAAGTTTTTAATATGAGTATTGACATTGTTTTTATAAGGTGTTATATTATTTTTGCTGGTTAAATAGCTTTGCTTTTTATGCAAAGTTTTATTTAAAGGGTAAAATGACACACCTGGATATGTGTAAAGAAAGGAGATATATTTTATGCCTACAATTAACCAATTAGTTCATAAAAATCGTAATGATAAGGTAAGAAAGAGTAAAGCCCCTGTTTTAGGAATCGGTTTAAATACTATTCAAAAGAAAACAACTGATGTTAATTCACCTCAAAAACGTGGTGTATGTACTCGTGTTGGTACTAAGACACCTAAGAAGCCAAACTCTGCATTACGTAAGTATGCTCGTGTACGTTTATCTAATGGTAAGGAAGTAGATACTTACATTCCTGGAATTGGTCATAACTTACAAGAACATAGTGTTGTATTGATTCGTGGTGGACGTGTTAAGGACTTAATCGGAGTTCGTTATCACATAATTCGTGGTACTTTAGATACTGCTGGTGTTAAAGACCGTAAACAAGGTCGTAGTAAGTATGGTGCAAAAAAACCAAAAGACAGTAAGTAAAATTGTATTTTTGAAGGGAGGAAGTAAAAATGCGTAAGAGACGTGCTGCTAAAAGAGATATTTTACCAGATCCAATATATAAGTCAAAAGTTGTTGCTAAATTAATTAACACTATTATGTTGGATGGTAAAAAGGGAATCGCACAATCTATAGTTTATGAAGCTTTTGATAAAGTAAAGAACAAGACCGGTAGGGATGCTCTTGAAGTTTTTGAAGAAGCTATGAAAAATATTATACCGCAACTTGAAGTTAAGAGTCGTCGTGTTGGTGGTGCTAACTATCAAGTACCTATAGAGGTAAGTCCAGCGAGAGGTCTTGCTTTGGGTCTTAGATGGCTTACAAAGTATTCTCGTGAACGCGGTGGTAAAGGCATGGCTGATAATTTAGCCAATGAAATAATTGATGCATCTAATGGTACAGGTGCAGCTGTTAAGAAACGTGAAGATACTCATAGAATGGCTGAAGCTAATAAAGCTTATGCTCATTATAGATGGTAGAAGGGAGCTATTATGACAAGAGATACGTCTTTAGAAAAAACTAGAAATTTTGGTATTATGGCTCATATCGATGCAGGTAAAACTACTACTACTGAGCGTATTCTATTTCATGGTGGTAATATCCATAAAATAGGAGAAACTCATGATGGTGCTGCACAAATGGATTGGATGGAGCAAGAAAAAGAGCGTGGTATTACTATCACATCTGCTGCTACAACTGTTCATTGGAAAGGATATCGTTATAATATCATTGATACTCCAGGACACGTAGACTTTACTATTGAAGTTAGTCGTAGTTTGAGAGTATTAGATGGATCAGTAGCATTACTTGATGCCCAAGCTGGTGTTGAATCTCAAATGGAAACAGTATGGCGTCAAGCTGATGAATTTATGGTACCTAGAATTATTTTTGCAAATAAAATGGGTAAAATGGGTGCTGATTTTGCATATAGTTTAAAGTCAATTAAAGATCGTTTAGGAGTTAATGCTAAGGCAATTGAATGGCCTATTGGTGCTGAAGATGACTTCCGCGGAGTTATTGATTTAGTTACTATGAAAGCTATTGAATTTGATGGTAAGCCTGAAGAAGATGCTAAAGCAATTGAAATTCCTGAAGATTTAAAATCTTTGGTTGAAGAAAAACATGCTGAATTAATCGACTCAGTTGCTGAGTTTGATGATGAAATGATGGAAACTTACCTTGATGGTGGAGAAGTTACTGTTGAAATGATTAAACGTGCTATACGTAAAGGTTGTCTTTCTACTGAATTTTTCCCTGTTATGTGTGGAGATGCTTTAGGAAATAAGGGTATTAAACCTTTAATGGATGCCGTTATTGATTATTTACCAAGTCCATTAGATGTTGAATCTATAAAGGGACACAATTTAAAAGGTGAAGAAGAATTACGTCATCCTAGTGACAGTGAACCTTTTGCTGCATTAGCATTTAAAGTTATGACTGATCCATTCGTTGGACGTTTAACATTCTTCAGAGTTTATTCTGGTCACTTATCAAGTGGTTCATATGTTTTAAACTCTACTAAAGATTCAAAAGAGAGAGTTGGTCGTATTCTTCAAATGCATGCTAATAACCGTAAGGAAATTTCAGATGTATACACTGGAGATATAGCTGCTGCAGTTGGATTAAAGAATACTACAACTGGTGATACTTTATGTGATGAGAAAAAGCCAATTGTTTTGGAAAGTTTAGTTGTTCCAGAACCAGTTATTCAATTAGCTGTAGAACCAAAATCTAAAGCAGATCAAGATAAGATGGCATTAGCATTACAAAAATTAGCTGAAGAAGATCCTACGTTTAAAGTTCACACTGATCATGAAACTGGTCAAACAGTTATAGCTGGTATGGGTGAATTACACTTAGATGTATTAGTTGATCGTATGAGACGTGAATTTAACGTTGAGGCTAATGTAGGTGCACCACAAGTTGCTTATCGTGAAACTATTAAGCAAGCTGGTGAGTGTGAAGGTAAATATATTAAACAATCTGGTGGACGTGGTCAATATGGTCATGTTTGGGTTAGATTTGAGCCAAATCCAGATAAGGGTTATGAATTTGTTGATGAAATAGTTGGTGGTGTAGTTCCTCGTGAATATATCCCAGTAGTTGACAAAGGATTACAAGAAGCTTTACAAACAGGTGTTCTTGCAGGATATCCTATGATAGATGTTAAGGCAACATTATACGATGGTTCTTATCATGATGTTGACTCTAACGAAATGGCATTTAAGATTGCAGCTAGCTTTGCATTAAAAGAAGCTAAAAATAAATGTAAGCCTGTACTACTTGAGCCAATAATGAAGGTTGAAGTTACTACTCCAGAAGAATATTTTGGTAACGTTATGGGTGACTTAACTTCTCGTCGTGGTAAGCCACTTGGTCAAGAAGCACAAGGAAATGCTGTTAAGTTAAGTGCTATGGTTCCATTATCAGAAATGTTTGGTTATGCTACTACTTTACGTTCTAATACACAAGGTAGAGCACAGTTCGTAATGTTCCCAGATCATTATGAAGAAGTACCTAAAAATATTTCTGAAGAAATAATTAAAAAAAGTGGAAATTAATTAAAATTTGATATCAAATAGTTGAAAAATATTCAATTATTAGATAAAATAAATATTGTATATAAGAGGAGGAATTTATAATATGGCAAAAGAAAAATTTGATCGTTCAAAACCACATGTTAACATTGGTACAATTGGACACGTAGATCATGGTAAAA
>CAKPJX010000002.1 GCA_934163035.1 uncultured Bacilli bacterium | reverse complement strand
GAAGTTGAAATCGTTGGTATTAAGCCAACTAAGAAGACTGTTGTTACTGGAATTGAAATGTTCCGTAAACAATTAGACTATGCTGAAGCTGGAGACAATGCTGGTGTATTATTACGTGGTATTTCTCGTGAAGAAGTTGAACGTGGACAAGTTCTTGCTAAACCAGGAAGTGTTACACCTCATCATAAATTTAAGGCTACAGTTTATGTATTAAGTAAAGAAGAAGGCGGACGTCATACTCCATTCTTTACAAACTATCGTCCTCAATTCTATTTCAGAACTACAGATGTTACTGGTGTTATTGAATTACCAGAAGGAACTGAAATGGTTATGCCAGGTGATAATGTTAACATTACTGTTGAATTAATTCACCCAATTGCACTTGAACAAGGTACTAAATTCTCTATTCGTGAAGGTGGACGTACTGTTGGTGCTGGTAATGTTACTGAAATCGTTGAGTAATATATAAATTAATAAAGAAAACCCGTTTCATATTGAAACGAGTTTTTTTAATTATAAAAAGTATATAACTGTTAAATTATATACTTTATTTATTGAAATTTTTATATAAGCTATATGTGAAATTATTTAATATGATGTCAAATTCACCAACATATTCTGTTATTATAGTATGATATCCTAGCTTCATTTCATTTAATCCTCTGTATTTGTTCTCTTTTTCAAATTCACCTACTATGGCGTTTAAATTTAAGTATTTATATCCTCTAACAAGATATTCCTTAATTAATTCCCATTTTATTAGATAATTAGGGTTAAGATGTGAATATTTTTCATTAAAGCCCTCTGTGTATATATATGCTGCATTATCATATATAATAGTTATACATCCACCGATTATTATACCTTCTGGGTATTCCTTTAGTAATCTTGTGGATAGTAATAGGTTGTTTTTATAGGATGAAATTAGCTTATCTGATTCCATCTTTTTATTTAGATAATTTGTACGCTCTTTAGGGTTTAAATTAAAGTTTTGAACTTGTTCAGCAAGTTGCTCATTATTTTGTAGTTCCTGTTCATAAATTCTTCTACTGTTAACTACAAAAGATTCTGTATCAATTTTGGCATAGTATATTTCAAAATTATCTTCAAAAGAGTTTTTTAATTCTTCATAAAATTTTATAGATTTTCTTTCCTTTTTTTTGATAAATTCGTATAGAGGCTTTAAATCTTTTTTACCATCTTTTTCAACAATTATTCCAGCATTAATTGCTTTTCTTATTTTGTTTCTGGTTCTTTTATCAAAACTATTAAATAATTCTTCTTCGGGTTTATTAAGTAATACTAGTGCTTCCCATCTTGAATGTTCATTTTCAAAGTATAAATTCTTTCCTTTATAGCTGAATCCAGCTTGTTTTAAACCTTTGATAATCATATCTTCCTGATTGTTTATATTTAGTATATCTCCATTATTACTCCTAACACTTATCGGAATATATGGATCCATTCTTAGCAGCATAAAGCCTTGTTTTCCTAGTAGATTTTTAAGTTTTGTACCCAATTCTTTAACAGCCTTAGTGTTTTCATAGTCAAATAGTATTCCCCTTGGAGCATATGCTATTTTGTTTTTCATGAAGACTTCTTTATACATAATCATAGTGGCACCAATTAAGGAATTTAGGTCATTAATTATTCCTAAATAGTGAACTTTATATCCGAATTTTGTCATGGTGTTTCCATACGCTGTTGTTTGAAAATAATTTCTGTAGCGATGAGTTGATGCGAATTTGTCAAACTGTTCTGGTCTTAATGTTACTATTTTCATGCGCAAGCCACCTTTCTTTTGTTATTATACCATATTTTAATAAATTCTTTCAATAAATTTATGGTGGTTAAATAGCCTAGTTAGTAGTATAATATTATTGGTGATATAAGATGTTTGAAAATAAGAAAGTGTTAATCCTTGGATTGGCTAGAAGTGGTTATGCTGCGGCTAAAGTATTAATAGAAAGAGGAAACAAAGTTATACTTAATGATGGAAAAGAAGAGGAGAAATTAGATAAGGATCAAATAAAAGAATTAAAAGAGTTAGGTGTTGAGCTTGTATTTGGTTCTCATCCTGATGATTTGTTAGATAGTTCTTTTGATTATTTAATTAAAAACCCTGGAGTTCCTATAGATCATAAATATGTTTTACAAGCTAGAAAACTTGGTATAGAAGTTATTAATGAAGCTGAAATGGCTTATAGACTATTACCAAAAGGTGTCAAATTAGTAGCAATAACTGGAACTAATGGAAAGACTACAACTACAACTCTTACTTACCAAATTCTTAAAAAAGCATTTGGTGATAGAGTCTTTTTAGCAGGTAATATAGGCTATCCTTTATGTGGTATCTTAAATAAAATCAAAGACGATAGTATTATAGTTATGGAAGTTTCTTGCCAGCAACTAGAAAATATGAGTAAATTTAAACCTGATATAGCAGTTATGACTAACTTGAGTCCAGCTCATATTGATTTTTTAAAGAGTTATGATAATTATAAACGAGTTAAAACTAAATTGTTTCAAAATCAAACAATTGATGATGTAGCTATTTTAAATATAGAGAATGATGATGTTATTGATTCTACTAAGAACATTAAATCAACAGTTAAGTATTTTTCTAGCCAAAAGGAAATAAGTGGTGCTTATTATAGTAATGGTGATATTTTCTATTATGGAGAAAAGGTTATTTCTGATGATGAAATCTTTATTAAAGGGGTACACAATATAGAGAATTGTATGTGTGCTATAATGATAGCGAAAGAATTGAATGTTTCAAATGAGGTAATTAAAGAGGTTATTAGTAATTTTAGGGGTGTTGAACATAGACTTGAGTATGTCGATACTGTAGAGGGAAGAAAATTTTATAATGATACAGAGGCTACTAATACTAAATGTACACAGATTGCTTTATCTTCTTTTAGTGAACCAATTATTTTAATTTTAGGTGGTCTTGATCGTGGGCAGAATTTTGATGATCTTATTCCATATTTAGGAAATGTTAAGTGTATTGTTGGAATAGGTCAATGCAGAAACAGGGTTTTAGATTTTGGTTTAAAGGAAAATATTCCTACATATATCTATGAATTTTTAACTGATGGATTTGATAAATGCTTTGAAGAATCATCTGAAGGAGATGTAATATTACTTAGTCCAGCATCAGCTTCATGGGATCAATATAAAGAGTGTGAAGTTAGAGGAGCAGAATTTAAAAAGAAGGTAGAGGAGTTAAAAGATGGAAGTAGAAAAGAATAGGATTTATAGACATTTTAAAGGCGATTATTATTTAGTACTTGATGTTGCGATACATAGTGAGACGGGGGGGAGACTCGTAATATATAGAGCATTATATGGAGATAATTTACTATATGCTAGGCCATATGAAATGTTTGTTTCTAAGGTTGATAGAGAAAAATATCCTGATGTAGAACAAGAATATAGATTTGAATTACAAAATATTGATAGTGTTAATAAATAGGAGGAATTTATGAAAATTATTGATGTAAAGGGAAGAGAAATTTTAGATTCTAGAGGTAATCCAACTGTTGAAGTTGATGTTTTTCTAGAAAATGGTATTACTGGAAGGGCTGCTGTTCCATCTGGAGCTTCAACTGGTGAAAGAGAAGCTTTGGAAATGAGAGATGGCGATAAGACAAGATTTGGTGGTAAAGGTGTTTTAAAGGCTGTTAATAATGTAAATACTGTTATTCGTGATAGAATTGTTGGCATGGACGTTTATGATCAAAAGACAATAGATGAGGCTATGTTAGAACTTGATGGTACTAAAACTAAGAGTAATCTAGGTGCTAATGCAATACTTGGTGTATCTATGGCTTGTTTAAAGGCTGCGGCTAATGACAGTGGAAAGCCACTATATGCATATGTTGGTGAGGGAAGGGCATTACCTGTTCCAATGATGAATATTATTAATGGTGGGGCTCATGCAGATAATTCGCTTGATTTCCAAGAATATATGATTATTCCACAACGTGATACTATTCATGAGAGAGTAAGAGTTGGTGCTGAAGTATTTCATGCATTAAAGGCTGTTTTAAAAGAAAAAGGTTATGCTACATCAGTAGGTGATGAGGGAGGTTTTGCACCAAACTTGAAGAGCAATAAAGAAGGATTTGAATTAATTACTGAGGCTGTAATAAGAGCAGGATATAAACCGTATGATGATGTGTGTTACGCTATAGATGTAGCGGCTAGTGAATTTTATCGTGATGGAAAGTATCATTTGGATGGTGAAGGCAAAGTATTAAGTACTGATGAGTTAATAGATTATTACAAAGATTTAGTAAACACTTATCCAATTATTTCTATTGAGGATCCGGTTGACGAAAATGACTGGGAAGGATTTAGTAAAGTTACTACAGAGTTAGGAGATAAAATTCAATTAGTTGGTGATGATTTATTTGTTACTAATAAGGAATGTCTTCAAAAGGGTATTGATAATCATGCAGGAAATGCTATTTTACTTAAAGTAAATCAAATTGGTACTATTACTGAGACTTTAGAAACTATAAAGTTAGCTAAAGAAAATGGTTATAAGACTATTATTTCTCATCGTTCTGGAGAAACTGAAGATACTACTATTGCTGATTTAGCAGTAGGACTTGACTTAGGTCAAATAAAGACTGGCTCTATGTCTAGAACAGATAGAATTTGTAAATATAATCAATTAATGAGAATTGAAGAAGAACTTAATTAGTTTTTATTGACAAAATAGGTAATTAATAATAGAATATTATCAGTTTTAAATTCATTGGAAAGACCATAATTATACTGGCTCTTATATGTAGTGAGTTAAGGATAGTGTGAACTTAATTATAATCTGGTATAATTCCTAACTTTCCTGAAGAAGTTTTACTTCCGGTGTTAAGCACCGTTAGAAAAAAGAGTTAAAGTAAGGATGGTACCGTGCATTTGCACTCCTTTGGTATCATTCTTTTTATTTTTAGGAGGAATTTTTATGAAATTAAGTAAAAGCTATTTTTTTACTTTACGTGAAGATGTAAAAGATGAAGACAGTAAATCAGGTAATTTATTGGTACGTAGTGGAATGATTAAGAAGACTAGTTCTGGTATTTATATGTTTTTACCTTTAGGACTTAGAGTCCTTGACAAGATTCGTTACATTGTAAAAGATGAAATGGATAAGGCTGGGGCTCAAGAGTTATTAATGCCTTCTTTAATACCTAGAGAAGTTTATGATACATGTGGTAGAACAGAAGCTTTTGGTAAAGATATGTTTAATTTAAATGATCGTTATGAAAAGCCTTACGTACTTGGTCCAACTCATGAAGAATTATTTACTATTGCGGCTAAAAGTATGGTTCAAAGTTATAAGGATTTACATTTTACTTTATATCAACAAGCAGATAAGTTTAGGGATGAAACTAGACCTAGATATGGCCTTATTAGAGTCAGAGAATTCATAATGAAAGATGCTTATTCTTTTGATAAGGATGAGGTCGGCCTTGATGATAGCTACAATATTATGAAGCAAGCTTATAATAATATTTATGATAGAATAGGTATTGATTATAGAATAGTTAAAGCTGATACTGGTGCTATGGGAGGTACTTTATCTGAGGAATACCAAGCACTTACAGATATTGGAGAAGATGCTTTGGTTTTATGTGATAAGTGTGATTATGCAGTTAATATGGAAGTTGCTGAACATAAATATATCGAAGAAGAGGAAGAGTTAAAAGGACTAGAAATGGTTGAAACGCCAAATCAAGAGAGTATTGAAGATGTTTGTAATTATTTAAATATTTCAGCTAAGAAGTCTGTTAAGGCTTTACTTATGAATGTTAATGGTGAATTAGTTATTTTCTTTGTTAGAGGAGATAGAGAGTTTAGTGAAAGTAAAGCTTGTAAGTTATTTGGAGTAAAAGAAATTGGCTTTGCTGATGATGTACTTATTAGTACAAGTAATGCTGTACCAGGATTTACTGGGCCAATTAACTTAAATTGTAAAGTTGTAGTTGATGAGGAAGTTTTAGGTATGAAAAACTTCTGTTGTGGGGCTAATAAAGAGGGATACCACTATATAAATGCTAATGTTAGAGACATTAAATATGATATGGTTGCAGATATTAGTAATGTTTTAGAAGGAGATATTTGTCCTCATTGTGGTGGTAATTTATATTTAAAGAAGGGTATTGAAGTTGGTAATTTATTCAAACTTGGTACTAAGTATGCTGAAAAGTTAGGTTTAACTTATTTGGATGAAAATAATAAGGAACAAGTTGTTACTATGGGTAGTTATGGTATAGGTGTTGGTAGAATAATGGCAGCTGTTGTTGAACAAAATAATGATGATCATGGTATAATTTTCCCTGAGGCCATTGCTCCATATAAGGTTGATATAGTTATTGTTAATATGAAAGATGAGACTCAAGTTGATCTTGCCAATAAATTATATGATGATTTAACTAAAGCTGACGTTGAAGTGATGCTTGATGATAGAGATTTAAGAGCCGGTGTTAAATTTAAGGATGCAGATTTGATTGGTATTCCATATCGTGTTGTTGTCGGTAGGGGGGCTAGTCAAGGTGTTGTTGAGTTTAAAGAGAGAACTAAAGATGAACATATTGATATTAATATAGATGAATTAATGGATAAATTGACTCATTAATCATATATTATGATATATAAAAGTGTAGTGATATTTCATTTAAATTAATTTAAAATATTTATCTTACTTTTGATATTTATATGATCTATATTTTATTTATGAAGTATCGAAAAACGTATATTTAGTTAAATTTGTTGAAATACTTAATTATTTATGATATTATATACTTATTGTTATGGAGGTGCTTATGGAAACAGTATTATTGATTATTTCAATTTTATTGATTATTATTGTACTTTTACAAAGTAGTAAGGCTGAAGGTGCTGCTCAGATTATTTCTGGTGGTAACTCTGATTTGTTTACAAAAAGAAAAGAACGTGGTTCTGAATTGTTTGTTAGTCGTGTTACATTTTTACTAGGTATTAGTTTTTTTATAATTTGCCTTGTATCTATGTTTATTTAAGAACTTTAGTTCTTTTTTTTTGATAAAATACTGGTGATTAATAAAAAAATAAAGTATAATGGTTTTGAAGATAATAAAGGGATGATTTTATGAGAGATGATATTTTAAATGTATTAAAGAATGCTGACAAGGCGCTTAGTATTTATGAAATTAGTGATTTATTAGGTATTACTAGTACCGATGATACTAAATTATTAGTAGATGAATTAAAAAAATTAGAGCAGGATGTAATAATTTATCATTCTAATAAAGATAAATATATGATGCTTGAAAAAAGCCATTTAAGAAAAGGTATTATGCGTGTTAATAAAAAAGGATATGGTTTTGTAGAAGTGGATGATTTACAAGACGATGTTTATGTTGAACAGGCTAATATGAATGGGGCAATTCATGATGATGTTGTTTTAGTTGAAATTACTAGTAAAATGAACATTGATAGATTAGAGGGTAGAATACTAAGGATTATAAAAAGACAAACTGAGCGTTATATTGGTGAGATTAATTTTGATAAGAAGGGTATGGGACATATTACTCTTGATGATAAGAAGATTAAACTAAATATAGAGGTACCAAAGGATAAATCGCTTAATGCAGTTGATGGACATAAAGTAGTAGTAGTTCTTGTCAAAAAACTTAATAATAATACAAAATATCAAGGTAAGGTTGTGGAAATAATCGGTCATAAAAATGATCCTGGTGTTGATATTTTATCTATTACTTGTAAGTATAATATAGAAACCACTTTTCCAGATGATGTAGTTGAAGAGGTAAAAAGTATTCCAATGGAAGTAAGAGAGGAAGACTTAGTTGGTAGAAGAGATTTAAGAGGTCAAGAAATATTTACAATTGATGGAGATGATACTAGAGATATAGATGATGCTATATCAATTGAAAAACTTCCAAATGGTCATTATAAATTAGGAGTTCATATTGCTGATGTTAGTTATTATGTTAAAGAGGGAAGTCCTTTAGATAATGATGCTATGGAAAGAGGAACTAGTGTTTATTTAGTTGATAGAGTTATTCCTATGTTACCACACGAGCTATCTAATGGAATTTGTTCTTTGAATCCTAATGTTGATAGATTAGCTGTTTCTTGTGTGATGGAATTTGATGGTGCTGGAAAGAGATTAGATTATGAAATATTCCCTAGTGTTATTAAGTCACGTATTCAAATGACATATAACAAGGTTAATAGTATTTTAGAAAAGAATGTTGTACCTGAAGGGTATGAGCCTTATGAACAATCTTTGAGATTAATGGCTGAACTTTCTTCAATACTTAGAAAAGACAAAATTAAAAGAGGATACCTTGACTTTGATGTAGATGAGGCTAAAATATTGGTAGATAGTGAATGTAAGCCAACGGAGATAAAACTTAGATATAGAGGTGTTGGTGAAAACTTAATAGAAGATTTTATGATTGCAGCTAATGAATGTGTTGCGACACACGTCTATTTTATGAATTTACCATTTATTTATCGTGTACATGAAGTTCCAAAAGAAGAAAAAATCAGAGACTTTTTAAGTTTTATAGGTAGCCTAGGTTATCAAGTTAATGCAGATTTGAGTGATACTAGACCTACAACTGTACAAAAAATACTTAATGCTATAAAGGATAAAAAAGAATATAAAATATTATCAAGTCTTTTATTACGCTGTATGCAGAAGGCTGTTTATAAACCTGAAAATTTAGGACACTATGGTCTTGCTAGTACATGTTATACACATTTTACTTCACCTATTAGAAGATATCCGGATACAACAGTTCACAGATTACTTAGAACCTATTTATTTGATAATAAATTAGATATGGGAACAATTAGAAAATGGGAAGAAAAACTTATATATATTAGTGAACATTCTTCATCTAGAGAACGTGCTTCTGTTGATTGTGAAAGAGAAGTTGAAGATATGAAAATGGCTGAATATATGGAAGGTCATATTGGTGAGGAATTTGAAGGTATGATTTCATCAATTACTAATTTTGGAATGTTTGTTACCTTAGATAATCTAATAGAAGGGCTTGTTCCTTTTAGAAATATGAATGACTTTTTCCATTTTGATGAAAAGCTTATGACTTTAACTGGTGAGAAAACTCATGTAAAATACTCTATTGGGGAAAGAGTAATAGTTAAGGTAGTAAGGGCATCTAAAGAAGAAAAACTTATAGATTTTGAGGTTGTTAAGAAGGTGTAGTTATGAGAAGAAAAAAGAGGATATTAAGGATAAAAAGAAAAGTATGGATAGTTCTCTTTTTTCTTTTATTTTTAGTTGTTATTTCTTTCGGTTTTAAAAATAAGTTCAAAGATAAGAATGTTAATAACAAAAAGAAAGATACTACACCTGTTGTTGAAAAAGTTAAGAAACCAAAGGAATATGAAGCTAGTCTTTTTATGATTGGTGATGCTTTAATTCATTCTACTGTTTATATGGATGTTGAAAAAGATGATGGTACCTATGATTTTAAGCCAATGTTAGAACTAATAAAGCCTATAGCAAAAAAGTATGATTTGAGGTATTATAATCAGGAGACAATTTTAGGTGGAGCAGAGCTTGGTTATTCTAATTATCCTAGGTTTAATTCACCTCAGGCTGTTGGTGATGCTTTTCTAGATGCAGGTTTTAATTTGGTTTCACTTGCTAACAATCATACTATGGATAAAGGTGAGACTGGTGTTATTAATTCTGTTAATTATTGGAAGAGTAAAAAAAATATAGCTTTTACTGGTCAATGGACTTCACAAGAAGAGAGAGATGAAGCTAAAATATATAAAATTAATGGTATATCATATGCTTTCTTTTCTTATACAACATGGACTAATGGATTAGAAACACCAGCTGGAAAAGAATATTTAAATAATGTTTATTCTTACGAAAAAGCAAGTAATGATATTAATAAAGTTAAAGATCTTGCTGATGTTATAATAGTGGCGATGCATTGGGGAATTGAATATTCTTTTAACGTTTCACAGAGTCAAATTAATATAGCCAATGAATTGTCTTCTTTGGGGGTTAATTTAATTATTGGTGCACATCCTCATGTTGTTGAACCTGTTGAATATATTAATGATGGTAAGACACTTGTAATATATTCACTTGGTAATTTTATTTCTGATCAGGCTGGTATAGAAAGACTTACAGGATTGATGATGGAAGTAAAGATTAAAAAGAGAGTTGAAGTTGATGATACTGTTAATGTTAGTATAGTTGAGCCCAAAGCACAACTTATATATACAAAATCATCTAGGAGTGGTAAGAGGAACTTTAAAGTGTATCCTTACTCTAAATTAAATAATGATTTACTGCCTAATTATAATTCATATTATGAAACATATAAGGCTGTGGTTAGTTCTAAGTATCCAGATTTAGTATGGGGACTTACAGGGGAGTGAGACTATGGAAATATTGAATAAAAAAGCTTATCATGACTATTTTATTGAAAATATCTATGAAGCTGGAATAGTTTTGATGGGTACTGAAATTAAATCAATTAGAAAAGGTAATTGCAATATTAAGGATTGTTATGGGATAATTAAAAATCACGAAGTATATTTACTTAATATGTATATTGGACAATATAAAGAGGGAAATATATTTAATCATGATGAAACTAGAAGTAGAAAATTACTTTTACATAAAAAAGAAATAAAAAAATTAGAACAGGAAATAGAATTAAGGGGAAATACATTGGTGCCTGTAAAAATTTATTTAAAGAATAATCGTGTTAAAGTTTCTTTAGCTGTTTGTAAAGGAAAAAAGAATTATGATAAGAGGGAATCAATAAAAGAAAGAGACATTAAAAGAGATGTTTTGAAGAATTTAAAAAAGTACTAGTTTTGGCTAGTACTTTTATATTTTTGTTCAAATAATTCATATAGTTTATCACATTTGTCTTTGTCCATGTCATTCTTATCTTCATATGGATATGGTATATTTAAGGCTATATATTTTTCTCTTCCTAATCTGTGAAATGGTAGAAAGTCTACTCTTTTTACATTTTTAATTTTGCTTAAATAGGTAACTAGGCTATTTATATATTCCTCAGTATCTGTTATTCCAGGTATTATTACTTGTCTTATCCATACGTTTTTATTTTCTTTGTTGATAGCATTTATAAAGTTATCGATTTCTTTCATCTCAAGTCCAGTAATTTCTTTATATTCTTTTGGTCTTGTATGTTTGATATCTAATATTACTAAATCAATGTATTTAAGAAGTTCTTCATAATTACCATTGCCAACTCCAGCAGTATCTATTGCTATATGAATATTTTCTTTTTTTAATAATTTGGCCGTTTCTATTATGAACTTATCATGAAGAAGTGGTTCTCCTCCAGAAAAAGTAACACCACCATTTTTATTAAAATATGGTTTGGATCTAATTACTTTTTTAACTACTTCTTCTGGGGTATAATTTTTTTCTTTTATAGTCCACATTTCTGGGTTATGACAGTACTTACATCTTAATTTGCATCCATTAAAGAATACAACTGTTCTTATACCGGGACCGTCTACTAAACCAAATGTTTCTATTGAATCAATACTTGCTTTAACCATATTATATTGTCTCATGGAATGTTCTTGAAATTACTTCTTCTTGTTGCTTTTTAGTTAATCTATTAAAATGTACTGAATAACCAGATACTCTTATTGTTAATAATGGATATTTATCAGGATTTTTCATAGCATCTATTAAAGTTTCTCTATTTAGTACGTTTACATTTAAGTGGTGTGCACCTTGTATGAAGTAACCATCCATTAGACTTACTAAGTTTTCTTTTTGTTCTTCTTTTGTTTTTCCTAAGGCATTTGGTACTATTGAGAATGTATTTGAAATACCATCTTTACAGCAATTTTTGTATGGTAGTTTTGCGACAGAGTTTAGGGAAGCAATAGCTCCGCTATGATCTCTTCCATGCATTGGATTGGCACCTGGAGCAAATGGAACACCTTTTTTTCTACCGTCTGGTGTTGCCCCTGTTTTAGAACCGTATACTACATTTGATGTAATTGTTAAAACAGACATAGTTGGTTCAGCTTTTCTATATGGTTCATGTTTTTTAAGCTCTTTGAACATTTTTTCAAGAATTTCTATTGCTATATTATCAGCTCTATCATCATCATTTCCGTATTGTGGATAATCGCCTTCGATTTCAAAGTCTACAGTTATTCCTTCTTCGTCTCTGATTGGTTTAACTTTAGCATACTTTATTGCTGATAGAGAATCAACTGCTACTGATAATCCAGCAACACCATAGGCCATATAACGATGTACTAAAGTGTCATGTAATGCCATTTGACCAGCTTCATATGCATATTTATCATGCATGTAGTGGATTATATTCATGGCATTAGCGTATATATCAGCTACTTTTTCTAGAGCTTTCCAATATGCTTTTTTAACTTTTTGATAATTTAGAACTTCATCATTCATAATATCAAAACCATCTAACACTTTTTCTCTTTTTATTTCATCAATACCACCATTAATTGAATATAACAATGTTTTTGCTAAGTTACAGCGGGCACCAAAGAATTGCATGTCTTTACCAAGTCTCATTGCTGATACACAGCAAGCAATAGCATAATCATCACCATATATTGGTCTCATTAAATCGTCATTTTCGTATTGTATAGCATCTGTTTGTATTGACATTTTAGCACAATATTTTTTGAAATTTTCTGTTAAGTTAGCACTCCATAATACAGTCATATTTGGTTCTGGTGCTGGATCAAGATTTGTTAGGGTATGTAGAATTCTATATGAACTCTTAGTTACCATATGTCTCTTATCTTTTCCCACACCTGCAATACTACAGGTTACCCAAGTTGGATCTCCTGAGAATAATTCATCATATTCTGGTGTACGTAGTTGTCTTGCTAAACGTAGCTTTATGATAAATTGATCTATTAATTCTTGAGCCTCTTTTTCTGTGATTGTTTCTTCCTCTAAATCACGATTTATATATATATCGAAGAAAGCATCTACACGTCCTAAACTCATAGCGGCACCATTATTTTCTTTAATTGCAGCAAGGTATCCAAAATATGTCCATTGAATTGCTTCTTTGGCATTATTTGCTGGTTTTGAAATATCTATACCATATGCCATTGCCATGTCTTTGATACTATCTAGTGCTCTTATTTGCATTGAAACATCTTCTCTTAGTTGTATTAGTTCATTTGTCATTGGACCAGTTAGTTTACTTAAATCATTTATTTTTTGTTCTTTTAAATAATCAATTCCATATAGTGCAATTCTTCTATAGTCACCAATTATTCTTCCTCTTCCATATGCATCAGGTAAACCTGTTAGTAGACCTACATGTCTAGCTTTTCTGATTTCTGATGTGTAGGCATCAAAAACACCTTGATTATGAGTTTTTCTAAACTCATTAAAATACTTATCTACAGTTGGATTTAATTTATATCCATATGCATCTAGTTCTTGATAGACCATTCTAATTCCACCATATGGATTTACAATTCTTTTAAGTGGTTTATCTGTTTGAAGTCCAACTATTACATCATCTTCCTTACAGATATATCCTTTATCAAACGAATTGATTCCTGACATGTGATCTACATCAATATCTAGTACATGTTTTTTTAATTCCTCTTTTAATAAGTCCTTACATTTTGACCAAATTGTTGTTGTCTTTTTTGTAGGCTTTTCTAGGAAGGTTTCATCTCCGTCATATTGAGAATAATTTCTATTAATAAAGTCTTGTACATTAATAGAATTTATCCACTTTCCCTGTTTAAATTTTCTCCATTGTTTCATCTTTTCACCATCCTCATTATGTATTATAGCACAATGCTTTTTTATTTATTTATTGTTTTTTTCTCTAATGATAAAAAATTTATTTACTTTACATTTTACTAGTAAAATATGTAAAAATGTGATATAATCTAGCTACATGGGGCTGATTAGGTTTCGACGGGAATATTAGAGCGCAGATGGCAAGTCGATTGCTCACGTAATGAGCACAAAAAATAAACGCAAATAAAATTAAAAACGCAGTAGCTAATTTGTTTGGTGGAAACCAAGCAGTTGCTTTTGCCTAATAATATAAGGCCTGCACTTTTTTCGATTTTTATCTAGGAAATTGAAAAAGGTTCATTTTTACTAGATTATAGTTATCTTTTGTCTTGAAGGTAACCAGAATTTAATAGACTAGTATATTGTTTTGGTCGTTAACTACTTGAATGATATATGAAACTAACTAGTTAACTAAACTTGTAGAGGTTTGCGTAGCTGTATTTTCGGACAGGAGTTCGATTCTCCTCAGCTCCACCAGATTGATAGTAAACTCGAATTTTTCGAGACAATATAAAAACTACCCTCGATTTGATTTGAAAGTAGTTTTATTTTGAGCTTTAGTGATTCTTTTGTTAAAAAATTAGTCTTTTTTTACTATAAGTAAATAAGTTTTATTTTACTGTTGTTATTATAGGATTGAAGTCGTTTTTTGTTAATTGAAATATTATTGTCACCATGTTATAATTTCTATATTAGGATATGATACAGTAGGGAGAAATTATATTTATGATTGAAAGTTTAGGTTTTCTTATAATTGGTTTACTTTTTTTAATTTTAGTGGCAATTGTTTTCTTTAATAGAAAAAGATATAAAACGTTAGAGAACGATATCTTTACTATTTTATTGTTATATACGTTGTTTATATCAGTACTAGGAATATTATGTACTTTAACAATGGCTAACCATTTAAAAATTCCGGTTTTAAATGAGGTGCTCTGTAGAATATATGTACTTGGAATTATTGCTTGGATGTCATTGATATTAGCATATTTATGGAGTTTGGGGCGTAATTCAAAATATGAAAAGACTTCTCAAATATTAAAAGAGAGATATATAAAATCATTGTTTGTTTTTACTATAGTTACTTATATTGTGTCTTTGTTTTATGACTTAACTTTTACATCAGTATATAATGATTCGGTATATATTATTGGAGGGGAAGGAAAATTTGCCTTATATAGTTTTGTTGTAATAATGGTTGTTAGTATTTTATATATACTATTGGTAAAGAAAAAGGACATTCCTTTATCACGACGTTTACCACTATTTTTCTTTGTATTTTATTTAGTAGTTGTTTCCATTCTTCAGTTAACTATTTATGATTTTAATGATTTAACTTATCTTTATTGTTTATGTGTTATTGCTATATATTTTTCAATAGAGAATCCTGATGTTCAGTTAATAGAACGACTTAGAGAAACAAATAAAAATGCAGAGAGAGCTTTTAAGAATAGGACTGATTTTTTATTGGAAATATCTAATGAGATAAGAACACCTCTTAATTCGATTGTTGGGTTTAGTCGCTCAATTATAAATGAGGAAAATATCTCAGAAGAAGATTTTAGAAGTAATATTGAATATATTAATAGTTCTTCAAAAGAACTGTTGAATACAATAGATAATATTCAAGAGCTTTCAAATATGGAAGCTGTGGATAATGTTGTTAAGTCAGAACCATTTTTGATTAATGATCTTGTTATTGATATAAAGCAATATGTAAAATCTAAATTGCATAAAAATGTTCAATTTAATATTGATATTGATAAAGAGTTACCTAAAATTTTAATTGGTGATAAGGAAAAAATTCTAAAAATCCTAATGAGATTAATAGGTAATAGTATAAAGTTTACACAAACTGGCGAAATTGAATTAAAAATAACTGGTATTAAAAAGTTGGAATATATAGATATGCATTTTGTGGTTAATGATACTGGAGTTGGGATGAGTGAGAATGAATTTAATTTATTGACTACTTATCTTGATAAGTATGATGTTGATGCTGAAATATCTAATAATAGTGTAGGCATTGGTCTTCTTGCTACAAAAAATTTGGTTAAACTTCTAGGTGCTGAGATGACTTTTAGCAGTAACTATGGAATTGGTTCAACATTTGATGTGGTGGTCAAATGTAGGATTTGTGAAGATGAGAAAGTCGTGGAAAAGATTCTAACTAAAGGGAACAATATTAGTTATGTTGATTGTTCAAAGTATAACGTTTTGTTAATAGATGCTGGTGATATATCTTCAAGAGCAAACTATAACTTACTAAAAACATTTGGATTTAATATTGATACTTATAAAAGTGGTTTGGAAGCTATTGAAAAAATTAAATCTGGTCTTTGCTATGATTTATTGATAATGGGTGATAGTGACCGTGAATTATCTGCTAGTGATACTATTAGGAAAATTAAAAAGTTAAAAAATTATAGAATTCCTAAAGTTTTTGTTGGAATATCAAATGATGCTAAATATCAAACAGTGTATTTAAATGATGGATTTACTGCTTTTTTATTAAGTCCAATTGATAAATTAGAGTTGATGAGATTAATAAATAAATATTTTAGTAATGCTGTGGATGGTGACAATAATGTTTAATACGATTATATTTTCAATAAGTAATTTACTGTTAGTGATATTATTGTTAATTGCTTATATTTTCAAAGTAAAAGAAAAGAATATTAATAATATATTATATACTGCATTATTAATTTGTTTGATTGTAGTTTTATTAACTGAATCTGTGTCAGTATATACAATTTATAATAGTCAATTATTTCCATTGATAAATGAAGTAGTGTGTAGAGTACGTGGTTTGGGTATAATTATATGGACTATGTTAATATGTTTATATTTAATATCTTTAAGTGCTAATCATAATTATAAAGAATTTAAAAATATATTGTTTAAAAATATTAAAACTAGTTATATATTGCCTGTGTACCTGCTAGTTATAGTTTGCTTTTTCTTTTTTAAATTTGATTATGTTATACTAAATGACACTGCATATTTAACAGGTCAAGCTAATATATATATATATTTTTCAATTATTTTAATATCATTGTTGTGTATAATGTCTGTTTCGAATAAAATTTTTGATAAGTATAATGAAAGAATAGTCATTCTATTTTTACTATTTGAAGCAATAATTGTTTTATTATTATCATATATATTTCCACATGTATATTTTCTTACGACTGCTTTGACATTAAATTCATTTATTTTGTATTTTATAACGGAGAATCCTGATTTATATGCAATAAGACAATTACAAAAAACAAATTATGTTATACAAAATCTCAATAATAGTAAGATGGACTTTTTTAATAATACTACAAATGAAGTAAGGTCATCAGTTCAGGCAATAGTAAATTTAAGTGATACTTTGCTTGATACTTCTTATGTTGATAGAGAAAAAATTTTACCTGATATAAAAAGTATATTCTATGCAGGAAATAGTTTAAATACAGTAATTACTGATATTTTAGATATATCAAAGATTGATTATGATTTAAATCATTTAATTGAAGATGAATATGATTTAAGAGATTTGATTTTAGATTTAATGCTTGCATTCAATGAGATGAATAATAAAAATATTAATTTAAATATTATTTGTGATGAAAATATACCGAGAAAATATATTGGAGATAAAAATAAGATTTATAAAGTTTTGTTAAATCTGCTTGATAATTCAATTAGATATACTTATAAAGGAAGGATTTCTTTAAAAATTGAATGTTTGAAAAAAGAAAAAACTTGTTTATTAAAATTTTGTGTATCTGATACGGGGATTGGGTTGAGTGAAGAAGAGTATAAAAAGCTTTTAAATAGATTATCTGATCTAGATGAACATACATATAATGATAAGGAACATGTTGGACTTGGTCTTATTATTGTAAAAAAATTTGTTGATATTATGAATGGAAAAATTAATTTTACGAGTGATTATGGAGTTGGAACGAAATTTTATGTAGAACTACAGCAAAAAATTGTAGATGATACTATACTTGGAACTATAGGTATGATAAACAAAATAGATTACAATGATTATTCTTATTCAAAGATATTGATAGTTGATAGTGATACTTTGAGTTTAAAACTAATGAAAACATTTTTAAAACCATATAAATGTAGTATTGATAATTCACTTAGTGTTAAAGATTTCATTTATAAGATAAAAGAAGGTAATAAGTATGACCTTATATTTATTGATCAAATGATGTTAAAAGATGATGATATGGAATTAATGAGAGTTTTAGAAAAACTTTCTGATACTTTTAAGATTCCTCCAATTGTAGTTTTAATGTCTGATTATTTTATGTTACATCATGATAGAGAAAAATTTACATGTGACTTTTTAATAAAGCCGATTAATAATGTTAAATTAAATGACATCATAACTAAATATCTTGATAAATAACATAAGTATTTGCATTTTATTATGGTAAGACGATATTATTATATATAAATTGTGTACTGGAAAATATACTTATGGTATTGAATAATAAGTTTAAGCTTTGATTCGTTAGTATTTATTTAGACTTTTTTGCATAGTATTACCAGGGAGGTATTTTATGTATCAGTTGGCTATGTTACCATATGTTTTTTAGGATTTAGAACCTTTTATTGATACCCATACTATGGGCTACATTATCATAAACATGAAATGGCATATTTAAATAATTTAAACAATTTATTAAGAAAATATAATTATAATTATCGCTATAATTTAAGTGATCCTGTTTATCATATTAATTAATTTAATAATGAAGATAAAGCTAATATTTTATTTAATCTTGGTGGTGTATTAAATCATGAATTGTATTGGAAAAGCATGAATAATAATAGTAATTTGCCCAAGGGAAAATAAAATAGATAGTCAGTATGGTGATTTTAATAATTTTTGGAATGAATTTAAGAGAATGGCTTTATCTTTAAAGGGATCTGGTTATACATTTTTAGTGTTGAGAAAAGACGGTAATTTGGAGATACTTAATTTTCATAACCAAGATATTCCTTTATTATATGGATATGTTCCACTATTTAATATTGATTTGTGGGAACATGCATATTATTTGAATTATGAAAATGATAGATCTAAATATATTGATAATTTTAGGGAAATTGGTGATTTTACTAATGCTAGTTTTTGTATGATAGTATGACTTAGATATATGTGTAAATTTTTCTTTGACTTCACATTTTTGTGGAGTTTTTTTAAATTACGCTATAATGTTTAGCAATTTATATTAAATTCAGAGTAATCGAAAAATTTGGTATAAATTGATTGTACCAAATTTTTGTTGATAAGGGGAAAGCAATATTTTTCTTTTAAAATTTTTAGTATTAATATCAATTTGATTATGAACATGATGGTACAATATTACTTATTTTGTTGTTTTTAGATGCAATTACCCCTTACCCCTAAAGTATGGAAATCTGAAATTTATATTAAATTAAGACATGCAGAGTCGGTGAATGTCATATTTGAAAGAATAACTAAAATTAGTTGAGCCACATTTTTCACATTTAAACTCATGAAATATTCTAGATATATTTGAAATGAATTCATTAGTTAATATTCTTGAAATAAGCAATCTATATAATTTAATATTATTTTTCTTATTTCTATTAGAAAGAATTCAACTATGTTCTATTTGTTGTGCGATAAATTAAAATAAGATAAGAAAAAAGAGACATTTTCGCAAATTATTTGAGTTGTGCTAAAATTCAATTTAAAAAGTATGTAAAAAACCGAAACTCAAATATATGAATTAAATGACTTTTCGTTAGAAATTTGGTACAATAAAAATAGAGGTGATTTTAGTGGATAAGATTTTAATGAATGCATTAAGAAAGGAAAGTAAAAGACAAGAGGAAAACATTGAACTTATTGCTTCAGAAAATTATGTTTCTAAAGATATTTTGAAACTTCAGGGTAGTATTCTTACTAATAAGTATGCTGAAGGGTATCCTGATAAGAGATATTATGGTGGATGTCAATATGTGGATATTTTTGAGAAAAAAGCAATAGAATATGTGACAAAGTTATTTAATTGTAAGTTTGCTAATGTTCAACCACATTCTGGTAGTAGTGCTAATATGGCTGTTTATAGGGCTTTAATTAATCATGGAGACAAAGTTATGGGTATGAATTTATCACACGGTGGACACTTAACTCATGGACATCCTATCAATTTTAGTGGCCTTGATTATGAGATTATATCTTATAGTGTTAATGAAAAAACTGGATTGATTGATTATGATGAGTTAGAAAAATTAGCTTTATCTGAAAAACCCAAAATGATTATAGCTGGATGTAGTGCTTATTCTAGAATGATAGATTTTAAAAGATTTAGGGAAATAGCTGATAAGTGTGGAGCATATTTAATGGTAGATATGGCTCATATTGCTGGTTTAGTAGCAGCTAGATTACATCCTAGTCCATTTCCATATGCAGACGTTGTTACTTCCACTACACATAAAACTTTAAGAGGACCTCGCGGTGGTATAATTTTAACTAACAATTCGGACTTAATTAAAAAGATAAATAAAGTTGTTTTTCCTGGTATTCAGGGGGGTCCACTGATGCATGTTATAGCGGCAAAGGCACAATGCTTTTATGAAGCTTTGCAGGATGATTTTGTTATTTACCAAAAACAAGTTATTAAGAATATGAAAACTTTATCTGATTGTTTAATAAAAAAGGGTGTAAAAATAATATCTGATGGTACTGATAATCATCTAATTTTAGTAGATGTTAAAACTTCTTTTGGATTGACTGGGAAAGTTGCTGAAAAAGTTTTAGATGATATTCATATTACTTGTAATAAAAATACAATTCCATATGATAGTGAGTCACCATTTATAACTAGTGGTATTAGAATTGGAAGTGCTGCTATGACGACTAGGGGTTTAAAGGAAAAAGAATTTAATTTGATAGGTGAAATTATTTATAAAACCTTAACTAATATTGAAGATTTAAAAGTACAAAAAGAATGTAAGAAAGAGGTTCTTGACTTGACTAAAAAATTTCCAATATATAAGAAAGCAAAGTAATTTATATTTTTTAAATATAATGTGTCATTCAAATTATAATAAATGGGTTAATGGAACTATTTAAGTAATATTATGCTTATGTTAAATAGTAAATTTAATAGTATTGGAGTGATTTTGATGAAAGCATTAACTATTAAACAACCGTGGGCCTCTTTAATAGTAGATGGTTATAAATGTTATGAATTTAGAAGTTGGAAAACAAGTTATCGTGGTAAAATATTAATTCATGCTGGTAAAAATTTAGAGAAGAAAATGCTAGAACGTTTTTCGTGTTATAATTTGAAATATGAATTAGGTGCTATTGTAGGTGAAGCTGATTTGGTTGACTGTATATTGGTTGATGAGCAGTTTAATAATGAATTAAGAAAAATTAATGCTATTGTTTATGGCAGAAGTGATCATGTTGAAACATATGCTTGGAAATTGGAAAATATTAAAAAATATGATAAACCTATATGTATGAATGGAAAATTGGGACTTTGGAATTGTGATTTTTAATTCAACCTATAGTTGAGATTATTCAACGTATAATTTATTGATTTTACTAGTTATTTTATTATATCATTTTGTTATTGGAGGTATTTGTTATGAATAAGAAAAAAATTTTACTTATATTGCTTATAGTTGCTTATCTTTTAATAAAGGGTGTTACTTATGCTATGAGAGAGACAAAAAGAAAGGAAAAGAACTTAACTAGTGATAGCACTAAATTTGCCGAAGAGTATAAAATGATTGATAAGAATGGAAAAAATATTGATAATGTTTTTACTTATCGTAGTATGAATCAAATTATTAAGGTTTTAGAAAACGGTACAGGAATAATTTATTTGGGGTTTCCTGAATGTCCTTGGTGCCAACAATATGTCTATTATCTTAATGAAGTTGCTAAAAGTAAAGGTTTAGAAAAAGTTTATTATAGAAATGTTTTAAATGATAGAAAGAATAATACTTCTGAATATCAAAAGGTTGTTTCTTTACTTAATGATTATTTACAGTATGATGAGGAAGGAAATAAGAGGCTTTATGTACCAGCGGTTATTGCTGTTAAAGATGGTAAGATAGTTGGTTTTGACGATGAAACTGCATGGGATACAAAGGGATATAAAACACCAGCTGATTATTGGAAAAATGAAGATTTAAATGCTTTAAAAGAAAAGCTTGGTAATATGATTGATGTAATTGATAAAAATATATGTACTTCTAATTGTAATAAATAGATTTATTAAGGTATTCATTTGAATATCTTTTTTTTTGTTTAAAAAAACTTTTTTTGGTCAAAATAATTGTAGGAGGAAAAGTTATGGAAGAAAAATATACAAAAGTTCCTGAAGATTTGATTTCAGGTAAAGATTTAAATTATTTATGTGATATGTTTCAGTGGAATTATGGTTGTTTTAAAAGTACAAATGAGGCACTTTCTAAGGTTAGTGATATGGAAATTAAAAATATTTTAGAACAAGCTTATAATTTGTTTAATCAAAATATGCAGATAATACTAGATATATTATCTAATAAGGGAGGAAATATTAATGAATAACAATAACAATGAAATATGTAATCCAAAGGTTGAAGTTAGTGAGGGATTGACTTTAAACGATAAAGATTATCTTAACTGTTTACTTTCTAGTTTGAAAGATTTAGAAAAGAATTATGCTATTGCCTTAACAGAGGCTAGTAATGAACACTTATATAGAGTTTATAAAAATATTTTTGATAATATTTCTTCTCTTCAGAGAAGTACTTTTGAATTAGCTTTTACTAAAGGATGGTATAAATTGGAGAAAGCTGATGCTCAAAAAGTAGATAAAGAATATCAGTGCTTGAATAAAGACTATATTGGTTTAGGCCAGGTATATAATTAGTTTTTTTACATATTTTTTGACAAATATTGGTTAAAAGATTATAATATATCCTTGTCTTAGGGAGTAGGTTATGAAATTATTAATTAAACTTAAAATATATATATTAACTGTATTTTTATCAGTTGTTTCTGGAATGCTTATTTATTATCGATTTAGTTTTTTAGAAAAATATAAGAGTATTTCTGTTGAGACAGCTAGTTCAAATACGATTGAATTTGGTAGTGCTAACTATGATATAGGTAATATTGTTAGTAGTGTTAATGGTAGAATTGTTTCTGTAAAGAAGGATATTAATACTAATAAAATTGGTGTTCAAAAGTTGGTTTTACAAGTAGTTAGGGATAATGTTTATAAAGATGTTACTATTGATGTTAAGGTTGTTGATAGTCTTGCACCTGTTATTGATATTAATCAGAAAAAGGTTACAATTAAACAAGGTGATGGTTTTGATCTTTTTAGCAATATAAAATATGTATATGATTATGCTGATGGTGAAATATCTTATTTGGAATCTGGAGCTATAACTGATGATTCTCGTGGATATTATACTATTTCAACAGATTTTGATAAAAATGTGTGTGGTTCACATAAGGTTTTAATTACAGCTGTTGATACTCATGGTAATACAAGTAATGATGAGTTTGAGATTGTAGTTGAAAATCGCGAATTGTCTTCACAGGTTGTGGATATTGCTCTTTCTTTGGTTGGTAGTCCATATGTTTATGGTGGAACTACTCCAACTGGTTTTGATTGTAGTGGATTTATTCAATATGTTTATGCTCAAAAAGGTATATATGTTAGTAGAAGCGCTGGTACTCAAATTTTTGATGGGTATGGTGTTAGTTATGATGATATATTGCCTGGTGACATTATAAGTTGGGGATATTCTGACGGCACTGTTACACATTCTTCACTTTATATTGGTAATGGTAAAATGGTACATGCAGCCAATCCTCTTCAAGGTGTGTTGATTGATGATGTTAAGAGTTGGGAAATGGGGTCTGATGTTCAAGTTCTTGGAATAAGAAGAATAAATTAGTTATAATTGGTAATACTATTTGTAGGAGGGATTAATATATGGAAACACTGCAAAAGATTTTACTAGTTATAACGATTATTGGAGCTGTAAACTGGGGACTTATTGGTCTTTTAGATTATAATCTAGTTGCTGCAATATTTGGAGAGGCAAGTCTTTTTAGTAGAATAATTTATACCTTGGTTGGTATATCGGGCTTAGTTAATATTGGAATTTTATTTAATCATATTGAGACAAAATAAAATTTTGGACTTGGTCCTTTTTTTTTTGTTATTTTATGTACCTTTTGTAGTGCGTAGCTTATCTTTGTCATCAGTAAAATAGAATAAATTTTGTAGATAGTAAAAAAATAGATAAAAAAAAGAAGAAAAATAGTTTTTAATATATGCAAAAAAGATTTTTGCAAAAATAACAAAAATTGAATAAAAAATATCCAGTTCTGGTGTATAATTAAGGTAATCTTAATTGGATTGAACAATCTAAGTTAAGATTTAGGAATGTTGAAGTAAGTGTTTTTTTGATAAGGCCGCTTACTTCATTTTTTTGTTGTTCCTAAATTCTTAATTAAAATGTCTCCATAATTAAGCAAATTTAAAATTTTATGTGCAAATTGAATTATTAAATAAATATTCTTTGTTCCATTACAGTCTTTTGTATATATATGTTTAATATTTAATACATCGGATTTTTGTTCTTTAAATCCTTTGTTTTCTATTTTCCAACGACGTCTATCTAATGATACAATTTCTTCTTTGTTCTTACTTGTAATTTTTAATGAAGTTACATAAGAAAAGTTTTTTTAATAGTTTCTCCAGCTTCATCGTCAATATCTTTTTCATCATAACTTATAAAATTTAAGGTATAAAATTTATTATCCTTTAAATAACCAAATATTATCTCATTTTGATATTCATAATTGTTCTCAGAAATCTTTATTTCATCAAAGTTTCTTTTTATACTTGGAGCACCGTTTTCTTTATATCTAATAATATAATCAAATTTAAGTTCATCACATAATTCTAAAAAAGGCCTTCCTAAATACAGGGCATCACCACCAATAATAATAGGAAGTTTAGGAAATCTTTTTTTAATTTTTTTAAGTAATCTATAAGCTGCTTTTAATTCACAATCCTGTTTATCAAATTTTCTATAGGAATTTCCTTTATCATCAGTATAAGTTTCATTTTCAACAAACTCAGTGGCAAGAGAAAATGTCATATTACCACAAACTAATTTTGCTTCTAAGACATAATAAGAATATAAAGTATATTCATTATCCTGACCTTTATTATAAACTTTTGTAATAGCTTGTTCACCTAAATTTACATGTGTTGAGTATAAACCAGTTCCATTAATAACGATATGAAAAAGGCCATTAAATTTATATTTATCAAACATCTTAGAACGAATTAAAGTTCTAATAATATTAGTTTGAATTTTCTCCAAATCATCAAATTTCATGGAAGAAATAATGTTAATAAGAGTATCTTTATGAGGAAGTTCTAAATAATTCGTTTTTAAAATATGATTGATATTATTAATAACAATATCAGAATTAAAATCTCTTCCTATTTTATTCATAGATTGATAACTAGAACACATGGCAAGTATTTGAGTTAAAAGACATATTTTAAAATCATAAGTAATATACGATTGATTTCTATTGTCTGTTAGGTTATCAATCTAATTAACAAGCTTAGGAAAGTATTGCTTAATAATAATTAATAGTTCTTCTAATGGATTTACAGCTTGTTTTAATTCTCTTCTCATTTTTCTTGTTATTCTTTGTTTCGTTTATTACAATCACCTTTATTATTACTATTATACCAAAGTTGATTGCGAAAAAAATTTATTCTATTTTACTGTTTTGTCATAGTTGTTCTTGATTTTAAATTGTGTCATATGTTATCATATATAGAGAGTGGGATGGTTTGTTAGTGTGTATCTATATTATTTAACGATTCCATTTTCTTAGTTATTCTATGCTTGAAGGAGACGATGTAATGACAATAACTGGAACCGATCTTATATCATTTTTAAGAAAGTTGGTTGATATTTCACTTGTTTGGTTTATATTTTATTATATTTTAAAAAATATTAAAAATAATGTTAAGCTTTCACTACTTTTTAAGGGCGTTGCTTTTGTAATTATTCTTAAGCTAGTTAGTGACTGGCTAGGGTTTACTACTATTGGTGTATTATTAGAATATATTATTCAATGGGGACCTATAGCTCTTATTGTTATTTTTCAACCAGAAATTAGGAATATTTTGGAACAGTTGGGAAGAAATCAGTTGTTGGGTAGACATAAGGTTTTAACTGTTGATGAAAGAGAGAGAATGGTTTATGAAATTATTAATGCCGTTGACTATTTAAGAAAAGAAAGAATAGGGGCGTTGATAGTTTTAGAACGTGATATTAGTCTTGGTAATTATATAGATAAAGCAAAAAAATTATATGCCGATTTGTCTAGTGATCTATTGATTGCTATATTCTATGAAGGTAATCCGCTTCATGATGGTGGTGTTATTATACAAGGTGATAGAATTACTTGTGCTGGTGCAGTTTTTCCAACTAGCAATAGTTCAAAAATTAATAGACGTTTAGGTACAAGGCATAGAGCCGCACTTGGATTAGCTGAAGAAACTGATGCAATTTGTATTGTTGTTTCTGAGGAAACTGGACGCATATCAATCGCTTTAAAGGGTGAATTGCTATATAATTTAACATTAGATGATACTAGAATGTTGTTAATTGATGAATTAAGACCTAAGCAGGATATAGATTTAGATGATGAGGTGGATGAGGAAGAAATATATGAAGAAAGTGTTAAGTAAGATAGGAAAAGTTTTTCGTAAAATTGGATTATTCTTTGATAAGTTACTGATTGCTCCAATTACCAGGCTAATACTAAAAATCACTGACTTCTTTAAGAATAATGCAAAGAACTTTGATAGAATAACTGGTAAAAAATCAACTTTATTGATTGTTAGTTTGATACTGGCTTTTGGGGTTTTTGTACTTATTGATAGGGAATCAAATGTTATGATTGATCAATATGCTGAAATTTTATATAACCAACCAGTTACAGCAGTTTATAATGAGGAGTTATATGTTGTTGAAGGACTACCTGATAAAGTTGATATTACTCTTGTTGGGCAGAAGAGACATATTTTCTTGGCTAAGCAGGCTCCATCAAAAGGAGTATCAGTTGACCTTACTGGTTTAAAACCCGGTAACCACAAAGTTACATTAAAATATACTCAACGTCTTGAATCGCTAGATTATAAGCTTGATCCATCTCAAGTAACTGTTACTATCTACGAGAAGGTAAGTGAGACTAGAAGTTTAACGGTTGACTTATTACATCAGGATGCTTTAGATAGTAAATTGAGTATTAGTAATGTTGAACTTGATCGTAATGAAGTTACTATTAAAGGGGCAGCTTATAAATTGAAGAAAGTTGCAACTGTTAAAGCACTTGTTGATGCTAAAAAAATACCTAATAAATCTGGGGATATTAATTTGAAAGATGTTCAGTTAGTAGCCTATGATACTGATGGAAAGATTGTTGATGTTGAAATAGTTCCAAAAACAGTTACAGCTAAAGTTACTGTTACATCTCCTAGTAAAGAGGTTCCTATAAAAGTTGTTCCTACTGGTGATTTGGCATTTGGTAAGTCAATAAAATCTATTGAACCTAGTGTATCATCTGTTACTTTATATGGTGGTGCAGATGTACTTGATAAAATTGAACAATTGGAAGTAAAAATCAATGTTGATGGTCTAGAGGATGATAAAGAATTTAATGTAACACTTGATAAACCAAATGGTGTTAATGAGCTTAGTACTAAAACTATAAAAGTAAAAGTTACTGTTGATAAATCTATTAAGAAAGAGTTTAAAAATATTTCGGTAACTGTAGAAAATCTTGATTCTAAGTATAAAGCACAGGCGTTAACAGAAGATGATAGGCAAGTAACTGTAATTGTTAGTGGTAGTGAGTCTATTGTAAATGCTATCGATACATCTTCTATAAGAGCTTATGTTGATTTGAAGGATTATACTGTTGGAGAATGGGATGTTCCAGTACAGGTTACTGGTAATGACTTGAAATTGTCATATGAATCTAAAGTTAGAAAAGTAAAAATTAGAATTACTGAAGCGAAATAGTCATTTTATGGCTATTTCTTTTTTGTAATAAATTCATCTTTATCTAATATAATTAATTAGAATTAGATTATGGGGTGAACTATGAAAAAGAAAATTTTTGTTTTTCTTCTTTTGATAACTGGCATTTTAATTTCAGCAGGATGTGGTAAATATGGTGAAAAAGATGTTGTTAAAGATTTAAGTAGTAAAGTAAATAAGGCTAACGCATATAAGTTAGATGGAAATCTTGAAATTGTTAATAATGATGAGGTCTATAATTATAATATTGAAGTTAGTTATAAAAGGGGTAACTATTATAAGGTCAGTTTAACTAATGTTAATAATAATCATACACAAGTAATTTTAAAAAATAATGATGGTGTATATGTACTGACACCGTCACTTAATAAAAGCTTTAAATTTCAGAGTGATTGGCCTTATAGTAATTCACAGATTTATTTATTAAGTGCTTTATTAGGTGATATAACAAATGATAATAATAGGACATTTAAGGAAACTGATAATGGCTATATATTCTCTACAAAAGTTAATTATCCTAACAATAAGGAATTGATTAGACAGGATATAGAATTATCAAAAAAGTTGAAGTTTAAGACCGTTAAAGTGTATAATTCTAAAGATGTATTATGTATGACTATGAAGTTTAATGATATTGACTATTCACCAACATTTAAAAAGAATTATTTTGAATTAGATACAATTATGAGTTCTTATACTACAGATTCTGATGAGGTATTGGAAACTAGTAATTTAGATTCTTCTATATATCCTCTTGTTGTACCTACAGGTACTAAACTTACAAGTGAAGAAAAATTAAAAAAGGACTCTGGTGAGCGAATAATTTTAACTTTTGATGGAGAAAAGCCTTTCTTGTTAGTGGAAGAGACTGCTAATGTTGAAGAAGAATTTACTATCATTCCTACATATGGTGAACCATACCAATTGATGGATACATTAGGGGTTATGACTAACAATTCATTGACATGGACTAGTAATGGGATAGAATATTATATTGTTAGTGATGTTTTAAGTCAAAATGAATTAATTGAGGTTGCTCAATCTATTAATGTGCTTCCTACTATGAAGTAGAGTTTAACTCTACTTTTTCCTTATAAATATTTATTGTTATTCTATTTTTACTATGATATAATACCTTTAGGTGGTTTGTTATGGCAAAAAGAAATAGAAAATTAAATTATAGTAATACTGAATTTAATATACAATTTAAAAATATTATCATAGTTATAGTTATTGTTTTAGTTTCTTTAGGCTTGTTTTATTTATTAACAATAGCTCTTTTAGGCAAGAAACCTACAGTTAATACTTCTAGTGGCAATAGTAGTACTGAAATTCAAAATCAGGAAATCTTACTTGGTTCTAGTTTTGATGTTAGTTCTGATAAGTATGTTGTTTTGTATTATGATTCTACCGATGAAGATAATTCTTCAGATATTAAATCTTTGGTAAGTTCTTATAGATCTAAGGATGAATCGTTAAGTCTTTATACTGTTGATTTAAGTGATGCATTGAACAAACCGTTTGTAAGTTCTGAAGAATCTAATCCTGATGCTAGTAATGCTAGTGAGTTGAAAGTTAAAAATCCTACACTTATTGTTTTTGAGGGTGGAAGGATTAATGAGTATGTGGAAGGTTTTGATTCTATTAAAAATTACTTAGGTTAATCACTATATGTGGTTTTATGCCTCAATAGCTCAGCTGGTTAGAGCACTTGACTGTTAATCAAGGGGTCCTAGGTTCAAGTCCTAGTTGGGGCGCCATTTAGTAATTATAAAAAGAGCTTTAAGGCTCTTTTTTTGTGCAACTTACTACTAATTGTCTTTTTTTATTATCTGGACTACATGTAGTTAAAATTAGCTGTTCCTTTTCTTCTTTTTTAAAATTTATAGTTCCATTTTTTTCTTCTTCCCAGATATCTTCAACTATGTATCTATCTATTTTATTGTTGATATTAACGATTACCTCGTCATTTGCTTTTAATTTATTTAAGTTTTTAAAGTATGATACTTTTTCAGTTCCGGAATGTGCGGCTAAAACTATAGTATTATTATCTTTGTAGAGAATAGTTACATTTTTATCAACATTATTATAGGGATTTTTAATATCATATAAATTATTATTTACTTTTATTTTTTCTATAAAGATGCTTCCAATGACCTTTTCTTTTTGTTCTATATAATTATATTCTATCTTATTTCTTGAGACTGACTTGTTGATTTTATTAGATACTTTGTTATAGTTTGTTGTTGACAAGAATAAGGCTATTATTAAAATTATTATAAACTTTTTGAACATAGTATTATTAATAATGTCTTAATTAAATCAGTTATAATATTTCTATTTAGGCCTGTATTTGGAACCTTAATTTTGTAATCTATTAATTCAAAAAATTTGTCTTTGGTAGAATCTATTTTTATATTAAATGGTTTTACTATTTCATATCCTGTAATTGTTGTTGTTTGTTTTATCATGTATTCTCCATATGGTAATTCTATTTCGATTTGGCCATTTTCATCTGTTATAACTGTTTTAATTAATTTTCCTCCTTTATTATATATTTCAAACGAGGCATTGCCTTCATTGTATATGCCATCTTCATTTTGATATACTTTATTTATAATAACTTTTGCTTTTATTACTTTGTTGGTTAAATTTAACTCTATAGATGGCCTTTTTTTGCTTAGTTCAAATTCATAAATTTTATCATCTAATTGATAACCAATACCAGCTTTTTTTTCTCTTATATAATATTTTTGGTATGTTAAATTTTTAATTTCGGCAGTAGAGTATTCATCTATTTCTATCTCTTTTACTACTTCCATTTTTTCATTTAAAATTTCATATATTGCACCTTCTAGTTTAGCTTCTCCACTATTTTCTTTAGAATTATTATCATAATCTAGCTTGTTAATTATTATATCTGTTTCATCTATATTTATGTTTAACTTTGTAATTATGGGATTTAAGTCTCCTGTTTCCATTAAATTTTGACTGCTTTGTGAATTATAAAAAATTATTGGTTTATTATAATATCTGTCTTTTCTTTCTAATGTAAAACTATAAGTTCCTTTTTTTGAACTATCTATTTTTAATTTGTTATTTTCTATTTTGGCAATATTATTGTTGATAGAGTAATTATTTAATATATTGTTGTAATCTATTATAGTTATATCTTCTCCAACAACGTAATTAAATGTTTTATTACTAAAACTAGGAGTTATTTCATAATTATTTATTAGATTATTTATTTCGTCTATTTCATCTTGATATATATCAGTCCTATTACCATTAAGTCTATCTGTGAAATAAAAATCTCCATTTGGCATAACTGTTCTCCAAATCATTAGCTGCGTTATGGCATACCACTTTATATCATAGTGATTTTTATAATTATAACCAAAATGTGCAATTGATGATACTCTTTTTATTTGCTCTTCTGTTAGATTGTCTGGCCTTGTTGATGAGTTGTACATTTCGTTTTCATTAACTGGTATAAATGGTTCTAAACAGTATGCAAAATTATTTGAACCTTGCTGTCTTTGTACTCTAAATTGATTATAGTATTTTACTTTATCTGGAGTAATTCTATTTACCCATATTCCCCTTATATATTCTCCTTCATAAAATTTTTCATTATTTGCTTGAACATCGATATGTGCTATTGTTATTAATGCTGCTACTAATATTAAAATAAATTTTTTCATATTTCCTCCTTGTCGAGAGGAAGCTTATCATTAAGTTTATTTTATTGCAAATGGGAGATTTATAAAATTCTGTATTTATAGTTTATAGATTTTTAAAAAGTATTGTGGAAAAAGTAAAATTTGTCTGATTTTATTATTAAAATGACAAGTTTGATTGTTTATTATATAATATACTATATAAAGAAGAGGTGAGATTATGACAGATCTTGAAATTGCTAGAAGTGTTCCTATTGTTAATATTAAAGATATTGCTAGAAAAATTGGTTTAACTGATGATGATCTTGTTTTGTATGGAAGTAAGATGGCAAAAATTAATAGAGTATATAAGGATAAGGTTGGTAAACTGATATTAGTTACAGCAATTAATCCTACACCTTATGGTGAGGGTAAAACCACAGTTAGTATTGGATTAGGTGATGCACTTAATAGTATTGGAAAAGGAGTATGTATTACTTTAAGACAGCCTTCTATGGGGCCAGTATTTGGTATTAAGGGTGGAGCAACTGGTGGTGGACGAAGTCAAATTATACCTATGGAGAACATTAATTTGCATTTTACTGGTGATTTTCATGCCATTACATCTGCTAATAATCTTTTGAGTGCAGCTATTGATAATCATATATTTCACGGTAATGAATTGGATATTCAAAAAGTTATTTTTAATAGATGTATGGACGTTAATGATAGGGCACTTAGAAATATTGCTATATCTGGTAGAGATGATTCTTTTTGTATAACTGCTGCTAGTGAGATAATGGCTTTATTTTGTTTGGCAGATTCTTTGGATGATTTAAAGAATAGACTTTCAAATATTGTTATTGGCTACAATAGTAAAGGTGAGATGATTTATGCTAAAGATTTAAATATTCAAGGTGCTTTAACTGTTATTTTAAAAGATGCTTTTAAACCTAATTTAGTGCAAACTCTTGAACATACTCCTGTTATTCTTCATGGTGGACCTTTTGCTAATATAGCTCATGGATGTAATAGTGTTGTTGCAACTAAACTTGCTTTATCATTTTCTGATTATGTTGTTACGGAAGCTGGATTTGGTGCTGATTTAGGTGCTGAGAAGTTTTTTGATATCAAATGTAGAGTGGCAGACTTAAAACCTGACTGTGTAGTTTTAGTTGCCACTGTAAAGGCACTTAAATATAATGGTAAAAATAATGAATTAATAGATGGTTTATCTAATTTGAAAAGGCATATCGAAAATTTAAGGAAATATGGAGTGAATATAGTTGTATGTTTAAATAAATATGCAGCTGATACTGATTTTGAAATTAAGACTGTTGTGGATTATTGCAATAAAATGAATGTTTGTTGTGAAGTTTCAAGTTCTTATGTTGATGGTGGAACTGGTGCTATTTCTTTAGCGAGTAAAGTTGTTGAACTTTGTGATAGTAGTTCCAACTTTAAACTATTATATAAAGATAATGAATCGATTAGAAATAAAATTAGAACTATTTGCTGTGAAATATATAGAGCCACTGATGTTACTTATAGTGATTTAGCTAATAAAAAAATAGATTATTTAGAACAAAATAATATACGCAATCTTCCTATTTGTGTAGCTAAAACACAATATTCCTTTTCAGACAATGCTAAAAAATTAGGCGCACCAGTTGATTTTATTGTTCATGTTAGGGATGTTCAACTTTACAATGGTGCTGGTTTTATTACTATTTTTCTAGGTAATATTATGACGATGCCTGGATTACCGGCAAAACCTAATTATGGGCATATTGATTTTGTTGATGGAAAAATAATAGGTATTAGTTAAACTATAAAAAAATAAGTACTGTTATGTATGTAATAGTACTTATTTTTCTTCCTCTTTTTCAGTTTGCTCTGAATCATCCTTACTTTTATCTTCTTGGTTATTTTCTTCATCCTTCGGAATGTTTGGCGTTATAACTTTAGTTTGTGGTTCGTAAACTTCTATTGTTCCAGTATAAAGTCGATTATTGTAGGTTACTGTATATTGATATATTCCAGTTTCTGTAGTTGAAACAGCTGATAGATCTAGAATGATGTTCTTTTTTACATCTTCTTCTAAAGTCTGTGATATATATACTGATAAATCTGTTGAAAGTGAAGAACCTCTAGGTAATTTTAAATTGTTTAATTTTAATTCAAGATTTGGTAATGGCTTTTCTTTAATAGTACAATTGCCACTATACTTTTTTTTCTTAAAAGTTATGGTGTACTTATATGTTCCAGCTTCTGTAATATTTACCATTGATGTATCGAGCTTTAAACTTTTTATTGTTTCGTTGTCAATCTCTTCAGCGTTATCTAAATAGTCTTTTATATCAAGACTTAGTGGTGTATTTATCTCTAGTTCTATGTCTTTTAATTTTAATTCATTTGTTTTTTTCTGAGAAACACGTCTTTGAACTATTTCTAATTTTGTTTTAGTTACTTTTACAGGTTTATCCATTGCCTTTATTGTGTAACCACTACCAATAAATATAATTCCCCAGGCAGTTAAAGCTATTGCTATTATTTTTGAATCTTTACTAGTTAACTTTGCCATATTTTTACTCCTCTATCTTTAATAATTATATTATATTTTTATTCTGTTAACAAGGAGAATTTTAGAATTTGTAAAAAATGCTATTTTTAAGTATTGTGTGTACAAATATTTGCTTAATATTAGTGTGTTTTTAGCATGGTAGTTTTTATGGAACTGTGGTCATGGAAAAGTTTAGTCTAATTTACTTCCTTGATATGTGTCTCTTCTTTTCATTTCTTTATCAATATCATTTAGTACACAGAATTTTTTTAGTAACCAGGTTGGTTCAATTAAGTCTTCTTTCTTAGGATCACCAGTTATTCTATTTATTACTATTTCTGGTCTTAAATATTCTAATTGTTCTACTACAATGTCAATATATTCTTCTTTTGTTAGAATATGAAATTTTTCTTTTTCATATAATTTTTCTAAAGCTGTATTCTTTAGGATGCTTAGCATGTGTATCTTTATACCTTGAATATCTAGATTATTAATATATTTTACTGTGTTTAACATGTCTTCTTTAGTTTCATATGGTAGACCATTTATAATATGGACTACTACGCTAATATTTTTTTCTCTAAGTTTATGAACCATTACTTCAAAACATTCTAGTGTGTGACATCTATTTATTAATTTTGAAGTTTCTTCTTTTGTTGTTTGTAGACCTAGCTCTATTGTTAAGTATGTTTTTTTGTTTAGATTGCTTAAATATTCAAGGCATTCATCTGTTATGGCATCTGGTCTTGTTGCTATATTTAGGCCAATGACATCTTTTTGTTTTAATATTTTTTCATAAACATTTTTTAAAGTTGGAACTGGAGCATATGTGTTAGTGTGTGCTTGAAAATAACCAATATACTTAGCTTTTGGCCATTTTTTAAGCATCATATTTCGTACTTCTATGAATTGCTCTTCAACTGGTTTGCTTTTATTTCCAGCAAACTCTCCACTACCCATTTTAGAACAATATATACAGCCACCAAAACCTTTTGTTCCATCAATATTTGGACATGAAAAATTAGCATCTAAACTTACTTTAAATACTTTTGAATTAAATTTTGTTTTATAGAAATAGTCTAATGTGTGATATCTTTTATTACTGTTTGAATATTTAAATTTATTTTCCATTTTAGTATCATTCCTTTGTGATTAATTTTATCATTTATTTCGTTTTATGTTAATAATAGAGTTTATTTTTTAACTTTTATATTATATACTTGTTATAGTAGGTGAAGTAAATGGTAAAAAAGAAATTAAGATTGAAAAAACCGTTTATAATAGTAGAAAAGATTTTATTAGCAATAATTATAATATTTTTATGTATGCTTTTATTTTATCTTTACCAAATACATAGTTTAACATCATTAGGATATAGTAGCGTTGCTAGTAAAAAGATATTAGTAACTTTTAATAAAAAATATGTTGTATCTATTGGAGAAAATAGAACTTTAAATAAAGCATTTGAAAGTGGTGACTTTAAAGAGAGTAATTTGGATAGTTATTCTAAAATTAAATATTATGATCACAAAAATCTTATTAAAAATATTAATGCATTGATATCTAAGGGTTACAGTAATAATAATATCAATTTAATATTAGCTCATGGTAATGATGAAGATGTTAGTGAATTTGCTAAAAGAAAAAAGATTCAATACTTAGAGGAATTTTATTCTATAGATTATGCTAAACTTAAATATTATGATCGATATGTTAAGTATTCTGATGAGACTGGTGAGGATGAAAAAACAACAGTATTATATGTTAATTTAGGTATGGATAATGATGATTATAGTAATCCTGTTTTGGTTAATAAATTTTCTTATGATATGCTAGTTAATAAGCACTATAGTATTAATAAGGATATGGTTGCTAGTGACCTAGTTAAGATTGATAAAAAATATACTAATGGTGAGGGGCATTTTGCTTCAAAAAAAGCACTTGATGCTTTTATTAAGATGTATAATGCTGCTTCAAAGGATGGACTTGATTTAGTTATTAACTCTAGTTATAGATCATATAATGATCAAGAGGAACTTTGCACTCAATATCAAAAATTGTATGGTGATAACTATGTAAATAAATATATGGCTAAACCTGGTTTTTCTGAACATGAAACGGGACTATCTTTTGATGTTGGAAGTCGTTCATCAAATATTTTTGCTAATTCTAAAGAATATACTTGGATGCTAGAAAATGCTTATAAATATGGTTTTATTTTACGCTTTCCAAAAAAGTATGAAAGTATAACTGGTTTTAGATATGAGCCGTGGCATTATAGATATGTTGGAGTTGATATAGCAAAGTATATATATGATAATGACATTTCCTATGAAGAGTATTATGCAATGTTTTTAGATAAAGATTGATATTTTTAACATTATACGTTATTATATCTTGCACTAGGAGGAATATGAATGAGTTTTAAACAAGTTATTGAATCTACTTTGGTTATTGTTAAACCAGATGGTATGGAACATTATGAAGAAATTGTTGATACATTTTTAGATGAAGGGTTAGATGTTACATATGAGGACACTAGAAGACTTGATGCAGAAACTTTAAATGAGCACTATGCACATATTATTAATATGGGATTTTATCCAGATCTTCGTGATTATATGTTGTCTGATGATGTTGCTATTTTGGTAGTAACTGGAGAAAATGCTGTTAGCAGGGTTAGACATTTAGTTGGTCCTACAGATAGTTCTTTGGCACCTGAATGGACAATTAGAGGTAAATATGGTACTAATAAAATGTATAATGCAATTCATGCTTCAGATTCGGTTAAGAATGCTGAAAAAGAGATTAAGAGATTTGTAAAAGAAAAATAATCTCTTTTTTTTTGAATAATTTTTATATTGGAATATTTTTATATTTGTGATATTATGTTACTAGAATAATAGGAAGGTGTTGGCATGTATCCATTAGGTAAACAATTTGAACTAAATTATCCTAGATGTAAAGCAAATCCTAAGGCTATAGTTTCTGGTAATAAATACCGGATTACTGTTTTGACTGAGCGTGTTGTTAGACTTGAGTATTCTCCGACAGGAAGTTTTGTTGATAGACCAACACAATTGGTTATAAATAGGAATTTGAAATTACCTAGTTTTAATCTTAATCAGGACAATAATGCAATATCAATTGATACAAGGTTTTTTTCATTATTATACGCTAAGGAACAACCATTTACTGGCTCTAGTATAGATCCTATGAAAAATTTAAAAATAACTCTTAATAGTAGGGAAAGGGATAGACAGAAAGATTGGTACTATGGTCATCCGGAGGCTAGAAATTTGAGAGGAAATATGGTTAGCGTTGATGCTGGAGTTCCGGATTTTATGATGAAGGGGCTTTATTCTCTGGATGGTTTTGCTTCTTTAGATGATAGTAATAGTAAAGTTATAATGGAAGATGGTACATTATCGGATTCACCAAAAGATCATATTGATATTTATGTTTTTATGTATGATCAGGATTTTAGGTATGCTTTAGACGATTATTTTAAATTGACTGGTGCACCTGTGTTACCTCCAAGATATGCTTTTGGAAATTGGTGGAGTAGAAACCTTTCGTATAATGATCAGGATATTTATACTTTGATTAAAAATTTCGAAAGAAAAAAAATTCCTATTGCGGTAATGTTATTTGATAATGATTGGCATTTTAGAGATGTTGGTTCTTATGCTGGACTTAGAACTGGATATACATTTAATAGAAATTTGATAAGAAATCCTAAGGAAATGATTAAACAATTTCATATGAGAGGTGTTAGAGTAGGTTTATGTATCAATCCAACTGAAGGATTTTATCCACATGAATCAAATTATCAACAAGTTATGCAATTGATGGGATTAGCACAGCCAACACTAATAAAATTTGATCCTTTAAATCCTCAATTGTTAGATGTATTGTTTAAGGCTTTTTTACATCCATTAGAGTCTCTTGGTGTTGACTTTTTTTGGAATGATTATAGAGATATTAGTAACATTACGAATTTGTGGTCTTTGAATCATTATATGTTTTTAGATTCGAAGAAAAATGCTTCTAAACGTGGAATGCTTTTATCTAGGGGAGCTATAATGGCACCTCATAAATATGGAATACTTTATGGTGGCTCTAGTGAGGTTAGCTGGGAGGCTTTAAGGAAAATACCATTTATGTTGCTTAATGCTGCAAATATTGGTGTTAGTTGGTGGAGTCATGATGTTGGGGGAAATCATGGCGGTATAGAAGATGGAGAACTTTATATTAGATATGTTCAGCTTGGTACTTTTTCTCCTATTTTACGTTTCCATGGTGCTAGGGGACCATATTATAAGAAGGAACCTTGGTTATGGGACGCTAAAATAACTAATATAGCGGCTGATTATTTAAGGCTTAGACATAGACTTATACCTTACCTTTATACTGAAGCATATAATTATACTAGAACTGGTACACCGCTTATTCAGCCTTTCTATTATAATTATATGTGGGTTTATGATGATGAACTTTATAGAAATCAATATTATTTTGGATCACAATTATTGGTTTGTCCTATCTTAGATAAAAAAGATACTATTATGAATAGAACTTTACATAGGTTCTTTATGCCTAATGGTATTTGGTATGACTTTATAACTGGAAAGAAGTTTCCTGGTAATAAGAAGTATGTGTCATTCTTTAGAGATGAAGATTATCCTGTTTTTGCGCATGCTGGTTCAATTATTCCTCTTTCTAATAGAAGCGACTATAATAATACCGCTTTACCAACTGATATGGAAATTCAAATTTTCCCTGGTGTTAGTAATACATATACATTATATGAAGATGATGGAGTTACATCATTATACAAAGATGGATATTATATTAAAACATCAATTGACTATAACTATTTGAAGAACAATTATACTGTTATAATCAGAGCAATTGAAGGTAAAAGTGGCATTGCTCCGTTAAAACGTAATTATAAAATGGTTTTTAGAAATACTAAGCAAGCTACTGATGTTACGGCATATTTTAATACTGATATGATACCTGTTACTAATTATGTAGATGGAAATGATTTTATTGTTGAGATTAATAATTGTCCTACTGTTGGTCAGCTTACAATTAATTGTAAAGGTAGGGATATTGAGATAGATGCTATTAGACTTATTAATGATGATGTAAATAGTATTTTGATGGATTTAAAGATTGAAACTTATATGAAAGAAAATATAGCTGATATTATGTTTGGAAATCTTCCTTTAGGTAGTAAGCGTGTTGAAATTAGAAAATTGAGGAAGAAGGGGCTATCTAAAGAATATATCACTTTATTCTTAAAACTGCTTGAATATATTAGTGAAGTTTAGGAAATGCGATTTATATTGCGTTCTTTTAACACGTTCTTTTAAATTTGCATATCGTCAATATAAATGTTATAATTGTTTCAATATAAGAGCAAAGTGGATGATGATTGTGAAAATGAAGAAAAATACTTTTATGGAAGGTGCTTTTGTAGCTACTTTTTCTATTTTATTGTGTAAAGTGGTAGGACTACTATATGTAGTTCCTTTTTATAGTATTATTGGTAATAAGGGAGGCGCATTATATAGTTATGCTTATTCTATTTATGCAATATTTTTAAGTTTATCTACTTGTGGTATACCTATTGCTTTATCTAAGTTGGTTAGTGAATCTAATGCATTAAAAGAATATAGTACCAGAGAAGAAATTTATGGTCTTTCTAAAAAAATGATTACTTTGTTTGGTTTTATTCTATTTTTAATATTATTTATTTTTGCAGATAAAGTTGCTTATTTATTTATAGGTAACGTTAAGGGTGGAAATACTTTAAGTGATGTAGCAATGGCAGTTAGGGTTGTATCTGTTTCTTTGCTTGTTGTACCACAGCTTAGTGTTACTAGGGGTTATTTGCAAGGTAATAAGATGATTACTACTACTAGTATTTCTGAACTGCTTGAACAAATTGTTAGAGTAGTTATAATAGTTGTTGGTAGTTATTTACTTGTTAGAAAACTTAAATTACCTATTAATTATGCAGTCTATATTTCTATTTTTGCTGCTACAGTGGCAGCTCTTTCTTCATATTTGTATTTAAAACTTAAAATACATAAGAATAAAGATTTGTTTAGCTATGATGAAAAAAATGCTAAAAAAAGTGATGTAAAAATTTTACTAAAGAGAATAGTATTTTATGCTTTGCCATTTGTAATTATTGATTTAGTAAAATCACTTTATGGTATGGTTGATTCATTTACTGTTGTTAAAGAGTTGGTTAAGTTAGGTTATAGTGCATCCGCTGCTGAAACAGTGTTTGGTGTTATTAATACGTGGGCATCTAAGTTAAATATGATAGTTGCTTCTATTGCTTTAGGAGTAGTTACCAGTTTAATTCCAAATATTTCTGGAAGTTTTGCTAAAAAAGATATGGATAATGTTAATAAAAGAATCAATGAATCATATAGTACAATTTTATACTTTTCTTTACCAATGTCTTTTGGACTAAGTCTTTTAGCTCAGCCAGTGTGGGTAGCATTTTATGGATATGATCCTTTAAGTATTAATATATTTAGATTTTATATTTTGCAGGCTATTATTTTTTGCATTTATACTATTGCTCTTAATTTGGCACAATCACTTAATCAATCTAAATTGGCGCTAGGTGCCCTTTTTGGTAGCTTTATATTTAAAATTATATTAAATGTTCCAATGATGCATTTTTTGAAATTTATAGGTGCTGAAGCGTACTATGCAACAATAGTTACTAATGTTTTGGTACAAGGTGGTGCTAGTATTGTATTACTTGTATACTTAAAGAAAAAATTTAAGTTTGACTATTCAAGTAACATAAAACCAGTATTTAAAATAATTTTTTCTGTTGTAATTATGCTTTTATTATTAATGTTATTATCGTTAGTTGTTCCATTATCAGTTACAGGTAGGTTTAAGTCTATACTTATTATTGCTCTATATTCTATATTAGGTGCTGTTATATATTTGCTTTTATCATATAAATTACATTTATTTGAGGATGTATTTGGAAATGATTATATTAATAAAGTGAAAAAAGTATTTGTTAGGAAATAATTGTTTTAGGGGAGTGTTATTATGGGAGTAAAAAAAATTGTACGTAAAATTTTAGGATATGATGATGTTAAAATTGTTAATAGTAGTTTTGATAGAAAAAATTTTTCTAAATCTTTAGATTATTTTGTTGAGAACAATCCAGATACTTTATCATCTTTTAGAAAACTTGGTAAAAGAAGAGATAATAAACCATTCTCTGAGGATGCCCTTAAGATAGATGATGGGTACAATTTATTATTTAAGGATTTATCTATATATGATAATAATGGTGTTCCTAAAATAGATGAGTATTTTTCTGTACGAAATGGTAATCCTTTGAGAATGAGACCGTTTCCATTATGTATAACTTCTATTATGAGGGTACTATTTACTAGATTTTTGTATGTTTATCCTACTTCTATTGGTGAGAGAAAGTGTCGTCAAAAAGTTGTTAATTATCTGAGAAGAGAAGGATTTTCTACTGAAAGTTCTAGTAATTATGATGGTATTGGTATAGATAATGTTGCGTTTACTTATTCTACTACTCATGCTTATAACTTAATTGTTAATACTATTGCAAGAAATGAAGATGTTATCATTGTTACGGGCCCTAATTATGGTATATTTGCAGTTAATACTGAGGTATGTAATGCGAGACTTCGTTTAATTGAATTGAGAGAAGAGGATGATTTTTTAATTAATCCAGAGTTACTTGGTAAAAGAATAGATGAAATTAATTTAGAACTTAAAAATAAGTTTAAGGGAAAACTTGATTATACTCCTAGGGTGGTTGCTTTTTTGAACTTGAACCCACATAATCCACTTGGAAAAGTTTTGAGTAAGAAAAATATGGATATCATTACGCGATTGGGTGATGTTTGTTTAGAAAAGGGCGTATTTATTATTGATGATTTAATATATAGAGATTTAACCTATGATCAGGATAATTTGGCTTTTCCTATTGCTAGTATTCCTAAGTATTTTAATAATACAATTACTATCTCTGGACTTTCTAAATCATATGGTTTAGCTGGTATTAGAGCTGGCTTTATTTTGGCTCCAGTTTGTATTGTTAGGGGATTGGAAGACTATATTTTTAGTGATTTTGATTCTTATTCTGTTTTACAGTCTTATGCTTTAGCAGGGGCCTTTAATGATTCTAATAAAAGGTATAGACTTGCTAAGAAGTATTTTGGAAAGGCAATTAAAGAGTATAAATATAGACTTGCCTTGTTGGAAGCCTTAATATATGGAATAGATTATAAAAATTGTCAACAGTATAAAAAGAGAATTATTCGTGATATAAAGAAATATACGAAGGATGAAGATTCTTTAAAATTACTTTTTAGTGGTATACCTGGTGTTTGTATAAGAAATAATACTTATCCTCAATCTGGATTTTTTGCTTTAGTTGATTTTACTAAATTAATAGGAAAACGTTATGATAATAATGTCATTAAAAATGATGCAGACTTTTTAACTTATTTATATCAGAAAACAAAAATTAATTGTTTGATGGGGCTTAACTTTTCTTGGCCATATCCTGAAGAGATTGTTGGTAGATTCAATTTTGCTATTGAAAAGAGGGATTTAATTCACAACTTATATTTAATAAATAAGGCAGTTAGGGGATTAAAATAATGTTAAAAAAAATATTGAGAAAGCTAAAATTTAATCTTTATAAAATGAAGACTAATGTTTTGAGATTGTCTGTAAAAAAAAGTTTATATCATGTGGCTATAGTATCTACTGATAAATATGCTAATAAAATATTGGATGATGTTTATTTAAAGAGACGATTTATTTGTAATGGAATATATTGTGATATTATTTCTTGGCAAAAGAATATTAATTTGGATAAATATGATGCACTTATTGTTAGATCTATTTGGGGTTTTTGTGATAATTTAACTGATTTTATGAGTTGGCTTGATGCAGTTGATAAAAAGAAAATAAAAATATTTAATAATACTGAACTTATAAAGAACAATATTGATAAAAAATCTCAATTTATGTTAATGGATAAATATAATATTGAGCATGTTGAGACAATTTTTCTAGATAATAGCATGTATATAGCAAAAGATATTAGTGATATTTTAAAAAAACAATATCGTAATTATGATAAAGTTGTTATAAAGCCATCTATTTCTGAGAGTGGACATGGTACTTATTTAATTGGCAATGATAATCTTAAAAATAGTATAAATATTAATGATATTTATGATACATTTTCAGGTTGTACTTCTAGTTTAATGTTGCAGCCATTTATTGATGGTGTACTAGATGGTGAGCTTTCTGTTATTTGTGTAAAGGGAAAAATTATTAGTGCTGTTAAGCGATATTGTAATGTTTTTGGCAAGAAGAGTTATGCTATTGATATAAAAGTTGCAGATCTTGAAAAAAATGTGATTGATATTTGTGAAAAGGTTATGTCTATTCCAGAATATAAAAATTATATGTATATGAGAATTGACTTTGTTAAAAATAATGAAAAGTATCAAATTATTGAAATTGAGTTAATTGATCCTAATCTTTTCTTTTCTTTTATTGAAGATAATATTAATAGAAGTAAAACTATTGATTGTTTAGTTAATGCAGTTTTTGATGAGATTAGAAAATAATTTTATTTAAAAATATAGTTGTGGAAAATTTAGTAATGAAGAATTCATAAATAAAAGTAAAAAACCTAAACTCAAATAAATAATTACTTGCTATTTTCTAATATTTTTATTATACTAATTTTGTATTTTTAATATTATTGGTAGTAGTAGTACTATTTAATTATTTTAGAGAGCTTATGTTGGTGAAATTAAGTATAATTAATAGTATGAACTTGATCAATTTGCATATTATGGGTAAGACCATTATCTCTATTTAAGCGCATAGATTTCTATGAAATAAGGTGGTACCGCGATATTTCGTCCTTATATTTATAGAAATTTTTTTTGGGAGGAATTATGAAGGTATTTATTAGTTTTATATTTACTTATTTACTAGTCCTGGCTATTTATGAGATTTTTCTTATAGTTCCAATTAAAAGAAAAAATAAAAAAGAAAAAAAGGAACTTGCTGAAATAAGATTTTTAGTAACTAAGTATGGACTTAATATTAAAAAAGTTAATTATAATCAACTTTTACAAATAGTAGCATTGACATCATCTTTTGATATTTCGGTAGTAGTTACTGTTGTGTTTGGTTTGAATAATTGGTTAATTCAAATACTAGTTATGATAGTGTTAACTTTAATATTATTTATTATTAGTTATTATTTAATATATTGTTTTTATAAGAAGAAAGGAATGATAAAAGATGTATAATTTTAAAGAGATAGAAAAAAAATGGCAAGATTATTGGGATAAGAATGAGTGTTTTAAAGCATTAGATGATTATTCTAAGAAGAAGTTTTATGCCTTGGTTGAATTTCCATATCCATCAGGTGTAGGGATGCATTTAGGTCATATTAAGGCTTATTCTGGTTTGGAAGTTGTTTCTAGAAAGAAGAGAATGGAAGGTTATAATGTTTTATTTCCAATTGGATATGATGCTTTTGGATTACCTACAGAAAATTCAGCTATTAAACAAAATATCCATCCAAGAGTTTTGACTGATAGAAATATTTCTGTGTTTGCTGGACAATTAAAGAAAGTTGGTTTTTCATTTGATTGGTCTAGAGTAATAGATACTACTGATGAGAATTATTATAAGTGGACACAGTGGATATTTTTGAAAATGTTTGAAAAGGGACTTGCTTTTAGGGATAAGACTTTAGTTAATTATTGTCCTAGTTGTAGAGTGGTTTTATCAAATGAGGATTCACAAGGTGGAAAATGTGATATTTGTCATTCACAGATTGTTCAAAAAGAAAAAGATGTTTGGTACCTAAGAATTACTGAATATGCTGATAAGTTATTGGAAGGTTTAAAGGAAGTTGATTATTTACCTAACATTAAATTACAACAGGAAAATTGGATTGGTAAATCTACTGGTGCTTATGTTGATTTTAAAGTTAAGGATATTGATGAAATTTTAAAAGTTTATACAACACGTCCTGATACTTTATTTGGAGCTACTTTTATGGTTGTTGCTCCAGAACATGATATTATTGATAATCATAAAGATATGATTAATAATATGGATGAAATTATAGCTTATAGGGAAGAAACTAAGAAGAAGACTGAATTTGAAAGGGTACAGTTAGCTAAGGATAAGACTGGTGTTAGGATTGATGGTTTAGTAGCAATAAATCCAATTAATGGTAGTGAAATACCTATTTATATTTCTGATTATGTAATGATGGGTTATGGTACTGGTGCTATTATGGCCGTTCCAGCACATGATACTAGAGATTATGAGTTTGCTACTAAGTTTGGTATTGATATTATTCCTGTTATTGAAGGCGGAGATATATCAAAAGAAGCTTATACTGGTGACGGTGTTCATATTAATTCTCAGTTCTTGGATGGTTTAAATAAGGAAGATGCAATTAAAAAAGTTATTGAATTCTTGAGTGAAAAAGGTCTTGGTGAGAAAGCGGTTCAATATAAAATGAAGGATTGGGCATTTAATAGACAAAGATATTGGGGAGAGCCAATTCCTATAGTTCATTGCTCTCATTGTGGAGATGTTGCAGTTCCTTATGAAGAATTGCCTTTGAGGTTACCTGATGTTGATAATTTTGAGGTTGGTACTGATGGTGAGAGTCCACTTGCTAAAATTGAGAGTTTTGTTAATTGCAAGTGTCCAAAATGTGGAAGAGATGCAAAAAGGGAAACTGATACAATGCCTCAATGGGCTGGTTCTAGTTGGTATTTCTTAAGATATATTGATCCACATAATGATAAAGAGTTTGCTTCTTTAGAAAAGCTTAAATATTGGATGCCAGTTGATTGGTACAATGGTGGAATGGAGCATGTTACTAGACACGTTATTTATTCTAGATTCTGGTATCATTTCTTATATGATTTAGGATTAGTTCCAACAAGTGAGCCATATAAAAAGAGAACTGCTCAAGGCTTAATTTTAGGACCTGATGGTGAAAAGATGAGTAAGTCTCGTGGTAATACAATTGATCCTAACACTATAGTTGATCAATATGGTGCAGATGCTTTGAGAACTTATGTTCTTTTCATGGGGGACTATGGATTAGAGGCTCCTTGGAATGAACAAGGTGTAAAAGGAGTTAGTCGTTTCTTAGATCGTGTATATAGACTTTCTGAGGTAGTTAATGATAATGATGGCTATACACCTAAATTTGAAAGTATTATTAATAAAACAATTAAAAAAGTAAGTGAAGATATTGATACTTTAAAATATAATACGGCTATTTCTGAATTGATGAAGTTAGTTAATGAATACTATACTGTTGATAATATTAGTAAAGATGATTATACTGTATTGTTGAAATTATTATATCCATTTGCACCTCATGTTACAGAGGAATTAAATGAAATGATTGGAAATGTTGCAATCTGTAAATCCAGTTGGCCCCAATATGATTTATCTAAGACTGTTGATTTAACTAAAGAAATTGCAGTTCAAGTAAATGGTAAGGTTAGAGCAACTATTACTATTAATACTGATGATTCAGAAGATGTTATCAAAGAAAAAGCTTTACAGGCTGAAAATGTTATTAAACATACTGAGAACAAAGAGATCGTTAAAATTATAGTTATTAAGGGTAAGATAGTTAATATAGTAGTTAAATAGACTTTAAGGATACTTAGAGTCTTTTTTCTACAAATAATTTTATTTTAATGTCTTATAATTCTTTTGGTGATAAAATGAAAGTTAAAATATTTGATTTAGAAGATGAAAAAGATTTGGAAAATGAAGTTAATGCTTTTCTTTCTGATTTAGAGGGAGAAGTTGTTGATATTAAATATCAAGTTAGTTTGGGTGTTTTTAGTGATGAACAAGTTTTTTGCTTTTCAGCTATGATTGTTTATTACTAGTTAGCATATTATTATTTTTTATGTTATCATGGTGGTGGAGGATAAATTATGAATAGTAGTAAAATTTTATCTAATGCTTTGATTTTATCAATTGCTGTTGTGATAGCTAAAATAATTGATTTTTTGTATATAGTGCCTCTTTATCATATTATTGGTAATAAGGGTGGAGCATTATATGGATATGCATACGTTATATATACTATTTTTATGTCATTTTTATCTTTACCAGTAGTTTTTTCAATTTCTAAGACTACTTCTTCATATCAGGCTTTAGGATATAATAATGTAAAGAAAAGAAGTTTTTTACTGGCTAAATATATTTTTGTAGGATTAGGTGCAATTTCATTTATATTTACCTTTTTACTTGCCCCTGTGTTTGCTAGAATGATAATTGGAGATATTACTGGTGGTAATTCTTTTAATGATATTACACTTGTCATTAGGATGGTTTCTATATCATTTTTAATTATACCTCTTTTGAGTGTATATAGAGGTTATTTTGATGGTCATAGAATAACTAATATGGCTTCTGTATCAAATAGCATTGAACTTATTGCTAGAGCTCTTATTTCTATAATTTTAAGTTTATTAGCAAATAAAGTATTTAGACTACCATTAGTATGGGTTTCATGTTTTGCTTTAATTGGTGTGTTTTTAGGGCCGTTATGTTCATATATATATTTATTTGTAAAGTTACGTATTAATAAAAATAAATTTAATACAAAAATTAGAAAAGTTGTTGAGCCTTTAGTTTCTTCTAAAACTATTGTTAAAAAAATAATGTTTTATATGTCGTTTTTAGTAATTAGTGATTTAATTAGAGCATTATATGGTTTTATAGATATAGTAACAGTAGTTAAATCATTAGTAAAATATGCACACTTTAGTGTTAGTGATGCTGAAGGTGTAATTGGTATGATTACTATATGGACCAATAAATTTAATTGTATGTTGGTAGCAATAGCAATAGAGATTTTTAATAGTTTAGCTGATGGATTATCTAAAAGTATTACTAACAATGATAAGAAGGATATTAATTATAGAATTAATCAAGCCTTAAGCCTACTTTTAATAGTAATAGTCCCAATTGCTTTTATTGTTAGCTTTTTGTCTGTTCCTATTTGGAAGATGCTTTTTGGTGTAGATAAATATGGTCCTAGTGTCCTTTCTTATTCTATCTTTCTAGGATTTATTATGGCTGTTTCTACTATGATTTTTTCAATTATTCGTTCTTTTAAGGATCAAAAAGTTGTTTTATATAGTTTGGGTATTGGTTTACTGTTAAAAATACTTTTAAATACTAGCCTTATTAATGCTTTCTATAAGATGGGCTTACCTGCTTATTATGGCTCTATTACAGCTAGTATTATTGGTTATTTGATCTCTACTATTATTTGTTTTATAATTTTGTATATTAAATATAATGTTAATTTTGAAAGTTTTATTAAGAGTCTTATAGATACTTTTTGTGTTGTTTTAGCAATCTTTGTAATACTTTTTGTGATAAAGTTAGTTGTACCTATTAATAATAGCGGTTTTATTGTAAATCTTATAGTAACTTTATTCTATCTTTTAATTTATTTAATACTTTATTTTCTTCTTGCTAAAAGATTTAAATTATTTAAAAGTGTTAGTATAAAAAGTAGATGATGTTATGCTTTTTTATGTATTATAAAAGGAGATAGTTGCGTCTCCTTAATTTTTTTTATTTTCTAGTTCTTTTTTTAATTTGTTTTTACTTCTTTTCTTTATTATTTTTCGATATGTTGGTACTAATTTTGTAAATATAAAGTACATTGGTTTATTAAGTATATAATCCCATTCACCTAAAAATTCTACGTAATCTCCGCCGAATTTCTTTTTAAATTCATGAAGACTTAATATAGGGTTGTCTTTTGATAAGTCACCAATTGTACCAAATTGATCATACATTGTTATGCCTTTTTCTTTACAGTATTTTATGTGATTATAATATGTATTGTAATTTGTATATGTTTCACTTAGTATATTGTGATTTCCTGCATATAAGACCCAAGCTTTATCTTTATATGTTACAATCATATGGGCGTTTAATGTAATATCATTACCGTACTCTTGTTTATACTTTTTGAATTTTTCTAATTCTTTTTTTATTGTTTCTTTCTGGTTAGTTAACTCTTTTAGCTTTACTTTTGAGCTTTTACTTAAATTATCAATTGGCATTATAGATATTTGATCAGTTATCTTTTTTAAATTTTTTTCTAGGGCTTTGATGGTTTTACCTAAGTGTATTTTACCTAGGAAGAGTATAGCACTTGTATTTTTATTTCCATTAAAGACTTCATACAATGTTTCATAGTAATCTTCATTATATGAGATAAAGTCTTTTCTGGCTTCTGTTAATTGCATTAAGTGATAAAATTCTTTTATATCTTTTTCAGTTCCTATTGCTACTTCTGTTTCTAGTTTTTGTGATTTGGCAATACGCTGTTTTGTTGTTTTTGAAAAGTGATTTTCTATTTCGGAAAGTGGTTGTGTTAAATCAATTCTAAAAGAATATCTTGGTTGATTTGTTTCGAAATTTTTAGTAAAGCCTAAGTGTTTAAAGCCTATCTTTTTAAGCATATTATAAACTTTATCTTTGTCATAGAATGTTTTTTGTTCTTCATTTAGATAGTTATAGTCTTTTATAACAATATCAGGGTCTATTTTTACGAAGATACCTTTTTTCTTTTTAGCAAATTCTGTAACTCTTTTTGTCATTTCTTTTACTAGGTTTTCGTCATTATAATCTATAATAAAGCCGCGTGGAGCATAAAAATAGCTATAATTTAGTGGGAGATGTTTCTGCAATAATAGAGTTGCACCTACAATATTGTTGTCATCTATTAATCCTAAGTAATATGGTGTTAGGTGCTTTTTTATTTTTGAAAATTCTCCCCAACTATATGATTGAAGAAAATGTGCCTTATTATTATTTGCAACAAATTCGTCGTATGTTGTTTTATCTAGTCTTTTTAGTGTAAACATTTTTAACTCTCCTTCTCTATATCTTAGTATATCACAAAGTACTGATTTTCAAAAAAAAAGTAAAATATTTTATTTATTTTACTAGTTACATTATATACATGCCTTCTTCTTTTTTTAGATAATTGCTTTTACCTTTTTCTTCTAGTATTTGTACCCTTTCTTTTAATCTATCTATCTCATATTTTAGCTTTTTTAACTCATCTTGATTTTGACATGATGGCATTTGATAATTTGGATTTGGAAATGGATACATATATGGTATTGGCATATTATTCATATTATCCACCTATCTTTCATTTTATTATATTCAATAAAATTAATTTGGTGATAATTTGTTTATTTGTTATAATTTAATTATGAATTCTTGAAAAGAGGTAGTTTATGAGACTTAGAAATATTAAAAATAAAGAAGAAATATTAAATAGTTCTTCATACTTAGTTAAAAATCCTAAACAATATAAGGGTAGTTGGAGTAATCTATTTAAAAACAATAACCCAATATTTATAGAGATTGGTATGGGAAAGGGTAAATTTATTATAGAAAATGCATTAAAATATCCAGATATTAATTTTATTGGCATAGAAAAATATGATAGTGTTGTTTGTAAATGTTTAGTTAAAATACCAGATAATCTTTCTAATTTGTTGATTGTTAGAATGGATGCTTTAGAGATTGATCAAGTTTTTTCTAAGGAGATTGATAGAATATATTTAAACTTTTCTGATCCTTGGCCTAAAGTTCGACATAGTTTAAGAAGGCTTTCTAGTAAGATATTTCTTAATAAATATGATAGTATTTTTAGAAAAGATGAAAATATATTTATGAGAACTGATAATAGGGATTTGTTTATTTATTCACTAGAAAGCTTTAGTGAACATGGTTATATATTAAAAAATATTAGTTTTGATTTACATGCTGTAGAAGATGAGGACCTTATAACAACAGAATATGAAGATAAATTTTCTAATCAGGGAATGAATATTTATTCTGTTGAGGCTTTTAAAGAAAGTGTCTAAAAGAGTAAATATTTAAAAAAAATTTTTACATTTATTAAAAATTTGGTATAATGTATTAAGAGTAGGTGAATTATGAAGAGGACAGTTATTTTACTCTCAGTGCTACTTGTTTTTATAACGGGATGTAGTGTTACAAGACTAGATAATAAGACGTTGGATGAAAGTATTGATATTATACTTTCTGATAAGCAAAAGGCTTATAATGTTAATTTTGATGGATATAAGTACTATGTTCCTAATGGACTTGAATTCTTAAATAAAGATGAGTATAATGCTTTACTTAAAGATAAAAATAATAATAAATATTATTTGTATGTTGATGCAATTAGTTATTATCATAAAGTTGATATAGATTTTTCAAAAGATAATGATTCTTACTATTATAAGGAATTGAATTATAATAAGAAGAAGGGCTATATTCAAGTTTTATCGTCAGGTAAAGATAATTACTATATTAAAATGATTTTTAACTATGCTAGATTAGAGGCTTATGCTTCAAAGAGTGATTTAGGTAGTGTTGTTAATAATATGAGTTATATTTTAAGATCAATAAAGTTTAATGATAAGGTTCTAGAGAGTTTAATTGGTGATAATGTTTTAAGTTATAAAGAGGAAAACTATACATTATTTGAGACGGAATCATCGCAAGAAGATTTTTTGGAAGTTGTTAGTAAGTACGATCCAGAATTTAGTAAGGCTAGGGATCAAGATAATATTGATATTAATGATGATTAATTTTTTGTGAGGTGAACTCTATGGGTATATTTGATAAACTTAAAAATGCTTTATTTGAAGAGGAATATGTTGAAGTTGAAGAAAAGCCTAAAGCAAAGTTAAAGAAAGAAAAGAATAGATTTAAAAAGGCAAGTAAGCCTGATACTTCTTCTCAAGTAGAAGAAAAACCTATTGCTAAAAAGATTATATTACCTGAAAAGACAGAGGTTTATAGTGATAATGATGATGTTAATGATTATGAAGAAGAAGTTTTGGAAGAGTCTGTAGAAGAGAAAAAAGATAACAGCTTTAAAATTATGGATGATAATGATTTTAAAAGTGATGATTATGCATATGAGGATGTTGAGCCAAAGATTGTAAAGGTTATTGAAAAAGATAATAATACTGACAATTATTCTAATTATTACAATGGTTCTAATTCTAGTTCTAATCTTTATCAGGGATCAAAGAAAGAGGAAAAGAAGAAGATGCCTTATGGCTTAGATGAGACACCTAAAGTTAATGTTCATCAATATGGAGTTTATGAGAGAAAAGATGAAAGAGGTTATTTTAAGCCTTCTCCAATTATTTCTCCTATATATGGTATTCTTGATAAGAACTATAAGAAAGAAGAAATTGTTACTAGGAAAGAGGTAAGACTTAGTAGTAGTTATTCAAGAGAAAAGCTTAATGTTGATGAAGTTAGAAACAAAGCTTATGGTAAGTTAGAAGATGAAATAGAAGAAGTTTCATTTGATGAGACTCCTGATAATAAGCCAACATTTGAGATAGAAAAAGATAATTTATTAGTTGACTTAACATCTGATGATAAAAAGCCATCTGTTAAAGAGGTAACTATGGGTGATGCTTTAGAATATTTTCAGGATTTAGGACTTGAATATAATGTTGATTATGTTGATGCTACTAAAAAGGCTACTGGTAGAAGAGTAAAAGATAATTATGAAGAGTTAAAACAAGAAAAGACTGATAATGTTGATAGTTCATCAGAAAAAAAGCCTAATAATGTTGATAGTTCATCAGAAAAAAAGCTTAATAATGTTGATGACTTGTCAAAGAAAGAAAAAGAAGAAAAGGATACAAAAGAAGAAATTAAAAAAAATGATGATGATGACAATTTATTTGATTTAATTGATTCTATGTATAAAGAAGAAGAATAGGAGGACTAATGGAAGATCTAAATTTACTTTTACCTGTATTATTATATATACTTGGTATCATATTATTAATAGTATTAATTATTTTAGGAATAAGACTTATTTCTACATTAGATAAGTTAGAACGTGTTGTTGATAATATTGATCAGAAGGTTAATTCTTTAAATAATGTGTTCTCACTTATTGATAAAATAACAGATAGTATTGCTTCATTTAGTGAATCTATTACTAGTAATGTAGCAGGCCTTGTTTATAAGATATTTAAGAAAAAAAAGAGAAAGGACGATGATATTTATGAGTAAAAAAAGTGGTTTAGGAAAGTTTATAGCAGGAGCTGCTGTAGGAGCAGGTCTTGGTATACTATTTGCTCCAAAAAAGGGGAGTGAAACAAGAGCTATATTAAAGGAAAGGTTAGAATATTTAGTAGATAAAGTAAAAGATATTGATGCAGCTGATATTAAACGTGAGTTTGATCAGAAAGTTAAAGACATTAAAAAAGAGTTAGCTGACTTAGATAGAGAAAAAGTATTAGAAATTGCTAAAGAAAAAGCAGAAGATTTAAAAGAAAAAGCTCAAGATTTAGTTGACTTAGCTGTTGAAAAAGGTACACCTGTACTTAAAAAGGCAGCTATGGAAGTTAGAGAAAAAGCAATTGATGTTACTAAGGAAGTTTTAAGAAAATTAGAAAATACTAAGTAATTATTAGGGTGATTTAGTCATCCTTTTTATTTATGATATCTATCAAAATATTTGACTATTTAAATATTTGTGTTAAAATATAATTATATTTTTGATGATTAGTAAATTAGTAGAAATTAAATTTGCTTTTAGAGAGTTAGTGGTTGGTGGAAACTAATACAAATTAATTTTGAATTACATTGCTATGAGAAAAGTCGTTTATCGCGTTAAGATATTGAGGTGTATTTATACACGAAATAAGGTGGTACCACGAACAATTCGTCCTTTGGATGATTGTTCGTTTTTATTTGTTAGGAGGTTTTATGCATACTGAATATGAGGTTAGAATACTAGATATTAATAGGGATGAATTGATTGAAAAGTTGGAAAAGACTAGTGCTGTTTTTCAATGGGATTTAATGCAAAGACGTTTTGTTTATGATTTTATTCCAAAAGAAGATAATAAATGGATTAGACTTAGAACTAATGGTGAAAAGACTACGTTGACAATTAAGAATCTAACATCTTCTTCCATTGATGGTACGCAAGAGTTAGAAATTGAAGTGGATAATTTTGAGCGATGTAATCTTATCTTAAAAGAGTTGGGTTATAATCCTAGAGGTTATCAAGAAAATAGACGTAGACAATATATTTTGAATGGTGTTGAAATTGATATTGATTCTTGGCCTAAGATTCCTGATTATTTAGAAATAGAAGGTCCTAGTGAAGAGGCTGTTTTTAATACATTAGAATATTTGGGATTTAAGAGAGAAGATGCTACTACGAGAGATGTAGAGGGTATATTTTTAGATTATGGATTTAATCTTCAGGAAATATACAATTTAAAGTTAGAGGAGGAAAGAAAATGACAAATTGGGAAGAATTAAAATGGAGAGGTTTAGTTAAAGATGTTGCTGGAAGCGATATTGAGGATAAAATAAATGCTGGAGGAGTTACTTTTTATTGGGGAACTGATCCAACTGCTGATAGCCTACATTTAGGACATTACAGTTCATTAATTACTGCGAAAAGATTAATGCTTATGGGACATAATCCAATCCTTTTATGTGGTGGTGCTACTGGTAGAATTGGAGATCCTAGACCAACTGCTGAAAGAGAAATTATGCCAATTGAAGTTTTAGAAGCTAATATTGAATGTATTCATAAGCAAATTGACAAGATATTTGATGGGAAGGCTAAGCTTGTTAATAATTATGATTGGTTTAAGGATTATGGATATTTGGATTTCTTAAGAGATATTGGAAAGTATATTAATGTTAATTATATGTTAGGTAAGGATATTATTCAAAGAAGATTAGATACAGGTATTACTTATGCTGAATTTAGCTATATGTTGATTCAAGGATATGACTTTTTAAATATGTATGAAAAAATGGGTTGTACTATGCAAGTAGAAGGATCAGATCAATGGGGTAATATTACTACTGGAATTGATTTGATTAAAAAGATTCTTGGAAAAGAAGCATATGGATTTACCATGCCATTAATATTAGATTCAACTGGTAAAAAGTTTGGTAAGAGTGAAGGAAATGCTTTATGGTTAGATGAAAATAAGACATCTTGCTATGAATTATACCAATATTTAATAAATACAGATGATTCTAAAGTATATGAGTACTTGAAAGTATTTACTTTTTTAACACCTGAAGTGATTGATTCTGTAATGGAAGAACATAAAAAGGCACCAGAGAAAAGAATTGCTCAAAGAAAGTTAGCTGAGTGTATTATTACTGATTTACATGGTAGAGAAGGTTATGATAACGCTGTTAAAATAAGTGAGGCTTTGTTTAATGGAGATATTAAATCATTTACTTCTAAAGATATAGAAATAGCATTTAAAGGTTTAGATGTATTTAAAATTAATAGTGATTTAAATATAGTAGATTTATTAGTTAATAGTGGTGCTTGTTCTAGTAAGAGAGAGGCAAGGGAATTTGTTAATAATGGTTCTATTACATTAAATGGTGAGAAAGTTAGTGACTTGGAATTTGTTATTACTAAAGACTCTTGTATCGATAGTAAATATATTGTTATAAGACGCGGTAAAAAGAAATATTTTATTGGTGTATATGAATAAAGAATGTTAATTTAATATTCTTTTTGTGTGGAAAAATACATATTTTTTTGTTATTATTATCATAGGAGGATTTAGATGAACAAGAAACTACTTAAAAGATTAAAATTGATATCTATTGTATGTGTAATTATTTTGATTATAGAGGTTTTTTATCTGATTTATGTTTCATTTTTTAAAAGTTCTAAATCTATATACTTTGATAGTACTAATTCTTTGGATGTTGTGGAAAAAGGTTTTATAAGTGCTGGTAGTAATAATGATAATGACAAGCATTATGAAAAAGCTAAGATTACAAAATATAATTCTAAAATGGAAAAGAGTTTTGAAAAACTATATAATAAGGGGTATAATGGGGCTTTTTTCTCAGTGATAGAAGATGATGATGGTTATGTTGCAGTTGGTAGTTATGAGGCTGATGAGAGCGAATATAGGCGTTCTGCTAGAAGTGCATTAATAGTAAAATTTGACAAGAGTGGTGAAGTTATTTTTGAGAATAGCTTCCAGATGTTAGGTAATTCTAAATTTGTTAATATTGTTTCTGTTGATGATGGTTACTTGGTAGTTGGACAGAGTATTTATGAAGATATGTCTTTGGGTACATCTAGGGATGGTGGAGCATATTTAGTAAAATATAATAAGTCTTTAAAACTAGAATGGAAAAGTAATTATGGTGGAAATAAATCAGCTGTTTATAATGATTTAGTTGTTTATGATAATTATATTTATACTGTTGGTAAAGACTTAGAAAAGTCTGGAATAATTTCTAAGTATGATATGAATGGTAACTTAATCAAAACAGTAGTTTATGAATATACTGATAATTTAGGATTTAGTAGTGTTGCACAAGTAAATGGCAACATTGTGGTTAGTGGTGCTAAGTATATTGAGGATGGTAAATCAGCAGCACTTCTTGCTTTGTATGATAGTGAATTAAATTATATAAAGGAATCTTGCTATAGTGATGATGGTAGTAATAGATTTAATAATTTTATGGTAGATGAAAATAATAATATAATTGTTATTGGTATGAAAAAAATTGATAAAAAAAGTGATTTAGATATATTTAGTTATGATGGTATTATTGGAAAATATGATAAGAATTTGACTGAAATTGAAACTTTAATTTATTCTAATGATAAGGATGATCACTTTACTGATATAAAAATTTATGATGATAATTATATTGTTTCTGGTTATTCTTCTTATGAAAAACATGGCTATATGACAAAATTTATTGTTTATAGCAAAGCATTAAAGGTTTTAGAGGTTCGTTAAAAGATAATCACACCGGATGGTGTGGTTTTTTGTGTGATAAAAAATTCTAATTTTAATAAATTAGATCTTATATAAATTATGATAATTGATGTATAAAAATAAAAAATTGGGTTTCCCCAATTTTCCTTTACTTATTATAGAATTCAACGATTAATGCTTCATTAATATCAGCATTTAATTCATTTCTTTCTGGAAGTCTAACATATTTAGCTTCTTTTTTACCTTCATCATAAGTAATGAAGTCAACTCTTTTTGTTGTTTTCTCTAATGACTCTAGTACTACTTTTAAGTTCTTGTCATCTTCTTTTAATGAAATTGTATCTCCAACTTTTACTCTGTAAGATGGAATATCAACTTTTTTACCATTAACAGTTACATGTCCATGGTTAACTAATTGTCTAGCTCCACGACGAGTTGATGCAAAACCTATACGATAAACTAAGTTATCTAGTCTTGATTCAAGTAATCTTAAGAAGTTAGTACCATGAATTCCTTGCATTTTTTCAGCTTCTTTAAAAGTCTTTTTGAATTGTCTTTCATTTAGTCCATACATAAAACGAACTTTTTGTTTTTCTTTTAATTGTGTACCATAGTCAGATAGTTTTCCCTTTCTATCATTTCCATGTTGTCCTGGTCCGTATGGACGACGTAAGTCTTTTCCAGTTTCACTAATTGAGAAACCAACACGACGAGCTTGTTTAAAAGCTGGTCCAGTATATCTTGCCATATTTTTCTCCTTTCATTTACAATTCATTGAAATTGATTTAGTCATATCTTAGGGAGTTTCTCTTATTTTTCGCATAAACAGCAATAGTTACTAAACTATAATTGAAAAACACTTTAAAATATTCTAAATCTGCTGTTTCAAGTGAATTTGCATTTCTAATTATATGGTATTATTCTTTATATGTCAAGGCTTTTAGTACTTTATGAATACTATTTCGCGTGTTTTTTACACTATTAATCATTACTTTAAATTTTATTCATTATTTCTTATATTATCTTCATTTAGAATAAATTTTATAAAATAGTGGAAAATTATATCGCTATTGTGTTAAAATATGTTTATGTAAGATAGAGGTGAAGTAGATGCAAGGACAATTTTTATTTATTGGTTCAATTTGTATAGTTGGCTTAATTATAATTATACTTATACTTCATTTTATTAGAAAATTTCAACGTAAATCTTATAGAGATAGAATAAAAGAATTGGAACTACAAAGGAATCTTATAGAAAGTACACCAGTATTATTGGAACTCTCTAAGGTTGAACCTATAATTAAAAATGAAAAGTTAGAGGAAAAGTATAATCGCTGGCAAGAAAGATTCGCTTCTATTAAAGAAAATAAACTTACTTTAATTGATGATATGTTAATAGATTTGGATGTTTTTGTGGAAAGACGTGACTATAAAAACTGTCTATATCGTATGGCAAAAATTGAAATGGAAATTTATAAAGCTAGAGAAGCTGCAAATGCATTACTTGATGAAATTAGAGATGTTACTCTTAGTGAAGAAAGATATAGATCTATAGTTACTAAACTTAAAACGAAGTATAGAACTCTTAATAAGGACTTTGTTGATCATAAACAATTATATGATGATATGATCGAAGCTATAACTTTACAATTTGAAAATATTGAAAAAAGATTTCTTGATTTTGAAAAAGCTATGGAAAAAAATGAATATAATGAAGTTGTTCATATAGTTAAAGCTTTAGATACAATGATTAGTCATATTGAAATTGTTGTTAATGAGGTTCCTGATGTTTTATTAATAGCAAAACAAATTATTCCTAATAGATTAAAAGAAATTACATATACATATAATGAGATGAATAATAAAGGATATTCTTTAGATTACTTAAATATTGAATATAATACTGAAGAAGTTCGTAAGAATTGTGAACAAATACTCGATAAAGTTAAAGTACTTAACTTAGAAAATTGTATGTTTGATTTAAAAACTATGCTTGATTATTTAGATTCTTTATTTATTGATTTTGAAAAAGAACGTTTATCTAAAAAAGTATTTACGGAAATGAATAAAGATTTTTCTAGGAAGATAGCTGGTAATAATAAACTTGTTAAAGATATTTATGCTCAACTTGATGATATTAAGAATATGTATGACTTGGGTGATAATGATGTTGAGGTTATTGATAAGGTAAATAAGTGTTTAGTTGTTATAAATGATGATTATAAAAAACTTCTTTCTAAAGTAGAGACTAAGTCTTCACCGTTTTCTATGTTACAAAAGGAATTAGAGACACTTACTGATAGACTTAATGCTATGGAGACAGATTTAGATAAGTCTTTAAAATCTCTTGGTAATATGTATGATGATGAAGTTAGAGCTAGAGAGCAGTTAGATGAAATACAAGACTTTTTGAAGTTATGTAAGACTAAGATGAGAAGTTATAAGTTACCTATTATTACTGATAATTATTTTGTTCAATTGTCTGAAGCAAATGAAGCTATTGGGGAAGTTATTATAGAATTAGAAAAGAAACCTATTGCGATAAAGACGCTTAATACAAGAGTTGATACAGCGAGAGATTTGGTTTTAAAATTATATAATACTACGAATGAAATGATTAGACTTTCTAAGCTTACAGAAATGGCTATAGTATATGGTAATAGATATAGAAGTGCTTATAAAGAAGTAGATATGGGATTAGCTGATTCTCAGAAGAAGTTTTATCAAGGTAAGTATAAGGAAGCTCTTGATATAGCTATTAAAGCTATTTCTGTTATAGAAGATGATATAGAGAGTAAACTGATGAAATTAAATGAAGCTAATTTTTAAGACTTGTAGTTAAAGATCTTTTCATGTATGTGGAAAGATTTTTATTATTGTGTGTTTCTATGTTGTGATTTTAACTATTTTTTGTTAAACTATGTTGGTGGTGATTTATATGGATAGAGTTATATTAATAAAATATGGAGAGCTTAGTACTAAAAAAGCAAATAGAAATTTTTTTATAAATACTTTATATAATAATGTTAGAGATAAATTAAAAAATTTTAATGTTAAAATTACTAAAGATAGAGCAAGAATGTATATACAATTTAGTGATGCAGAACTTGATGCTATTAAAAGTGTTATTGATAAAATCTTTGGTATACATATGTATCATATTGCTTATATTGTTGATACTAATATTGATGCTATTAAATTAAAAGTTTTAGATATTCTTAAGAATTTGGATTTTAAAACTTTTAAAATTCAATCTAGACGTAGTTTTAAGAGTTTTTGTGTTGATAGTCAAGAATTAAATAGAGTTTTAGGTGGAGTAGTATTAAAAAATATTAATAATATATCAGTTGATGTTCATAATCCTGATCTTTTAGTTCAAGTTGAAGTTAGGGAAGAACATTCATATATATATTTAAATAGTTATAATGGAAGTGGTGGATATCCTGTTGGAACTCAACCTAAAGCTATGCTTATGCTTTCTGGTGGAATTGATTCTCCTGTTAGTGGATATTTAGCTATGAAAAGAGGAATAAAACTTGAGGCAGTTTATTTTGAAGCTATTCCTCATACTAGTTTGGAAGCTAGAAAAAAAGTTATGGATCTTTGTAAAAAATTAACTGTTTATGGAAGTAGTATAAAGCTACATGTTGTTAATTTTACAAATATTCAAGAAGCTATATATAAAAATTGTAGAGGAGACTACTGTATTACTATTATGCGTCGTATGATGTATCGTATTATGGAAAAGCTACTTTCTAAAAGAAATGCTTTTGCTATTGTAAATGGAGAATCAGTTGGTCAAGTTGCTAGTCAAACATTAACTAGTATGAATGTTATTAATAGTGTTACAAATGTACCTGTTATTAGACCTGTTGCTTGTCTAGATAAATTAGAGATTATTGATATAGCTAAAAAAATTGATACTTATGATATTAGTATTTTACCATTTGAAGATTGTTGCACAGTATTTGTACCAAAACATCCAGTTATTAATCCTAAAATGGATGTTAGTATTAAAGAAGAAAATAAATTTAATTATCAAGAATTAATTGATGAAGCTATTGATAATATTACTGTATTTAACATTTCTGATGATAAATCTAGTGAATTTAATGAATTGCTATAATTTACCAGTTTAATTTATGCATTATTTGTGAAAAATTTCACAACCTATTAGTGTATAGGAGGTGAAATAAATGAACAATTCAAATAATACTGCTTCTATGAAGATGAGAGTTCCTGGTGCTAAACAAGCTATCGATAAAATGAAATATGAAATAGCTAACGAATTTGGTGTTACTTTAGGACCAGATGCTACTAGCCGTGCTAACGGTTCAGTTGGTGGTGAAATTACTAGACGTTTAGTTCAAAATGGATTAAACCAAGTTAGTGGAAGCTACAACTTAAATAAATAGTCTAGCTTAAAAGATAGGTTAAAGCCTATCTTTTGTTTTGTTTTTTCTTTTTTTTTGAATATTTATCAATTTATGATACAATATTAATGAATTAGGAAAAGAGGTAGTGTTAGTGAAAATAATGTCTATTAATGCTGGTAGCAGCTCACTTAAGTTTTGTTTATTTGATATGAATGATGAAAGTGTTATTGTTAAGGGTCAATTTGAAAGAATTGGTATTGAAGGAAGTTCTTTTTCAATTAAATTTAAGGATGAAAAGATAGTACAAGAGTTGGATATTCCTGATCATGTTGCGGCTGTTGATACTTTGTTAAATAAGCTTATTAGTTTAGAGATTATAAAATCATTTTCTGAAATAGATGCTGTTGGACATAGAATTGTTCAGGGTAAAGATCTTTTTGACGAATCTGTTATTATAAATGATGATGTTATGACTAAGCTTGAGTCTATTAAAAGTTTTGCTCCACTTCATAATCCAGCTAATATGATGGGCATTATGGCTTTTGAAAAGGTTTTACCGGATGCTACTATGGTTGCAGTCTTTGATACAGCTTATCATCATACTTTAGAAGAAGAGGCTTATTTATATCCCGTTCCTTATAAATGGTATAAGGACTATGGTTTAAGAAAGTATGGGGCTCATGGTATTAGTCATCAATATATTGCTTCACAAGTATCTTCATTACTTGGCAGGACAAATTATAAATTAATTAGTTGTCATATTGGTAATGGAGCTTCGATTAGTGCAATAAAAGATGGTGTATGTATTGATACTTCAATGGGATTTACGCCGCTTGGTGGTGTTATGATGGGAACTAGATCTGGAGATATAGATCCTTCAATTATTCCTTATATTATGGAACAAGAAGGAATGAATGCCATGGAAGTAATTGATGAGTTAAATACACAAAGTGGTTTATTAGGTTTAAGTGAGTTTAGTAGTGATATGAGAGACATTGTTTCTAATGCTGCTCTTGGTAATCATAAATGTGAAATTGCTATGGAAAAGTATGTTCGTCGTATAGTTGATTTTATTGCTCAATATTATGTATTACTTGGTGGTGCAGACATTATTGTATTTACGGCTGGTGTTGGAGAGAATAATATTAAAATTAGGGGCGAGATTTGCGATAAACTTAAATGTTTAGGCGTTATAATTGATTCTTCTTTAAATGAGAAGGTTGGAGAGGTTGTTAAACTTAGTACTGGTGAGTCTAAGATTGAGGTTTATGTTATACCTACTAATGAGGAATTAATGATAGCTAGAGATACATTAAAATTAATAAATAGATAGGAATATTAAAATGTATAATGAGATAATTTTAAAAATTAAAGAATATGATACAATTGTTATTGCTAGACATATAGGTGTAGATCCTGATGCTATGGCTAGTCAAATTGCATTAAGAGATATTATAAAATTGAACTTTCCTGAAAAGAGGGTTTTAGCCGTTGGAAATGGAAGTTGTAAGTTTTCATTTTTAGGAAAGCTTGATAGAATGGAAAAGGTTAATAATGCACTATTGATTGTTTGTGATACTCCAGATAAAAGAAGAGTTGATATATCTAGTTTTGATATGTTTAGTTATTCTATTAAAATAGATCATCATCCTTTTATTGAAAAGTATTGTGATTTAGAACTTATTGAAGATGTAGCTACTTCTGCTTGTGAAGTTATTATGAGGTTAATTTCTAAAACTAATTTGGAGTGTAATGCTAATATAGCTGGAACTTTATATACGGGACTTGTTTCCGATTCTAATAGATTTTTGTTTAATAGTAGTACTCCTGATACATTTAGATTAGTAGCTGACTTTGTTGAAAAGTATAATTTAGATATATATGATTTACATCAAAAGCTTTATGCTAGAGATTTAAATGAAGTTAGATTAGAAGGATATATTGCTCTTAATATGACTGTTACTCCTAATGGGTTAGGCTATATTAAAATTACTAATGATATAATAGAGCAATTTGATGTTGATAGTGCCGCTGCTGGTAATATGGTTAATAATTTCAATTTTATAAAAGAAGTTACTGTTTGGGCTACTATAACAGAAGATCTTAAAAATAATCAAATTAGGGTTTCTATTCGATCTAGAGGTCCGGAGATTAATCATATTGCTGAGGCATATAATGGTGGTGGTCATAAGTTTGCATCTGGTGCTAGGTTTAAAAATTTTGATGAGGCACTAAAATTAATGGCAGATTTAGATAAAGCCTTATATGAATATAATAATAGTGAGGAGGATATATAATGGTTATAAAAGATGCTAATTTAAGTATTATAGCAACTAGGAGAAGTCAATATCCAACTGATAATAAACCAGAGTTTTTGCTTGTTGGAAGGAGTAATGTTGGTAAAAGTAGTTTTATTAATTCAATTTTATCTAGAAGAAACTTGGCTCATACTTCTTCAAAACCTGGTAAAACTCAAACATTAAACTTTTATGAAGTTAATAATAAGTTCTATCTTATTGATGTTCCAGGTTATGGTTATGCAGCTGTTGATAAAAAAACACAATCTAAATTTGGAATGATGATAGAAGAGTATTTACAAAAAAGGGAACAATTAAAAAGAGTATTCATGCTTATTGATTTTAGAATAAAACCAACAGAAGATGATTTACTTATGTATAACTTTTTGAAATATTATAACTTGCCAGTTACTGTTGTTGCAACTAAGGCTGATAAGGTAGGAGGCTCTTCTAAACAAAAAAACTTAAAAGTTATTTTAGATACGCTTGATTTAGTTGTTGGAGATGATTTAGTTGTCTTTTCTAGTGTAACTAAATTGGGAGTAAAAGAAGTTGTTAAAAGGATGGAGGATTTACTAGTTGAGGAAACTATGTAGTCCTTTTTTCATATACTACTACTAGGTGGATATATGAAAATAGAGAGTACTTCTTTTTCTGACTTTTCAATTTTTATTAGTAGAGAATATTTAAATATAGATGATTATGGGGATCAAGATCAGGTTGTTAGATATGTTAAGATACTAGTAAAAAAGTTAAAAAATAGACTTAATCTTAAGGGCTTTTATAAACTTAAGGTTTTTGTTAATAGTAGTGTTGGATTATTTGTTGATGTAATTAAAATAGATGATTTAGAGTATTCTAATATTTTGGATCTTAGGGTTATTGTCTTTTTAGATAGTGATATTTATTTTGAAACTGATGACTATTTTTTAATTAGTGATAATAAAAAGGTTATATTTTATGATGATAAATTTTATTGTTCTGTTGTTGATTTAGATAATATATATAATTATTTGGAATTTGGTAATTTTATTTATGGTAGTGAAGTTTTAAAGATTTTAGAACAAGGATCTATCGTTTAAATCTAAATAAAAAAGACATGACTTTTTGCTAGTCATGCCTTTTTATATTACTATTGCAATCATGTTACTTGATCCTTTATTAACTACTTTTGATAATGTTGTTTGTAGTTTAAATCTTATATTATCTGGCATTAAGCTTATTTTAGATTGAATTCCTTCCTGAACAATTGAATCTAGGCTTCTACCAAATATTTCACTTTTCCAGATTTCATTTGGATTTTGATCATGATCTTTCATTAGATAATCTATTAATTCTTTACTTTGTACTTCACTGCCTATTATTGGTTCAAATGTTGATTCAACATCAACTCTAATCATGTGAATTGATGGGGCTACGGCTTTTAATTTAACGCCATATCTTGGGCCTTGTTTTATTATTTCAGGTTTATCTAATTTCATATCCTCTATTGATGGTGTTGCAACTCCATAACCCGTTTGTTTTACCATTTTTAAGGCATATTTTATTTGATCATATTCTCTTTTTGCCGTGTTATATTCTTGGAATAGTGCTAATAGATCGGCTTTGTTTTTTACATCAATCTTAATAATATCAGTTAATGTTTTATTGTATAAATCAGCAGGAGCAGTTAGATTGACTGTTACTATTCCAGTTGATGGATCAACATCTGATAAATAACTTTTTTCGATCATTTCATTTGATAAGAAATGATTTATTATATTATCTATATCTTTTAATTTATCTATTTCTATAACACTTTCTTTTATTGAATCAATATAACTTTTCTTAACTTTATGATCTGGATTTAATATAGCAATCCATTCTGGCATATTTATTCTTACTTCTAGTACTGGGAATTCATATAATGCTTCCTTTAAAATATTGTACATATCTTTTTCGTTCATAGCTTCAACACTTATTGGTAGAACTGGTACTTTATATTCTTCTTTTAACTTTTCTGCTAATCTTTCAGTTTCTGGTAGGCTAGGGTGTGTTGAGTTTAGAACAATTATAAAAGGTTTACCAATATCTTTTAATTCTTCTATTACCCTACTTTCGGCTTCTAGATAGTCTTTTCTTTCAAATTCTCCAATTGAGCCATCGGTTGTGACAACTATACCAATTGTTGAATGATCTTTTATAACTTTTTCAGTTCCTATTTCAGCAGCTTCGGTAAATGGTATTTCTTCATTGTACCATGGTGTTTTTACCATTCTTGGACCATTCTCATCACTGGCACCTTGGGCTTTATCAATCATATATCCAACACAATCTATTAATCTTATGTTACATGAAAAATCATCAATCTTAATGTTAGCAGCATTGTTTGGTACAAACTTTGGTTCTGTTGTCATAATGGTTTTTCCAGCGGCACTTTGAGGAATTTCATCTAGAGCTCTTTTTCTTTCATATTCATCTTCAATATTAGGGACGATTAAAGTTTCAACCATTTTCTTTATAAAAGTTGATTTTCCTGTTCTTACTGCACCTACTACTCCTAGATAAATGTCTCCACCGCTTCTTTTCGCAATATTCTTAATAATTTCTTGTTTATCCATATACACATTCTCCTTATACAGTAATATTTATGTGTATTTAATAGTAATTAGAACATTTTTGTTTTTTATCTAGATTATTCAAATAAATAATTTGTCGTTTATTGTATTTTTTTTAATTATGTGGTACTATTAGGCTAGTATAGGATAGTATAGTTAGGAGTGTGTCTTTATGAAAAGGGTTTTTAGATTAAAAAAGAAATTTTTATTAACTTTTGTTGTTTTAATAGCAATAATTTTTGGTGGTTTTATTTATTTTAAATTATCTAAAGATAAAGACATTGATATTAATAAAGTTTTAGAAAGCAGTAGTTATAGTTATTTACCAGTTGAAGCTAAGAATTTTATTATTGAGGCGTATGAAAAAACTGGTGATGTTGTTTTGACTGAGAAAAATAAAAAAGATGGTGTTGCTTATTTAAATCCTGAATTTGTAGATTATTTAACTTTAAGTGATGATGAGAAAAATGCTTCATCTTTAATACCGGAAACTTATATATTTGATTATACTTCTACTGGTGATATTACTGATGGTTTACCTTCCAAATATAATTTGGGTAATGTTGATGGTAAAAACTTCATTTCAGAAGTTAAGGATCAAGGTAATCTTGGGATTTGCTGGTCATTTGCCTCTTATGGGCAGATTGAGAGTAAGTTGTTAATTTCTAGTAATAAGTCATATGATTCTTCATCTCAACTTTTTTCTGAGAGACAAATAGACTATGCTACTTCAAATAATGGAATTAAAAATTATGATAATAAAATGGGTTTTAGAGCCCTTGGCTCTGGAGGAAACTTTACTATTAGTTCTTATGCTATGGCCTCTGGTCTTACTATGGTTGATGATAGTTTAATGGGATATAGTTCTTCTTTAGAACAATTAGAATACTCAAAGGTTTTAAATGATAAAAACTCATTATATGAAGTTAATAGTGCTATTAAAGTACCAGTTCTTAATATTGTTGATTTGGATTTGACAAATAGTGATGATATTAAAAAAAGAGATAGTTATTTAAGTTTAATTAAGAATAATGTAATTAAGAATGGTGGAGCATATGTTGGGACTGAGAGTCCACAATCTAGTTGCTCTATTCTAACAGATGATTCGGCTGTAATAAGGGTTGATAATTATTGTGTACAAAATAGTAGTCATGCAATGCAAATAGTTGGTTGGGATGATGATTATGAATATAAATATTGTCATGACTCTAACTCTCACTCTAAATATACATCTTCATGTTCCTCTGATGATACCGTAACTGGTAAAGGTGCTTGGATCTTGAAGAATTCTTGGGGAGCAAATAGGTATCCATATGTGTATTTAGCTTATGATTCATTAGATAGTGATATTGGATTAGTTACTGAGCTTAGTAGTGCTAGTGATAAGAATTGGAATGGTTATTATTCAACGAACTTTCTTAAAAAGCCTTATTATTATATAACATCTAATTTACATATAGATTATAAGAGAGCATCTGTATCTTCTGAAAAACTTATGAAAGTAAAATTTATTACAACTTCATCTGATGCATCTTATACTGTTTATGTTAATAATAATAAAGTTAAGACTTTAGATGGTGATAATCCTGGATTATATACTGTTGATTTTTCTAATGATGATATTGTTTTAGCGGATGAGAGTTTTTCGATTAAGATTCTTGGTTCTAATGGTGGTCTTCTTGTTGATGGTGCACAAGTATTTACTAAAACAGTTGATTCAAAACAAGAAATTAATACTAAGGATTCTTACTTTAGAAGTACATTATCTACAAAGAATTCTGATAATTATGAATTTAGTGTTTCAACAAATACTAAAAATATAAATAGTGGAGAAATTTTAAACTATAAGTTATATGATTCTGATGGTGTTGATATTTCTAGTAAGTTGTCAGTTACTAATAATGTTGTTTCAGCTAATTTTGTTAATGCATTTTTTACAATTGATAATAGTGTACCTGTAGGTGTTTATACATTGCATACATTATATGGAGAACTTGATGTTGAATCTAAAATTACTTTATATCCAATAAAAGAAATTGTTGGAGATGGTGTTGAAAATTCTCCTTATATTATTACAAGTGTTGTTGAACTAGAAACTTTAGGTGATCAACCAGATGCCTATTTTAAATTAGGTAATGATATAAGTTCAGTGGATGGTTATTCTTGGAGTCCAGTTGAATTTTATGGAAACTTTGATGGTTCTGGTTATATTATTTCTGGACTTGATGATAGTTTATTTAGTACAGTGAGTGCAAATAAAAATGCTCCTACGATTATAAGAAATTTTACTCTTAAAGATTTTACAACTAGTGATAAGGGAGCTTTTTCTAAGGAGGTTATTGATTATATTGACTATAATCTTTCTACATCTGATTATGGTGTATTAATTGAAAATATCGCTATAATGGGTGATAATATTAATATAAAGAATGGAAGCTTTATTGGTGATATATCACTAAGATATAAAAATAAATTGTTGATTAATGGTATATTTTCTTCTACTATAAATCATTCTAATTATCCTTGGCTTATTAATTCTATTGATGGTTCTAGTGGTACTGCTCTTTCAATTAGTAATATTGAGGTTTTAGGTAAATTTAATATTTCTGAAAAATCATATAGACAAGGTTTACTTATTGATAATGTTGGTGCTGGACTTACACTTAATAATTTTGTAATTGCATCTGATAATGCTAGCTCAGATTATTCAGATTATAATTCAATTATAGGGCGTGTTTATTCTGATGTTGTTGATAATGTTACTTTGGAAAATGGATATTATACTAGTGGTACTGGAACTTTTTCAATATATGATACTACTAACAAAACTCTAGAGGATGGAATTGTTGATTCTACTGTTAATAAGACTAATATTACTAATTTAAATGATGTTAATTTATATTTAGTTTGGGCTTCATTTAGCAAATATTGGAAGTCAGATAATATAAATGGAATTAGCCGTATACCAATTCTTAATTTTGTCAATTTTGAGTATACAAATGTTTCCGATATTACTTTGAATAAGGGTGATAATTATAATTTATTTACTGCTATTACTCCTAATAGTTTATTTGCTAAAAATATTAGTTTTGAAATGGCAGATAATTCGATTGCCAGTATAGATAAAGATGGTAATATTACAGCTCTTGATGTTGGAAAAACAACTATTCATGTTGTTAGCAATTATGATGGTTATGAAAGAGATGTTGATTTGACTGTTTTAGGTAGTGAAAATTATACTATCAATTATGACTCAAATAATGGCACAGGTGATGTTATTTCTGAAACTGTTCCTGTTGATATGATTATTAAAACGAAGTCTAATATTTTCAGTAAGGGTGGTTACAAATTTGTTGGTTGGAATACTGCTCAAGATGGAAGTGGTGATTCTTATGCAGGTAATGCTGAAATTGAAAATATTGCTTTAGCTGGTGAGACTATTGTTTTGTATGCTCAATGGGAAGCTATTGAATATACTGTTATTTATGATAATAATGCTGGAAGTGGTTCAATTGGCGACTTTAAAGTATATTATGATCAAGAATTTTTATTACCAGATAACACTTTTGTTAGGAAGGGATATAAGTTTACAGGTTGGAATACAGAAAGTGATGGTACTGGTACTAGTTACAATGACAAAGCTACTGTTAAAAATTTGACTACTAATGAAACTGTTACTCTATATGCTCAATGGACAATTATTACTTATACTATTAGATATAATAGTAATGGTGGACTAGGTACTATGGATGATGTGGTTTTAGCGTATAATGATGATGCTTATTTGAGCAGCAATCTTTATGAGAAAAGGGGATATAGATTTGTTGGTTGGAATACAAAAAGTGATGGTACTGGCGATGCTTTCGATGATAAACAATATGTTAGAGAATTAACTGATGTTGATGGTTCTGTTATTGTTTTATATGCACAGTGGAAAGTTATTAATTATGTTGTTAGATATGAAGGTAATGGTGGTTATGGCCAAATGCCAGATCAATCGTTTACTTATGAAAATCTTTCAAAATTATATAGTAACTCGTTTGAAAGGGTAGGATATACTTTTTCCTCTTGGTGTACTAATGCCGATGGTAATGGTGATATCTATTCTGATAATGCTAATTTAGAGGATATAAATTATTATGGAGAGTCTAGTATTACTTTGTATGCACAATGGGTGCCAATTCAATACACTGTTCAATTTAATAGTAATGGTGGCGAAGGCGAAATGTCTGATGATGTTTTTGAATATGGTCATCTGTATAATTTGTCTTTTAATAAGTTTACTAAATATGGTTATAATTTTGTTAATTGGAATACAAAGGCCGATGGAACGGGCTACTATTATAATGATAATAGCGAAGTATCTAATTTACTTGATAAGAATGCAACACTTGTCCTATATGCTCAATGGGAAGCTATTGAATATGAAGTTAGATTTGATGCTAATGGTGGAGATGGACAAATGTTAAATCAGCATCTTACTTATGATAAAGTTGATCATTTAGAAAAAAATAAATTTACAAATAATGGCTATACATTTATAGGTTGGAACACAATGATTGATGGAAGTGGAACTTCATATGATGATGAAGCTGAAGTTTTGAATATTTTAGATGCTGATGGAGATATTACTCTATATGCTCAATGGATGATAGCTGGGTATGAAGTGACTTTTAATCCTAATGGTGGCGAAGGCGAGATGTTTAATCAAATTTTTGAGTTTGATATTGCTAAACAGCTATATACTAATACCTATACTAAATTAGGATATAAGTTTACAAGTTGGAATACAAAGGCTGATGGTACTGGAGAGAACTATTCTAATAAAGGGATAGTTACAAATTTAACAGATAAGAATGAAACAATAACTTTATATGCTCAATGGGTTCCTATAAGCTATGAGATAAAATTTGTTGGTAATGATGTTGTTGGTGAGATGCCTAATCAAATATTTAAATACGATGTTAAATCTAGTTTAGTAGCTAATGCTTATACAAAAGAAGGATATAAATTTATAGGTTGGAATACGATGCTTGATGGATCTGGTTCTGTATATAATGATGGTGATGATATTTTTAACTTAACAGATAAAGATGGCAGTATAATTTATTTATATGCACAATGGGTGCCAATTCAATACACTGTTCAATTTAATAGTAATGGTGGCGAAGGTGAAATGCCTAACCAGATTTTAAATTATGATGATATTGTTAACTTAAATGAAAATACTTATACTAAAGTGGGATACTCATTTGTTGAATGGAACTTAAAAGCAGATGGAACCGGTGATAGTTATAAAGATAAGGCTGAAATATATAACTTAGCTGATAGTGATGGAACAATAGTTTTGTATGCTATATGGTCACCTATTAGTTATACTGTAAAATTTGATAATAATGGAACTTCTGGTGAACTTTCTGATATTACTCTTAAATATGATGAATCAAAAAAAGTATCAATGGATAAATTTGTTAAAAAGGGATATATTTTGAATTCTTGGAATACAAAGGCAGATGGAACTGGTAGTAGCTATTCTGTAAGTAAAGAGCTTATTAATTTATCTGCTACTGATGGTGATGTAATTACCTTGTATGCACAGTATGTACCTATTCACTATACTATTGCATTTATGCCAAATGGGGCTTCTGGTACAATGGATAGTCAAGAGTTTATTTATGATACAGAAGCTGCATTGAATAAAAATGCATTTGTTATGGAGGGTTATTACTTTAAGGAGTGGAACACAAAGGCAGATGGAACTGGTAAATCATATAAAGATCAACAAATAATTAATAATATTACTTCCAATGATGAAAATATTATATTGTATGCTATTTGGAAACTTGATATTGACTATGAAATAAAAGATTATGTACTTGATAGTAATAATTATCTAAGAAATATTAAGCCTAATACTAAATTAAAAGAATATTTAACTAAATTTGATATTGGAAAAGATTATAGTATAGCAGTATATGATTTAGAAAATAAATTGCTTGGAGAAGATGATTTAGTGTTTACAGGTAGTATTACTAAAATAATGAAGAATAGTGATGTTGTATTAGAGATAAAGAATATTATTATGGGCGATGTTAATGGAGATGGAAAAGTAACTGCTGCTGATGTATCTAAGGTATATAGTCACATTAGGAAGAGGATAAACATTAGTGAAGACTATTATTTGTTAGCTAGTGATGTTACTGGTGATGGAAAAATATCTGCTGTTGATGTATCTAAGATGTATAGTTTTGTTAAAAAGAGAATTGATTCATTAGATTGAGAGAGGTAATTATGAAAAAAAAGATATTGTTTATTTTAGGTTTAGTGTTTTTAATGCCTTTTAGTGCTGATGCTTTAAGTGCTAGTGTAAACTTAAATTGTGGTGCTTCAAAGCTGGCTCCTGGTGAATCAACTACTTGTAGCATTAGTGTTCCTGTATCTAGTGGTGCTCTTGTTTCGTTTACTGGTCAGGTTGTTGGTAGTAATTTAGAAATAAGTAATTATAATATTGCTTCTGGATGGCAAGGTGATAAACAGAATGGCGGTATGTTTATACTTTATGGAGAAAATCTTTTTACTGGTAATGTAGCAATAGGAAGTTTTACAGTAAAGGCTGGAAATGGGTTTAGTGGTGGCAGTGTTAATATCACTGGTATTAGTTTAGGTGATGAAAATTATGTAGAAAGATCTCAGAGTGATGTTTCTAGATCTATAGCGGCTAAATCAACTGATTCTAATTTAAGTTCTTTATCAGTAAGTGGTGGAACATTGAGTCCTAGTTTTAATCCTTCAACAACAGTATATTCGGTTACTACTAATTCTCAAAGTATTACTATATCTGGAACAGCAGTTGGTAGAGTAGATGGTTTAGGGGTTAAAAACCTTAATTATGGAATGAATACATTTTATATAGCTGTAGTAGCAGAAGCAGGTAATAGGAGTGTTTATACAATAAAGGTTAATAGACCGGATAATAGAAGTTCAGTTAATACTTTGTCTAGTTTAACGTTAAGTCCTGGTAAGATTAATTTTACTCCAGGTAAAAATGAGTATAGTTTAGATGTAGATTCAAATGTTAGTAGTATTAAAGTTACTTCTAACTTAACAGATGCTAAATCAAAATACACTGCTGGAAGTAAATCGATGAATGTTAGTCTGGCTTATGGTTTAAATACTATAAAAATAAGTGTTCAAGCTGAAAATGGAAATGTAAGAACTTATGTTATTAAGGTGACAAGAAAAGATGATAGAAGTAAGGATAATACCTTAAAAGAAATTAAATTATCAACTGGTGTAGTAAGCGTTTCAAATGATAAAACTGCATATGAAATAAAAGTACCATATGAGAATGAGAATATAACAATAGATGCAATCTTAAATAATTCTAGGGCAAAGACAGAAATAAAAGGGGATAAGAAATTAAAAGTAGGAGAGAATTTATTTGAGATATTAGTAACAGCAGAAAATGGTGATGTTAAGAGTTATAGATTAACTGTAATTAGACAAGAAAAAAATGTTAAGTTATCTTCAAATAATAAGTTAAGGGAATTAACTATTGATGGATATAAGTTAGAATTTAATATTAATACATATAATTATAAAGTAAAGATAAAAGAAGATAAACTTAATATAAAAGCTAAGTGTAGTGATAGTAAAGCAAGTTATGAAATAGATGGTAACAGTAATCTAAAAGATGGAAGTGTTATATCTATAATAGTAACAGCAGAAGATGGAACAACTAAGACGTATAAAATAACTGTTGAGAAAAAGAGTAGTATCGGAATATTACCATATATAATATTTATTGTTTTAGTTTTAATATCAGTAGTATTATTTGTACTAGCTAAGAAGAATAATGATAATAATAAAGAAGAACAATTAGAAACAATTTAAAAAGCTTTCCATACCTATTATGGAAAGCTTTTTATGTTCAAAACTTTTTATAGGCACAAAAAAGAAGCATATTACTTTGCTTCGTATTATTTAATTAATAAATTTTAAAACATTTTATCTATATTTGTTGGTACTTTGTCTTTCATAATGGCATTAATTATTTTATCTTCTTTCTCTTTTGATACTTCTTTTCCTGTCATATTACTTATATCACTTATTATTTCTCTGATCGTATTTTCATCTTTCATATTAGAGTTTTGTAGTTTTTGGGCTAATGATAATATAGTTTCTTTATTAACATTTGTCTTTTTTTCTACTTTTTTAAAAAAGCTATCTCCAAACATAAAGACCTCCTATTTAATTATATGTAGAAGGTCTTTTTTGGTTAATAATTTTTTTCTCTAAATTTTCTTATTTTATCACTTTGCCTTTTAAACTCATCTAGTGTTATTAGTTTTTTTTCATATCTATCTCTTATCATAGCTAGGCTTTTGTCACACATAGCATCTCTATCTTTTGGATTTGTATATTTGAATTGTGATATATCCTCAGTTAATGTACTTATGTCTTTTACGTTATTATTAGTATTATGTTGTTTATTATTTAAAAATGGATTTTTACTAAAGCTGTTGTTGTTTCCTATTATCATTGGTCATCATCCTTTCTATTTTTAAATTGTAAAACTATTGGCGTACCTGAAAAATCAAAGTTTTCCCTAATTTTATTTTCTAGATATCTTTCATATGAAAAATGTACTAATCCTTTATTGTTAACTCTAAATGTAAATTTAGGTGGTTTTGTTCCTGTTTGTGATGTAAAATAAATTTTCAATCTTTTACCTTTATATGAAGGGGGTAAGTTTAATTGATATGCATCTAATATTACATCATTTAAAATACTTGTTTTTATTTCTTTTTTAGTGTTCTCAGCAGTTTTTATTACTTCTGGCATAAGGGTATGAATTCTTTTTTTAGTTAATGCTGAAAGATAGACAATTGGGGCGTATGTAGCAAACTGAAATTCAGCTCGCATTTTCTTTTCAAATTCATTGATTGTTGTATCTTTAACGGTATCCCATTTATTAACTACAAATATTAAACCTTTACCTTTTTCAATGGCATATCCAGCAATATGTTTATCGTGTTCTGTTATACCTTCTTCAGCATTTATAACAACTAGAGAGATATCTGATCTATCGATTGCTTTTAATGATCTCATAAGACTATATTTTTCAATACTTTCAAATATTTTACCTTTTTTTCTCATACCGGCTGTGTCAATTAAGATATATTCTTCATTATGATATTTTAAAACAGAATCTATGGAGTCTCTTGTTGTTCCAGCTATATCTGATACTACAACTCTTTCTTCATTTAATAGAGCATTCATAAGACTACTTTTACCAACGTTTGGTCTTCCTATTATTGAAAGTTTTAATCTAGAATCTTCTTTTTCTTCATGTTCATTAAAATTTTTAGTGATGGCTTCCATTAAATCTATATATCCATTATTATGAATACTACTTATTGGTATTAGTTTTTCAAATCCTAATTCATAGAAGTCATATAAATTGTCTTTAGCTTCTTTAACATCTATTTTATTTATTGCGACGATTATTTTTTTATTACTTTTCCTTAAAATGTCTCTTACGATTAAGTCATTTGAAGTTAATCCATCTTTTCCATCTACTATAAAAACTACTATATCGGCTTCATCAATAGCTATTTCAGCCTGCATTTTTATTTCTTCATTAAAACTAATTTTACTTGTATCAATTCCACCGGTGTCAATTAAATAAAACTTTTTCTTGTTGTAGACTACTTCTTGATATATACGATCTCTTGTAACACCTGGTATATCTTCAATAATTGATATTTTTTTTCCTACTATTTTATTGAATAGTGTTGATTTTCCTACATTTGGTCTACCTACTAGGGCTACTACAGGTAATGACATACTATCCCCTCCAATTCAGATGTATTATATCATACAATTGTAAAGTTTAAAATAAAAATATATTAAATTAGAGTATATCATTAGTTATTGTGCTATAATTTTTATAGAGGATGGTGATTTATATGGAAAAGAAAACTATAGAAAAAGAATGGTATAATAATCCTTCTATTATATCTACACTAATTGTTGGGTTAATAGCTTTAATTATTATACTTAGTCAGTCTTTTGCGATAAATGGTGAAGTAAGTGGATTTACTTTATTTAGTAATGTTTTAAATCATAGTATTTCTTATATGTTTATTTTAGCTTACTTTGTAGTTTTAAGATTTAAGGTTGGAAAAACATATTTTAACTATATTAATTTAGCTTTGATGGCATTATGTTTTATTCAAGGTGTTGCATCATTATTGACGGTGATTCAGTCTTTTTCTCTTACTAGTCTTTTAGTTTTTATTGTACAACTTTTAGTATTTGTATATTTGTTTCATACTTTTTTGAGGAAGACAGTTATTTGGAAAGAATTCAAATTAGAAAAATCATTTTTTAATGATTTTTCTAATAGTTGGTATTTTTATGCTATTGTTGTAGTTGACGTTGTTTTAGTTACTGTTAACTTTATTACTATTAGTAATTTTGATGGTATTGTTTTATCTTTACTTGATTGTTTATATACTATTTTGTTTGCTAGATATATATATTTATATGGAGAATTTATTAATAATAGAGATGGTGTTATAAATTCATTTAAAGATACTGTTGATATGGGTGTAAGAAAAGTACAGGAATTTTGTGAAGACAATAATATATCTGAGAAGATAGGTGATGCTATTGGCGTTATTACTGGAGGAAGTAGTGATTCTTCTTTAGATAGTGCAAAAGAAAATAAAGATGAATCTTCTAAGAAAGATAAGAATAGTAATAAAAAGAAAGGGGATGAATAGTTATGGATATGTTTGAGCAGATTGAAAAAGAAAAGAAGGATTTACCTAATGTTAAATCTATAAAGAAAAAATTTAGGCAACTTAAATTTAATGGATATCAAAAATTTGCGATTGTAACATATGTTTTGTGTATTATATTTGGTATTATACTTGGTAATTTATTCCCATCTTGTGGTAGTAGTGTTGCTGTTTATGATAATACTTGTGTATCTTTTGAATTTAACTCATTTTTAATGATTGGTGTTTGGTTTGTTAGTTTATTTGTTTGTATGTTATTTTTTGAAATTGGACATATTATAGGGTTACTTAGTTCAATTAATAAAAATATGAGTAAATAATTGTAAATTTTGGTGATATTCCTTGCAATTTAGTATAAAACATGATAAGTTTGATATGTAAGCATGGTAATGCTTAATTAATAATAGGGAGGTATTATAATTAATATGAAAAAAGTTGAATTTGTAGATGCTGTTGCTGAAAAGACTGGATTAACTAAAGTTGATTCTGCTAAAGCAATCGATGCAGTTTTCACTACTATTACTGAAGTTTTAGCTAAAGGAGACAAGCTTTCATTAGTTGGTTTTGGTACATTTGGTGTATCTAAGAGAGAAGCTCGTGATGGACGTAATCCTAGAACTGGTGAAGTAGTAAGAATTGAAGCTAGAAATGCTGTTACATTCAAAGCTGGTACTGCTTTAAAAGACGCTGTTAATGAATAATACTTTGGAGCTATACTAATAGCTCTTTTATTGTGTTTATTAATTCAATTTGATATACTATTATAGGAGTGATTAATAGATAATGTTAGAATCAGCATTGAAAATTTTAAAAGAAATTAATAGTTATTCATATGAAGCATATATAGTTGGTGGTTTTGTTAGAGATTATATTTTAGGAATTAAATCTATGGATATTGATATTGCTACTAACGCTACTCCTAAAGCTATTAAAAGTATATTTAAAGACTCTTCTTTACCAAATGATGATTATGGATCGGTTATTGTTTTAAAAGATGGGCAAAGATTTGAAATTACTACTTTTAGGAGAGAGATTAGTTATATTAATAATAGAAAGCCTAGTGAGATAAAATATATTGACAAAATAGAGGATGATCTACTTAGAAGAGATTTTACTATTAATTCTATTTGTATGGATAAAGATGGTAAGATTATTGATTTACTTAATGGTATTCGTGATTTAAAGGATAAAAAGATTATTAGTATTGGTGATCCTAAGATTAGATTTGAGGAAGATTCTTTAAGAATACTTAGAGCAATTAGATTTGCGACTGTTTTAGATTTTCAGTTAGACGATTCTATTATTTTTGCAATTAAGTGTAAAAAAGATTTACTTAAGAATTTATCATACTATCGTAAGAAGCAAGAGTTATCAAAGATATTTAGTTCTTCTAATCGTAAAAGAGGAATGAAGCTATTACTGGAATTTGGTCTTGATGAAATACTTGAGATTCCTAATTTGAAAGATGCTTTAGATATTAGTGATTTAATTGGTATTTGGAGTGTTTTAAATGTTGTTGATATATATCCATTCAGTAGTACTGAAAAGAGTCTAATAACTAATGTTAATAAGGCTTTAGAGTGTGATAATTTAGATCCTATGTCTTTATATAAATATGGATTATATGTTAATAGTGTAGCTGGTGATATAAAGGGGATTGATCGAAAAAGTATTACATCTATTTATAACTCTTTAGCTATTCATAAACGAAGTGATATTGATATAACTGGTGATGAGATAGTTCGTATTTTAAATAGGGAGCCAGGAGAGTATTTAAATGATATTTATAAGGACTTGGAACATGCCATATTATATGATGGTTTAGAAAATGATAAAAGTAAGTTAGTCAAATATATTATGCATAATTATAAAAAGTAGTTTAATTTGTTTTTATATATGTTATTATATGGTGAAGGAGGGAGATAATGAAAAGTTCAAAGTTTATTGATATATTCAGTAGTGCGAATGTAGTTATACCACTTTATATATTACGAGAAATAAAGAAGTTGGATTTAAATATGAGTTCATTTGTGTTTTTGATGTATTTATATAGTCTTGGTAATAAGTCATTATTTAATCCTTCAAAGTTTAGTAATGATTTAAATATAGAACTTAAAGATGTCATGGAATATATTAGTATATTGACAGATAAACATCTTATTAATGTTGAGGTTGTGAAAAATGATAAGGGATTAATGGAAGAGGTCTTATTACTAGATGATTTTTATAATAAATTATCATTTATTATGATGGATAATGCTAATGCTGTTGAAAAAGAGATAAATACTAATGTTTTTGAATTAGTTGAAAGAGAGTTTGGACGTACGCTTAGTCCTATGGAATATGAAATTATTAAGGCATGGCTTGATAATGGGATTAGTGAGGATCTTATTAAGGAGGCAATCAAAGAGGCTACGTTTAATGGTGTTTCTAACTTAAGATATATAGATAAAATATTGTATGAATGGGGAAAAAGTGGTATTAAAACACCTAGTGATGTTGAAAATAATCGTAAAAAACGTAATAAGTCAAGGGATGATCAAAAAGATTTAGATATGGATATAGTTGATTGGAATTGGTTTGATGATGAATAAGAGAATTGATGAGTATCTTGATGAATTATTTCCCAATCCTAAATGTGAACTCCTGTATAATAAAGATTATGAATTATTGATAGCTATTGTGCTTAGTGCTCAGTCTACTGATAAAAGAGTTAATAGTGTAACTCCTATTTTATTTAGTAGATATAAGACATTAAAGGAGCTTAAAAAGGCTCCTATTAATGATTTAGAGCAACTTATTAGACCAATAGGTTCTTACAGGAAAAAGAGCCTATATGTGTTGAAAATTGCTGGTATATTGGATGATAAGTATAATGGTGTTGTTCCTAGGTCATTTGATGAATTAATAAAGTTAACTGGTGTTGGTAGAAAGACAGCTAATGTTTTTTTAAGTGAGTTTTATAATTATCCGGCTATTGCTGTTGATACTCATGTTGAAAGAGTTTCTAAAAGACTTGGTTTAGCTGATATTAATGATAATGTTTTGATTGTTGAGAAAAAGTTAATGAATTATTTTCCCAAAAAAACTTGGGCTAGGAGACATTTACAGCTAGTATTGTTTGGTCGCTATAAGTGTAAGGCTGTAAAACCGTTATGTGAGAAATGTTTAATTAAAGATATCTGTATGTATAAGAAATAGATATATATAAATGTTTAATATTTTAATGGGAAGATGTTACCTTTAGAGTGGCATCTTTTTTATAATATAAAAACTCCGTTTCCTATGTTATTAAGAAACGGAGTTTATTTTTATTCTGTAGTTTCAGGTCCTTCGGTATCTTCTGTTACTTCAATAGTTGTTGAAAGACTGTATTCTTTTTTATTGTATTCAAATGTACATGTTATTGGATACTTACCAGCTGTATTAACCTGGGTTAGACTACAATTTTTAAATTTGACATTTAATGTTTCTGTTGAATTTTTAACTTCAAAATTATTTATATTTATCATTAGTGTAGAGTTTGCTGCAATAGTTGTTTTACCATTATATACTAATTTGTATTTTGTTATATCAAAGTTATTTTCTGCTGTATTATTACTTAGAGTATATGTTGCCGGTTCACTTTGGATGCCACTATATCCTTTGAATGTTGCAATGACTTTATATGTTCCATACGGTGATGATTTCGGCGTGAATGTATAGCTTGTTTTATCCGTAAAGGCTATCAGCGTATTATCTAAGTATATATTATAGCCAAATGTTCCAGGATTTTTTTCATCGATAGTTGGTTTTGTAACGGCATTCCAACTCATACTTACTTTCTTTGTTGACTCATCATATGATACTTTAAGTTTATCTGGTTTAGCTATTTTTTGTTCTACATATGTTTCTTCTGGAGCATAATCCTTTTTAAAGTACTCATAAACTACATTTGAAGATCCTGGGCTTGCTATTTTAGCTGGGTTGCTTCCCATTTCAACGCCAACCTTTACAACACTGTCTGGTTGAGTGAATGGTTCTCTATTTGATTCCATGGCTCCGGCATTTACTAGGGCTCTAAATAATTTATCTTTTTGAACTGTTGCTGGAATGTTATGTAGACAGTATTCTCTGTCAACAAAATCGTATCCATACCATAATCCTATTACTGTTTTGGTTGAATATCCTATTAGCCACGAATCTCTAACTGCGTCCCATGGTAGATTTTTTTCAGTTGCAGTTTTTGCGTCATAGTTTGTAGTACCAGTTTTACGGGCTATATTTTCTAGGTTTGCTCCTCCTGATAGTGAAACATCTTGTAATACACTTGATATCATGAAGGCTGTAGCCTCAGACATAACTTGTTTCTTTTCAGATTTATGTTCTCTGACTTCGTTAGTTGATTTGAAAACTATTTTACTAACACTGTATGGTTCATTATAATATCCACCATTTGAGAATGCAGCATAAGCAGCACTCATTTGTAACGGATTTGTTCCAGTAAATGCTCCTATGGCATGAGCTTCATGAATTTTTCCATTTTCTATTTCAGGTTTAATTCCTAAATTTGTTACAAATTCAATTATTTTTTTGTTATCAATTTGTTGGAAAGCTTTTAGTGCCGGTACGTTACGTGATGTTGATAATGCCCTTCTCAAGGTTATAGTACCAAAGTAGCCACCATCCCAGTTGTTTAATTGTTGGCCACTTGAATATGTATAAGGTGAGTCATCAAATAATGTGTAAGTAGACCAGTTGTTATATTCAATACCTGGACCATAATCGAATAATGGTTTTGCAGTTGATCCTGGTTGTCTTTTTATATCTGTGGCATAGTTAAATTGTTTTATTCCGCTTGCTGAACGGCTACCTATATTTCGCCCATTTCCTATGGCAAGTATTTTTCCCGTTTGTGAATCAAGAACTGATATACCAGATTGAATTTTATCATTAATCCATGTGAATGTTTCTCCATTAATAGTTCTAGTTACGGCATCTTGTTTTCCACGATCTAGATTTGTATATACAAGTAAAGGTGTAGTATAAGCATTTACTTTATATTTCTTTTCAATTTCTTTTACTACGGTATCTATATAACCTTGGTATTGACTATTTACAGCTGATGTATTGTTTGTTACAAGCGATTCTACTGATATTGACTTAGCTATTTTTTCTTCTTCTTCAGTTATATAGCCATGTTTTCTCATTAAATATAGTACTGTATTTCTTCTTTTTGTAGCGTTTTCTGCATGATCTGTTGGTCTATATGCAATTGGGGACTTAAACATTCCTGCTAAAATAGCAGCTTCACTTAAATTTAATTCACTTACTGTTTTGCCGAAGTAGGCCTCTGCAGCTTCTTGAACACCATATACATTACCTCCTAAGTAGTGGTTATTTACATAATATTCAATGATTTCTTCTTTGGTATATTTTTTTTCTAACTTGAAAACAGCTAAATAAATATCTTTAAATTTACGGATTATACCTTCGGCACCTTTTGTAGCACTGGCATCTGTTAAGCTATTTTTAACAACTTGCATTGATAGTGTTGAAGCCCCTCCAGCATCTGATTTTCCAAGTGCTTGACCTATAGCGGCTTTTATAAAACGTGGAGCGTCAAAACCATTATGTTGGAAGAATCTTGAATCTTCTGTTGCAACTATGGCGTCAACTAATACCTCAGGTAATTCATTGTATTTGACTTTTTCTCTCATTTCTGATCCTAATTTTGCATATTCTTTACCATCAATATCAAGCAGAGTGGTATTTTCTGGAGTTTCAAGCTTTGAACTTACAAACATTGGATCAGCTTTAACTTTGATGTAAACTAAGAATCCAGCAAATGCTGATAATCCTAATATTCCACAGCCAAGTATTATTATTAGTAATACTTTTATAAGCTTTCTTTTATTTCCTAATTTTTTTAGTAGCTCTGCAACTCCTATAATGATTCCGATTCCTAATGCTACTATTATGGCAAATGTTAAATTTAATGCGAAATAGCAGAATAGAATTAGCATTATAAAGATTATTGCCATTATCATTTTTAATGTGCTATTATCTTTTGCTGTTTTACTTACATTTACTTTAGATTTTACATTTTTATTATTATTTCGTCCTGATGGACTTTTTGCCGTTCTTTTCTTTATTTTTCTCTTTTCCATATTAGTTACCTCCAATAATTTTATCGACTATATTTAGATAATCAATTCTTGGGATGTATCCCTCTTTAATCAAATAGGCATTGTTTTCAAAATACTTTATAGGTATTGACTTTCTTTTTTCATTATTTAAAAAATCTATTAGTTTTTCTACAGTTAATAAATATGTTTTATTTAAGTTAGTAAATCTTATGATTAGAAAAGCAATTCCTTGATGATTATTAATGTTTTTTAAATGTTCTATTTGATGGGGATGAATGTTTGCTAAAGCAAAAGCTGTATCACTTTTTGTTTCTTTTGCTTCAAAGTCTATATACTTTCCTTTATAAATGCCATTATAATCAGTAGTTGATGGTACAGTAAAAAATGCTTCTTTTATTATTGCTTTTTCTCTTGATGGATAATCTACTTTTGTTATTTTTATTGGTGTTGGTTTTTTATAAATATATGCTTTATCTTTTTCTCTATAATATTCATTAGATATATTTATTTCACTTTCTAGAAGCATTCCTCTATTGTTATATGTAATTGTTTGTTTTTGTGTCCCCTTTTTAGTTCCTGTAGGATAATTCATTTCATCACCTGCTTTTTATTATACTATATTGTGTTAATTTTTTCTATATTTTGAATTAAATTTTTGATTATTATTATCTTTGCTTTTTAATAATTTTATCTAGTATTGTCGAATTTATGATTTATTATTAATTTTATACTATTATATGGTGTGAGGTGATACTTTGAATAATTTTGAAATTATTAGAATATTGGATAGAATGTTTTCTAATACTTGTGATATAAAAAGAAGGACACTTGTGACGTTAGCTGTTGAAAAACTTAATAAGTAGACTTTATGTGGATGTTAATAATTGACAAATGCTAGTATTGATGACATAATATTACTGTAAGGGATTGGTGATATAATGTATCAAAATAAGATTACGCTTATGCCACAAGATATTTTAGAAAAAGAGTTTAAAATAGATACTCGTGGATATCGTTTAAAAGAAGTTGATCAATTTTTGGATATTATTATAGGTGACTATGAGCAATTCTTTAACATAATTAATGATTTAGAAAAGGAAAAAGCCGATTTGTTAGCAGAAATTATGTCTTTAAAGCAGGAACTTAGAAATTCTAAGCTTAGCATGGAAGTAGCACGTAATAATGATGTTCCGGAAGTTACAAATGTTGATATTATGAGAAGGCTATCTCAACTTGAAAAGATGGTATATAGTGGCTTAAATAAAGATAATAATAGTGACAATTAATATATAGACAAACGCTGGGGTCTTAAAGATCCTTGAGGAAAGTCCATGCTCGCACAGTCTGAGATGATTGTAGTGTTCATGTCTTGGGAATAAATAACCTTGAGTAGTATTACTAACGGCGAATTATGAATCTAAGTCCTTGTGATATGATTCAGTTCATAAAGTGCCACAGTGACGATGTCTTTGGAAACGAAGAAGTGAAACGAGGTAAACCCCATGAGCGAGAAACCCAAATTTTGGTAGGGGAGTCCTAAAGCAGGAATTAAACTGATTTAGGGACCGGCTAGTCCGGTAGATAAATGTTTGTCGCCTATTTATATAGGAACAGAACATGGCTTATTTATATTTATTGTTATTGTGAGGTGTTATCGTGAAGGAATTGGGAGAGTATTTAAAATCAACTAGAATTAGCAATGGTGTAAGTTTGACCGAAGCTGCTGAGGATTTGGAACTTTCTTTATCTGAACTTGAAAATATTGAAAGTGGTAATGTAAGAGCTTTTAAAGATGTATATAGCCTAAAACAGTATGTTAGACAATATGCTAAATATTTAGGCCTTGATTGTGAAAAAGTTATTGATGAATTTAATGGTTTTTTGTTTGAACATACATCTAAAATTTCTTTAGAAGATATAAGAGCTGCTCAAAAAAAGATGGAAAGTGCGGAGAAAAAGATTCAATCTCCTTATACAAAAATTTATAAAGAAAAAGTTAATATTTGGCCATTTATAATTGGTTTTTTAATTTTATTTGTCATTGTTTTAATTTGCTTTATACTTGTTAATGCTAGTAAAACGACGCCGGCTAGGGGTGATGAGTTGTATGGAGGAGAGAAGATTTATGAATTTGCCTAATAAACTTACTGTTTTTAGATTAATATTATCACTAGTGATTATTATTTTGTTATTATTTCCATTCTATACGATTGGAATACAGTTTCCTATTTATAATATTTCTGGAATTTCTTCACAGATAGACCTTAAATATATTATTGCTGGAGTTATATTTATAATTGCTAGTCTTACAGATTTTTTAGATGGATATTTGGCTAGAAAATATAATCAAATTACAAATACTGGTAAGATGTTAGATGCAATTGCTGATAAGGCTCTTGTTAATACAACACTTATTATACTTGCGAGTAGTGGATTTATTAATCCCATTGTTCCAGTAATTATTGTCTTTAGAGACATTATAGTCAATGCTATAAAAATGGAAGCGGCAAGTAAAGGCTATGTTGTTGCTGCTATTGGTTCTGGTAAGATTAAAACAGCTTCTTTAATGATTGGAGTAGTATTAGCTTTGTTTTATAATTTACCATTTGAATTTATAGGAATTAGAGTCAGCGAAATATTGTTATATTTTGCATCTATTATGTCCATTGTGTCATTGATTCAGTATTTTAACTTAAATAAAAAAATAATTTTTGGTGAAGAAAAATAAGGATTCGTTCAAAGTAGTATTATAAAAATCTCTTTTCTATATAGGGATTTTTATTTTTTACTATAAAATTATTTTTAATTAATTAAAACAATTGTTCGAAAAAGTACTTGATTTTTCTTTTTTTGTATTATACAATTAGTTTGTAGGTTATTACGAGGAGGAATTATGAAATCGGTAAATAAGGAAAATTCTAAAGATAAAGCTTTAGAACAAGTATTAAATGATATTGAAAAACAATTTGGTAAGGGCTCTATTATGAAACTTGGTGATAGCAAGCATATGAAGGTTGATGTTTGCTCTAGTGGATGTTTATCTCTTGATATTGCCTTGGGTGTTGGTGGATATCCTAGAGGTAGAATTATTGAAATATATGGACCAGAATCTAGTGGTAAAACTACTTTTGCCTTACAAGCAATAGCAGCACAGCAGAAGGCTGGAGGAAGAGCTGCTTTTATAGATGCTGAGCATGCTTTAGATCCTGTTTATGCTAAAAAGTTAGGTGTTGATATAGATGAATTATTATTATCTCAACCTGATACAGGTGAGCAGGCTTTAGAAATTTGTGATGCTTTAGTTCATAGTGAAGCTATAAGTATAATAGTTATTGACTCAGTTGCAGCACTTGTACCACAAGCAGAGATTGATGGTGAAATGGGAGATTCTCATGTTGGTTTACAGGCAAGACTTATGTCTCAGGCATTGCGTAAGCTTTCTGGTACTATTAGTAAAACAAAAACAACTTGTATTTTTATAAATCAATTACGTGAAAAAGTTGGAGTTATGTTTGGAAATCCGGAAACAACACCAGGAGGTAGAGCACTTAAGTTTTATTCATCTATTCGTTTAGATATTAGACGTAATGAACAGTTAAAAATGGGTGATGGAGTTGTAGGAAATAAAACAACTATTAAAGTTGTTAAAAACAAAGTTGCCCCTCCATTTAAAACAGCTGTTGTTGATATTATGTATGGTGAAGGTGTTTCTAAGGAAGGCGAAATTATTGATTTAGCGGCGGAAGCTGGAATTGTTGAAAAAACAGGTGCTTGGTATTCATATCAGGGTGAAAAACTTGGTCAAGGAAAAGAAAATGTTAAATTACTTCTTAAAGACCATACTGAATTAAGAGATGAAATAGAGAAAAAAGTTAGGGAGTATTATGATATAAATTTAGAAAGTGATATTAAAAAGAAGACTAATTAAGAATTTAATTTTACTATTTAATATATAATCTTCTAGGGAGGTAAATGATGAAATTAAACAAAATTTTAGATTGTGATGTTGATGTTGATATAACTGGTATAAGTGAAGATTCTAGAAATGTTAAACCTGGTTACTTGTTTGTTACGACTAAGGGGTTTAATGTTGATCATTTTGATTTTGCTGCTGATGCTATTTCTAAAGGGGCGGTTGCGATTGTTTGTGATAGAGAAGCTCATTTTTCAGTTCCTACCATCGTTGTTTCTGATATTAATCAAGCATTAATAGATGCTTGTGAAAATTTCTATGATGTAAAAACAAGTGAATTTAATTTTATTGGAATAACTGGAACTGATGGGAAAACTACAGTTGCATCTTTGATAAAGCAACTTTTGGATGATTCTAGACCAATAGCTTATATTGGCACAAATGGTATGAGTGTTGCTGGGAAAAAATATTCTACTAGCAATACCACTCCATGTGTTTGTGAACTCTATTCTTTGTTTTCTATAATTAAAAAGAGTAACTGTAAAGATATTGTAATGGAAGCGTCAAGTGAAGCTCTTTTACATGGGAGAGTTAACTCTATAAAGTATGATATTGCGATTTACACAAATATTACTGAGGATCATCTTAATATTCATAAAACCATTGAAAACTATATAAATTCAAAACTTAAATTATGTGATTTAGTTAAAGAAGATGGTATTATATTAGTTAATGGTGATGATGATAACTGTAAAGCAATTACTGATTCTAGAAAAAGAACGTATGGTTTTTCTAGTGACAACTATTATGTAATAAGAAATGTACAATATATGTCTAATTTTGTAAAGTTTGATCTTGATTGTAAAGAGTTTACTTATACAGTGGAAAGTCCACTGATTGGTAAATTTAATATATATAATGCTGCGTTGGTTTTAATTGTTGGTCTTATCAAGAATATAGCAGAAGATGTTTTGCTTGATAGAATTAAACATTTCAAGCCTATTGATGGTAGAATGGAAAAATTAAATTTTGGGCAAGATTATACTATAATCCTTGATTATGCTCATACTTATAATGGTATTAAGAGTGTATTGGATTGTTTTAATAATGTTCATAGGGTTATTTTAGTTACTGGTGCAGCAGGTGGTAGAGAAAAAGAAAAACGTTCTAAAATTGGGACCTTGATATTATCTAGAGCTGATTATGTTATTTTTACTATGGATGATCCACGTTATGAGAAGGTAGAAGATATAGTTTCTCAAATGATCGGTGAAAATAAGTCTACTAATTATGAAACCATAGTTGATAGAAAAAGTGCGATATATAGGTCTTTTGATATGGCTAAGTCTGGTGATGTTGTTTTGATACTTGGTAAAGGAAGAGATAATTATATGGCCATTGAAGATAAAAAATTACCTTATTGTGATTATGATGTTATTAAGAGTTATTTTGAATAAAAGCAATTTTGCTTTTTTTCTTTTTCTTGACAAGGTCTTAAAATAAATCTACAATATAATTAGATTATGCTTAGCTTAATCTAGATGGAGGAAATATGGATAGTAATATTTTATTCTCCATTTTACTTGTAGCTGTTGGATTATTGGTTGGTTTTGTTTTAACGTTAGTTATAAATAATTTAAGAGTTAATAGAGCTTCTAAAAAAGCTGATGATATGATTTCTCAGGCTAAAAAAGAAGTTGAAAAGCTAAAAAGAGATGCTGCAATTGAACAAAAAGAAGAGGCGCATAAAATTAAAATGGACTTAGATAGGGAGATTCGCGAAAAAAAGGATGAACTAAAAGAATCTGAGAAGCGTTTACTTCAACGTGAAGCCAGTATAGACAAGCGTGATGAACTTTATCAAAAAAGGGAAGCATCTTTAGATGAACGTGAGGATAAGCTTTCTGAACGTCAAATGGAAATCCAGAATGATAAGAGTAAAGTGGAAGAAATTAAAAGAGAACAGTTGGAACTGTTAGAAAAAATTTCTGGCTTTAGCAAGGAAAAAGCTAAGGATTTAATAATGAGTACGGTACGAGAAAATATGAGTAAAGAAATAGCTGAGTACATTAAAGAAATGGAAAATGAGGCTAAACTTTCTGCTGATAAAACAGCTCGTGAACTTATTGTTAGTTCTATGCAACGTTATGCTTCTGATATAGCAAGTGATCAAACTGTTACTGTTGTTGATTTACCGACTGATGAAATGAAAGGAAGAATCATTGGTCGCGAGGGTAGAAATATTCGTACTATTGAGGCTATAACTGGTGTTGATTTAATTATTGATGATACACCTGAAGCTGTAGTATTATCTAGTTTTGATCCTTTAAGAAGGGAGATAGCTAGAGTTACTTTAGAGACTTTGATTAAGGATGGTAGAATTCATCCTACTAGAATTGAAGAGTTGTATGATAAAGTATGTAAGGACATGCACAAAAAAATCATTGAGTATGGTCAGGAAGCAACATTTGAATTAGGACTTACTAAGTTTGATCCAGCACTTATTGAAACAATTGGTAAGCTTCATTTTAGGACAAGTTATGGTCAAAATGCTTTGCAACATTCAATAGAAGTTGCTCAACTATCCGGCTTATTAGCTGCTGAACTTGGTGAAAATGTTACTTTAGCTAAAAGAGCTGGATTACTACATGATATAGGTAAAGCAATTGATCATGAAATCGAAGGAAGCCATGTTGATATTGGTGCTGATTTAGCTAAAAAATATAATGAAAATGATATTGTTGTTAATGCTATAGCATCACATCACGGTGATACTAATGCTACTAGTGTAATATCTACTATTGTAGCTATTGCTGATGCTTTGTCTGCTTCTAGACCTGGTGCTAGAAATGATTCATTAGAAAATTATATTAAGAGATTAACACAACTTGAGGAAGTTGGAAATAATATTAGTGGTGTTGAAAAAACATTTGCTGTACAAGCTGGTAGAGAACTACGTGTTATTGTTAAACCTGAAGAAGTTGATGATTTAGAAGCTCATAAAATAGCAAGGGAAGTAAAAGAGAAAATTGAAGCTAATATGAAATATCCAGGTACGATTAAAATCACAGTTATTCGTGAGACTCGTGCCCAGGAAGAGGCAAAATAAAAAAGACTATGGAAAATGGTCTTTTTTTTTCGAATAATATAATAGGTGATTAATATTAATAAATTGTTTTTATTCTGGATGATTGGTAGAAAAGTTTATAATACTAAGAATATTTATTCTAGTTCAATTTATAAATATTCTACTTTTTGTTCTTATCGTTTTGGTAGTAGTAATAGTTTTTCCATTTTCAATATTAAAATGATGCAGATATTTTATTGTACTTTTCCTATTTTTTTTTCAAGACTTAATGAACTTACGTGGAATCATTATATTGAATTATTTAGGATTAGTGATTTTTCTAAACGTTATTTCTATTTTGAGGTGGCACTATTTTGTCGAAGTAGTGTACTTGATTTAAGAACAATAATAGATAATGACGTCTATAGCTTTATATAAAATTAAAAAGTGCTTTAATTAAGCACTTTTTTCAACAGATTCCCTTTTTATATCTAATATTACCGGTAGAATTATTGGTCTTCTGCCAGTTAATTCATTGATAAATGGATATAATTGTTCTGTTACATTACTTTTTAGTATTGCGAATGTTGTTTTTGGGTTTTGTAAGTCATTTTTTATTATTGCTTCAGCTTTATTCTCTATTTTCTTTATCAATTCTTCATTTTCATTTACTAGAATAAATCCTCTTGTTGTAATATTTGGTTTTATTAGTAATTCTCTTTTTTTCATATCTACATTTATAATTACAACTAGTATTCCGTCATTTGCCATTATTTTACGATCTTTTATAACGGCACTTCCTATTTGCCCGATTCTGTTACCATCAACATATACATCGGCACCACTCATACTTTCTCCTCTGGTTATTACGTGATCTTTTAAAGTTAATGTATCACCATTTTTAAGAATGAAAGTATTTTCTTTTGGTATTCCACAGCTTATTCCAATATCAGCTTGTTTTTTAAGCATACGATAATCACCATGGAATGGCATTAAATATTTTGGCTTAAGTAATCTGATCATTAATTTAATTTCTTCTTCATTTGCATGTCCAGAAGTATGTAAGTCTGTTAAGACACTATTAGTATATACTTTAACACCTTTTAAATATAGTTTATTTATTGTTTTTGAAATACTTAGGGCATTACCTGGAATAGCACTTGATGAGAATATTACAACATCATCTGGACGCAATTTTATTTGTTTGTGAGTACCATTAGATATTCTTGATAATGCTGCTAGTGGTTCTCCTTGACTACCAGTACATAAAATTGTTACTTCACCAGGTTTTAAATTGTTTGCTTCTTCTGGTGAAATTAATAATTCTTTATGATCAATATAACCTCCATTTAGAGAAATATTGATATTATTTTCCATACTACGACCAAATATACAGATTTTTCTATTATGTTTATAGCAAGTTTCAAATATATGTTTAACTCTATAAATGTTTGATGCAAATGTTGCAATTATAATTCTATTTGTTTTACATTTATCAAACATTTCAGATAATGTTTCATCAACGGCTGATTCACTACTTGAAAATCCTTCATTTAAGGCATTTGTTGAATCTCCAATTAGGACATCAACACCTTTCTCACCAAGGCATGCCATTTTGTATAAATCGGCCATTGGTCCTATTGGCGTTAGGTCAAATTTATAATCACCAGTTGTGACAATTCTACCATCAGGTGTTTTAATACTTATACCATGTGAATCTGGTATAGAGTGTGTTGTTCTGAAGAATTCAACTTCAATTTCTTTAAATTTAAGTTTAGTATTTTCGGTATATACATATAAGTTATCGTATCTAATGTTTTTATCTTGCAATTTGACAGCAATTAATTCTTTAGCATGGTTTGGTGCATAGATTGCAGGTATGTTAATACTTTGTAGTAAAAAAGGAATACCTCCAATATGATCTTCATGACCATGCGTTATTAATAAAGCTTTAATTTTATCTTCATTTTCCTTTAAAAATGTAAAATCTGGTAAAACGTAATCAACTCCCATTAATTCGCTTTCTGGGAAACTTACACCGGCATCAATAATAACAATTGCGTCTTTATGCATTACACAATACATATTTTTTCCGACTTCTCCTAAACCACCCAAAACAACTATCTTCGTTCCGTTGTTTTCTTGTTTATTCATAAAAACTCCTTTCTTTTTGTGTGAATAACTAACTTAGAAATTATACTATATAAATTCAATTTTGTCTATATTTTTCTGGTGTTGCGTCTTTCTGAAGATTTATGCTATTATATAGTTGAATAGTTAAAAAAGGGTAGTATTATGAGTGATAGTAGTAATAAATTTGCTGAAGGTATATGTTTTTATAAATTATTTTGGATCTTTATTTTGTTTTCTATTTTTGGATCTTTATTTGAGAAAATACAATATTTTATTGTTCATTATTTTAGAGATGGTTCTATTTTATGGCCATCACGGACAGCTGTAATATATGGTCAATTTAATATGATATATGGATTTGGGACTGTATTATTTTTAATTTTTCTTAATAGTAATAAAAATAATAACTTATTGGTATTTTTAAAAGGTGGTTTTATTGGAGGATTTTTTGAATATGTAATTAGTTTTTTATTAGAAGTTTTTATAGGTACTAGTTCATGGAATTATAGTAATAAATTTTTAAATATTAATGGTAGAACTACCATACCTATTATGATGTTTTGGGGATTTCTTGGTCTTATCTTTATTAAAATTATTTATCCTTTTCTATCTAATTATATAGAAAAAATCCCTAATAAGATTGGACATTTGTTAAGCATTTTTTTGCTAGTCTTTTTGATTTTTGATATGACTATTTCTTGGACAGCTTTATTTAGACAAAATTTACGAAGGAAGGGAGTAAAACCATTTACTTTAGTCGGAGAATTTTATGATAAAGTTTATACGGATGACTATTTAAAAAAAGTATATCCTAATATGGTTAGAAAATAATATGGAAAAGATTGTGTTGTTTTTAAGAATAATTTCATTATTTTTAATTATTTTTGGTTTAATTTATTATTTATATGTACTTATTTGTTCTAGGTATAATAAGCTGTCTTTAAAAAGATGTGATAAAAAGAAATATAAATTTTGTGTTCTTATTCCTGCTAGAGATGAGTCGAAAGTAATAGAAGCTCTTTTAATTAGTATTGCAAAACAAAGTTATAAAATCCCTTTTTCTGATGTTTATATAATTGTTGAAAGTAAGAGTGATAAAACAAATTTAATTGCTTCTAAGTATGGGGCTAATATTATTATAAGGAAAAATTTAAATTTGAAGCGTAAAGGATATGCCCTTGATGAAGGAGTAAAAGAAATTATTAAGAAACGTAGTTATGATGCATATTTTATTTTTGATGCTGATAATGTACTTGATAAGGACTATTTTAAAAATATGTTAGACACTTATATTTGTGGATATGATATTGGCATTGGTTATCGTAATTGTAAAAATGGTAATGACAATGTTATTTCAGCTTGTTCAGCACTTACTTTTTCTATGGTTAATACTATATCTAATATGCGTAAGATGAAAAATCATAATACATTAACGATAAGTGGTACAGGTTTTTATGTAGCTGGCTATTTAATAGATAAATGGGGCGGATATCCTTTTAATAGTTTGACTGAAGATTATGAACTTACTTTATATGCTACACTAAATGGATTAAGTACTTTTTACAATGAAAAAGCTATTTTTTATGATGAGCAGCCTACAAAATATAGTGTTACTACAAAACAGAGAGTTAGATGGATTAGGGGATACTTTGATTCTAGAAAAAAATATATTGCAAAGCTTAGAGAAAAAAGATCTCTGCATGCTACCAATTATGGTTCTATTGTGTCAGAAATAGCTGGTGTTAAACCTTTTATTATGTCGATTATTGGAATTTTACTATTTTTGCTTTCGGATTTAATTCTAATGATTTTTAGTTGTAACTATATAATTATCTTATTTCTACTTTTTCTTTTGTTTGAACTTTATATTATGCTTTCTTTAATAACTTTAATAATTATAATAAAAGAACGTGGTAAATTAGATTTAAATACTTCTATTAGCATTAAGGCTATTTTATTTAATCCCATTTATCTTTTTAGTTATATTCCATGTGCTGTAAAAGCATTAGTAGTAAAAGATGTTAGTTGGGATAGGATAGATCATAATAAGAATTAAAACGTTAAATAATAAGTCAAAAAACGTGTTTAAAAAAAGAAAACATTTAATCTTATTGTTTTCTATATGAATGATATATTGGTTTTTTTTGATATGTAAATTTTTGATTATAATCATAATTACCATAGTCACTTGAAGATAATCCGGCGTTTTTATATATAAATTCACTTTCTTTTCTATGTGCTGGAATTTCAAGAGCTGTTTCATTTCCAAATAGCAAATATTTTTTTGAAAATTTTAAGGTGATTAATCCATCTGGATGACCGTACTCACTTCTAGTAATTGCCCAGGTATTATCAAAATAATAGTATTTACCATCTATTAATACTTTATTCCATACATGTTCTGCTCCAATTACTGTTTCAGTTTCTACATCAAATACAGGGTTGTTTAAAAGTAAAGTTGATAAATTTGCAATGGACATACAAATTCCATTATTATTATTTAATACATTTTCTACAGTATCATGTACAAACTGGGGACTATATTTTTCATGTTGTGGGAAATTAGGGGTTACAAATATTCTGCCATTACTTTCTGATTCCCTCCCATATATGAATTGTGTTCTACTTTGTAAAAAGTCGGAAATATAATATACTTTTTCTATATCATTTTTTATACTGCTATTTCCTAATTCTTCTATAGTTTTCCTAATTTTTTTAAATCAGTTAATGATAAGGATGTATTTCCGTTAATACTTAAATAACGATAAGTGCCATATGGTCTTCCACAATATTTAAAACAATAAGTATTAACCTTATCATTAAATTTTACTCCCCATACCAAGTAATCTAGAGGGATTGTTAGGTCTATATTTTTAATTTTAGTTAGATCTATATATTCTCTATTTATACGTAATGAATCATCTACTAAAACACAATTATTACTAATTTTTTCCTTTAATTGTCTATCAACAAATGCTACAGATTCAAAGTCTAAAAATTTAAGCACAGGAGCAGGTTTTATAGATGTTATGTTTTTCAATAAAGACATATCAGCATCTAAATCGTTTTTTGAAAATATTAATGATTTAATACCATAATTTATAGGAATATTATTTTCTAAAATATATTTATATGTATATTCCTTTCGCATTATTTTTATTTCTCTTTGTGACATAAATTTTCCTCTCTTTAACGACAAGTATATGATAAAATATTCATATCTATAATTACCACTGTTTTGGTTCTTAATTATTATTTTTTCATTTATTTACATATTATCTGTCAAGCTAAGTGATCAAATTCTTTTTAATATTGCAGTGATGAGATCACAATAAGAATTAGAACCTTTATTTACAACTTATTATATAAGTGATACAATTTAAGTGGTGATTATATGGGATTTTTTAATAAAATTAAGAATATTTTTAAAGGTAATAATAATTCAGATGAAAAAAATATAAATAGTGATAGTAGTGTTAAGACTTATGAAAAAGGTCTTTCTAAATCGAGAGAGGGTTTTGTATCAAAGCTTGTTAATTTATCTAATAAATATAAAAAAGTAACAGATGAATATTTTGATGAGTTAGAAGAAATTTTAATTATGGCAGATATTGGTGTTAATACTGTTATGGATTTTATTGATAGATTAAGAGATCGTGTTAGAAAAGAGAAGATTGATAATCCTGAATTATTAAAAGAGATAATTGTTGATGAGTTATTTATTATATATGTAGGTGATCAGGTTTTATCAAGTAAAATAAACTTTAATCCTAATGGTCCTACTGTTATTTTGTTTGTTGGAGTAAATGGTGTTGGTAAAACTACTACTATTGGTAAGATTGCGAATGTATTAAAAAAAGATGGTAAAAAGATTTTACTTGTTGGTGCTGATACGTTTAGAGCTGGTGCTATTGAACAACTGGAGGAATGGAGTAAGCGTGTAGATGTGGCCTTTTATAGTAAAAGTGAGGGTAGTGATCCGGCTAGTGTTGTTTATGATGGTGTTAGTAAAGCGATAAATGATAATTACGATGTTGTTTTAGTTGATACAGCTGGTAGATTACAAAATAAAGTTAATTTAATGCATGAACTTGAAAAGATAAATAAAGTAATAGGAAGCTTAATTGATGGTGGTACTAGTGAAACTTTATTAGTAATTGATGCTACTACGGGACAAAATGGTATAAGTCAAGCTAAAGCATTTAAAGAAATAACTGATATTACTGGAATTGTGTTAACTAAATTGGACGGTACAGCTAAAGGTGGAATTGTTTTGGCTATAAAAGAAATTATAGGTTTACCAGTTAAATATATTGGACTAGGAGAAGGACAAGATGATTTAGAAGCTTTTGATATAGAAAAGTATATTTATGGTTTATTTAAAGATATGATGTAGGTGATCTATATGGATGATATGTTTTATTATAATGAACTATATGATATATATGCAAATTTATTGACTGATAAACAGAAAGCTTATTATGAAGATTATTATTTTAATAATTTAAGTTTAGGGGAAATGGCAATTAACTATAATGTTAGTAGAAATGCTATTTTTAAACAACTAAAAATTACAGTTTCAAAGTTGTTAGAATTTGAAGAGAAGCTTGGTTTTTGGGAAAAAATAAAGAAGTTTGATGAAATTGTTTCGAAGTCTAGTGATAAAGATATTAAAGTTAAATTTGATAGTTTGTTTTAAGGGTATTTTTTCCTCTTTTTATTTTTCAATTTGTTCTTGTAAAAATGACAAATAATTTGTATAATCATTATATGATAGGGGCGGTTTGAAAGGGGTTAAATTATGTTTGATAGAATTGTCTATATTAGTGATCATGGAGCAAATATAAAATTAAAAGAGGGAGTGGCTTTAACTCAGAATTTAATGAACTTGCATATTATTTTTGAGGATGATAAGAAAAAAATTCTTGGAGAGGTTGATGATTTAGATGGCAACCTTGTTAAAGCTAGATTTTTAGGTGAGATTGTTAATGGTAAGTTGTTAGGTGGAACAATTAGAAAACCGTCTTTGGATGCTAAAATTAGGGTAATAGAACAGTCTGAAATACCTATGATTGTAGGTAGAGATACTAATGGGTATATGAAACTTGGAGTTAGTCCCTTTTATAATGATTATCCTGTATTTTTAGATGTTAACAATTTCTTTAGTAATCATTTTGCTATATTTGGTAACAGTGGATCTGGTAAGAGTTGTGGTATTTCTAGACTTTTCCAAAATATGTTTCATGATAATAGACTTTTTCCATATAAAGCTAATATTTTATTATTTGATTCATCAGGCGAATATTATAATGCTTTTAATAATTTAAATAGTATTAATTCAAGTTATAATTATAGATTATATAGTACAAATGAAGTTGATAGTGCTGGGGAAAAATTAAGATTACCAATATTTTTACTTAACCATACAGATCTTGCATTGCTTCTTCAAGCTACTAATCATTCACAACTTCCAATAATAGAGAGAATGTTAAAGTTAGCTTTGGTTTTTTCACAGGAAGATATGGATGCTAATAGTTATAAAAATCATCTTATTGCTAAAGCTATTATGACTATTTTATATACTAATGAAACTTCTCCTAATAAAAGGAATGAAATCTTTTCTATATTAGCTAGTTGTTCTACAGAACAATTTAATTTAGAGGCTGTTGTTCAAGGAATTGGATATACGAGAAAATTTAGAGAGTGTTTTTTAATTGATAAACAAGGTCAATTTACAGAGAGTGTTTTACTTACTGAGTATGTATCTTCATTTATAAAAGAAGAGCTTGATTCATATGAACCAAAGAAAGATGTTTACTATACTTTGGATACTTTGGAGAAGGCTTTAAACTTTACTTTAATTAGTGAAGGATGGCTTAGAAATGAGAATACTTATGGTGATGCTGTAACTATTAAAGTTAGATTACATGAATTAATTGTTGGTGATAATGCTAAGTATTTTGATTATCCTAATTATGTGTCACTTGAAACTTATTTATCTTCAATGATACTTGATAATGGTAGAAAGTTTCAAATTATAAATATTAATTTAGATGATGTTGATGATGACTTTGCTAAGGTTATTACAAAGATTTATTCAAGACTTGTATTTGAGTTTGCTAAGGGATTGAAGCAAAGAGCTAGTATACCTTTTCATATTATTGTTGAAGAAGCTCATAGATACATTCAAAATGATACTGATAGATTTTTGATTGGTTATAATATATTTGAACGTATTGCTAAAGAGGGCCGTAAGTACGGTGTTATTTTGGGACTTATTTCACAAAGACCAGTTGAACTTTCTGATACTGTTATTTCACAGTGTTCAAATTTCTTGATATTTAAAATGAACCACCCTGTTGATGTTGATTATATTAGAAAAATGGTTCCAAATATTAGTGATGAAATTGTTCAAAAACAGAAAACATTACAAGCTGGTACTTGTTTGGGCTTTGGTATGGCTTTTAGAATACCATTGATTGTTAAGATGGAGATGCCTAATCCTGCTCCATGGAGTGGTAACTGTGATGTTGTTACAATATGGAATGGTAATCCTAATACTAATACTGCAAATGTTACATATGAACAGGAGAATAATTCTGGATATAATAATTCCGTAAATAATAGTACTATTAGTGATAGTTCTCCTATTTTTGATTATAATCATTCTATAAACAATAATTTTGAAAGCACTCCTAGTATTGGTCAACTTGATACCGACAGTAATATGGCTTCAAGTCAAATTGCCAATATTAGTCCTGTTAATACTATACCTCAAGGTGCTATGCCTGAAGTTTCATCATTAAATTCTTCTAACAATGATTATTTTGTTATGAATGATTCTAGTCCTAGTGTTGGTAATGCATCTTTTTCTACACCAAGTATTATTAATAATACACCTGTTAATGATTTCGGTTCGTCAATGCCACAAACGGATACTGGAGTTCCTTTGGTTAGTCTTTCTGAATAAACTGCTTTTGCAGTTTTTTTTTCTTTTCTTTACTTATTTTACTTATTTATTTATAATATTTAGTAGGTGATTATAATGTTTGAGAGTTTAGGTGATAGATTACAGTCTATCGTACATAAAATAAAAGGTTATGGAAAAATAACTGAGGATAATATTTCTGAAATGATGAGAGAAGTACGTCTTGCTTTATTAGAGGCAGATGTTAACTATAAAGTTGTTAAAGAATTTACTAATTCTGTTAAGGAGAAAGCATTAGGTGAAGAGGTTGCTAGTAGTATAAATCCTGGTGATTTATTTGTTAAAATTGTAAAAGATGAACTTACATCTCTTCTTGGAGGAGAGAGTGCTCCTTTAAATACTAAAGGCAATCCGGCTATTTTGATGCTCGTTGGATTACAGGGTTCTGGTAAGACAACTACAGCTGCTAAACTTGCTAATTATTTAAGAAAAAAAGAGGCAAAAAAGCCATTATTAGTAGCTTGTGATGTTTATAGACCGGCAGCTATAGATCAATTGAAGCAATTAGGAAAACAATTGGGTATTGAGGTTTATGATGAAGGTAAGGCTGATCCTGTTTTAATTTCTAAAAATGCGATTATTTATGCAAAAGAGAATAATTATGATTATGTTTTAATTGATACAGCTGGTCGACTTCATATAGACTTAGAGCTTATGGATGAACTTATCAATATAAAAGATACAGTTAATCCACAAGAAGTATTATTAGTAATTGACTCAATGATGGGGCAAGATGCAATTAATGTTATTACTGGTTTTAATGATAAATTGCCATTAACAGGAGTTATTTTAACTAAGCTAGATGGCGATACTAGAGGCGGTGTAGCTTTATCTGTTAGACATTTAACTAATGTTCCTATTAAGTTTATTGGTGTTTCTGAAAAGTTAGATGGTCTTGATAGTTTTGATCCGGAGAGAATGGCAGGAAGAATTTTGGGAATGGGTGATATAGTTTCTTTAGTTGAAAAGGCAACTGAGGCTATTGATGAAAAAGAGGCTTATAAAACAGCTAAGAAAATGCAACAGGGAAAGTTTGATTTAGAAGACTTTTTAGCGACAATGAAGCAGATGAAGAAATTAGGTCCTTTAGAGAATTTAATTAAATTAATTCCTGGTGCTAAAAAGATGGGACTTACTAATGTAAAGATTGATCCTAAACAGATGGCTCACATAGAAGCAATTGTTTTATCTATGACTGTTAAGGAAAGAAGAAATCCTGATATAATAAAGGCAAGTAGAAAAACTAGGATTGCTAAAGGTAGTGGAACTTCAGTTCAAGAAGTTAATAAGTTACTACAGCAATTTGAACAAATGAAGAAAATGATGAAGATGATGTCTAATGGTAAGATGAAGATGCCTTTTTAATTACAGATACAACTGTCTTTATGATTGTTGTATTTTTTTGGGTTTTTATCGTGGCTAATAAATTCTTCTGACATACTATACAATAGAGGAGGTATTTATAATATGTTTGATCAAGGTATGACTAATATGCCAAATTTCGATTTTGATTCTTCTGTTGTTGGTAACAATAATGTTGTTGATAATAATATGGATGTTGATATTAATATGATGAACTATGCTGAAAATCAGTCTGTTCAAAATGCTGGATACTCTTCACCTATAAGTGAGGCAGTGCAAGAAAAATGCGTTCATAGAACTATCGTTCATGAAGTACCACAAGTATGATAATTTATGATAGATCTATTATGTCTTTATTGTGATTAATTTAGTTAGTTCTTTATGTTTTTTATATGATATACTATATATATGATTTTTAGTACTAAGTACTTATGATGGAGGTAGTTGAATGTTTAAAGGAAAACCATTTGTTAAATGGGCTGGTGGAAAAAGACAAATTATAGATAAATTAAAAAAATATGTTCCGGATGAATTTGATACATATTATGAACCTTTTGTTGGTGGAGGAGCATTATTATTTGAATTATCTCCTAAGAAAGCTGTTATTAATGATTCCAATATGGAGCTTATGAATGTATATAGATGCTTATGTGATTTGAATAAATTTAAAAAGATGTGTAGTGTTTTAAATCATTATGAGACTCAACACTCAGAAGAATTTTACTATGAGATTAGAAATAAGGATAGAAATAAGGCTTCTTATAATAGATTATCTGATTATACTAGAGCGGCTCGTACTATTTATTTAAATAAGGCATGTTTTAATGGACTTTATAGAGTTAATAGTAAGAATGAATTTAATGTACCTTTTGGGAAGAAACTTAAAATTAATACTTATGAAGGTAGTAATTTAATAACAGTTAGTAATTATTTAACTATGAATGATATTAAGATTTTAAGTGTTGATTTTGAAGAAGCTGTTAGTACTGCTAAAAAGGGAGACTTTGTTTATTTTGATCCTCCATATGATTCTGATACTAATACATTTAATAGTTATACTGAAGAGGGATTTAATAAAGATGAACAAAGAAGACTAGCTAAAGTATTTAAAGAATTGGATGCTAGAGGTGTTTATGTAATGCTTTCAAATCATAATACTATACTTATTAATGAATTGTATAAAGGGTATAATATTCATTTAATAGAGGCAAAAAGAAATATAAATGCTAATGGCAGTAAAAGAGGTAATGTAGAAGAAGTAATAATTACTAATTTTAAAAATAAAGATACATTTTAGATATTGACTTTTTATTTATGAACATTCTATTTTTTAGAGTGTTTTTATTATTTGTTACTAAATTTGTTTTTTTATCCATACATTTAAGTGAGGTGCTTATTATGGATAAATATAAAATTAATTATATTTCTAATCAAAAAAAAGATATCAATGATATATTGATTGATTTTTTGAGTAGAAAATTAAAAAGAAATTTTAGAATCACTTCTTCTTTATTTTCAGATGGTGATAAGTCTCTTGGAAAAATATAGTGTTGGTCTTTATATAAGATTATCTCGTGAGGATGATGATAAAGTTTATGAAAGTGAGAGTATTACTAACCAAAAGAGTTTATTACTTCAGTATGTAGATGAAAATAATTTAGATATATATGATATTTATATTGATGACGGATATTCTGGTACTAGTTTTGATAGACCAGCTTTTAATAGATTACTAGGTGATATAGAATTAGGAAGAGTTAATATGGTTATTACTAAAGATATGTCAAGATTAGGTAGGGATTATATTGGCACTGGTAGTTTAATTGAAAAATATTTTCCTAAACATAATGTTAGGTATATTGCGGTGACTGATAATATTGATACATTCTTAGATAATTCAAATAATGACATAGCGCCATTTAAAGCAATAATGAATGATATGTATGCAAAGGATATTTCTAAAAAGATAAGAGCTAGTTTGAAAGCAAAGCAAAAAGAAGGTAAATGGGTGGGAGGTAGAACTCCATTTGGGTATGACCAGGATACTAATGATAAAAATCACTTAGTTATTAATGAAGAACAAGCCATAATTGTTAAAACAATCTATGATATGTGTTTAGATGGATTGTCATTTTTCAAAATAGCAAAAAAGTTAACTAATGAAGGCATAAAAACACCAGCACAATATTATAGTTTTGAATGGAAAAGTAATTATAACTTAAAATATGGACTGTGGCATTCTAAAACAGTAAGAGATATATTAACTAACAGGATGTATATTGGAGATATGGTGCAGAATAGAAGAAGTAAAATAAATTATAAAGTTAAAAAAGTTGTTAGAAATAATCCTAAAGATTATATAATTGTAGAAAATACTCATGAAGCTATTATTGATAAAGAAATATTTTATGAGGTGCAAAAAAGGATACCTAAAAATGTAGGAAGAAGTGAGAAAAAAGAAAACCATTTATTGGATGGACTTTTGTATTGTGGTGATTGTGGTCATAAAATTTCAATAACTTCTAGAAGAAAGACGGATAATAGGTGTTATACTATTTGTAATTATTATAGGACTTATATGAGGCAAAAATTATGTACAACTCATTCGAATAATTATGATGAAATGGAAAAAGTAATTATTAGTTCTTTAGTTGATAGATTTATTAAATATATTGATAGAGATAAAATTAGGAGTACTGTTTTAAATAATTTGAATAAAAGTAATCAAAATAATGGTAAAAGAGAATTAGAGTTGATTAATACTAGGATAGAGCAAATTAATGATAATCTAGATACTGTTTATTTAGATAAATTAAATAAAAAAATTACTTTGGAACAATATGAAAGAATAAAAATAAGATTAGAAGGTGAACTTGATACTATAAAAAGAAAATATAATGAACTAAATAATATTATTTATAATGATAAATTTAGGGACAAAATAATGATAAAATATGTTAATGATTTTTTATTTATGAGAGATTTTAGTAGAGAGTTAATAGTTTGTTTAATTGATAGGATTGAAATATTTGATGATAAGTCTATAAATGTTATAGTTAATTTTGATATAGTTAATTAAAATAATGATGTAATGTTATATATTATTAGAACGTTCTTTTTTAATAAATAAGAAAGTTGGAAGATAAATCAATTTTTAAATCTTATTCTATCAAAAATAGGGAGACATTTATGGTGGGCTAAAAACTTTAAGAAAAATAGATACAAACTAAAGGCATTTTGTTAATGAACGAGAATTAGCAAGTGTTAATTTTCCAAGAAGTATACCTTATGGTACTAATGAATATTGTTTATACATGTTTTATTCTTGTCTACTAGATTATGGAATGCGTTCTAAAATTTATCACAATAATTTAATTAATACCTATGAAAAATATCCTAGTATATTTTGTCCTAAATATGTTAGTCAAATGAAAGAGGCGGAATTACATAGTATTATTGTGAAAAATATTCATCCAAGATATCCTAATGTTGCGACTAAAAAATGGATTAATATATCTAATGAATTACTTAAATATGATAATATTTTAAGTTATTTAAAAACAATGAAAGATATTAATGAATTAAATCAGTTTATAAAAGTAATTAAAGGTTATGGACAAAAAAACGGGTGGTTTATTAATAATGTGGCTCTAATATCTGTAATTTTAAGGAGAATGTAAATTCTATCCCAATAGATAGACATGATATTGAAATTAGTTATTTAACAAATATAATTGATACAACTAATCTTTCAAATAATGATATTGTAAAATTGTCTGATACTTATGTTAATGTTGGAGAGAGTTGAATATCAATCCAAGTGGTATAGATAAATATTTATGGCAATTAGTTAATTCCTTTTGTAATAAAAAGAATTGTGAAGAATGTCCATTAAGTCAAATATGTATTATAATTTGAAAGGAGATTAATTTATTGATATAAATAAAATTAAAAATGAATTAATTAAACAAAAGGGATCTAAATTTAAAGGTAATATATATCATTATTCGCAAGTTAATTTTGCTTATAATTCAAATAAGATAGAAGGTAGTAGATTAACTAATGAACAAACTGAAGCAATATTTGATACATCTTCTTTTATTCCTGAAAGTGATGTTTTAATAAAGTTAGATGATTTAATTGAATCTAAAAATCATTTTAAGTTATTTGACTATATGTTAGATAATATTGATAATTTATTAACTAAAGATATGATAATTGAAATGAATAAGATATTAAAAAGAAATACTAGTGATGAAGAAAATCCTAGATATAATGTTGGTGGATTTAAAGTTGTTCCTAATATAATAGGTGTAGTTAATGTTATTAATACTACTGCGCCAGAGGATGTAGAAAAAGAAATAGAAGAAAATAATTAAAAAAGATGAAATATCTATCAAGAAAGGGCAAGGGCATGTATGTCCAATACATACCAGAATAATAAATCATCATGTTTATAAACATACTTATAGACCACAATATTCTTGCAGTGAAGAAAATACTGTAAGTAATGTTCAATGTGGCTCTTGCTGTCAATTTAGATAATGTAAAAATTATGTCTAATTTTATCACATTCCTTGATTAATTTATCTGGCTAGTTTATCCTAATAGTAGGGAGTGTGATATTAATGATTTATCCATCTATTGACAAACTACTTAACTTGGTTGGTTCTAAGTATGAATTAGTTCATATAGTTGCCAGAAGAAGTAAACAAATATCTAGGGATGGGTATTTGCAAATGCCTAGTTGCGAATATAAGAGTGCTAAGAATATAGGTAGAGCGCTTGAAGAATTATCAGCAGGTCTAATTGAAGTAAAAAAGAAAGAAAATCTATAGTATTTATGGATGGTTTCTTTCTTTTTTTTTTGATATAATTTTCTTAGGTGATATACGTGAATATAGTTAATTTTAAACGTCTTAAGAATGGTATGTATAAAGTTAGACTTAATGATAATAGTGAAATATCTTTGTATCAAGAAGTCATTTTGGAATATGAATTATTGTTAAAGAAAAATGTTAGTGATGAGATGCTTTTAGAAATTAATTCTTTAAATAAAAAATGGGAAGTTTATTATGTTGGTTTGAAACTTTTGAAATCTAGATTTAGAAGTAGAGAGGAGCTGTTTGATTTATTAGTAAAGAAAGAGTATTCTAATGATGATATATGTGATGCTTTAGATAAGTTGGAAAAACAAGGATATGTAAATGATTTAACTTTTAGTAAGAGTTATATAAATAATCAAATATTAACTACTAATAGGGGACCAAGAAGAATTATTAACGATTTGTTAGGAAAAGGTGTTTCTCAGGATATTATAGATAAAACAATAATTGAATTTGACTGTGATTTGGAGAGTAACAAAATAAGTAAACAAGTAGATAAGCTTATTAAATCAAATAGAAATAAAAGTGGAAAAGTATTAAAAATGAAGATTATAAATGATTTACTTAAACTTGGATATAGTAGAGATATTATTGTGGAAATTGTTGATAAAAGAGAATTTAGCGTTTCTAAAGATTTGATAAAGAAAGAGTATGATAAATTATATAGAAAATATAGTAAGAAATATTCTGGTAGTGAATTAGAATATAAAATTAAGCAAAAATTATATCAGAAGGGGCTTGTGTATGAAGATTAAGCAGTTTGTTAAAAAGAATAAATGGGTATTGTTATTTTTACTTTTTATTTTAACTTTTAGTCTACTTATGGCTTCATTTTGTTTTTTTGAGTCAGACTATTATTGGCATATTAAAGCTGGAAAATATATGTTTAATAATAAAACTATATTATTAAGTGATAGATTTTCATGGTATTTACGTGGTACATATTGGTTTTCACATGAATGGTTGTTTGAAATATTATTATATTTGCTTTCAACTGTTTTTCCTGGGAGTCATGTTTTTGTATATGTTTTTGTATTTATAGCTTTATTACAATTAATAATTTTTATTACTAATAAAAAAGATTATTTAAAAAATATACCTTTTAGTTTATTTTGGATAGTATTATCTTTAATATTTTTAGGGTTTTTATCAGCTAGACCACATATTTTTAGTAATGTACTTTTATGTCTTACAATTTATATATTACTTGATCTTTTTTATAATGAAAATTCAAAAAAGATATATTTGTTGCCTTTAATTTCTATTATTTGGGCTAATGTTCACGGAGGTTCTAGTAGTTTAATATATATATTAATTTTGATATTCTTATTTTGTGGAATGTTTAAATTTAAATTTTCTAAAATAGAGGCTATTAGACTTAGTAAAAAACAGATTCGTAAGTATCTAGTTGTATTGGTTTTAAATGTGTTATGTTTAATGATTAATCCTCATGGTATTAAGATGATTTTGTATCCTTACATGAATATGGCTGATAGTTTTATGATGAGTTTTATTTCTGAGTGGCATCCTACTAATTTTTCTGACGGTTCTCATTTTCCGTATTTAGGTCTTTTGGTACTTATTGCTTTTATATTTATTTTTAGTAAAAAGAAGATTAGATTTATTGATTTAATACTTTTCTGTTTTGTAGCATATTTGGGACTTAAGAGTATTAGATTTTGGCCATATACTTATATAATTTGTTCCTATTTTGTATTTTATTATATTTCAGGTAGAAAATATGATAAAGGAACATCTCTTTGTTTTTTAATAGCATCTTTCCTTTTTGTAATTTTAGCTTTTAAGAATGGTATTCTTCCTAAAGATAGTGACTCTATAGTTACTTCTAAGGTAATTGATACTATTAAATTAGAAAATCCTAAGAGACTATATAATTATTATGATTATGGTGGATATTTAATTTATAATGATATTGATGTTTTTGTTGATGGTAGATTTGATTTATATTCTAAAAATAATATAAGAGATTATTATGATATATGTAACTTAAATGGTAACTATGTGAAGTTAATTAATAAGTATAAATTTGATTATTATTTAGTTCCTAATGATACTAGGCTTTCATATTACTTAGAACATGATAAGAGATTTGAAAAGATTTTTTCTAAAAAAGATGTGATCCTTTATAAGGATTTGAATGTAAATTAGTATATAAATAAATTTATGTGAAAACTTTTATTGTAAGTGAGGAATGATTAATTTATGGGTTGTGCTTTTTGTGATGAGTTTCTTTCTAAGAAAGATGCTTTATTTGAAAATGAGCTTTCAGCTGCTTATTTTGATGAGTTTCCGGTTAGTGAAGGTCATATGTTAATAATTACTAAGAGGCATGCTGCTACATTTTTTGATATTACTATGAAAGAGCAAATTGCAATAGTAGATTTATTGAATAAGTGTAGAAAATATTTAGATAAAGAGTTTTTACTAACGGTTATAATGTAGGTACAAACTGTGGAAAAGATGCTGGTCAAAGTGTGATGCATATGCATATGCATTTGATACCTCGATATAATGGTGATGTTGAAAATCCACAAGGTGGTGTTAGAGGAGTTATTGCGAATAAGAAAATTTACTAATTTATGTAATGTATATATGGGCAATAATATTTGCCTTTTTTATTTGGTTGAATTTAGAAAAATAAAAAAAGTAAGTTATGAGACTTACTTTTTGAATTTTAAGATTTATTTATTTGATGTAGTAGTAGACTTTTTAGCATTTTCTATTAGTTTATTCATATAATCATTATATGCTTTTTTTAGTGTACTATCTTTAAATTTTACATTTTGTTCTTCTCTAAATTTAACTAAACTTTCATAATAAGCACTGTTATCTTCACTTATTTTTTGAGAAGTTAATTTTTCTTTTATTGAATCTTTTACTTCTTTTAAGGCTTTTTTATCTTTTTGATCTACTCTTAGAATTACATGATAACCATATTTTGTTTTGACTGGTTCTTTTGTATATTCACCATTTTTTAATTCTTTTACAGCATTAGCAAATTCTTCAACCATATCACTTGGATCAAAATAGTCAAGATTACCACCATTTTCAGCTGTTGCGGTATCTTTTGAATATTTTTTTGCTAGATCTTCAAACTTTTTGCCTTTTTCTAATTCTTTAATAACTTTTTCGGCTGTTTTTTTAGCAGTGTTTTCAGCTTTTTCTTTTTCTTCGTCTGTTGCATCATCTTTTACATCTGTAGTTATTAAGATATGGCTAGCTTTTATTTCGCCTGTAATATTTTCATCATAATAATTTTTAATTTCTTTATCTGTTAAGTGATTAGAAATATATTCTTTTACAGCTTTATTTCTTTTATACTCTAGTCTTAACATTTCCTCAAGTTCTTTTTCTGTTGATACACCAAAGTATTGTTGTAATAATGATTTGAATTTATCTTCATCATTACCATAGTTACTTTTCATTTGACTTATTTGCTTTTCAACAGCTTCGTTTTCTTCTTTATCCTTTTTATACTTTTTATCCAAGATATTATGATCTATCATATCTATTAGTTCTGTGATATTTTTTTCTTTAATATCATTATAGTAGCCCTCAGCTGTTATATTACCATTTTTTGTAGTTACAGCTATTTCATCGGCATTTTTAAGTTTAGCTTTCTTTCCACAACCAGTTACTGTTAATGTTAGAGCTACTACTAATAGTATGACTACATACATTTTTTTATTTTTCATATTTCCTCCTTGTATACTTAATTATAATAACAAAAATTTAACTTTAGTGCAATAAAATATGCCATATATAATCACCAAATTTGTCTTTTACCATAAAATAAGATGAAAGCATAAAAAAAGGAGGAAAGACTATGTGTAATTCTGTATCATCATCAGCTATCATTTTAGTACTATTTATTCTTTTAATTATAATTCTAGGTGCTTATATTTAAGGAGGTGTTTTAAATGTCTTGTCCAGAAAATAAACCAGTTGCTACTCCTAGAAGAAGTGGCTACGTAATAATTATAATTTTATATATTTTACTTGCTATTATCTTAGGCGGCGTAATTGCTTATTAATTTTATAGGGTAAGAATTAATATTCTTATCTTTTTAATTGTTTTTTAAATTTTGGTTATATTAATAATGGTGATTTCTATGTTTTACTATATTAACTTTTTCTTTGTTTGTTCTTTTCTAGGATATATACAAGAGACTATTTTAAAGACTTTTTTCTTTCATTCAATGAATAATGGTATTTTATTTGGACCTTGGATACCGGTATATGGGTTTGGAGGAGTGGTCATTCTTATTGTATGTAAATACATTTTTAAGAAATTTAAGTGGAATAAATTTATAAAAACAATTGCTTGTGTTTTTACTTCTATTGTTTTACTTACTCTGTTGGAGCTTTTTGGTGGAATATTAATTGAAAAGATATTTCATAAAGTATTTTGGGATTATAGTGATTTAAAATTTAATATAGGTCATTATATTGCACTAGAAATTAGTGCTGTATGGGGATTATTTACACTATTATTTATATATTTTATAGGGCCTTTTATAGAATTAGTAATAAAAAAAATACCAAAATGGTTTAGTATTTTATTGGTATTTCTATTTATTATAGATGTTATTGTTACTTTGATTCTAGTTTAGAGAAGACATTATCTATATTTTCTAGAACATCTTTATCATATTTAAATTCAGCATTATCATTTTCGTATCTTGGAATTAAATGAAGATGATAATGTTTTATTTCTTGACCATATTCATTATTTTGAGCAAGTGTCAATCCTTGGCAGTTTAATTTTTCTTTTAATAATGGATATAGTTTTTCTTTTACTATATTAAGACTATGAGTAATTATTTTTTGATCTATATCTAAAAGATTAACATAATGTTCTTTAGGTAGGACAAGTAGATGACCATTTGTTTGGGGGTTAATATTCATAATTACCTTTATTAAGTCGTCTTCATATACTGTTTTTGATGGTAGTTCATCATTAATTATTTTACAAAAAATACAATCTTTCATATTATTCTCCTTTTTAATTATTTTCTTTATTATAGCACAAAAAACTTTTAAAAACAGTTGTTTTGCATTTTCTTTTGTGTTATCATATTTATGATAGAGAATAATGGGTGGTGTTAGAATGATGCGAGTTCAAAAGGGACTAGTAAAATATAAGGATCGTAGTGATATCTTATGTACATATGGAACTACTGAAGATGGAAAAACATATTACTTTTTAGATGGAGAAAAATTAAGTAATGGTTACATTGTAGCATCTACGGCTTTAGTGGAGGCTATAGATCCTTTAGTAGTGGCTTTATCTATTGGTGTTATTGATATTGATGGTAATGTTATTGTGCCCTTTGTAAACAAATCTATTAAACCAGTTAATGATAAATTCTTATTAATTGAAAATTCAAATCCTATTACTAAGAGTGTTCTTGATACTATTGCGATGAGAAAGGATCCTTTAGCAGCAACAAAATTGGTTTCTACATCGGCAGCCATTAAAGAAAAAATGTATAGTAAAATGGGGCCTAAAGGTAAGTTCGTTTTTAATGATCAGTTTTCAGAAGTTAAGCTAGCTGATTTAAATGGTAATAATTTATGTGATGATAAATTTTTCAGTTTTGTTGGTATTAATGATAAGTCTATTTTCTTATCTGGTAATACAGTTGAATCTGAAATTATTGAATATCCTTTAGTTAAAGAAGTAAATGAAAATATTAAAACAGATGATAATGATTTGGATGTTAGAGATTTTAAAGTAGAAAAAAAGATGATTGATGAAGCTATGGATAATGAGTCTGCTCAAAATATATTTACACCAGTACAAAATGTTTCAAGTGAAGTTAAGGAACTTGGTGATGAAAATAATGCAAATAGTGAGGCTATTGTTCCAGATGTTTCTAGTGTTGATAGTTCTCCTGTTGAAGAAAAAAATACTGTAACTGATAACACTATTAGTAATCCATCAATTGAGGAAAAAACAGTTGAAGATGATGATATTGATGAGAGGGAGATTGCTCCTGTTTCTTTTGATAAAATAGCTACTAATGATGGTAGTCTTGATGAATTTACTGCTGTTAATGATGAGATTAATAATAATAATGATGATTCTTTTAGAAGTATAGATGATAATAAAAGCGATTATACCTATGATATAGATAATAATCCTAAAAATATATTTGAAGAGGAAGCTAAGGATTCAGATAATTTTAATTTTGCTGATATACTTAATGATAAAAGACCTATTGAAAAGAAAAGAGATTTTTCTTTAGATGATGATTATAGTGATGATAGTCGTGATACGGTTTTTGAAGATACAGCTGTTGTTATGAATAAGATGATTAGTCAAATAGAAGAACAAAGACATACAATGGCGGATTATGAAGAAAAATTAAAAAAACTTACTGATTTTAGACGTAAGGCTTTTGAAGAAAATAAGAAATTGGTTACTAGGTATGAGAGTTTATTTAGAGAATATAAAAGTATGGAAGATGAAGTTAGTAAGATGCAGAATATGATTGAAAAGCAACGAGAAGAAATTAAATCTTTGAGATCACAAGTTGCTGGTAAAAATGAACTTGTTAAATTACTTAGTAAAGCTCAATCATTGTTAGATGATGATTATGATAGAGGGTATTCTAAAATTAAAACTATGTAAGATAATTTTGTTAAGATGTTGGTTGTTGCTGACATCTTTTTCATTTTATTTTATTTGGTGATTGTAGTTATTTGTGGTAAAATAAGTTCGGTTTATGTGCAACAATCCTAATAGATTTGGTATAATATATGAATGGAAGGTGATCTTATGTTAGAAATTAAAGATTTACATGTTAGTGTTATTGATGACTGTAATGATAGTGAAGATGAAATTTTAAAGGGCGTATCTCTTAATATAAAACCTGGTGAAGTTCATGCTATTATGGGACCTAATGGTACAGGTAAAAGTACACTTTCTAAGACTATAATGGGAAATTATAAGTATAAGATAAATTCTGGAGAGATTTTATTTAATGGTGTTAATATAAATGATTTGGAAGTTGATGAAAGAGCTAAGCTAGGTATCTTTTTATGTATGCAGGATCCTATGATTATTGAAGGCGTTTCAAATAGTGAATTTATTCGAACTGCTAAGAATGAAATTACTGGTGAAAAAGTTAATCTTTTTAGTTTTGTAAAAGATATGGAAAAAAACATGGAAGCAGTTGGACTAGATAAAAGTATGATGCATCGATCATTAAATTCAGGATTTAGTGGTGGTGAAAAAAAGAAAAATGAGATTTTGCAGATGTTATTTTTAAAACCTAAGCTAATTATTTTAGATGAGTTAGATTCAGGATTAGATGTAGATAGCTTGAGAATTATTTGTAAAAATATTAATAATTACTTATCTGAGTCAGTAAATACATCTGTTTTAATAATTACTCATTACCCTAGGATATTAGAATATATAAAACCTGATTTTGTTCATATTATGAATGATGGAGTTATTCAAAAGACTGGTGATATGAAATTAGCTTTTGAAATTGATAAGAGTGGCTATGGGGTTAATGTTATGATTGGAAATGATACTAATGAGTAGAATATTATATATAATAGATAATAATAAAGTGAGTAATTATAAATATGATATAGATCAAGATACTATAATTTATCATTTTTCTATTAATAGTAGTAGTGATGTAGAAATTAATTTAGTTAAGGAAGGTGCTAGATTAGACTATTATTATAATAATATTAATTATGATAATAATAGTTTTAAGATAAGTGTAAATCATTTGGCTAGTAATACACATAGTGAATTATATAATCATGGTGTTAATGTGTATGATAATAAATTAGATTATGATGTTTGTGGAAAAGTTATTTCTAGTAGTAGTAAATGTATTTGTAATCAAGATAATCAAATTATCAATTTAGTAGATGGTAAGAGTACAATACTTCCTAAACTATTAATTGATAATTATGATGTTGATAGTAATCATGCTGCTTATATTGGTAAGTTTAAGGATGAGATTTTATTTTATCTTATGAGTAGAGGAATATCTAGGAGTCAAGGATATAGACTTTTACTTAATGGATTTTTAATTAATAGTTTGGATATTGATAAAAATAAAATAAAAGATTTTATTGATGAAATTGAAAAAATATAGGAGGTGATTTGTGTGCATAGAGAAGATTTTTCAATGCTTGATAATGATATTGTTTATTTTGACAATGGTGCTACAACTTTAAAACCTAAATGTGTTGTTGATAGTATTGATAAATATTATACACAACATACTTCTAATATTCATAGGGGTGACTATGATGCAGCGGTTATTACTAATAAGCTTTATGATGGGGCAAGAGATGTAGTTAGAGATTTTATTAATTGTAGAAGTAGTAAGGAAGTTGTTTTTACTAGTGGTACTACAATGTCTATAAATATGGTTGTATTTGGTTTTATGAAGAAATATTTAAAACCAGGGGATGAAATTTTACTTACTAGATCTGAACATGCTTCTAATGTATTACCATGGATAAGACTAGAGGAAGAGATTGGGGTAGTAATTAAATACATGGAACTTGATAGTAATTATTCTCTTACTGTTGACAGTGTGTTAAAGAGTATTACTCCTAAGACTAAGGTTATTTCAATTGCTCATGTTACTAATGTTATTGGTGATGTAAGAGATATTTATAATATTGGAATGATATGTAAGGATAAGGGAATTTATTTCTGTGTAGATGGTGCTCAAAGTGTTCCACATATGAAAGTTGATTTTAGAAAGTGCAATATTGATTTCTTAAGCTTTTCTGGGCATAAAATGTTAGGTCCAACTGGTGTTGGTGTTTTAGTTGGTAAAGAGGAATTACTAGATAAAATGGATCCTTTAATGTATGGTGGAGGAATGAATAGATCTTTTGAGTCTGATGATAGCTATGAATTGAAAGATACACCTATTAAATTTGAAGCTGGTACACCACCAATAGCGGAAGTTATAGGACTTAGTGAAGCTATTAAGTATATTATGAATATAGGAATTAATAAGATTCATGAACATGAAGTAGAATTGAAAAAATATCTAGTTTCACAACTAGAAAAAATAGACAATATAGTTATATATAATAAAAATAGTGATAGTGGAATATTAGCATTTAATATAGATGGGGTTTTTGCTCAAGAAAGCTCAATCTATCTAAATCATTATAAGATATTTGTAAGAGCAGGTAATCATTGTGCTAAAATGTTAAAAGATGAAATTAATACTAAAAATACTGTAAGAGTGAGTATGTATTTATATAATAATCATGATGATGTAGATAAACTTGTAAAAGCATTAAAACAGAGCAAGGATATATTTAAAATTATTATTTAGGAGAATTTATGGATAGTGAATTAAAAAGACAAATTATATTAGATAATTATCAAGATCCTTATAATAAGGGGTTAGTTAATGATAATAGCTATTTATCAGTAAATACTAGTAGTGAAAGCTGTATAGATAATTTGGATTTTATGATGAAAGTAGAAGATAATATTATAAAAGATATTAGATTTGATGGAGAAGCTTGTGCTATTAGTACTTCAGCTGCTTCTATTATGATTAATCTATTAATAGGGAAAACTACAGAAGAAGCTATAAATATACTTAAAAATTATCAAAATATGATTAATGAAGATGAGTATGATGCTGATATATTAAAAGATTTAGTTGTTTACGATGAAGTTGGAAAGCAACCTAATAGAAAGAATTGTGTATTACTACCAAGTAGAGCAATTTTAAGTTTAATAGATAAATTAGAAAATAAAGAATAAATTAGAAACTGGTGATATTTGTGGAAATTATCGGAATAAATAAAAATAATATTTGTGAAATTTCTAAAGTAAAAAGAGAAGATGAATGGATAAAAGATTTTAGACTTGATAGTTATAGTAAGTTTGAAAAACTTGATATGCCTAGTTTTGGACCTAATATTGATTTAGATTTTAATAAGATAATTTATTATAAATCAAATGAAATGGATGATAAGATTCAAAGTGATTGGAATAATGTTTTAAAGCCTGTTAAAGATGAACTTGATTCTTTGGGAGTACTAGAAAGTGAAAAGCATCTTGGTGGTATGGGAGTTCAATATGAGAGTGAAGTAATTTATCATAATATGCTTAAAGAACTTACTGAAAAAAAGGTTATTTTTACATCTGTTGAAGTGGCAATGAAGGAATATCCTGATTTGGTTAAAAAATACTTTGGTAAAATTGTAAGTAATAGTGAGAATAAATTTGCTGCTTTAAATGGGGCTGTTTTTAGTGGAGGTAGTTTTATTTATGTACCTCCTAATACGACACTTGATAGACCACTACAGAGTTATTTTAGAATTAATAGTCGTAATATGGGACAGTTTGAGAGAACTTTAATAATAGTAGATGATAATAGCCAGCTACATTATGTTGAGGGATGTACGGCTCCAACTTATAGCGAATCTTCTTTACATGCTGCAGTTGTTGAAATATATGTTGGTAAAAATAGTAAATGTAGATATTCAACTGTTCAAAACTGGGCTACTAATGTTTATAACTTGGTTACTAAAAGAGCTTTGGTTGATGATGGCGGTACTATGGAATGGATTGATGGTAATATTGGTAGTAAGGTTACTATGAAATATCCTTGCTGTGTATTAAAGGGTGATAATTCTAAAGGTACATGTATAACTATTTCTGTTGCTTCTAATGGACAAGAACAAGATAGTGGAGCTAGAATGATTCATTTGGGTAAAAATACTAAGAGTAATATTATTTCTAAGAGTATTTCTAATAATGGTGGTAATGCTACTTATAGAGGGAAAGTGCTTATTGATACAAAAGCTACAAATAGTGTTAGTGATGTTAAATGTGATACTCTTATTTTAGATGAATTATCTAAGAGTGATACTATTCCAGTTAACTCTTGCTACAACGTTAGTAGTAGTATTGAACATGAGGCGACAGTTTCAAAAATAAGTGAAGAGAATTTATTTTACTTAATGAGTAGGGGAATAAATAGAGAAAGAGCAATGGAATTAATAATACTTGGATTTTTGGAAAAATTTAGAGATGAATTACCTATGGAATATGCAGTTGAGTTAAATCAGTTAATAAAAAGAAATTTGTAGCAAAGTTGTTAAATGATGATTATTATGATTATAAAAAGAAATTTTTCTTAGAAGGAATTTCTTTTTTTTTGACAAAATTTTTACTTGAATTAGTTAAATTCTTCATTTGAAAAAAATGATAATTATTAATATTATGTTTTCGAGAGGAGGTGATTTGGTGTTAAATCAGGTGGTTTTGGTTGGAAGACTTACTAGAAATATTAAAATTAATAAAGGTGAATCTGGAAAAAAGATTGCTACAATATCATTAGCTATACCTAGAAGTTTTAAAAATATGGATGGAACATATGATACAGATTTTGTTGATTGTGTAGCTTTCGAAAATGTTGCATCTAATACAGCACAATATTGTGGGAAAGGAGACATTGTAGGAATAAAGGGTAGAATTCAATCTAGAGTTATAGAAAATGAAGACAAAAAGAGTTATGTTATGGATATTGTAGCAGAGAAGGTGACATTTTTATCTAGTAAGAGAGATAATTAATTATTATTTAGAAGGTAAAGTATTTAATATAATTACCTTCTTTATTTAATTTGTTTTTTTTGAAAAAGTCTTCTTTTTTATGGTATACTTTATAGTAGGTGAGGAGTATGAATATAAGGTATTATATAAGATATTATAGAAAAGAAGATTTATTTGGGGTAAATAGGTTACTTAAAGAGAATTTTTCAATAGAAAAGACAAAAGATAATTCAGATGATAATCATATTGAGATAGTAACTACATCTGATGATATGATTGTCGGTTATATGTTAATTACTTTTATGAGGGATTTTGTAACCAATGATGTTATCTGTTTTTTTGATTATGTATGCGTCTTAAAAAATTACCGTAATAATGGTATTGCTAAATCAATGTTAAATATGGCAATTGATCTTGCTAAAGCTCGTGAAGCAAAGTATATTCAACTTACTTCTAGTTGGTTTAGAAATGAAGCAAGAAAACTATATCAAGACATGGGATTTACTATTAGAGATTCTGATATATTTAGAAAGGAACTTGTATGATTGTAGATATTATTAATAAAAAAAGATTAGGCTTAGCACTTAGTTATGATGAGATCTATTTTATATTTAATGGTTATTTAAATGGTAATGTAAAGGATTATCAGATGTCATCTTTATTGATGGCTATTTGTATAAATGGAATGAATGATGATGAGGTATTTGCATTAACAAAAATTTTCATTGAAAGTGGAGATGTTTTGGATTTTTCTAATATTGATGGAATAAAAGTTGACAAGCATTCAACTGGTGGAATAGGTGATAAGACTACTTTGATTATTGCTCCAATAGTTGCTAGCTTAGGTGTACCTGTTGTTAAAATGAGTGGTAGAGGATTGGGATATACTGGTGGTACCATCGATAAATTAGAGAGTATTAAAGGATTTAGAATAGATTTAAGTGATTATGAAGTATTAGAACAGGTTAGAAATATAGGTGTTGTTGTAACAGGTCAAACAGCTAATTTAGTACCAATAGATAAAGTAATTTATGCGCTAAGAGATGTTACGGCAACAGTTTCATCAATTCCTTTAATTGCATCTAGTATTATGAGTAAAAAAATAGCAGCTGGTGCGGATAAAATCTTAATAGATATAAAAGTTGGTGATGGTGCACTACTTCAGTCAATGAAAGATGCTGAAAAGTTAAGTGAACTAATGATAAAAATAGGAAATTTTTATGGTCGCGAGGTTAGAACTAAAATTAGTGATATGAATGTTCCTTTAGGAAGAGCTATTGGAAATAGTTTGGAAGTTTTAGAGGCTATATCTGTACTAAAAAATAAAGATGGCAATAATAATTTAACAAACTTATGTATTGAACTGGCTAGTGAAATGGTTAGTATGGGAAAAAATATAGGATATGAAGAAGCTAAAAAATTAGTCATAGAAAATATAGATAATGGAAAAGCTTATAATAAATTTTTAGAAATGGTTAAATGTCAAGGTGGAGATATTGATAGTCTTTCTGTTAGCAATAATAAACAAGAAATTTTTGCTGATAGGGATGGGATTGTTAAAAATATTGACGCTTTGAAGTTAGGCAAACTTTCTGTTAGTTTAGGTGCTGGTAGAGAGAGTAAGGAAGATAAAATTGATTATAGTGTTGGAATTTATTTAAATAAATTAGTTGGTGATAAAGTAGCAAAAGGAGATGTTATTGCAACTATCTATAAAAAAGATAGTGATTCTAATAGAGACTTTGATGGTATTTTTACAATAAATTAAAAAATATGTTTGAAAATTATTCTTTTATGATATAATAATTGTATAAAGGTAAGGTGTTTAATATGGAAAAAATTTATATGGAAGACAATAATAATAATAAAAAGTCTACCACAAATCGTTTCCTAAAAGGAAATGGAATTGTTACTGCTTCTGTTTTAATAGCAATAGTAGCAGTGTTTGCATTTGTAGCAACAAGCTTTAATAATCCATCTTGGGCTGCTGTTCCATCTGTAAATGGTCTTGGGGATGAATTTACTTTAATTACTGGTGATCCTATTGTTACTATTGAAAATGGTAGTTCTAAGGCTGGTGTTGGTTTGTTTTGGGTAAATAAGGTATATGGTACTTCAGTTTTTTGCTTAGAAAATAATATTGGAGCAGATACTAATGTTTTTTATAAAAACTATAAAAATTGGAAAAAAGATAGTTCAGAATTAGGTGGTTCTGCTAAGACATATTCTGTACTATATATTTTAGCAAATGGATATTATGATAAAGCTTCTTCTTTATATAATGATAAGGACATGAAGACTGTTAGTCTTACAGAACGAGCTGTAATTACTCAATTGGCTTTGTGGGATTATTTGTATCAAACTAAAGCAACTAATTCTTCAGATTATGAAGAAAAATATTTAGCAACTGGTAAACCTGGAAAGAGTTTTACCAAAATAAATATTGGTAGTGAAGAAAAAGTGTGTCTTAGGGATGGAAAATCTTGTAATTATTATACTACTTATGTTAAACCATTGGTTGATGCAGCAATGAATGCTACTTCTGACGATACAGCACCTAAACTTAATGTTTCAGGTGGTACAGATGTGTCTTTAACTGAAGATGGTAAATATTATCAATCTTCTGCTATTACAGTTACTGCTGGTAATACTAGTACTGAAAAGTTTAAAGTTAAAATAAATGACAAAACTTCACCAGATGGTGCAGTAATTGTTTATGGTGAAAAAGGCGAAGCTATTGATGAGAATAAATATTATGATTTTAATACTAAATTTTATGTAAGAGTTCCTGTTGACTCGGTTGATAGCAATGGTGCTAATGTAGACTTAGAATTTTTATCTGATGGATACGAATATGTTGGTTATGAATATATGGCTTATGATAAAAGTGCAAATGAATTTTTAGAAGGTGACGCTGCTAAACAAAAGATTGTTGGTGTTGATGTTAATTCAATGTCTAAGAGTATACCTTTCTCAGTTAAATTTGACTATGTCCCTGAAGTACCTAACACTGGTATGAATACTTCACAAATTATATATTTCATTGGTCTTGTTATATTAGTTTGTGGTGTTGGTATAGTTTATGCAAATATTAAACCTAAAGAAAGTAATTAATAGTAAATTTAAAAAGAGTCATATTTTATTATTTGGCTCTTTGCTTGTATTTTTTGGTTTATCTATTTTGTCTTTTAATCATCTTTTAAAGATTAAAAAGGAAGTTTTCTCTGACATGTTGGTTGCTATTTCTTTGGCAAACAATACTAATAATAACATTCGAGAGGATATTATTGATAATGTACCTATTGCTAATAATGTTGATGGTGATGGTACTAATAATTCAGGTGATAATACTTATAAACCAATTGATTATAGTAAGTATCTTGGGGTTTTAGAAATACCAAGTTTAAGGTTAAAAAGGGGTTTTTACGGAACTGATTCAAAATATAATAGTATTGATTATAATGTGGCTGTTGTAGCTAAATCTAGTATGCCTGATGTTGTTAATGGTAATTTAATTTTAATGAGTCATTCAGGTAATGCTTATACAGCATATTTTTCTAATTTATATAAAATGACAATTGGTACTGATATGTATGTTACTTATGCTGGAAATACTTATCACTATGTTCTGGTCAATATATATGATGTTCCTAAAGTTGGAACTGTTAGAATTGTTAGAAATTATAATGCAACCACTTTAACGCTTATTACTTGTACTAAGTTTGATGATACTAAACAAACCGTATTTGTTGGAGAATTGGTTTCATAAGTTGCTGTGTTAGTGGAGGTGTTAGTATGAATTTATCTATTTTAGATAAGATATTTAGTGTTTTTAAAACAACATTTTCATCTTTTCTTGGAATAGAATTATTCTTACTATGCACCTTTTTTTTAGTTATATCTATCCTTAATATAAAACAAAAAGAAAAAGTAATTAATTATTTCACATTGGCAATATTTTCAATGTTTATAGTCTTACTAATAATTTTTAATCTTGATTATACTGGTTACTGTATAGATAAAGTCCTTAAACTAATTCTAAAATATATTTATTTTCCATCTACTGTTGTTTATTTCTATATGGAGATTTTAGTAGTTACTATACTCATGATTACTGTTTTTAGTAAGAAGATAACAGACTTTAAAAAGATATTTAATTATGTAGTATTTACATTATTTAACTTACTATTCTTTTTATTTATTTCGGTCATTTCATATAATAAAATTGATTTAGCTAGTACTATTGATTTATATAGTAATAATTCTATTTTATCGTTGGTTCAAGTTAGTAATGTTTTATTTGTTATGTGGTTTTTATTTACATTTTTCTATAATTTGTATAAATATTTTAAAAGGTATGATAAAAGAGTTGAAAAGTAGTTATTTTTCAATTTTTTTTATATAGTACTCTTCAAAACTTATATTATTTTTATGTATATATGTTGCGATAGGAATACCCACATACCTATAGTGCCATGATTCATAATTATATCCTGTTTCTCTTGTTTTATCTTTTGGAAATCTTAAAATAAAACCATATTTGTATGCATTTTCTTGCATCCAATTAAATTCCTTTGTGTTTTCAAAATTGGTAAATGTTTCTTCGCCATTATATACATCTATAGCAAGGCCTGTTTGATGTTCAGAGTAACCTGGTCTTGCTGAATAGGTATCAGCAAGTTCTTTTCCATCTTGTTCTTTATATTTGTTATATAAATTGTATTGATATTTATAACTTCTATATGATGACATGGTTATTATGTTCATGCCATCTTTTTTAGCAGCTTCTGCTAGTGATTCAAAAGCTTTTTTTGCATAGTTGACTAGACTCATACCACTTCTAGCATATTTAATATTTATATTTTCTAAATTGTTTGGAATATAATTTTCTTTTAAATAGTTGTATTTATTTACTAAGATGGTTTCTTTATTTAAATTTTTAGATGGTTTTGTATTTTCATAATAATTATAATCTAGACCTATATTTACATCTATAATTACTTGATCTTTAGATAAATTTTTATTCTTTTTTTGATAATTAGTATATCTTTTTTTATATTCTTCTTTGTAATATGATGGCTTTTGTTTAATACTTATTTCTTGTTTTTTTGAATTTCTTTTGCAAGCTACTTTTTTAATACCTATTATTAGACTTGTCATTATTATAATTATACATATTATGTAAGTAAGTATTATCTTGTGTTTTTGATTCATTATATCACCTTACTAAATCATAGTATTAAATATTTAATTTATGTATATTTTTTAAGTGTATGTCATAAAAGAAATTAGGAGGTTATCATGAAGAAAATATTAGTGTTAATTATTTTAGGTGTTTATATATTTAATCCTTTGTTTGTATTTGCTGAAGAAAGTAAGGTTAATGATCCTATACCTAATGCTGTTAGTGGGATGTTGATAGAGGCCAGTACAGGTAAAGTATTATATGAGAAAAATATTAATGAAAAAGTTGCGATAGCATCTATGACAAAGATGGTAGCACAAATATTAATACTAGAAAATATTGAAAGTGGTAAAATTAAATTGGATGATGTTGTAACAGTTAGTAAAAATGCTGCTGATATGGGTGGCTCACAAATATATATCAGTGAGGGTGAAAAGATTACTATTAAGGAATTGATGAAGGGTATATCAATGGCTAGTGGTAATGATGCTACTGTTCAAATGGCTGAAGTTATTAGTGGTAGTGAAGAGAAATTTGTAGAATTAATGAATAAAAAAGTTAAGAGTTTAGGGCTTAAAAATACACAATTTAAAAATTGTACTGGTCTTGATCAAGATGGTCATTATTCAACTGCTCATGATATGACAATGATTGCTAGAGAGTTAGTTGTTAATCATCCTAAAATATTAGAATTTTCATCAATATATGAAGATTATCTTAGAGAAAATACTAAAAATAAGTTTTGGTTAGTTAATACAAATAAAGTCGTGTATAAATTTTACTATAATATTAATCTTTTTATTTGGATAATATTATAAATTTACTAGAAAAATGGTAGTCATTGTATATGAATGTAAGCTTGTTATGATATAATATTTTTAGTTTGATATTTATATAGAGGAAATACTAAGAGATGAGTATGGAATTTAAAATAATATAAATCTAAAATTTTAAGTAGAGGAGTTTTAAAATGTTGAAACAAAGTCAAAAAATAAATTTTAATGAAGAGATGTTCAAATATTATGTTTATTATCCAAATGTTGTTAAAAAGAATATGCCAGTATTAGTTTTTTTGCATGGAATAGGGGAACGAGGAAACAATTTGGCTGATATTGAAAAATATGCCTTGCCCAAATATTTGAATGAGTTTGATATTCCATATATAGTAATAGCACCTCAATGTCATGAAAACAATTTTTGGGATTATCATTTGAGAGATGTTGAAAAAGTGTTAGAGATTGAGTATAAAAATTTTGAGTTTGACAAAAATAATATTTTTGTACTTGGTTCAAGTATGGGAGCCTATGGAGCATGGAATTATATAATAGAGCGACCTAATTTATTTAAAGGTATCATCTCAGTAGCAGGTGGTATAATGCTTCCACTAGATCGAGTTTTATTACCAATAAAAGAGAAGGCTATTTTAATTTATCATGGAGATAATGATGATGTTGTGGATGTAAATCAAAGTATAACTGCTTACAATAAATTAAAGAATATTGGGGCAGCAAATATTGAATTAAAAATTATTAAAGGTGATAACCATTATCTTTCATCACATGCATTTAAAGACAAATATTTATACGAATGGCTTGAAAAAAATGTGAAAGGACATTAGTAGAATGAGGGCTGTAAGTGCAGCGATCTTGTAATTGATTATTATACAAGCTAGTAGATATAAATGATGCAGTATTGTTAAGAAGTGTGTTGTGTTATGATAGTAATTTCTTTTATCTTAATTGGTAGTAGTATAAGCATTGTATTTATAGGTTGTCATTATCATTTTTTTGATAAGAGAAATATTCCTATTGGTGGCTTAACATTATTGACTATGCTAAAACAAATAGTTGAAAAAATATATAGCACTTTTAGAAAGCGGAGTGTAGTTATAAGATGGTGAATATTTATTTTATTTTAATTAATGTCTTGGGATTTTTTCTAATCTTTATTGATAAAATAAAAGCCTGTAAAAAAGAATGGCGAATAAGAGAAAATAGCTTAATATTTTTGCAATAATAGGAGCAGGTCCAGGAGAATTAATCTCAATGTTAATGTTTCACCATAAAACAAAAAAGAATAAATTTATTATTATTATTCCAATAATTGTAATAGTTCAAATTATTATTTATCTATATGTAAATGGTTGATAAATTTAAAAAAAAGAAGCATAGCTTCTTTATTTTTTTGGACGTTCTATCATTTCATTTATTGTTGTACCAATAGTTGCTAGGTTTTGTAATTCGCTTGGAACAATAATTTTAGTAGCATTTCCATTAGCAACTTGTACCATTGCATCATAACTTTTAAGCTTTAATACTGCTTCATCAACTTCAGCTGATTTTAGTAGCTTTAGGGCATCTGCTTTAGCTTCTGATAATTTTAATATAGCTTGAGCTTCACCTTCAGCTTCTTTTATATGCGTTTCTCTTTTAGCATCTGCTCTTAGAATAGCACTTTCTTTTTCGCCTTCTGCAATTAGTATAGCAGCTTTCTTTTCACCTTCAGCTTGAAGAATCTTTTCACGTCTTTCACGCTCTGCACGCATTTGTTTTTCCATAGCTTCTTGAATATCTCTTGGTGGAATTATATTTTTTACTTCAACTCTATTTACTTTGATTCCCCATGGATCTGTTGCTTCATCTAGGATAGCACGCATTTTTGAATTGATAATATCACGACTTGTTAGTGTTTGATCAAGTTCAAGTTCTCCAATAATATTACGTAGAGTAGTAGCAGTTAAGTTTTCAATAGCGTTTACAGGGTTTTCAACTCCATATGTATAAAGTTTTGGATCTGTTATTTGAAAATAAACTACAGTATCTATTTGCATTGTAACATTATCTTTTGTTATAACAGGCTGTGGTGCAAAGTCCTTTACAATTTCTTTTAGACTAACGTCGTTAGCAACTCTATCAATAAATGGAATTACATAGTGAACTCCAGTTTGAAGTGTTGCATGATAACTTCCTAATCTTTCTGTTACTTTTGATCTTGATTGTGGAATAATTTTAATTCCGGCTACTATGATTATTAAAATAATTATTAAAATAATCCATATCATATTAATTTTCCTCCCTTATTTTTTCTACTTTGAGTTTTACACCATTTATAGATAAAATTTTTACTTCATCATTAATATCTATTTCTTTATCAGCTATAGCAGTCCATTTTTTACCATCAACTTTTACCTCACCAGGTTCTAATGGTTTTATTTTTTCTGTTACTATACCAGTTTGACCTATTACTCTATCTAGATTCGTTGGGATCATTTCTTTATCTTTAATTTTGTTAACAGCTTTTTTTGTAAATAATAGTGTGATAAGACTGATGACTATAAATATTAAAATTTCTAATCCAATATTTTCTGTACACAGACTTACAAAGAATGATACTAGTGCTCCAATCGCAAACCATATAGTTACTAGGTTTATAGTAAATATTTCAATTAATACTAAGACTATAAAACTAATCATCCATATAAATGACATATAACTCACTTCCTAAGATAATTATACTAAAAAATTAAATTTTATACTACAAAAATTTAACTTATGTTTGACAAACTATTTAATTTAATTTACAATTATCTTGTAAATTGTTGATTCAGAGTAGTAGATAATTCTAATATTTAAAAGAGAACAGTTGGTTGGTGGAAAATTGTAATATAGGTTATTGAGTGGGCTGATGAAAGACTACCGAAATGATAGTAGGCTAGTACGGAGTTTCTCTTCGTTATTAAAAGAACATGTATGATGGTACATGATTTATTATTGTTAGGTGGCATTAGTAAGATTTAAATCTTATCCTATATATTAGGGTAAGATTTTTTTTAGGAGTGGTGTTATGTTAGATTTTCGATGGTGGTTTTACTTATAATTTGATTGATATATAAAATAAAAAATAGGAGATGAAATTTATGGAAAATAAAAAAATAATATTAACTGGTGAGAGACCAACTGGTCCATTACATATAGGTCATTATGTTGGCTCTTTAAGAAGTAGAGTTAAAATTCAAAATAGTGGTGATTATGATGAGATGTATTTATTTGCTGCTGATGCTCAGGCATTAACTGATAACTTTGATAACCCTAAGAAAGTTAGAGATAATATTTTTGAGGTAGCACTAGATAATTTAGCTTGTGGTATTGATCCAAATAAAGTCAGTTATTTTATTCAATCTGAGGTATCAGAGTTAACTGAACTTACATTTTATTATATGAATTTAGTAACTGTAGCTAGGCTTCATCGTAATCCAACAGTTAAAGAAGAAATTAAATTACGTGGTTTTGAAGAGAGTATACCAGCTGGTTTTTTCACTTATCCAGTTAGTCAAACGGCAGACATTACAGCTTTTAAAGCTACAATTATACCAGTTGGTGATGACCAATTACCAATGATTGAACAGGCTAGAGAAATAGTTAGAAAGTTTAATTCTATTTATGGAGAAACTTTGGTAGAACCAGAAGCACTATTACCAGAGACTGCTAATGAAAAGAGATTAGTTGGTACTGATGGTAATGCTAAAATGAGTAAATCTTTAGGTAATTGTATTTTTCTAAAGGATAGTCCTGAAGAAATAAAGAAGAAAGTTTTTGGTATGTATACTGATCCTAATCATATAAGGGTTGATGATCCTGGTAAAGTGGAAGGTAACGTTGTATTTACTTATCTTGATGTATTCTGTAGGGAGGATTCATTTGAAAAGTATTTGCCTGAATATAAGAATCTTGATGAATTAAAAGATCATTATAGGCGTGGTGGCTTAGGTGATATGAAAATAAAAAAATTCTTAAATAATATATTACAAGAAGAATTGGCTCCAATACGTGAAAAAAGAGAAGAATTAGAGAAAAATCCAGAGTATGTTTATAAAGTTTTAAAAGATGGAACAGAAAAGGCTAGAAAGAAAGCTAGAGAGACTTTAAAAGAAGTAAAAAAAGCAATGATGCTTAATTATTTTGATTAGAATTATTGTTTATGATATTATAGTTTTAGATGTATGATTTACAGATAAAGCTAGTAGTTAGTTTAGAATGGATTCATACCATTCTTTTCTTTTGGAGGTAGTGTTATGAAGAAAAAAAGCATTTTTAAAAATTATTTGTTTATGTCTTTTTTTCTTTCATTTATATTAGGTTGTTTAATTATTCTTCCTAATATGATTGTTGGTAAAGGATTATTTTCTTTAGTGGCTGATTATAATACTCAGCAGATTTTATTTGGGAAAATAGCTAATTATTCATTGAAATCTGGTAGCTATTTATGGACTTGGTTTAATGATTTAGGCAGTGACTTTATCGCAACATTTAGTTTTTATAATTTATTTAGTCCTTTTAGTCTGATTGCTTATTTATTCCCAGTAGATTGGATTCCTATAATTAATCCATTTTTAATAATAATTAAATTTTCTGTATCTGGACTTACTTCATATTTGTTTTTAAAGAGATATGTTAAAGATGGAAAACTAGCAGTATTAGGATCTTTATTATATTCTTTTTGTGGTTTTCAATTTACAAGTATACTTTTTCATATGTATGATTCAGTAGTCTTATTTCCACTACTTTTATATACTCTTGATAATTTAGTGTATGATGGTAAGAAATTACCTTTTGCATTATGTGTTGCGTTAAATGCATTTACTAATTGGTTTATGTTTATTGGCCAGGTTGCATTTGTAATAATATATTATTTGTTTAAAGTCTTATCAAAAGATTATAAGTTTAGTTGGAGACAGTTTTTTACTATTCTTCTTGAGGGTGTACTTGGAACTTTATTAGCTAGTTTTGTTTTAATACCTTCGTTTTTATTTACTGTTTCTAATCCTAGAGTTAGTAATAGTTGGACACTTCTTGGTAGTCTTAAGTATAATAATTTTTCACATTATGTTGAAATATTTAGGGCTTTTTTCTTTCCATCTGAAATAATGTATCCAAGAGCTTTTTTAAACATTCAAAATTATGGTAGTGTTGACTTTTATTTACCATTTGTAGGATCTGTTCTTGGTATTTCATATATATTAAAAAAACCTAAAAGTTGGATTAGTATTTTGATGATTACTTGTGTATTTATTATGATGATACCAATACTAAATAGTATGTTTTTTCTATTTACAACAACATACTATGCAAGATGGTTTTATATGCCTGTATTAATTATGTCTTTAGCATCTTTAAAATGTTTAGAGGATAATATTAAAACAACATCTGGTTTTTTGATTTCTATTAGTAGTTTGTTTTTGGTAATTTTATTTTACTTTGTATTACGTTGTATTCATCCTAATATTCAGTATATCCATGATATTAGATATATTTTTATGATGATTGGTGCTATGGTTATTAATTTAGTTATGCTTTTTCTAATATTCAAATTTTCTAAAAATAAAGTTTCTTTAATTATTTTAGGAGTTATGATATTTTCTAGTTTTTGGGGGAATTATACTATATATAAATATAGAGGTAATAAATTTAATTATGATGAATATTTTAATAATTATATAAATAGTTACAAAGAACTTAAATTTAATGAACTTGTTAGAAGTAATGCTACTGATTCATGTCTATCTAATTTAGGATTGGTAATTAAAAATAGTAATTTAAAATCTTTTAATTCAAATATTTCTGGTAGTGCTTTTGAGTTTTATAAGAGTATAGATTATAATAGAATTGTTTCTACCTATATTGATTATAAGAATAGAGATTTAAATAATTTTTTATCAGTTAAATATATTATTTCTTGTGGTAATTCTGATCTTAGTGAATTTGGATATGAGTTGGATTATAATACTAAGAACTATGGTGTATATTCTAATCCTGATTTTAGAGAGATGGGTCTTGTATTTAATAAATATATCAGTAATAATGAGTTTATGGAGTATAGTACTGGTTTAAAAACTAAGAGTCTTAATGAAAGTATTATTTTAAGTAATGAGCAAATAAAAAAGTATGGTAATCTTTATGATAGTGATGTAAATATTAAAAGTAATAAATTTAAATATATTAATAATGGTTTCAAATCATCTATTGATTTGAGTGGGGATACTTTAATTTTATATACTGTTCCATATGATGAGGGTTGGAGAGCTACTATAAATGGTAAGATAGTTCCAATTGAAAAAGTTGATAATGGATTTATGGCTGTTAAAGGTAATAAGGGCAGTAATAAGATTGTGTTTTCTTATTATCCTAAGGGATTAAATATTGGTTTAGTTATATCGTTTCTTTCTCTTAGTGGTTTAATTTTTTATAAATTAAAAAGTAAACATTAATTATACTATAGTATTTGTTACTATAGTTTTTTTAATATTTAGTTTTATTTTTCATATAATTAGATGAATTATTAGAGGAGATTATATGATTAAATTACCAAAAGAGTTATCAATTATGATGATGAAGTTTTTTTTGAAGACTAGTGTTTTAAGAATTTCTGATCAATCAAAAAGTGAGTTGTAGTTATGAATACAGCTATTTATTGTAGAGTATCTACTGAGGAGCAGGCAAATGATGGTTTTAGTATTCATGCTCAAAAAGATAAGCTTACTAAGTATGCAGAAGTTAATGATTGGAATATAGTTGATTATTATATTGATGATGGTATATCTGGTAAGAACTTAACTGATAGAGGTGAAGTCTTAAGATTAATTAATGATGTTAGAGATGGGAAAATAAATAATGTATTAGTTTATAAATTAGATCGAATAACTAGAAGTGTTAAAGATCTTATTTATTTAATTGAGTTATTTGATAAGTATGATTGTACATTTAATTCACAGACTGAAAAGATTGATACTTCTAATGCTGTTGGGAGGATGTTTGTTAAAATAATTGGGATCTTTGCTGAATTTGAAAGGGAAAATTTGGCTGAGAGAGTTACTTTAGGATATGAGCAGAAAACTAGAGAAGGTAATTATACTAATTGTAATGGTGTTTTTGGATATGACTATTTAGTTGGTAATGGAAGTTTAAAAATAAATGAATATGAAGCTTTATATGTTAAAAAGATATTTGAATGGTATTTAAATGGTGAATCTATGGTTAGTATTGCGAATAATTTAATAGAATTAGATATTCCTACTAAAAGAGGTGGTAAGTGGCATGCTTCAACAATTAAATCTATACTTACTAATCCTCTTTATATAGGTAGAGTTAGATATGGAGTAAATAAAAATAATAACTTTGAAGTTGATGGTAAAGATATAGAACCAATAATTAATAAAGAGTTATTTTATAGTGTTAATGAGTTGATTGAATCGAGAAAGAAATTTTATAATAAAAGATCTTCTTCTGATGATACGTATTATTTTAGAGTATTAAGATGTAGTAGTTGTGGTAGTAGATTTATAGCTAAAGAACAAATAAAAAATAATAAAAAATATATTACTTATAGATGTATAAATAAAGAATGTAAGACTATGGGGTTTTCTCATAAGAAGATGGAGAAAGCTTTTTTAAAGTATTTAGATAATGTAGTGGATTTTGAATATACTACTAGTATTTTTGATGATAACTTAGAAAAAGTAGATAAAGATAGAATAGTAGTAGAGAGGCTTAAAAAGAAAAAAAATAAAGTATTAGGACTTTATTTAAATGAAGAGATAGATCATGATAAATATACTCAGTTAAGTAATAATATAGAAAAAGAAATTACTTCTATATCAAATGATGTTTCTTCTTATGATATTAATAATAGTGATATAAGTAGAAACATAGTTAATTTAAAAAATAATTTTATTAATTTGACTAATCATGAGAAAAAGGTGTTTTTTGAGAGATTTGTTAGGAAGATTAAAGTTAGAAAAGATGATGGGAATGTTGTTATTGATAATGTGTTATTTAAGTATTGTGATATAATATAGATGGTGATTTTATGGAAATAAATTTAGAAAAAGTTATGGAATGTGATAGAGAAAAATTAGAATTATTAATGCAATTATACTTACATGATATTAGTTATTATTTTCCAATTGATTTTTGTTCTCGTGATTGTAAGTATCATTATGATTTAGATAAATACTTTGTGGATAATTATGCTTATTTTATAAAGAATGATAATGATATTTTAGGATTTATTTTAATTGATGATAATCATGATAATAATTATGAGATAAGTGAAATATTTGTTTTAAATAATTATAAGAAAAAGGGTATTGCAGAGGCAGCTGTATTTAAAGTCTTTGATATGTATAGAGGTAATTGGATGATTAAAGCAGTTCCACTTTCTGATGTTGCTTCTTCTTTTTGGAAAAGAGTAGTTAGTAAGTATACTACAGATTATAAAATAGATTATACCGGTAAGTATAAGCGTTTAGAAATATCATTTTCTAATTTCATAGTTTAATTTTTATTTAATAATTTTATTATATATAGTATGTGGTGATGTTATGCGAATTTTAATTATAGAAGATGAATTTAATTTAGCTGATTTAATAAGTAGTCGTTTAAAGAAAGAGAAATATATAGTTGATATATGTGGTGATGGAGAGGAAGGGCTTTATCAAGCACTTTCTAATATTTATGATCTAATTATATTAGATGTTATGTTACCTAATATGAATGGTTTTGATATTTTGAAAAGACTTCGTGATAAAAAAATTACTAGTAAGGTTATTATGCTTACAGCAAAGTCAACTTTAGAAGACAAGTTAGATGGTTTAGAAAATGGAGCTAATGATTATGTTACAAAGCCATTTCATATGGATGAGTTGATTGCTAGAATCAATGTGCAATTAAAAAGTCCTGATATGATAAAAAATAATATAATTAGTGTTGGAAACCTAGATTTAGATACAGCTAATTCAAAACTTTTATGTACTAAGACTGGTGAAGAAGTAGAACTTGTTTGTAAAGAGTTTTTGTTATTAGAATATTTCTTTAATAATTCAAATCAAATATTATCAAAGGATCAGATATATGATAAAGTATGGGGAATAGAAAATGAAATAGGGTCTAATAACTTGGAAGTATTTTTGTCATTTATAAGAAGAAAACTGAAAGCTATTGGTGCTAATGTTAATATAAAATCTGTTAGGGGACTTGGCTATAAGTTGGAGGTTTTAGATGAAGAAGTTAAGGAATAAAGTTTTCTTTACTATTTTTACAATTTTAACTATTAGTATAATTAGTTTTATTACAATATTTAATGTTCAAAATTATATAGAACAAAAAAATTCTGTAGTTAATAGTTTAAATATTTTTACTGATAATGAAGGAAAACATAGAAATAAGATGAATGGTTTATATCAATTTAGACCAATTGATGATAATATTAGATTTATGGATTCTACTGTTTATACAATTTTAATGGATGAAGATAATAATATAAAAGAAATTATAAATCATTCTAATAGTGAAGTTCATTTTGATGAGATAGCTCTTTTAGCTAGTAAGATATTAAATAAACGTAATATAAAAGATAAATATATAGGATGTTTATATTTTAGTAATTATTCATATGTTTATAGTCAGGGTAATTATTTAATAATACTTGATAATAGTGATATTAAGATTAGTCTTTTAACTGTACTTAGATTGTCTATTTTAATATTTATTTTATTAGAGGTAGTAGTTTTTTTTATTTCTAAGATAATTACTGAATGGATTATTGTACCAGTTAAGGAAAGTTTTGATAAGCAAAAACAATTTATAGCAGATGCTTCTCATGAGTTAAAAACACCTCTTTCTGTAATTGTAGCATCAAGTGAAGCATTAGAGGATAATCCTAAAGAGAAGAAGTGGCTTAAAAATATTAAGAGTGAAGCTGATAGAATGAGTTTGTTGATAAATGATTTATTAAAATTAGCTTCTAGTGAAGAGAAAAGTTCATTGGATCTTAAAGAGAAAGATTTATCTAAAATAGTTGAATTATCTACTTTAACATTTGAAGGTAGGGCTTTTGAGAAGAATATTAAAATTGATTATGATATTGATAGTAATATAAAAATGAAATTAGATGAAAATAGTATAAAACAATTAGTTGAAATATTATTAGATAATGCGACTAATCATTCTAAAAAGGGTGGTACTATTAATATTTCTTTGAAAGAAGTAAATAATAATATAGAGTTATTAGTTAAAAATATGGGTGATGAGATACCTAGAGGTGAAGAGAGTAAGATATTTGAAAGATTTTATAGAGGGGATAAATCTAGAAATAGGGATAATAATAGATATGGATTAGGTCTTGCGATTGCCAAAAATATTGTTGATAATCATAATGGTGAGATAGGGGCATCATCAAGTGATGGAGTAACGACTTTTAAAGTTTTATTTAAAAAGTAAAACTTTTTTTTTGATTTAATTTTGATTTAATACTTTATTAATAGTATTTAAATATACAAAGGAGGAATTTATGTATATTTTAAAGAATGCTCTTACTTCAATAAATAGAAATAAGGGTAGAAACATATTAATTGGAAGTATTATTTTAGTTATTGCTTGTGCTGTTTCTGTTACACTAGCGATAAATAATTCATCTAGTAGCTTGATAAAGTCTTATGAAGATAAGTATGAGGTTGAAGCTACAATAGGAGTTAATAGAGAAAACATGATGAAGGATTTTAATCCTGAAGATAGAGATGGCTCTAAGGAAGATATGCGTGAGAAGTTTAATTCTATAAGTTCTATATCTGTTGATGATATAAAAAATTATGCTGATAGTAAGTATGTTAAAAGTTACTATTATACTCTTAGTTTAGGAGTTAATTCTAATTTAACTAAAGCAGAAAATAGTTTATCAGATGGAAAAATGGATAGACCAAAAGGAGATTTTAATAATAATGATAGTAGTGATTTTACATTAAAAGGATATTCTTCAATTGATTCTATGAATGATTTTATAGAAGGTAGTTATACTATTACTGATGGTGAAGTATCAACTGACTTTGAAGGTAATAATTGTATTATAAATAATGAGTTAGCAACTTTAAATAATATAAAAGTAGGGGATACTATAATTATTATTGATAGTTCTAATGAGGATAATACTTATGAGTTAACAGTTACTGGTATTTATAAAGAAAAAGAAGATAGTGATAATGGTTTAAAAATGTTTTCTAATTCTGTTAATACTATAATAACAAATACTAATGTTGTTAATAATATTAAAAATAATAATTCTGATTTGAATATTTCTTCAGCACCTACTTTTATATTAACTAGTAGTGATGTTATTGAGAGTTTTGAAAAAGAATTAACTGAAAAGGGATTAAGTGATTCTTTAAAACTTGAGACCAACTTAGATCAAGTTCAGAATGCTACTAGTACTATTTCTAATGTTAGAACTTTTGCTATTACATTTTTAATAATAACTTTAGTAATAGGTACAATAATTTTATTTGTTATTAATATGATAAATTTAAGGGAAAGAAAGTATGAGATAGGTGTTTTAAGAACTATAGGTATGAAAAAGTCTAAAGTTTGTTTACAGTTCTTATGTGAATTAATGATTGTATCATTTGTGTCTTTAATTATAGGAGCTGGTATAGGAGCTATTATTAGTGTACCTGTTTCAAATAGTTTACTAGCTAATGAAATTTCATCAGCAAAGAATGAAATGAATGAAATTGGTAAGAACTTTGGTAGAGGTAATGGCTTAGATAATAATGGTAATAAAGTTCCAAGGGGTGGTTTTAATAATAAGTCTTTTAAAGGTGTTACTAATATTCAGGCTTTTGATAGTATAGATGCAGCAGTTGATTTTAAAGTATTAGTTGAATTACTTGGAATAGGACTATTGATAACATTAATTAGTTGTTCTAGCTCAATGATAAGTATTCAGAAATTTTCACCACTTACTATTTTAAAGGAGAGATCGTAATGAAAAATAAGGATAAAGATTTAGTATTAAAGATAGAAAATGTTTCATATAGATACTCTGATGCTTTAGAGGGAGAATATGTTTTTAAAGATTTGAATTATGAGTTTTATAATGGAAAAGTTTATGCTATTAAAGGTAAAAGTGGAAGTGGAAAAACAACTTTATTATCATTACTTAGTGGTCTAGAAAATAATTATGAAGGATCTATAACATTTAATGGTAGAGAACTTAGAGATATAGATTTGGATAATTATAGAAGTAGAGATATAGGAATAGTTTTTCAGAGTTATAATTTATTACCACATTTAACAGCTATTGAAAATATAGTTTTATCTATGAATGTTAGTAATTTAGCAATAGATAATAAAACAGAGAGAGCACTTGAGTTGATGAAGAGTGTTGGACTGGAGACATCCCAAAAAGATAGAAGAGTTTTAAAATTATCAGGTGGAGAACAACAAAGAGTGGCGATTGCTAGAAGCCTATCTTATAATCCTAAGATTATTTTAGCAGATGAGCCTACTGGTAATTTGGATAAGGAAACAGAAAATGATATTTTAAAGATATTAAAAGATTTAGCTAAGAATGATAATAAATGTATAATTATTGTTACTCATTCTGAAAATGTATGTAATCAAGCTGATGTTGTATATGAATTAAAGAAGCGTAGAAAGGTAAAATAGGAGGGATTTATATGAAAAGAAGTATAAAGAATATAATAATGGTTTTATTGATTGCTGTTATTAGTGGATGTTTAGTTTTTACAATAAGTTATGCTAAGAGTCATGGTACAACTAATTCTAATGGTACTCACCAGATATGAGTACTAACAATTCTATGAATAATACTAATAGTAATATATCTTGGGTTTATTATCTAATCTTTGGGATAGATGGTTTATTAATAGCTTGTTTAGTTATGTATTTAGTTATGTCTGGTTTTAACAAAAAGACTTTTAAGGAAGTATTTGCTAATAAAGATAAAGTTATAATTTATGTGTTGTCTATTGTTATTTTAACAACAGGAATATCTTGTTTAAGTTGTAATTGTAGTAAAAAGGGAAGTTCTTCATTTATTAATAATATGAATCAGGGTAGTAAGCTTAGTTATTCTGCTGAAGAGGAAATTATGGAAGATACAACAATTACAGATGGTAGTTATACCTCTACTAAGAGTGATTCTTGGGGAAATAGTGGTTCAAATGGTGGTGATGTAGTTCTTAACATGACTAAGCAGAAGGCTATTGGTAATATAGTGATTGATAATATTTCAACATTAGATATTACTATGAAAGATAGTTCTTATTATGAAGGTATTATTAATGGTGATAGCACTGCAAAAGAAATATCTTTAACTTTAGATAGTTTTTCTAAGATTAAATTAACTGGAGATTGTTATGTAACTTTCTTTAGTAATAGTGATTCAAATAATAGTAATATTGATTTTAATGGTTATAAATTATATGTAAATGGTGTCAGTATATAGTATCACTTAGTTGATGCTTTTTCTTTACAAAACTTTTTATTATGTTATATTTATAATAGAGGTGTTGGTGTGAAAGAGTTATTAAAAAAACGTTATGTTAAAATTATTTTAGCTACAGTTATTATTTTATTTGTTGGAATTTTTGTATATTTTGCTAAATCTAGTGATATGGTTATATTTAATAAGTATGAAGAGTTCTACCCTGATATTGAGGTTATAAGTTCTTATAGTGAATATTTAAGATATATTGATCGCATTAGGTATGATGGTGATAATAATGTTGAGCGATTAGATAACTATGATTTTAATAAGTATAATTATGTTGCAGTTCATTTTGTTATTTCAGGTTGTGCAGAGGAAGCTGAAAAAGTTCACTCTAATGAAGATAATATGACACTTAATGTTTATTTTGATATACATGATGGATGCGGTGGAATTTGTGGTATACGTTATGTCACTAAATATTTTAAAGTTAATAAAAATGTTAGTGGTGTTAAGGCTTTTCGTAGATATGTGTCAAAGGAAAAATGTCCCTCTAATGTGATAGCTAAACCAATGATTTATATTTATCCAGAAGATGATATGGATTTAACGGTTAGATTGGTTAATGAAGATGTATTATCTTATACTTATCCTAAATATGATAGGGAATGGAATTTACATGTTAGTAAGGATGGTAATATTTATGATTATAAGACTAATCGTAATTATTATGCTTTATATTGGGAAGGTATTTCAAATGATAATTTAGAGATGAAGGAAGGATTTGTAGTAAAGGGTAGTGATACAGTTAGTTTTTTAGAAGAAAAATTAGAATTACTTGGATTAAACGAAAGAGAAATAAATGAGTTTATCGTTTATTGGATAAATAAAATAGAAGATAATAATTATAATTATATTTATTTTAAGACAACAGATGAAATTAATAATTATATGCCACTTGAATTTAGTAAGGATCCTGATACATTGATTAGGGTTGTGGTTGATATAAAACCGTTGAAGAAAGAGATAAAAGTTAAGCCTCAAGAATTAAAATCAGTAAAGAGAAGTGGTTTTACTATAGTTGAATGGGGCGCTTCATATCGTGATTAATTATAGCAATAAGTTTAAACCTATTGCTTTTTTGATGTTAAATTATATTTTATATGTTATAATAGCTTGTAACTTTTAGGGGGAATATTATGTTAAAAAGTGATTATGATGTTTTTCTAGTTGGAAATAAGCAGATTAGTTCTAGTGAGTTAGAAAAAATGGGTAGAGAGTGTATTTCTAATTATAGTCAAAAAAGGAAAGTTTCTATTAATGATTATGAAAATGCTGATAAGTTATCAGTGGCTTTATTTGAAGATAGTCCTCATATATATGTAAATCCAACTGAGAATTTGGTGTTAGGAAATTATGTAAAAGATGGGGATACTATTGCGACAGTTTATGGTAGTGGAGATTTTGCTTTAGATGCTGTTTTTCATGGAGCTAGGGAAGTAGTTGGATTTGATATTAATGAGTTTCAATATCCTGTTGGAGCTTTTAAAACGATGTCTCTAGAAATATTGAGTTATTCTGATTATTTTACTTTCTTTTCTGATACTAGAAGTAGTTTGTATTTAGATAAGGGTATTTATAATACTATTAAGCTAGGTAATCCTAAAAACAAATTCTATAAATTTTGGGATCCAATAATTAATCAATATGATAAAGATAAACAGGTTTTACGTGGCGATCCGATGGTTGGTATGGGCGAATTTTCTTTATTTGAAATTGCTTTAACATATGCTAAAGTTATGGGTATTAAGTATGCAAAAATCCCAGAACTTATTATGGGACCACAAGGAGTACAGACACCTGGTAGCTATAATGAAAATGCAGGCTCTTATGAAGCTACTGGTGAAAAATTAAAATCTTCTAAAATTTCTTTTCTAAAGAGTAGTTTACTAGGATTTAGAAGGCAACTTGTTTTATCTAAATATTTAAATAGTAATTTTTCTGGATTTGATACTATTTATTTATCTAATGTTCCTGAATATATAAAGGGAAATGCTTTTGTTGATGCTGTTAAAAAACAATTGATGCCATTATTAAAGGACGATGGTAGTATTGTTTATTGCTGTCAAGGAAGAGACCTGGAAGTACTTAATGGTAGTACTAGTAGTTTGAATTTAGATAATAATTTATCTGTTGATGCTGTTCGAGAAAAAAATGATGTTATAGCATTTGATATGCTTAGTAAAATGTATGATGTTTCTTGTGATACGGTTCAAACTTTATCCGATTTTAACGGTCCTGGTAATTATGATACTTTTGTTAAGGTTATGAAAAAGTGAACGACTTGTTCATTTTTTTTGAAACAAAACTATATTTTTTCATATAATAAAATAAGTGAGGTTTTTTATATGAATTGTAATGATAAGTTTGATGATATTATAGAATCTAATAAATTACGAAACAAATTACGTGAAATGGGGATTTGTGGTTTGGTAGGACCAACGGGCCCAACTGGCCCAGTAGGGCCAACTGGAGCAGGCTTGAGGATTCTTGGCTCTTTTGATAGTATGGATGATTTAATAGCGCATCATCCAACTGGCGATAATGGAGATTGTTTTATAGTTCAGAGGAATTTAGTTGTTTGGGATGAGGACACAAATACTTGGAAATCAACAGGAGCTATTGAAGGTCCTCCGGGTGAAGCTGCTACTATAGAAGTTAGAGATACTAGAACAGGTGATGCTGGTAGTGATGCTATAGTTTTGGATAATGCTGTTGGTAATCATCATTTTTTAGAGTTTGTTATTCCTAGAGGTGAAAAGGGTGATCAAGGGGAACCTGGGGAGAAAGGTGATACTGGTGCGATAGGTCCTAAAGGTGATAATGGTGCGACGGGTCCAATAGGTCCAACTGGACCAACTGGGCCACAAGGTTCACTTGGCCCTACTTCTTACAATGTGGTTTGTTTTGCTAGTTTTAAGGATTCTACTACTGCAGGCACTTCTACAATTACTACCACTAGAATTATCCCTGGACTTTCTGATATTATATCTATCTCTGGTAATCAAATAAAGGTTGCAAGAACTAGTGTGTTTGAAATTACTTTGTGTGGTAGAATATCTGGTGTTACTAATGATACTGGTGGTAAATTTTATTTATATAATACTACGACTGGTGAGAAGATTAGTGATATGGAATTTGTTCTTGATAAAGGTAATACCAGTGATATGGATTTTTCAGAAGTTAATTTTGCAGATGTTTATGCTGGTGGCAATCTTGAAGTTAGAACAGAAATTATTGGAAATGATACTGGTAATGTGTCTTTTTCAATGATTAATATTATTCTTAAGAGTTATAAGATGTAAATTATACTAATACTAGCCTTTTGGTTGGTATTTTTTGTTTATTAAAATATATTTGTTAATACTAATTTGGTATGTTCTATTTTGTAATATAATTTATGTATTTTAAATGAAAATACGTGTTTAAAAAGTATAGTTTTAGTAAATTGATTATGTGAAGGTAATTGGCTCATTAGATGCTTTTGTTGTATTAGTTCAAATAGTGTCTTTTAATATTTTTGGGAAATGTTTTGGAAAGTTAAATTTATGTGGTAAAATATTGTTGAAAGGTGGAGGGTTGATATTATGGAAAGTAATAATATTGCTGATTTAGGAAGAATGAAGAAGATTGTCACTTCATTATATGAATTATATCTTGCACAAGCTGATCAAGACTATAGCTGTTTGGAAAGTTGCCATGCAAATGAACATGATAATAGTGGTGGAGATCCAGATTATCATAATGATTCACATGATAATACTCCAAGTAGAATGACTTTGAAAAGAATGGTAAAAAATGCTTCGAATTAATACTTTAGTTAAGCCTACTCATCAATGTAATATGCGATGTAAGTATTGCTTTGCTGAAAAATATGGTTATGATAATTCTTTATTAGATATTGATTCACTTAAAAAGTACGTATCTTTATTGTCTCAAAAGTTTCAATTTATTAATATTGTTTGGCATGGTGGGGAGCCATTAATGGCACCTTTAGATTTTTATGATGAAATATATGATTATTGTTCAAGAATGGATACTAAATTTATATATTCTTTACAGACTAATGGTGTGTTATTAAATCAAGAAAATATTGATTTTTTTAAAAGTCATGATACTAGTATTGGATTATCTTTTGATGGAATTGATAATGAACTTACTAGGGGAAATACTGAAGAAGTTTTATCGAATATTGATTTGCTTAAAATAAATGGAATGTTTCCAGGAGCTGTTTTGGTTGTTAACCAAAATAATGTGGATCATTTAATTGAGGAATATGAGTATTTTAAATCACTAGATATTGGGATGAAGTTAAATCCTATGTTTATTGATGGTGCTGCAAAGGATAATACTTTTTTGACTTTGGATCCAGATCAGTATATTAGAAACTTTGTTACATTTTTTAAATATTGGGCTCTTGATGCTGATTGTAATATTAATGTTTCGACTTGTTTAGATTTGGTAAGATTAGTTGTTAATGAGCACACTGGTGTTTGTACATATAACTCTTGTTTGGGAAAATGGCTTTGTTTTGATAGTAATGGTCATATATATCCTTGTGATAGGCTATGTTTAGATACATATGATCTTGGTGATATTAATGATATAGAATGTATTGATGCTGTTTTTCAAAATCAAAAATTTATTAATTTATTAAATGATAGTATTAGTCGAAGAGAAAATTGTATTTCAACTTGTGATTATTTTAAAAATTGCTATGGCGGATGTAATGCAAATGCGATTTTGGACAGGAAAAGTGGAAGCAATATTTCTTGCTATATTCAAAAAGGTATTCTAAAAGGTGTTAAAGATTATATAGTTACGTTAAGCCAGACACAAAATTTTGACAACATTAATTCTAGTTTAAGAAAAGTTTTGATAAAATAGGAGGTAAGATGGATTTTGTTTTTCATGGAAGTTCTATTCCGAATTTAAAAGTTTTAAAACCAAATAGGAGTGCTAATATGAAGGGGTGGATATATGCAACACCATCAAAGGCGATTGCAACCATATTCTTATCTAAAATGGGTAATGATTTGTATTATTCATTATCTGGTAATGGTTTAGAATATCCAGTCGAATTAGTGGAAAGAGGTCCTTTGATGTTTAAAAAGATCTTTGATTGTGATGGATATATTTATAAATTAGATGCCTCAAATTTTAAGAAGGGTATGACTACTTGGTCTGCAGAGGTAGTAAGTGATAGAGAAGAAAAGGTTATTGATTGTGAGTATGTAGAAAATGTTTATAATGAATTGCTTAAATTGAATGAAGATGGTGAAATTAAACTATATTTATATCCAAATAGACCTAAAAACATTCCACTTGATAACAGTGATTTAATACCAAAAGTTATTAGATGGCATAAGAATGGATTTGATATAAATAAGTTTTATAATTTATATCCTGAATTAAAAGAAAAATGTATTAAGGAACTTGACGGTACATTATAGCGATATTAACATACAACTAAACTTATACGTTTTTATGAAGGTGCTGATGGTTTAAAAACTGGTTTTACTGATAATGCTGGTTATTGTTTAGCAGCTACTGCTAAAAAGAATAATTTAAGACTTATAGGTGTAGTATTAGGTGAGAAAGAGGGAAAAGTTAGAAATAGTGAAGCAATGAATCTTTTGGATTATGGATATAATAATATCAGAATGAATGTATTAAAGAAAAAAGGTGAGGTTGTTCAAGAGTTAAATTTAGAAAAAGCTACTTCTGAGAAAGTTAAAATAGTACTAAAAAATGATTTAGGTGTAGTTGAGATGCTTGATAATTCTTCTCATAAATATACATATCAAGTTGATGTTAAAAATTTAAAGTTACCTCTTAATTCAGGAGATAGTGTAGGTAAGATATTAGTTAAAGAAGATGGGGAAGTTATTTCTAAAGGTACTTTGACAGTTAATAAAAAAGTTGAAGCATTAAGTTATACAAAATTGTTCTTTAATAGTCTTAGTAGTATATTTAGTGGAAATATTTAATTATTTATAACCTGATTATCAGGTTTTTTGTTATAATTAGTATAGCTTAAGGAGTTTATATGGAAAAGTATATAGCGTTATTAAGAGGGGTAAATATAAGTGGCAAAAATAAAATATCAATGTTAGAATTGAAGAATGAATTTATAGAATTAGGTTATAGTGGAGTTGTTACTTATCTTAATAGTGGTAATGTTATTTTTATGAGTAATGTGAATAATACCTATGATATTACTTCTAGTATTCATGAGAAGATTAAGAATAAATTTAATATAGATATACCAATTTTTGTGATTAGTTATCATGAGTTAAAAGAGCTTTTTGATAATAGACCTGATTGGTGGGGAAGTAGTGATAAAAGTATTTATGATAATATTATATTTGTAATATCACCTCATACTTGTGGTGAGATATGTGATGTACTTGGCGATATAAATGATAAATTAGAAAAGATTATGATATATAAAAATAATATTTTTTGGTCTTATGATTTAAATAATTATAGAAAGACTAATTGGTGGAGTAGAACTGCTAGTACAAGTATTAGGGATTATATTACTATAAGGACAGCAAATACTGTTAGAAAAATATTAGAAATATGTGAAGTAGAGTGATGTATTATGAATAAGGAACAAATATATGAATATTTAGGGAGTAGAAATATCTGGTTTGAAGTTGATTCTCATAAAGCTGTTTATAATATGGCAGATCTTTTAGATGTTGATATTTCTTATCCTGAAGGAGATGCAAAGAACTTATTTTTATGTGATGATAAAAAAAGTAATTATTACTTAATAACAGTTAAAGGAAATAAAAGAGTTAATCTATCTAAGTTTAGACGTGATAATAGTACTAGACCTTTAAGTTTTGCATCAAGTGAGGAGTTAGAAAATATAATGGGATTAATTCCGGGTTCTGTTACACCTCTTGGCATATTAAATGATAAAGATAAAAAAGTTACAGTATTCATTGATAGTGAATTTAAGCCTCTTGATATTATTGGAGTTCATCCAAATGATAATACAGCTACTTTGTGGTTAAAAACAAAAGACTTAATAGATATTATTAAAGATAATGGTAATGTTGTTAAAATTGTTGATATTTAGATTCATTTGATTGAATCTTTTTTTATCTTATAGGAAAGTTCAAAGTAAGAAAAGAAACAAAAAATAAGTAAAAATAAAAATACCAAGCATGCGAA
>CAKPJX010000001.1 GCA_934163035.1 uncultured Bacilli bacterium | reverse complement strand
TTAAAATGGATATGTACCAAAAAAGAAAAATCAGAGCAGAAAAGAAAAATAATGATAGTCAAAAAAGTTTTTCAAAGGTTTCCATTTCGTGGTATCCAGGACATATGGCAAAGACAAAGAGGGAGATTATTGATAAGCTTAATTTGATAGATATAGTTTATGAGGTTATTGATGCTAGAATGCCACTATCTTCTAAAATAGTTGATATTGATACTATTATTAAGGACAAACCTAGGATCTTAGTTATGACTAAGTATGATTTATGTGATAAAGGTGAAACAGATAAAATTATTAAGTATTATGAAGATACTGGTTATAAAGTTATTCCAGTTGATTTGATGAGTGGTTTAAATGTAGGAAAGGTACTTGATTATACTAAAGATATAATGAACATAGAAAATAGAAAACGTGAAAGTAAAGGAATGAAGCCTAGAGCAGCACGAGCTTTGATTATTGGGGTTCCTAATGCTGGTAAAAGTACCTTAATAAATAGATTAGTTGGTAGAAAATCTGCTGGTGTTGGAAATACTCCTGGTTTTACTAAAAATCTTAGTTGGATTAGAGTTAATAGAGATGTTGAACTTTTAGATTCTCCTGGAATATTGTGGCCTAAAATGGAAGATCAAGAAGCAGCACATGTACTTGCATGTTTATCGTCAATAAAAGAGGAAATTTTAAATTCATCGCAAATAGCAACATATATTTTAAAAAAACTATTTAAGCTTTATCCAGAACGTTTAGAAGAAAGGTATGGCATTACTCGTTTAGATGATGATTTAGTTGAAGCGTATGATATGATTGCTAAAAAAAGAGGGGCTCTATCTCGTGGTGGAGTTACTGATTATGATAAAGTATCTGATATTATTATTAGAGATTTAAAGAATGGCTATTTTGGTAATATTACTTTTGATAGATTAGTGTAAAGAAGTAGAAAAACTACTTTTTTTCTTTCTCAATAAAATATTAGTATGTTAAAATATTTTTTGGTGAAGTATATGAATATAAATGATAATTATATGTATGAAAGGGAATTAAGAGAGAAGGGTATCAAATTTATAGCAGGAGTTGATGAAGTTGGTAGAGGACCATTAGTTGGACCTGTGGTAGCAGCTTGTGTGGTATTACCTGATAAATTTAATTTAGATGGTTTAACTGATTCTAAAAAGCTATCTGAGAAAAAAAGAGATTTCTTTTTTGATGAGATAAAAAGGCAAGCTCTTGGTATTGGTATTGGTATTATTGATGAGAAAAAAATAGATGAAGTTAATATATATGAGGCTACAAAATTAGCCATGAAGATGGCTATTAATGAATGTAATAAGCAAATTAAAATAGAGCATGTTTTAATTGATGCTATGCCTTTAGAGTTAGATATTCCTACTACTTCTATTATTAAAGGTGATTTAAAAAGTATTACTATAAGTGCAGCTTCTGTTATTGCTAAAGTTACAAGGGATAGAATGCTTTATGAACTTGATTTGAAATATCCTATGTATGATTTTAAAAATAATAAGGGTTATCCTACAAAAAAGCATTTAGAAGCTATTGCTAAATATGGGATTATTCCAGAACATAGAAGAAGTTATGGCCCAGTAAAAAAGTATATTGATTAGGAGATATTATGAGAGATTTAGAAGTTTTTAGGATACCACTTGATGGCTTTTCTTTGGAAAAAGTAGATATTAATAATAGAGATCATGTTAGGGTAATTAAAGGATTAAGGGATAGGACTGCAAAAAGAATGTGTTTTGATATTAGAGATGACATTAAAAAAATGAAAAGTGGTAGAGAAGTTGGTAATCGTTTTTTAGTTAAATCTGATGATGACTATCTTGGCTATATGTATATTTCAAATGATCATAATAATGAAAGAGTTCTTTCAATGATAGTTCAAGAAAAGCTTCGTGGTAAGGGCTATGGGAAAGTTATTCTTACTGGTGTTAGTGATTACTTACTAAAAAGTGGAATAGCTTCTTCTGTTAGACTATATATTAAGAATGAGAATATTCAAAGTACAAGAATGGCACTTGCTTGTGGTTTTTCAAAAGATGAATCACAAATTTCTGGTACTAGTAGTTATTCTAGAAGAAGTAAATAATTTTTTTAGAAAATAGTATAGATTATTCGTATAATAAATATGTAAGGCGATTGACAAATAATGATTTAGTCTGTATAAGTGTATAAGGGAGTGATTTTATGCCTAAAAATTTGGTTATAGTGGAAAGTCCTAGTAAAAGTAAAACTATTGAAAAGTACTTAGGGAGTGATTATAAGGTTGTTTCATCTAAAGGCCATATAAGAGATTTAGCTACTAGTGGTAAGTATGGTTTAGGTGTTGATATTGATAATGGTTTTATGCCTAATTATGTTACTATTAAGGGCAAGGGTGGAGTAATTAAAGAATTAAAAAAAAATGTCAAAGATAGTGACTTTGTTTATCTAGCAAGCGATCCTGATCGTGAGGGAGAAGCAATTGCTTGGCACTTAAAAGATGCTTTAGGTATTAAAGATAATAATTATAAACGAGTTTTATTCAATGAAATTACTCATGATAAAGTATTAGAAGCTATTAAAAATCCTACAGTTATTAATGATGATTTGGTTAAGAGTCAAGAGACTAGAAGAATTTTGGATAGAATAATTGGTTTTAGATTATCTAAGCTTTTACAAAGTAAGATTGGTGCTAAAAGTGCTGGTAGAGTTCAAAGTGTTGCATTAAAATTAATTGTTGATAGGGAAAGAGAAATTTCAGCCTTTATACCTGAAGAGTATTGGACTATTACAGCTCAATTTAAGGATTATGAGGCGGTACTTTTTAAATATAAAACAGATGATATTGAGTTAAAGAGTGAAGCTGATGCTAATGCAGTTTTAGATAAATTAGATAAATCTTATAAAGTTGAAAGTATTTCTAAAAAAGATAAGGCTAAGAAAAGTAAAGTGCCATTTATTACTTCTACTTTGCAACAAGAGGCTTCTACTAAGTTAGGTTTTCCAGCTAAGAAGACTATGAGTATTGCTCAGAAGTTGTATGAAGGTATAGATTTAGAGAATGAAACAGTTGGTTTAATTACTTATATGAGAACTGATTCTATTCGTTTATCTAACGATTTTATTAATCCAGCTATGGAATATATAAGAAATAATTATGGGGATAAATATACTGGATATGTTAAAAGTGCTAAGAAAAAGGAAAATGTTCAGGATGCACATGAGGCTATTCGACCTACTAGTGTTTTGAGAGAACCTTTAAAAGTAAAAAAATATTTATCTAGTGATGAATTTAAATTATATAGTTTAATTTATAAGAGGGCGTTAGCTTCTCTTATGGCAGATGCTAAAGTTAGTCAAACGACTATTATTCTTGATAATAATGATTATAAATTTAAGGCTACTGGTCAGATCTTAATTTTTGATGGATATTTAAAAGTATATGGAGATTATGAATCTTCTGAAGATAAGATTCTACCTGACATCGGTGATAGTGAAATCTGCTCTAGTGTAGGTGTTTTACCAGAACAACATTTTACTAATCCTCCAGCTAGATATACTGAAGCTAAACTTATTAAAGAGATGGAAGAGTTAGGTATAGGAAGACCATCAACATATGCTAAAATAATAGATACAATTAAAGAAAGAGGATATGTTGATATTGTAGATAAGAAATTTAAGCCAACGGAAATTGGAATTATTACTACTGATAAACTTCAAGAATTTTTCAGTGACTTAATTAATGTTGAATATACCAGAGAGATGGAAGAAGATTTAGATTTAGTTGCTGATGGTAAATTAGTATGGAACAAAGTACTTGCTGACTTTTTTGGTTTATTTGAACCTAGAGTAGAGAAGGCTTTTGATGATATGGAAAAGAAAGCACCAGAAGAGACAGGAGAGATTTGTCCAGAGTGTGGTAATCCACTTGTTGTTAGAAATGGACGATATGGTGAGTTTGTTGCTTGTTCTAATTATCCAGAATGTAAATATATAAAAAAAGATGAACCTGATGTTAAAGTTATTATGAATTGTCCTTTATGTGATGGAAAAATTGTTGAAAAGAAAACTAGAAAGGGTAAGATTTTTTATGGATGTGATCATTACCCTAAATGTAAGTTTGCTACCTGGGACATGCCAATAAATGAAAAGTGTCCTGAGTGTGGGGAGATATTAGTTTCTAAGAATGATCGGATTAAATGTAGTAAATGTGATTATAAAAGATAAAATATTCTTTAAAAAAGTCATAAGATCTGTTATAATATAGGCAGAAATTTGATTTGGGAGAAGTTTATGGATGTTATAGATGATGTTGCAATTAATAATTTGGAAGGATTGGATAATTTTAGGGATCAAGATGGTAATATTGATTATGATGCTCTATTTTCTGTTTTTGATGTAACAGATATTTATAAAATGATTGATGATGCTTGTGATAGAACAAAAGGGAGTAAAATGGCATCTAAGTATAATGGCACTTCACTTTCTTATTATAGGGATGATTCTGGTCAATTAAATTTTGAAGAGATCTTTAACTTTTTTGATTTGGATGGTTTGGATGGATTATATTCTATTTGTAATGATTCAACATTAAAAGAGCTTGGACTTCCACCTAGACAAATTGGTGATAGGGTACCTAGATATCCTTCTAATAAAATAAAGATGTTAGGAAAGGGCTTTAATGGAAGTCATTAATAATTATTTGGATCATTTAAAATTTGAAAGAAATTATTCCGACTATACAGTTAATAATTACAAAAATGATATTTTAGAATTCTTTGAATATTTAAAATCTCAAAATATTGATTATAAAAATTTAGAATATAGTGATTTACGTTTTTATCTTATGTATTTAAAGGATGAAAAGTCTGATAGTAACTCATCTATTGATAGGAAGCTTAGCTCTCTAAGAGGTTTTTATAAGTATTTGGTTAGTAATGGTATTGTTAGTAATAATTTTTTTCTTTTAGTGAATGGTTTGAAGAAAGAAAAGAAGTTGCCTAGATATTTTGAATATAATGAACTTGAAGAGTTATTTAAGGTTCCTGATATTAGAACACCTTTAGGGCAGAGGGATAGAGCAATTTTAGAATTATTATATGCGACTGGTATTCGTGTTGGAGAACTTATTAATATTAGGCTTAGTGATATAAATTTTTCTGAGAGGCAAATAATTATATTAGGTAAGGGTAATAAAGAGAGAATTGTTACTTTTGGTGATTATTGTGATGATGAACTTAGACTTTATTTAGATGATGGATATAGAAAATTAAATGTCAGTTCTTTAGAGTATATATTTTTAAATAATAATGGAGAAAAAATTACAGAAAGAGGAATTAGATATATATTAGATAAATTAATAAAAAAGACATCCATTAATAAACGTATATCTCCACATATGCTTAGACATTCTTTCGCGACACATTTACTTAATGAGGGATGTGACCTATTAACAGTACAAAAATTATTAGGGCATGAAAGTATTAGTGCTACTCAGGTATATACACATGTTTCTATTGATAGACTTAAGGATGTTTATTTTAATAGTTTTCCTAGAGCTAGAAAGAAATAATATTTTTAATTTTTATATATTATTTCTTTTTTTATGCCTTTTTTTGTAAAATACCTTTAAATTTTTTAGTATTTTGATATAATTAAATTGGTTCAAGAGGATGTGATATCTTATGAATTTAGAGTTTTCTAGCCAAGAAGAGTTGTTTAGAAGGGTTAAGCCAGCACTAAATGCTAAAGTTAGAGAATTAAATAGACTTGGATATAGGAATATATTGGACATTGATATTTGGAATTATTTAAAGGAGACAAAGTGGATAAAATCACATGATTTAGCTCTTTGTGATATAGTTAATGATATCTTAAAGTCTAATAATAAGAGACTTTTTGACTATGTTCAAATAAGAAAACAGAAATTATCACAGGATTTTGACAGAGATTTGGATATTTTATGAGGTGAGGTATATGAGTAAAAGTAAGAAAAAGAAGATTAATATTAAATTGTTTACTGTAATTTTACTATTAATAGTAGTTGGCATTGGTTTTTTATTTGTTCCTCTTTTTAAGAACTTAAAATTTGGACTTGACTTACAGGGTGGCTTTGAAATTTTATATAAAGTTAAGTCTATTGATGGTACTAAAATGAATAAAGAAAAATTAACTGCTACATACAAAACATTAAGTAAAAGAATAGATAGTTTAGGAGTTAGTGAACCTGAAATTATTTTAGAGGGTGATGATAAGATAAGGGTTAAGCTTGCTGGTGTTAATAATCCGGAAGAAGCTAGAAAACAATTATCAACAGTTGCAACTTTATCATTTAGGGATACTAATGATAATTTACTTATGACAAGTGATGTTTTAAAAGCTGGTTCAGCTAAGGTTAGTCAGGATTCTTCTGGTAATCCAGCCGTGTTATTGTCTGTAAAGGATAAGTCAAAGTTTTATGAAGTAACTAATAAAGTTAAAGATTATGATAACAATACAATAGTTATTTGGTTAGATTATAATGAAATGACTGATAGCTATGAAAAAGAGAAAAACTCTTGTGGTAGTAGTGGATCTAACTGTTTAAGTGTTGCTAGTGTTTCACAGGGTTTTGCGAGTGATGTTATAATTCAGGGAAATTTTACAGAAGAAGAAGTTACTAATTTGGTTGATTTAATTAATAGTGGATCTTTACCTAGCAAGTTAACTGAGGTTTCTTCTAAAACAGTTGGAGCATCTTTTGGTGATGAGACACTTACTAAAACATTGTTTGCTGGAATTATTGGAGTTGCCTTAATATCAACAGTTTTGATAATTGTTTATCATTTTACTGGTGTTATTTCTACTGTTTCTATAATAATTTATACATTCTTAGTATTCCTAGTATTTTGGGTTATTGGTGGAGTTTTAACACTTCCTGGTATAGCTGCTTTAGTATTAGGAATTGGAATGGCAGTTGATGCTAATGTTATAACTTTTTCTAGAATAAGAGATGAACTATATAAAGGTAAGAGTTTACAGTTAGCTTTTAAGTCTGGATTTAAGAGTAGCTTTAGTGCTATATTTGATTCTAATTTAACTACTTTGATAGTGGCAATTATAATGTTTATATTTGGTGAGTCTAGTATTAAAGGCTTTGCAACTATGCTTATTATTACAGTTATAGTTACAATGCTTACAATGGTTTTATTAACACGTGTTTTATTAGAAGTATTTGCAATGAGTGGTAAATTTGATAATAAAACTAAATTCTTTATTAATGTAAATAAAGAAGATATTCCTAATGTTTCTAAGGGTGAAGAAGTTAAAAAAATTCCATTTAAAAATGTAAATTTCTTAAAGAAAGATAAAATATTTGTAGCTATTTCAGTTATTATTATCTTAATAGGTGCTGTTACGATAGGATTCTGTGATCTTAATTTAGGAATAGACTATAGAGCTGGTAGCAATATTACTATTACTAGTGATAAGAAAATGACAGCTAAAGAATTAAAGAAAGATTTAAGATCTCTATCTCTTGAAAGTTCAGAGATTGATATAGCTGATGGTGAAGCTTCAATTAGAATTGATAAGACTTTGGATGGTGACAAAGTAAATACAGTTAATGATTATTTTGAAGATAAATATGATGCTAAAGTTAATATAGGTGTTGTTTCTAATATTGTTCAAAGAGAATTAATCAAGAATGCAATATTTTCTGTTATCTTAGCTTTAATTGGAATAATTATATATGTTTCATTTAGATTTAAATTTTCATATGCATTTTCTGGTGTTATATGTTTAGTTCATGATGTTTTAGTTATATTTGCTTTATTTGGAATTTTCCATATTGAAATATCTTCTATGTTTATAGCAGCAATTTTAGCTATAATTGGTTATTCTATTAATGATACGATCGTTTTATTTGATAGAATTAGGGAAGAAATTTCTAATAATAATAAAAAGTTAGATAAGAAATTATTAATTTCTATTTGTAATAAAAGTATACAAGAGACTTTTTCTAGATCAATTTATACTACTATTACTACTATGATACCAGTTATTACTTTAATAATTTTAGGTTCTAGTGAGATTTTAACATTTAATTTAGCAATGTTATTTGGTCTTATTTGTGGTACTTATTCATCTATTTTTATAGCAGCAGGTTTATTTATATTATTAGAATCTAAAAATCTTGGAAAAAAGGTTAAGGAAAAAATTAAGTATACAGATGATATAAAGGAGAAAGATATAAAAGGAATAAATTGTTAGGGAGGAGTTGTTTTTTACGTCAAAATCAAGAGACAATGTTACTTTTGATGAGGTATTAGAAAAACTTAATTCATATATTACCGATTCAGAACAGCTCAATATAATAAAAAGAGCTTATAAGTTTGCTTTAAGTAAACATGATGGTCAAATTAGATTAAGTGGGGATCCATTTATTACTCATCCATTAAATACAGCTGATATATTAGTTAGTATTTATGCTGATTATGAAACTATTGCTGCTGGTATTTTACATGATGTTTTATCTAAATCGGATTGTACTGTATCAGAGTTAGAGGATAATTTTGGTAGAAGTATAACTTTACTTGTACAAGGAGTTACAAAGCTTAATAAAATTCATTTTTCTACTGAGAATGATTATTTAATAGACTATTATAAGAAGATAATTGTTGGAATGAGTGAAGATGTTAGAGTAATTATTATTAAACTTGCTAGTAGCTTACATAATATGAGAACTTTGTGGGCTTTAGACTCTACACATCAAAAAGAAAAAGCAGAGGAGGCATTAAATATCTTAGCTCCTCTTGCTCATCATATTGGAATCCATAAGATTAAAAGTGAATTAGAAGACTTGGCTTTGAGATATTTAAAGCCAGATGTTTTTTATGATATAGCAGAAAAATTAAATCAAACAAAAATAGAACGTGATAAAACTGTTTATGATATGCAAATGGAAGTTAGTAATTTATTAACTGAGCATAATATTAAACATGAAATAAAGGGTAGAGCTAAATGCATATACAGTATTTATAATAAATTGTCCAAGGGTAAGAAGTTTAGTGATATCTATGATTTATTAGCTTTAAGAGTTTTAGTTGACACAGAACAGGATTGTTATTTAGCACTTGGTATTATTCATTCAAGGTTTAGACCTTATCCTAGAAGATTTAAGGATTATATAGCGATGCCAAAACCTAATATGTATCAATCTTTACATACTACTGTTTTCGGTATTGATGGATATTTATTTGAAATACAGATTAGAACTTATGAAATGAATGAGATTGCTGAAAATGGAGTTGCTTCTCATTGGGCATATAAGGAAAATAAAGGTTCTAATGTAAAGGCTGATTTAAGAAATTCAACGGAAGTAAAATTACAATTTTTTAAATCTGTTATTGATCTTTCTAAGGACAAAATTAGTAATGAAGAGTTTTTAGATAGTGTTCAGTCAGAGTTACTTAATAATTCTATATATGTTTTTACACCTAAAGGTGATGTTATTGAACTTCCTAAAGGAGCAACACCAATAGATTTTGCTTATAGAATTCATAGTAGGGTTGGAGAAACAATGGTTGGAGCTATTGTTAATAATAATATAGTTCCACTTGATTATGAGCTTCAGAATAATGATATTGTAAAGATTAATACTAATAAGAGTTCTACACCAAAAAAAGAATGGCTAAAGATGGCAAAATCTAGTCAGACGAGAAGTAAGATTAAAAGTTTTTTTACTAAGAATGAACGAGAAGTCTATATTGAAAGAGGAAAAGATAGTTTAGAAAAGGAACTTAGAAGAAAGAAAATTAGTATTTCACAATTCTTATCAGACGAAAATATTAGCGTTATATGCAGTGAGTTAAAAGTTGCTGATTTAGATGAGATGTATTTAGTTATTGGTAATGGTAAATATTCTCCAGCTTCTGTTATAAATGTTATTTATAAAGAACCAGAAAAAGATGTTCAAAAAATTATTAAACCAAATACTGATAATATCGATTTTGATATTGTTGTTAGTGGAATTGATAATGTAAGGGTTAATTTAGCAAGTTGTTGTCTACCTGTTTTTGGTGATGGAATAGTTGGTTATATTACTAAGGGTAATGGAATTAGTATTCATCGAATTAATTGTCATAATTTGGAGTCACTAGAAGATAGAACTGTTGATGTTAATTGGAATGAGAAAGGTAAGAGTAAATATTTAACTAGTGTTTTAGTTTATTCTAATACAAGAAACAATCATATGCTTGATTTAATGAAATCAATTTCTAATTTTAATATAAATATTGATGGAATTAAAACTATGAATAAAACAGGTAATATTATTTATGAAATTACTCTTTATGTTAATGATGTTGATACTTTAAATAAGTTTATCTTAGCACTTAATAAGAACAATTTTGTTGAAAAAGTTGAAAGGACGATGCGATGAGAGTTGTAATTCAAAGGAGTAATGAGGCCTCTGTTGTAGTTGATGGAAAAACAGTTGGCAAAATAGATCAAGGATTGGTGGTTTTGGTTGGCTTTACTTTAGGAGATAGTTTTGAAACGATTGATTATATGGCAAAAAAAATAGTTAATTTACGTATATTTCCCGATGATAATGGAATAATGAATAAGAGTATACTTGATTATGGCGGAGATATTTTGTCTGTGTCACAGTTTACTTTATATGCATCGTGTAAGAAGGGAAATAGACCTAGCTATGTTTCTGCTATGAGTGGAAATGAGGCTGTTAGTTTATATAATCATTTCAATCAGGAACTTTATAAATATGTTCATGTAGAAACGGGTATTTTTGGTGCTGATATGGAACTTAAAATTACTAATATTGGTCCTACTACAATATGTATAGAAAGGTGATTCTATGTTTTCTAATAAATTAAATTATAAAATAATAAATGCAGTTGCTTTTTTGTCACTCATCTATATTACTGTTAGTAATATTGGTATTTGGTGGGGAATTTTTACTAATATAGTAGTAGTACTTTTACCATTTATAGTAGGTTTTTTTCTAGCTTATGCTTTAACACCGTTAGTTGATTTTCTTTGTGATAAGAATATTAAAAGAGGTCTTAGTGTTACTATAGTAATTGTAGGTATTGTTTTATTGATTGGAGCATTACTAGCAATTGTTTTACCACTTGTTTATGAGCAATTAACTTTATTTATTAAAGTTGTTGCAAAAGTTTTAGAAAATTTTGGTACTAAATTTAACGTGAATTTAGGTGGATTTGAAATTAAAGTTACAGATTATTTAAATGATATTTTAAAAGATATGGGTAATTTTATATCTTCTTCTACAGTTGGTTTTGTATCTGGATCTATTAATTTTATTAGTAAATTTATAGTTGGTTTTGTTGGATTTATTTACTTTTTGGCTGATTTTTCAAATATTAGATCTTGGCTTAAGGAAATTTTTCAATCGTTTAGCAATAAAACATACGAATATTTTAAGTGTTTGGATGTAGAAATTTCTAATTATCTAAAAGGACTTGGTATTTTTATGATAATTCAGTTGATAGAGTATAGCTTACTGTTTTTTATAGTTGGTCATCCTAACTGGTTATTGCTTGGTATTCTTGCTTGTGTTACAACTGTTATTCCATATTTTGGTGGGCTTATTACAAATGTTATAGCAATAATAACAGCAAGTGTTATTTCAAAGCCTTTAGTTATTGCAACTGTTGTTATCTGTTTGATATTTCCTCAACTTGATGGATATTTGATATCTCCAAAAGTTTATGGTAAGACTAATGATGTAAATCCATTAATCACTATTATGGCTGTATCGATTGGCGGAACTGTTGCTGGTATTTGGGGAATTATAATAGCTCTTCCTTGCTACTTATTTATTAGAACTACATATAATTTCTTTAAAAAAGATTTAAAAAAAGGTGTAGGATTTGTTAAAAAGTCAATTTAGATAATAAATTATAATTAGCTTAGTTATGTAATATTTTAATATAGCTAAGCTTTTTATATTTTATAAACTTAAAAGTATTAAAATATTGTTAATTTTATCTTTTATTGTGTTAATATATTATTGATATATAACTTTTTTGGGGGAGATATTATGCTTAGTTTAGAAAAGATTCAACATATGAATTCTGATGAGCTTTTTGAATGCTTGCTACCAGAGATTCTTGAAATATTTAAACGATTTGGTTATATTGAAATGTCTGAGGAAGATTATTATAAATTAGTAAAAGCAGAAATTGTTGATTCAAAAAGCACTTATAATGGAAAAATACCATACCCTAAGTTTATAGAGCGGAGGTTAGAATTAGTTTTATCTGAGAAAGTAGAAAAAATGCTATCTAATTCGAAAACTGTATATAAAATATTAGACAATTATATAAAGCAAGAATTTACTAAATTTTCTACTTATAAAGATATAATGAATCATTTTAATAAATTGGATATATTTTTAGAAGATTATAATTTTATGCCGAACTTAGACTTATTGATTGAGATAATAGATAAAAATGCTGATTTTAGTGAAATGATTGAAGCAGTCTTAAAACGTTATTATTCTCAAGTTGTATCAGGTAATGCTTCTGCAATTTTTAATAGTTCTTCATTAGTCTTTGCTCTTGAAGCTTATTGCACATTTAAAGACATTGAAATAAAGGAAAAAGAGTTTCATTTAGACGAATATGAGATTTCTGATCATAGAGTATATGATAGTGTAAAAATGTATTTAAATGAAATTAGAGGTATTCCATTATTATCAGCTGATGATGAAAAAAGATTAGCAATTAGAGTATCTAAAGGCGATAATAGTGCTAGAGAGTTATTTATAGAGAGTAATTTGAGACTGGTTGTTAGTATTGCATTAAAGTATTGTAATAGAGGTTTGCCATTTTTGGATTTAATTCAAGAAGGCAATATAGGATTAATGAAAGCAGTTGATAAGTTTGATTTTACTAAAGGATATAAATTTTCTTCATATGCTACATGGTGGATTAGGCAGGCTATAGGTAGGGCTCTTGCTGATAAAGGTAATAATATTAGACTGCCTGTTCATTTTTATGAAAAAATGAATAAATATAGGAAAGTGGAGGGAAATTTAGAGACAAAATTAAATAGGAAGCCAACAGTAGAAGAAGTTGCTTTAGAGATGGGAATATCTATTGAGGATGCTACTAGAATGTTTCAATATCAGGGCGGCGTGTCAAGTTTGAATGCTACTATAGGTGATGATGGTGATACGGAATTAAAAGATTTTATTCCATCTGATGCTGAGTTGCCAGAAGAATTAGCTATTGTTAGTTTCATGAATGGTGATGTTAGAAGAGTATTTGAGGAGTGTAAATTGAATGCACAGGAAGTTGAAGTATTGATGTTACGTTATGGCTTTATTAGCCCAGAACCGATGAAGCTTCTTGAAATTGGTGAAAAAATTGGCGTTAGTAAAGAAAGAGTTAGACAGATACAAAATAAGGCATTAAGAAAGATTAGAGGATCAAAATACGTTAAAGTACTTGCATCCTATATGTCATATCCTGAAAAAATATTAGGAGGAGTAGATATTCGTTCTATTAAAGATACCGTAGGAGACCAACAAAATTCATATAGCAAGTATATGAGTAAAGGAAAAGTTACAAAACCAACTACTGCTATTAATGATACACCTAAATGCAAACCTCAAGAGATTTTGCAACCAGCTACTGTGATTGATGATAAACCTAAAAAAGAATTTAGAGAGGCTAAAGAGAGGCTAAAACAAGTTGCTGCTATTGAAGATAATGCTGAAGGTGAGTCTAAATCAGATGGTACAATTGTTGTTGATGATAATAATTTAGATATATTGAAATTACCAATCTTTTCTCAGACTATTAATGAATTGTCTGCTAAGAAGTTTGTAATAGTTTCTTTAAAATTAGGATATGTAGATGGAAAACGTTTTTCATCAGAAGAGATAGCGCAATTTTTGGGTATTGAGAAAGAAGAAGTATTAGAAACAACTAAAACGGTATTGCATTTATATAAGGAAAAGGCAAACTGTTTCTTTGATGATATTGTACAAAAGGTAGTAGTTAATGGTAGTGGTGAAAGTAAGGTGTTATCTAAAGTGAGCGATAAATCTACTGATGTTGCTTAATTATGGTAAATGTTTTTTCTTTATTATTGATTGTTAAAAAATCTATTGTTTAATTTTTAATATTGTTTTATAATATAGGTAACTTCTGTTGGAAAGAGTATATTTTATTAATTATGTAGAGAGAGTATGGCTGGTGGAAATACTTTATGAGATAAAATAGAAGACATCTAACGTTTGGAAGACGGGTAACTCCGTTATTAGTTATTTGAGTTTTAATAAGGTGGCACCGCGATATATTCGCCCTTAGTTGGTGTTACCTTTTTATTTTAGGAGGATTTATGATACAAAGACAAAAAGGTTGTAATGATATTTATGGAAGAGAGGCAAAGATTTGGAAATATGTTGATAGTGTAATTGATACTGTAATGGAAAAGTATAATTATACTTTTATTCGTACTCCTTTATTTGAGTCTACAGAATTATTTCATCGTGGTGTTGGTGAAACTACAGACATTGTTTCTAAAGAAAGTTATGATTTTTTAGATAAAGGTGGCAGAAAGATAACTTTAAGACCAGAAGGAACTGCTGGTGTTGTTAGAGCTTATATAGAAAATAAGATGTATGGTGATCCTAATCAACCAGTTAAAGTTTATTACAATGGTACTATGTATAGATATGAAAGACCTCAAGCAGGTAGGGATAGAGAACTTACTCAGTTTGGTGTTGAAGTATTGGGAAGTGATGATCCAGTTACTGATAGTGAAGTGATTTCATTAGCTGTTAATATTTATAAAATGCTAGGTTTAAAAGAAATAAAGGTTAACATTAATTCTTTGGGTGATAATGAATCTAGAAAAGCTTATAGAGAGGCATTAGTTGATTATTTTGCTCCATATTTAGATGATTTATGTGAAGACTGCAAGGTTCGTTATGAAAATAATCCACTTAGAATTTTAGATTGTAAGGTTGATTCTTCCAAAGAAATTTTTAAGAATGCACCTAAAACTTTAGATTATTTAAATGATGCTAGTAAGGAACGTTTTGAAAAGGTTTGCGATTATTTAGATATCTTAGGTATTAAGTATGAAATAAATCCAAATATTGTTAGAGGACTTGATTATTATAATCATACAGTTTTTGAAATAGAGGCTAAGGTTGAAGGATCTGGAAGTAATAATGTAATTGGTGCTGGTGGTCGTTATAATGGGCTTGTTAATCAACTTGGTGGTCCAGATACGGCTTGTGTTGGATTTGCTTCTGGTATTGGTAGACTTGTTATGGCAATGGAGTTAGAAAAAGTTAAGATACCAATAGTTGAAGATGTTGATTTGTTCTTGATGTATGTTAATGAAGAAGAGAAAAAATATGCTACATACTTGGCACAGGAGTTAAGACTTGCTGGATTTATTGTTGAAATGGAGTATACTAATCGTGCCTTGAAAGGACAATTTAAACAAGCTGATAGACTTAATGCTAAATATTTAGCAATTCTAAATAGTGATGATTTAAATAATAATGAGGTCAAAATAAAAAATAATAAGACAAAAGAAGAAGAGATTGTTAGCTTGGATGCATTAATCTATTATTTAGATGAAATGTTAAATACAAGTGCTGATGATGATTGTGATTGTGATTGTTGTCATAATGATGATTGTTGCTGTGAAGACTCTTGTGATTGTGGTGATTCTTGCAATTGTGGGTCTGAATGTCATCATAAATAGGATGTGAGGTAAGTTATGAAAGAGATAGAAAATAATAGTTTAAGAATAACGGATGTTAATAGAGAAGTAGTATTATATGGTTGGGTACAAAAGAAGCGTGATTTAGGTGGAGTTTGTTTTATAGATTTACGAGACCGTAGTGGAATAGTGCAACTAGTTGTTAGAGACGGAGCTTGTTATGAAGTGGCAAGTAACTTAAAAAATGAAGCTGTTATTAAGATAGGTGGAGTTGTATTAGAAAGAGAGTCTAAAAATAAAAATATCGCGACTGGTGATATAGAAGTTGAAGTAAGTTCAATTGAATTATTAAATTCAAGTCGTGATTTACCTTTTGAGATTAGTGATACTACAACAGCTTTGGAAGATACTAGACTTAAATATCGTTATTTGGATTTAAGACGTAGTACTATAAAAAATAATTTAATTGTGCGTCATAAAATAATGATGGCTGCTCGTAAATACTTAGATAATCAAGATTTTATTGAAGTTGAAACACCAATTTTATGTAAGTCTACACCTGAAGGAGCTAGAGACTATTTAGTACCTAGTCGTGTAAATAAGGGTAAATTTTTTGCCCTACCTCAATCTCCTCAATTATTTAAGCAACTTTTGATGGTTGGTGGAATGGAGAGGTATTTTCAGATTGCTAAATGTTTCCGTGATGAGGATTTAAGAAGTGATCGTCAACCTGAATTTACACAAATAGATTTAGAGATGAGTTTTGTTGATCAGGATGATGTAATGAAGATTACTGAAGGACTTATTGCTTCTATATTTAGAGAAGTTAGAGGTATTGATATTAAATTACCACTTCGCCGTATGGAATATGATACTGCTATTGAATTGTATGGTTCAGATAAACCGGATTTACGTTTTGATATGCCAATTAATGATATTACAGCTATTTTCTCTAATACTACTTTTGGTCTTTTTAAAGATGTTATTAGCGATGGTGGTATTATTAACTGTTTAGTTTTAAAGAATGCTGCTGATAAGTATTCTCGTAAGATGTTAGATCAACTTACTGAGTTTGTTAAGACATATAAGGCTTCTGGTCTTGCTTATTTAAAGTTTGATGATGAAGTAAGTGGTAGTATAGCTAAAGTAGTTACAGATAGCGAAGTTACTGCTTTAAAGAGTCAACTTGGGCTTGAAAAGAATGATTTAGTTTTGATTGTTGCTGATAAAAACTATATGAGAGTAAAGGTTTCTTTAGGAGCCTTACGTGTAAAGCTTGGTCATGATTTAGGCCTTATTAAAAAAGATGATTATCAGTTACTATGGGTAGTTAAATTTCCATCATTTGAATATAGTGAAGAAGAGGGAAGGTATATGGCTTGTCATCATCCATTTACTGCACCACTTGATGAAGATGTTGATAAGTTGCTTACTGATAAGGCTCATTGCTATTCTAAGGCTTATGATATTGTTATTAATGGATATGAAGCTGGTGGTGGATCTATTCGTATTCATAAAGAAGATGTTCAAGAGAAAATGTTTAAGGCTCTAGAGTTATCAGATAATGATGTTAGGGAAAAGTTTGGTTTCTTTGTTGATGCTTTGAAATATGGTACTCCTCCTCATGGTGGATTAGCACTTGGTCTTGATAGACTTACTATGCTTCTTTGTGGTACTGAAAATATTCGTGATGTTATAGCTTTTCCTAAAACTACTAGTGCAAGTTGTTTAATGAGTGAATGCCCTAATACTGTTTCTTCCGAACAACTTGATGATTTGGGTATTGCAGTTGTAAAAAACGATTAACATTATGTACTAATTTCATATATTTTATGCTATACTAATTATAGTAAAAAGATGGTGATATTATGAGTAGAGCAAGTAATGATACTAAGAATACAAAAACTAAAAAATTAACGCAAGAGGATATAAAAAAATATTCTAACACACAACTTGATCATGTTATTGAACGAATTAAGGAACAAGAATCAAAGTTTACTGCCATTTTAGTTACTGTTATATTAGTTTCATTATTGCTCGCTTTTTATTCTATTTTTTCATCAATTCAAGATTCTACTTCACAATACGTATTGAAGTCAAACAATTTGACAATTACTTATAAAGAAAAAGATAGTAATATGGGTGATGTAATTAGTTTTGTTAATGATGATGCTCTTAGTGATAATGATGGTATGAAAAGTGATGATTATAGAGTCTTTATTACTAATACTTCTGATCGTAGTGTTATTTATAATATAGAAGTCGTTGATGATTTGGATATGATGTCCCATGATAATTGTAATAATAAAAAAATAGATAGAAAATATATTAAGTATAGCATTGATGATGGTGCCATTTTATCACTTAGTGATGATACTATTATACAAACTGCTGTTTTGAAGGCAGGAACAAAAATTGAATATTCATTGAAATTTTGGATAGATGATAATTTTCAAAATGCTAATAAATCTCACTATCATGGGAAGATTGTTGTTAGCGAATTATCTCCAGATAAAAAATAAGCTGCTAAAAAATTTAGTAGCTTATTTTATGAAATTTTCTATAATTTTATTAGTTAGATATGGCTCTTCTAGATAAGAGAAGTGTCCTCTTTTAGGGTAAACTATTAGGGTCGAATCTTTTATTAAAGTATTAAATTTGATACCATCTTTTAAAGGTGTTGCTTGATCTTTTTCACCCCATATTATTAATGTTTCACTTTCTATATCTTTAATATAATATTTTAAGTTTTCATTTACAATGTTTTTAAAAGTCTGATGCATTCCATTTGGAAGATTTTGATAGTCATCTGATCCAAATATTTTTAGAAGTTTCTTAGAAAAACATTTTCTTTTGTTTTTAGGTAACAATTTATTTATTTGTTTTAATAGTTTGTATGTTATTTTCTTTATGAAGCCTTTAAATGTTTGTCTTGGTTTTATTGAGGCTGTATCAATCATTACTAATTTTGATATTTTTTCTTTGTAGTAGCCTGTTAATAGAGTGGCAATTCGTCCACCAAATGAATGGGCAATTATTATTGGATCTTTAATGTTTTCGCTTGTCATCAGTTCTCTTATGCAATTTGCATAGTCATATATAGTTAAATTTTTATTTGGAATTATACTGTTGCCAAATCCTGGGTAATCAATTATATAAATGGTGTAGTCTTCTTTAAAATAGTTAATTAGATGGTAAAATGTTTTCCTGGTGTCTCCCCATCCTGGGAGTATAAAAATGGTTTTTGAACTATTTCCATATTTTTCATAGTAAATTGAAATATCTTCTTTGTTAAAGTACATATTTTTTCACCTATAATACTTTATGCCTTTACGTAAAAAAAGTGAAAAATATTGTATATTTATGTTCGAACATGATATAATAATATTGTCAGATAGATGCGAAACCGACGCACTTAAAACCGACTAAATTAACGATACGGGAGTTTTGATCAGCTATTGGTGTTGAAGACCTACTTTTAGTAGGGATCCTAAAGATAGCGTAAGAACACCCACCTGGACTATGGTACAGGTTTTATCGTTTGTTAGGACGCTCTGTCTGATTTTTTTGTTTGGCAAAAAACTCCTAATTGTTGTAGCCAGTATTTATCCTTGTCTAATGGTAGTGTCTGTGCTATAATAAGCTCCTGGGGTGATTATATGTTAATTTTACCTATCGTTAATAGAAAAAGAATTTTAAATGTGTGTATTAGTCTTAAAAATGCCGAGAAAGTAAATGAAAGAGTTCACCTTCCTGGTGTTAGTAAGAGTGATGTTATTGTTAATGAGCATATGTTTTCGAAGTCACTTTACAATGAAGACAGTGAAGATTTGAAAAAATCAGTAGTTGATTTTATTAGAAATACCTCATTACTTTATAGAAGAAATTTTACTATTACCACAAAAACAGCAACTAATACTGATGTTTATGATGTTTATAAGGTTGAATATCCGCTTGATAGAGTAAATGATAGTTTGGAGCTTTTATATGGAGCTGCTATTACTGACATGAGGATGGAAACACCTGATAAGCCTAAGGGTAAGTATGTTTCTCTTAAGGATTTGGGTTTTGATGAATTTTTAACAGATGAAAGAATTTTAAAGTTAGGTAGAATTGTTTCAACTACTACTGATGGTGATGAATTAGATAAGCTATATAGAGAAAATGGGCTCGATGATTTAGTTAAGACAATTGAATTTATGAATTTATTTGATTGTACTGTTGTAAGTGAGACTTCAATTCCAGAAGAGGTATTTACTAATATTTTGAGTTCTTTTAAGAAAATAAATTCTAGAGATGCTAAAAGTATGCAAAGATATTATAATATTGCTTTAGATAATAGAGATATATACTCTAAATTATCACATGTTAATAAGATTTTATATAGTAGGCCATATTCACTTATTGGATCTGAGTCTCAAAAAAAGGCTGTTCAATTTGTTAAGGTAAATCAAATGAGTGGAGGAGATAACAATAAAAGCGCATAAATTTTCTCGTTTGACTAAAATTATTGGTGATGATAGTTTGAATGTTCTATCTAATAAGACTGTTTTAGTTTTAGGTTGTGGTGGAGTAGGAGGCTATGTTGTGGAGGCATTAGCCAGAAGCTCTGTTGGTAAATTGATTATAGTTGATTATGATATTGTTGATTGGAGTAATATAAATAGACAAATCATTGCACTTGATTCAACTATTGGATTAAAAAAAGTTGATGTTTTAGAAAAAAGAATTAAGGATATTAATGGTGAGTGTTCAGTAGTTAAAATAGATGATTTTATTGATAAAGATAATTTTAGTGATCTTTTTAAGACTGACATAGACTTTTTTGTTGATGCGTGTGATACTGTTAGTACTAAAAAAGTGGCTATTTTGGAATGTTTAAATCGACATATACCATTTATTTCATGTATGGGTACTGGAAATAAATTTGATCCTTCAAAGCTTGAGATAACTGATATTAGGAGGACAATTAATGATCCGCTAGCTAGAATGCTCAGAAAATTTGTTAAAGATGAAAAAATCAATGATAAGATTTTAGTTTTATCTTCGAGTGAATTACCTGTAAAGACAGGGGATAGAACTCCTGGGTCTACAGCTTTTGTTCCATCTTCTGCTGGTTTATTAATTGCTAGTTATATAGTTCGATATTTTATAAAATAAATTTAGAATAAAAAAACTCTGTTTGTTCATTGTGAACTTAAACAGAGTTTTTAAATCTTATAATTTTCTGTACAAGCCTTTTACTTTACCTAAGATTGTTACATTCTTTAATATAATTGGTGCCATTGTATCATTTTCTGGTTGTAGTCTGAAATGATCTTTTTCTTTATAAAATGTTTTGACTGTCACTTCATTGTTATCATTCATAGCAACAACTGTATCACCATTATTAGCAGTATTTTGTCTTTCAACTATTAAAATGTCGCCATCATATATGCCTACATTTATCATTGATTCTCCACTTACTTTTAATGTAAATGTTTCCTTTTTTGGATTTATTAGATTGATTGGTAGAGGGAAATATTCATCTGGTGTTTCAATTGCTTCTATTGGTGTTCCGGCAGTTACTTTTCCTAATAATGGTACCTCTACGACATTATCTTCTTTTTCTATATATTCATTTGGTACTAGTATTTCGATAGTTCTGTTTTTACTATTTCCTTTTTTTAAATATCCTTTTTCTTCAAGCTTTTTTAAGTGGAAATGGATTGTTGCTGGTGAATGGAGATTTGCTTTAAAGCCAATCTCTCTTACTGTTGGTGGATATCCATTTTTAGCTATTAATTGTTTTATAATTTTCAAGATATATTCTTGCCTATTAGTTAGTTTCTCCATAAGTCCTCCTTACATTTACTATGTTAACATATGAACTGTAAAATGTCAAACAAATGTTTTAAAAAACGATTGACACGAACAATTGTTTGTTGTAATATAGAATTGTAATTTGAAGGGAGTGGTAATTATGTTATTAAAAAGAAATATGTTAAGAGGAGTAGTAGTTTTTATGATTTATTTGCTAGTAACTATGTGTTTATTTTTTGCAGCAGATAGAATTGAAAGGATGGATAAAGAGACTAATAATATTGATAAAGCTAGTTCTTCATATGTAAAAAAATAGGATATTTGTTGTACTCTTAATAGACTTTTATTCATAATTTTAGTACAATATTGTTGGTGATTATATGAAAAAGATTATTCTAGTAGATGGTAATAACTTGTTATTTAGAAGCTTTTATGCAACTGCTTATCAAGGTGTTATTATGAAAAATTCTAAGGGTTTTCCTACCAACGCGTTGTATGGTTTTATTAATATGATGAATAAAATAATTAAAGATGAAAATCCTAGTTATATTATGGTAGCTTTTGATAAAGGGAAAACCTTTAGACATGATAAATATGATGAATATAAAGCTGGTAGAGCTGAAATGCCAGATGAACTTAAAGTGCAGTTTCCAAAGGCAAAAGAAGTACTTGATACAATGGGAATTAAACACTTTGAAATTGATAATTATGAAGCCGATGATATTATTGGTACTCTTGCTAAAATGGTTGATGAAGAGGATGAATTTATTGCGACAATCGTTAGTAGTGATAAGGATTTATTACAATTAATTAGTGATGAAGTAACTGTTAAACTTTTAAAACAATCTGGACATATTATGATGGATAGAGAAGAATTTAGAAGGACATATCAGGTTGATCCAGCAAGAATGGTTGATTTGAAGGCACTAATGGGTGATGCGAGTGATCATATTCCAGGAGTAAAGGGAATTGGAGAAAAAACTGCTATTAATTTACTTTCTAAGTATGAAACATTAGATAATTTATATGCTAATATTGATAGTGTTACAGGAAAAACAAAAGAAAAATTGATAGCTGATAAAGATAATGCTTATATGAGTTATGATTTAGCGACAATATATAAAGAGGTGCCTTTAAATTTTACTTTGGAAAGTTGTAAGTATAATGGAATTGATAAAAATAAATTAGCTACTATATTAGAAGAGTTGGATTTTCATTCATTACTTAGAAAGCTGGATTTAGAAGACGTTAATCCAAAAGAAGAAAAAAAACAGGATGAACTAGTTATTAAAAGTATTGATGAGTTTGTAAAAAAAGATTTTGCTTATTATTTAGAAACTAGGGGTTCAATTTATAGTAAAAGTGAAATTCTTGGTATTGGTATTTATGATGGGGTTAATGGTTATTTTATTGATAAAGATTCTATTTGTAATTATAGAGATTTGTTTAGTTCTGATGTTTTTAAATATACGTATGATTATAAAAAGTCATTGGTAGTTTTAGATTCTTTAGGTATAAAATTTAATAATGTCTATTTTGATACTATGATAGCAACATATCTACTTGATTATGTTGTTAAAGATGATATTAGTTTTGTAGCACGTAGTTTTGATTATGATCTTCCTATATATGATGACACATATGGTACTGATAAGCGACCAATTATGGTGAGTGATGAAAGACTACGTGATATATGTTGTAGAAAAGCTCAATTTATCTATGAGACTAGAGAAAAAATTTTAAAGGAATTAAGTGATGATGGTGAACTTGATTTATTTAATAATATCGAAATGCCTTTATCTGAGGTTTTAGCTGATATGGAGATTACTGGTATTAAGGTAGATACAGATTATTTAACTAAAGTAGAATTGGAGTTAAAAGAAAAATTAGATATAAAACAGAAGGAGATCTATGAATTAGCTGGAGAAGAATTTAATATTATGTCACCAGCACAGTTAGCTAAGGTTTTATTTTTAGATTTGGAAATTCCTTATCCAAAGAAAGTAAAAGATAATAAATTTTCTACTAGTAAAGATATTTTAGATAAAATAAAGGATTTTAATCCAATTGTTGATAAGATATTAGAGTATCGTACTTTAGCTAAACTTTATACTAATTATGCTATTGGATTAAAAGCAGAGGTAAGAGATGATGGCCGTATTCATACTATTTTTACACAAACTTTGACTAGGACTGGTAGACTTTCTAGTATTAGTCCTAATTTGCAAAATATCCCAGCAAGAGCTGAATATTCGGCTTTAATTAGAAAAGCTTTTATTGCTGATAATGATTCTAAAATATTATCTAGTGATTATTCACAAGTTGAACTTAGAATTTTTGCTTCTATGTCAAAAGCAGGTAATTTAATTAATGCTTTTATAAATGAAGAGGACATACATGCTAGAACGGCGGCTGATATATTTAAAGTTGATATAGACTCAGTTACTAAGGATATGCGAAGAACAGCAAAAGCTGTTAACTTTGGGATTTTATATGGAATAAGTAGTTTTGGTTTATCTGAAGATTTGGGGATAAATGTAAAAAATGCTAAAAGATTTATTGATGATTATTTGGAAACTTATCCCGGTATTAGAGACTTTCAGGCTAAAGAGATAGCAGATGCTTATGCAAATGGTTATGCTAGAACTTTGATGAATAGGAAAAGGGTGATTGAGGAGTTAAAAAATAAGAATTATATGATACGTAGTTCTGGGGAAAGAATGGCTCTAAATACTCCTATTCAAGGAACCGCAGCTGATATTTTAAAGAAAGCAATGGTTGAGATATATAGAGAATTTAATAAACGAAATTTGAAAAGTAAAATGTTAATTCAAGTACACGATGAACTTGTATTTAATGTTTTAAATAATGAATTAGATGAAGTTAGTAAAATTGTTAAAGATATAATGGAAAATACTTTTAAGATAGATGTTCCATTAAAGGTTGATATTGAATTTGGCGATAACTGGTATGAGGCTAAGTAGAAATTAAGGGTGTAATTATGGAGTATACATATAATATTTTAAATAATATATATTATTTTATATTGTCTGGTATGAAAACTATTGAAGTTAGATTATTAAATGAAAAGTCAGAGAATATTTTGATTAATGATTATATTACTTTTAATAATATTGATAATAATGATAGATATATAAAAGTAAAGGTTACTAATAAAAAAATTTATGATAATGTTAATGATTTAATTTTAAATAATGATGTTAATAAGATTGTGCCTAATTATACTGAGGATGAAGTAAAAAAGTTATTGATTGAAATATATGGGGAAAAATTAGACAATCATAAAATTGCGGCATTTGAGTTTCAGTATATTACTAGTGATTTAGATATTGAAATAAATAAATATAAGGAACCATATATAAAGCAATTAACTGATGACAATATAGTTAATTTAACTGGTCAAAGTGGTGCTGGAAAATCTACTTTTGCTAGAGAAAAATTTGATAGTTTAAATTATGAAATTATTGATACAGATGACATTTTTAATGATAAAAGATTTGAAAATGCGATTGGATTAAATAGGGATTTAGGAGAATATTTTCGAGATAAGTATGAAGAATTACCTAATTTAAATGATGATTTTGATTTAATATATACTGATATAATTGCGTATTGCAAAAATATAGATAAAACTATTGTTATAGACTGTGCCTTGTTTCATTCTTGTAAAGATATAAGAATATTAAAGGGGAAAATGATTATTCTTAGAACTGATATTGATACTTGTTATAAGAGGGTTGTTTCAAGATGGATAAATGTCCATAGACAATATACACAAGATGATTTAAATGCTTATATGGAGAGGAAAAAGGCTATCTATAAGTGGTATTTAGGTTCTAATGAATTTATAAGAAGGATAGATTGTTTATATAATTTATAGAAAGGAGATATTTTATGCCTGAAAAACCTGAAGTGATTACAGTTAGTAAGAGTTTAATTCCAAGATTGATTGGAAAGACTATTACTGGTTGTAATGTGTGTTGGGATAATATTATTGCTTATCCGTCTGTTTTGGAGTTTAAGAAAAATGTTATTGGTCAAACGATTAAGAATATTTCTACTAGAGGAAAATTTATTGTTTTAGATACCGATAAATATAGATTGTTAATTCATTTAAGAATGGAAGGAAAGTTTGTATTTAGAAATTTAGATGATGATATTACTAAACATGAACATGTTGAATTTATTATAGATGATAAGATTAGTTTTAGATATTGTGATGTTAGAAAGTTTGGGAAAATATATTTACTTGATAAAACAACAGCTGATAGTAGTAAGCCACTTTCTGAACTTGGGTATGAGTTTGATGATTTGGCTCTTACTAAAAATTATTTATATGATAATATTCATAAAAAAAGGCTGCCTATTAAGACAGTACTGTTAGATCAGAGTATTATTGCTGGAATTGGTAATATTTATGATGATGAAATATTATTTAAAAGTGGCATTAGTCCTTTGAGAAGATCTTGTGATGTTAATTTGGATGAGTGTGAAAAGATAATTGATAACACTAAGGTAGTATTACATAAGGCTATTGAGTTAGGTGGGACTACTATTAGAACTTTTACCTCTAGTGAAGGTGTACATGGACGTTTTCAAAATGAACTTTTAGTTCATGGCAATAATGATATATGTCCAGTTTGTGGCACTAAAATTTTGAAAATTAAAGTTGGTGGTAGAGGTACTTATTACTGTCCAAAATGTCAAAAATAAAGTTCAATAAATAATTGAACTTTTTTTTTATTGGATCTTTTCGGATAGACCAATATTACTATATTCATCTTCCATTAATAGTTCGTGTATTTCTTCTTCTTTGGTATCAAGATATACTTCTTCAATACGATCAACACGACATTTTTCGGCTTTTATAATAGCTTCAACTTTTTCTATAGCATCTTCTAGTTTATCATTTACAACAACGTAATTATATTTAGTTACATCATTAATTTCTTTGTAAGCTGTATGAAACCTTTCTATTATTTTTTCTTTGCTGTCTGTATTTCTATTTTTTAACCTTTTAATTAAGGTTTTAAGAGAAGGTGGCATTATAAATATAAATATCGCTTCAGGTATTATTTTTTTAATATTAGCTGCACCTTCAATTTCTATTTCTAAAATGACATCTATTCCTTTATCTATTTTTTCTTTAATTAGTTCTTTTGGTGTACCATAGTAGTTATCAGCGTAAGTTGTATATTCGATGAAATAACCATTTTTTATTTTTTCTTCAAATTTTTCTTTTGTTACAAAATTATATGTAACGCCTGGTACGTCATTAGCTCTTTGAGGTCTGGTTGTTGTTGATACTGATAGCCATCTTGTAGTTGAATCATTTTTAAGTAGGCCATTTATGATGCTACCTTTTCCTCCACCACTAGGTGATGAGATAACTATTACTTGTCCACTTTTCTTTTCTTTAATCATTTTGTTCTCCTTTATTTAAATGGTTTTTATATTCACTTTCTATTAATTTTTTTTGTTTTATAGGATCTAGTGTTAATGCATATATTTTTGTTGTTTCTATTTCAAATGCTAGCATTGGATCTTTATTTTTACATATTTTACTGATTATTGGAATTTCTATTTCTTTTTTAATACTGTTTAAATATTTTCTACCATCTTTACTAAAGCCAAGGATTCTAGCATAGGTTATATTTTTAAAATTATTATTTTCTTCTTTAGTGAAGTTACATAAGATATGTAGTAACATTCTTGATATTTTATTGTATGTATAGTGCTTACTTTTTACCTTTTTTATTAATTCATCTGTTGTATATGAATCGATAATATATTTTTTTAAGTTTTTAGCCATGCCTTCATCTACCATATTATATATAGTTAAATCTTTTTCTGTTATAATCTTATATTTTAAGTACTTGAAGTAATCATTAATAAAGTGAAGATCAGCTAAGTAGTTTAGCGTAAATTCTGGAACATGACCTTTAATATTTTCATTATTTTTTAATGACTTTCTAATAGCTGTAGCACTGGAAATATTTTCTTCTAATTCTTTATTATGATAGTCATTTGTTCTTTTTATTGTTTGAGGTATTATCTTATAATTATTCTTTTTTATAGTTTTTACATAGCTAATTCCTAGAAGATCATTTGGAGCTTTTATATTTTTACCGGTTAAATCGTTTATAGAAAGAGAGAGACTAGTTGGGTAATTATATCCCATTTTTGAATATATTTTTACTAGTTTATCAAATTCATCATTGTTTAACTGACAGTCTGCTATTATATCTAGTGTTGATATATCATCTGACTCACTTCCAAATACTAGTTTTTCTACTTTTAAATTTTCTAGTAGTGTTATCGCTCCATAACTAAAATAGTCTGCACTTTGAGTTGAGAATGGGTAGGGTAGTTCTACAACTAGATCAACTCCAGCTTTTATTGCTATTTCAGATCTTTTCCATTTATCGATAATAGCTACTGTTCCTCTTTGAGTATAATTTCCGGTCATAACTAAAACGATGATTGCATCTTTATTTTGTTTTCTAATTTCATTTATATGGTATAGATGACCATTATGAAATGGATTGTATTCTGCTATTATTCCAACACTTTTCATGGCTTTCCTCTTTTCTTTTTATATATTCTAACATTTATTGTTGAGGTTGTAAATTGCTATAAAAGGGTTTTTTTGTAGACTTTTTTCTTATTTACATAAGTTTTAGTCTGAGTTATAATTTAAATGAATAAAGTTTAATGATATGAAAATTTATGTTATAATTATATAACTTATATAAAGTTCTGGGGTGATTAAATGAAGGCTATTGTTGTAGCTGGAGGGACAGGTGGACATATTTATCCGGCTGTTGCGATTATTAATAAAATAAAAGAAATGGAAAAGAATAGTAAAATCTTATATATAGGTACAACTGATAGAATGGAAAAAGACATTATCCCAAAAATGGGTATTGATTTTGTTGGGATACCGATGCGTGGTTTGAATAGGGAAAAAATATTTTCTAATTTTAAAGTTGTTGGGATGTATATGGCTGCTTTATCTAAAGCTAAAAAGATTATAAAAGATTTTGATCCTGATATAGTTATTGGCGCTGGTGGGTATATTAGTGCTCCTGTTTTATATGAGGCTAAAAAATTGGGGTATAAGTGTGTTATTCATGAACAAAATTCTATTCCAGGCCTTTCAAATAAATTTTTATCTAGAATCGTTGATAAAGTTTGTGTTTCACTTCCTGATAGTATTAAGTATTTTGATAAAAATAAAGTTGTCTATACTGGAAATCCTAGAAGTGAAGAAATTGCGACTGTTTTGAAAAGATCAAAATCTGATCTAGGATTTACCGCAAATAGGAAACTTGTCGTTATTGTAATGGGTTCTTTAGGATCTAGTACTATGACTTTAAAAATTAAAGAGTTAATACCAAAGTTTAGGGATAAAAATTATCAAGTATTAATTGTTACTGGTAATGGTTATTTTGATCAATATAAAGATGTAGATACACCAAGTAATGTTAAGATAGTGCCATTTTTGAATGATTTTATAAGTGTACTTAAAGACAGTGATTTAATTGTTTCTAGAGCTGGAGCTTCTACTATTAGCGAAATAACTTCTATTGGACTTCCTTCTATATTAGTTCCATCTCCTTATGTAACTGGTAATCATCAATATATGAATGCTAAGGAGTTGGAGACGAATGGGGCATGTGTATTGATTGAAGAAAAAAATTTTTCATCTGATAAAATTATTTTGGAAATAGATAAACTCTTTAATAATAAGATAATTTATGATAAAATGAAAAGAGATAGTAGAAAACTTGGTGTTAGTGATTCAGCTACTAGAATATATAAAGAAATTAGAAAGTTAATTGGTGAGGATAATGGAAGCAGTAATTAAAGAACTAGAATCAGCAAATGTTGGTAAAACTATTATTAATGTTCCTTTAAGTAAATATACAACTTATAAGACTGGTGGAGTTGCGAAAGCTTTTGTTTATCCTAAAAGTGTTAAGGATTTAATTAAAACTTTGAAAATTCTAAAAGCAAATTCTATAAAATATAAGGTTCTTGGAAATGGTTCTAATGTTTTATTTAGTGATAGAATATATAATGGAGTTATTATTAAACTTGATGAGTTAAATGAAATTTCTTTTTTTGGTAAGGATAAAGTTAAAGTTGGAGCTGGTTATTCATTAATGAAGTTGGCTCTTTTGACAGCTAAGAAAGGATTTACAGGTTTAGAGTTTGCATCAGGTATTCCTGGAACTGTTGGTGGAGCTGTTTTTATGAATGCTGGTGCCTATAAAAGTGATATGGGATATGTTGTAGTTCAAGCTACTGTTTTGACACCTGATTTTAAAGTTATAAGTTTAGAAAATAAAGAACTTGATTTTCATTATCGAACTTCTTTTTTGAAAAAAAATCCAGATTATATTTGTTTAGAGGTCACTATAAAATTAGTTAAAGGTGATAGGGCAAAAATAGAGGGAGTTATTAAAGAGAGGAGAAAAAGAAGAATTACGTCTCAGCCTTTAGAATATCCATCAGCAGGTTCTGTATTTAGAAATCCGGACTCTAATTTTGCTGGTAAATTAATTGAAGATGTAGGACTTAAAGGTAAAAGAATTGGTGGCGCTATGGTTAGTGAAAAACATGCTAATTTTATAATTAATTATAATCATGCAACTAGTAGCGAAATTAAGAGCTTAATTGATGAAGTTCATGATAAGGTAAAAGATAGATATGGAGTAGATTTGAAAGTAGAACAAGAATTTGTAAATTGGGAGTAATATGGCAAAGAGGATAGTTAAGAGAAAAAGAGTTAAATTGATTCCTTTTTTAATAGTAATCGCTTTAGCGACTGCTATTTCTTTTGGGTGCTATAAATTTGTTACTCTACCAATAAAAAATATTGTTATTGAAAATACCAATTATCTAAATGATGATTATATAATAAAACTTGCTGGTATTTATAATTATCCAAGTTTTTGCTTAACTAATTATAGTAAGTTGAAAAAAAAATTAATTAGTAGTCCATATATTGAAGATGTTAAAATTAAATTGAAATTCTTTAATGTTTTAGTTATTAAAGTTTATGAAGACAAACCCTTATATATAGATAACAATAGAAATATGGTTATATTTGAAGATAAGACTAGTACTTTAGTAGACGATAATTATATTTTTAGAATTCCTAGATTAATGAATTATGTTCCAAATGATAAGTATAGTCAATTTATAAAAGGAATGAGTAGAATTGAGGACGATATTTTAGGAAAAATATCAGAGATTGAATATCAACCTAATGATTATGATAAGGATAGATTTTTACTTTATATGGATGATGGTAATATGGTTTATCTTACTCTTACTAAGTTTAGGCAGATTAATTATTATAATGATGTTTTAACGCAACTTGAAGATAGAAAGGGTATATTATATTTAGATAGTGGTAATCATTTTCAGATTAAGGAGTAGATATGGCAACTAATTTTGATTTAAAAAAGGTATTAAAGTATATACTAATCTTTGCATATTTTTTTCTTTGTCTTAGTTTTATATATACTTTGTCAAGAGGGGATTTATATTTTAATTATGGTTTTAGTTATGCGGTTAGTATTGGAGAGATCCCCTATGTTGATTTTAACTTAGTAATATTACCGTTTGCGCCTTTGTTTTATTCTATTTTTTTAATCTTTTCTAAGTCAATAATATGTTACTACTTGGGTCAGGCTCTTCTATTAACTTTTTTTTCTTATTTTATTTTTAAAATCTTAGGCAAAAAAGGCTGGCTTTATTTTACTTTACTGTTGATGCCATTTCCAATAGCAATGCCTACGATTATATTTCCTGGCTATAATTTTTTACTTTTATTTATTGCGGTTCTTATTATATACTGTGAAAAAAATACTAAATCTGATTATTTGATTGGCTTTTTATTGGGTCTTGCCTTCATTACTAAACAAACTGTTGGTGGACTATTGTGTCTTGCATCAATTTATTATTTTTTTAATAATTATAAAAAGGTTTTAAAGAGGATAGTCGGTTTTTTTATTCCAGTCTTATTTTGTTTAATATATTTGTTATTTTCTCATAATTTGTATGAATGCATTGATTTGTGTTTTTTGGGGCTTTTTGATTTTGGACATGACAATTTTTGCTATGACATGTTTTATTTAATAGTTTTTAGTATCGCTCTTTTATGCTTAGTTTATAGAACTATAAGAAAACCTAAAGACATTACTAATTATTATGTACTTTTATTTAGCAGTTGTGTCTATCCTTTAATTGATTATTATCATGTATCATTATTTTTAGCACTTTTCATTTTAATGGTACTTGATGATTTTAACTTTTCTAAGGATATTTCTAAATATTGTATTATTTTTATAACAATGATGTCAATTGTATGGTTATTTATAGAATGTGCTTATTTGAAAAAGCCTAGACTTATTAATTATAATAATTTTGAATTATCAATATTTTCTGATAGCTATGTGAGAGAAGTTAATAGAATTGATAATTATGTGGAAAAGCAAAATAAGCCAGTTTTCTATTTTCTAAGTGGAGCAAGAAATTATTTTTATAAAATTAAAAGTAATTCAAAAATAACTTATTTTGATTTACCTAGTTATGGTAATTATGGCTATAATGGTACTAAAAAAATTATTAAAAAACTTAGTGGCTTGAGTGATGTGTTAATTATTATTGATAGAAGTTGTTATTTAAGTGAAAATGAGTTTCAACAGTATATAAAAGAAGCAGTTACTTATATAATTGATAATGGCAAGTTGGTAAAAAAGATAGGGGATTATGAGGTTTATTATATAGAGTAATTTAATTGTATGAGGTGGCAAATGATTAAGAAGTATAATCAAAAAATAATTTTAGGACTGTTTTTATTTGGTGCTTTCTTATTATGGAATCTTATTTTGTTTCCTATTACTTTAGATGAAATTTGGAATTATGGTTTTAGTCATAGTCTATATTCTGGCCTTGTTCCATATAAAGATTTTAATATGGTGATTACACCGTTTTATCCATTTCTTATGTCAATTAGTTTATTATTTCTATTTTTTTTGTGCCAGTTACAGTGTCATTTCCTAGTTATAATATATTTTTGTATTATTTGTTGGTGTTATTGATATACTTAGAAAAAAATAGTAAATCTGATTATTTAATTGGATTTGTATTGGGAGTAGCTGTTTTAACTAAGCAAAGTGTGGGTGCTTGTTTATTATTACCAAGTTTGTATTATATTAAAGATTTTAGTAAAATTAAAAAGAGAATTTTAGGCTTTATTGTTCCAATATTTTTATTTGTTGTATATTTAGTTATTACAGGTAGTTTTTATTCATTTTTAGATTTGTGTGTCTTTGGTCTTTTTGACTTTGCTACTGGCAATGGAAATAAAATTACGATTTATTTATTTTTGTTTATTATAATGATTGGAATTACAATTTATTTTATATTTATGGATAGAAAAAATATAATTAATTATTATATATTGGCTTTTTATAGTATTATGATACCTTTATTTGAAGTTTACCATTTTACTTTTGCATTTTTAGCATTTTTATTGATGTTACTGTTTAGAGTAAAAAGAGATATCATTAAACCGAAAATGTTTGGATTATCTATTATTAGTTTTGCATTTTTGTTGATGGTGGGTTCTAATTTTAGGGGAAGATTATTTACCCTAATAGGATTAAGCACTTTGAATATAGGTTTATTGATTATGGTTCTATATGGTTTACTAATAAGGTTAATAATTATATGAAAAAGAATAAGGATAGGAAATTTTTTCTTAATTCAAATGCTTATTATTTTAGAATTGCTAATGATATGAAGATACTTTATATGGCCTTAATTAATGTTGGTAATTGGGAATATAATGGTAGTGATAAATTGTTAAGATAAATAAAAAAAAGAATGTTATATTTTTAGTTAATGAGAGTGAATTGTCCTTATTAAAACAAACAGATAAAATGGCACTAAGGTACGTTTTAGATTATGGGAAGAAAATTGATACTGTTGGAATGTATGATGCTTATGTTTTAGATAATTAATTATGTATTTTACAAATTGATGTTTTATTAGTATAATTATTTTAAGAATAGTAGAAGATATACATTGACTATGATAGAAAAATGTCTAGTGAGGCTTTAGAAAGAAAAACATAGTAGCTATAATAGACAAGTAATATTTATATGAAATTAAAACTTATATGTTTTATTTTTCTCTTATTAAATTTAGACAGATTGGTTATTGTGATGATATTTTAACTGGGCTAAAAGATAGAAAGGAATCGGTCAATATTGGTGATCGATTGTGTATAAATATGGTTAGCAGTATTTGTGGTAAAATTAAAAATAATAAAAAATTAGTATTATATTCTTTATTTGTATTTATTTTTTCGTTTGGTGTTCTTTTACTTTTGGGTTCTTATGTTAATACATGGGATGCTATATGGAATTATGGGTTTAGTTATTCTATTGCGAAAGGGCAAATACCTTATAGGGATTTTACGATGATTATTCCGCCACTTTATAATTTTATTATGTCTATTGGGTTAGTACTTTTTTCTCATGATAATATTGTTTTTTTAATTGAACAATCTTTACTAGTAACGGCGACGTTTTGTTTAATTTATAAGATGTATTCTGAGCGTGCTTGGATTTTTATAGTTGCTATGTCATTTCCTGCATTTCTTAATTTTGCACCATCTTATAATTTCTTTCTGTTTTTCTTAACGGTTTTGTTACTTTATTTGGAAAAGTTTAAAAAAAACGATTATATTATTGGAGTGGTTTTAGGTTGCTTTTTACTTACTAAGTATACAACTGGGTTTTTTTTAATATTACCTAGTATTTTTATGTGTTTTAAAGATAAAAATAAGTTATTTAAAAGACTATTAGGTTTACTTATTCCTTGCCTTATTTTTTTGCTATATTTGATTATAACTAATTCTTTATATCAATTTGTAGACTTATGTTTCCTAGGACTTTTTGATTTTGCAAAAAGTAATTCTGTAGTTTTTTCATTTAAGTTTTTGATTTTACTTTGTATGTTTCTATATTCTGTTTTTTTGCTTTTGAAAGAGAAGGATAATCTTGTATATTGGCTTGTTGTTTTAGCTTTTATTATTGTATTTCCAAATGTTTCATTTTCTCATCTATGTACTTATTTACTTTTCTTTAGTCTACTTTTTATTTCAAAGAATAATAAGGTGCCAGACCAATATTTTAGAAACCTTTCTTTAGTTGTGGTAGCAATTTTTTTTCTTTTTGTTTTTGTATCTTTTGTTAAAGAGGGGAGTTCTATATTTGTTACTTATGATCTTAATAATTTTAAATTTTATTTATCTAATCGTGAACGTAAGAAAAACTTAAAAGATGCTAATAACTTATATTCTACTTATAGGGAAAAAGGAAATACATATTTTATATCTTCATCTTTTGCGTGGTTACAGATTATTCAAGAGGAAAAAACTAACTATTTTACAATATTAAATTATGGTAATTATGGATATAATGGTACAGCTAAGATGATAAAAAAAGTTAAAAATATGAATGATGTGTATTTTATAGTTGATGTTGCTTATTATCATCAAGAAGAATCCTCTAAAATGTCACAGTTTGATATAGAACTTGTTGATTATATTATTGAACACAGTAAAAAAATTGATAGTGTTTATGGATATGATATATATTATAAAAAATAGGATGTGTTGATGGTGAAAAAAAATATAAAGTATTTAATTATTTTTTTGATAATACTGTTTTTTAATTTAATAATATTTCCTGTAGATCTTGATGAAATTTGGTGTTATGGCTTTTCTCATAATATTTATAGTGGTTTATTTCCATATAAAGATTTCAATATGGTTATTACCCCGTTTTATCCATTTTTGATGGCTTTACCATTTTTTATATTTGGTTCTAATATTCTCGTTTTTCATGTTTTTCAGGCTGTTTTAATTACGTGGTGTTGTAAATTATTATTTGATCTTATTGGTGACAGAATGTGGTTTTTAATTACTTTTTTCTTTTTTCCAGCTTCATGTTTTTGGCCGGGATATAATTTGCTTTTATTATTTCTTTTAATTAGTATAATTTGGTTCGAAAAAGAAAGTGATTACAAATATAAAGACTATATAATTGGATTTATAATTGGACTTTGTATTTTAACAAAGCAAAGTGTTGGAGTGTTTTTGATTATACCAAGTTTGTTCTATATAAAGGATAAAGATTTGATTTTAAAAAGATGTATTGGTTTATTGATTCCTTGTATAGTTTTTATTTCTTATTTGATATTTTCAAATTCATTTATACAATTCTTGGATCTATGTTTTTTTGGACTTTTTGATTTTGCATCGGATAATGGCAATATTTTAAGTATTTGGTTTATTTTGACAATTGTACTAACGGTATTTACTATTTACTTTATAGTTAGGGATCGCAAAGAAATTGTGTATTGCTATGCTTTATGTTTTTACTCTATGGCAATTCCACTTTTTGATGTGAGCCATTTTCAAGTTTTATTTATAATATTTTTATTCTGCCTTGCTTATTGTAAAAATATTGATGTTAAGTTAAATTATATGTTATTTATGATTGGTTCAGTTGTTTGTATATCAATATTTTTATTTATTATTAATTATAATTCTAATATTGTTTATCCTAATAATCTTTCCCATTTTCAATATCGGGTAATATCTAGTGGGAGTCTAAGTATTACTAAGAAGGTTAATAAATATATTAATAAAAACAAAGACAAAGACTTTATGTTTTTGGATTCTAACGGTTATTATTTTAAAATAATTAATGATGTTCCTATTACTTATACTGATATGCTTAATATGGGAAATTGGGGCCATGATGGTAGTAAAAAGTTACTTACTTCAGTTAAGAAAATGAAAGAGGCACTGTTTTTTGTTAATCCAAATGAATTAAAAAGTGAAAATCAATCTGATAAAGCTGTTATAAGGTATGTTATTGAACATGGTAAGAAGATTGACTCTGTTAGTATTTATGATATATATGTTTTAAATAATTAATTATGTATTTTACAAATTGGTATTTTGTTAGTATAATTATTTTAAGAATAGGAGAGGATATGCATGGGTGATGTTTATACTGCTATTGATATGGGAACTGATAGTATTAAGATAGTAGTTATGGAAAAGAAGGACAAGGAATTCTTCACTTTGGCATCTACTAGTGTAAGATCTAGTGGAATTAGGGAAGGATTTATTACTGATACTAAGTCTGCTGTTAATAGTGTGAAGAGCGCTATTAAACGTATTAATGATAAACTTGGAATTAGAATTTCTAAGGTTATTGCTTGTGTTCCTCCTATTAATTGTAATATGAGAATCTTTTCTGGTTCTTGGGATGTTATTGATTATGAAGAAATAACTGGTGAGGATGTTAGATGTGTTTTAAGGGATGCTTTAGTTGATAGAATTGGTCCTGATGAAGAAGCCGTTACTGTTAGTCCGATTGAATTTGTAGTTGATGATGTTACAGGTATTCATGATCCTAAAGGAATGCCGGGCAAAGTTTTAGAAACAAAAATTGTAGTAGCTACAATGGATAAGGAATCTTTATATAGAATTCTTGAGGTCTTGAGACTTAGTGGTCTTGAGACAGTTGACGTAGGCTTTTCTTCAACAGGTGATTATTATGCAATTAAAACCAATAAAACAGATGAATTAGTTGGCGCTATTATTAATATTGGTGAGGTTAGTAGCAATATTTCAATTTTTAATAAGGGTATTCAAATTAAAAATTCTGTAATTCCGATAGGAAGTCTTAATGTTGATCGAGACTTATCTTATGTTTTTAAAATAAATGATGCTGATGCTCGAAAAATTAAGGAAAGTTTTGCTGTTAGTATGAATAATTATGCTGATAGAAATGATGTTATGGAAATTATGAATGTTGATGGTGAAAAGATTGAAATTAATCAAGTTGGTGCTAGTAAGATAGTTGAAGGAAGGCTAAAAGAAATACTTAAATTTGCCAAAAATGAAATAAAAAACTTAACAAAACGTGAAATACGTTATATAATTATAACAGGTGGATTGAGTGAAATTTTAGGTTTTCAATATTTAATAGATGAAGAATTTGGAGTTGGAGCTAAGATTTGTAATATATCTACTATGGGTATTAGAAATAATAAGTTTAGTAGTAGTTATGGACTTATAAAGTATTTTGATGATAAACTTTTGCTTAGAGGTAAAAGTTATGATATGATAAATAGTGATGATAAAAGTAGTTTAATGAATATAGGACAGAAAGTTGCTACTAATGATAATATAATTAATAAATTATTTGGACATTTTTTTGATAATTAAGGAGGACGTGTATGGTAGGCGGATTAGAGATGGATCAATTAGCTAAAATTAAAGTTGTTGGATTAGGCGGTGGCGGAGGTAACGCTATTAACCGTATGATAGAGTCTGGTGTTAAGGGTGTAGAGTTTATAGCTGCTAATACTGACTTACAAGCTTTAAATCAATCAAAGGCTGATATTAAGATTCAGATTGGTGCTTCTCTTACTGATGGTTTGGGAGCCGGAGCTAAGCCTGAAATTGGAAAGGAAGCTGCCGTTGAATCAAAAAAAGAAATTGAAGATGCGTTAACTAATGCCGATATGGTTTTTATAACTTGTGGTATGGGTGGAGGAACCGGTACTGGTTCTGCACCTGTAGTTGCTGAGATAGCACAAAGTTTAGGGGCACTAACTGTTGCTATTGTTACAAAGCCATTCTCATTTGAAGGAAAGAGAAGAATGGACAATGCTTTGGCTGGTATAGAAGAATTAAAGAAACATGTTGATACAATAATAATCATTCCTAATGATAGGTTGAGAGAAATAATTGATAAAACAACTCCAATGCTTGAAGCGTTTAAAGAAGTTGATAATGTTTTAAGACGTGGTGTTCAATCTATTTCAGATTTAATAGCTGTTGTTGGTCTTGTCAATCTTGACTTTGCCGATGTTAAAGCTGTAATGGAAAAGAGTGGTCATGCTATTATTGGTATAGGAATTGGTATGGGTGAAGAAAGAGCAATAGAAGCTGCTAAACAAGCTGTGTCTTCACCATTGCTTGAGACTTCAATAGATGGTGCTACTGATGCCATTGTTAATATTACTGGTGGAGTTAATTTGACACTTTTTGAAGCTGAGCAGGCAGCTGAGGTAGTAAGAGCGGCAGCTAATACAGATATCAATACTATCTTTGGTTCTGTAATTAATGAAAACTTATCAGATGAAGTAATTGTTACTGTTATAGCAACCGGATTTGATAAAAACAAGAAAATGCAGTCTCAAGCTACACAAGAACCAATCTTTAGTAATGTTACTCCTACAAGAAGAAGTTCTATGATAGATTCTGAACATTCTAGAAAACCTGAATTATTACAAGACGATGGTGATAATTCTGCTGGGGATTTTGATTTACCACCATTTTTAAGAGATAGAAATTATTAATTAACAATATGTAAACATATTGTTTTTTTTTACAAATTTTGCTATACTTATGTAGTATTATAATAGTAGGTTATAATAGTAGAAATTGAGGAGGCGTTTTTTATGAAAAAGAAATTTTTATTATTTATTGCTTTAATTTTGGGCTTTTTATGTATTGCCCCTATTAATAGTTTTGCACTTGAATATAATGAGTCTATTAAAAAGATCTGGAATAATAATAATGCAGTGACTTTAGGATTAAATTCTTTAGAGGTTAATGGTGGAGTTGTCGTTCTTGATATTAGGCAGAATAGGATGGTTAACAGTAATGCTGATTTTAATATGATTAATACCCTTATTAAGTATGATAATAATGGTACTGAAATTTGGCGTTATGAAATGAAAAATAGTACTTTATATGGTGCTTATGGTTTAATGAGTGATGGTCAATATATTTATGTTATTAGTTTTGATGGATTAAAGAAAATAAGTAATGATGGAAAATTAGTTGAGGAAAAAGCTAATGTTAGAGGTTATAACATTAAAGAACTTGGCAACTATTATGTAGTTATTGATGCTAATTATAAAGCTAATGGTGATGATATTGATGCTACAAAAGAAAACCCATTTACAGTATTTTTCTATGATAAGAATTTCAATTTAGTATCTTCTATGGAAGATGTTAACTTATATAATGTTTATCCAGAATTATTAGTGGATGATAATAAACTTTATTATCTTATATCTTCTCAAGAGGGTGAGGGTACTAAGCTTGTAACTATTGATGATAGTTTAAAAAGAACTGAGCAAATTTTAACAATTCCTATGTCATCACAGGAGTCTGTGCCCATATTAGGTTTTTCTGAAAATGATCAATCATTTATAATGGGACAATCATTTATGCAAATGGTGAAGATTGGAAATACTTTTTATATTTCTTCTCCACTAGGTATTTATAAAATTGATAGTAATTATACTGTTAGTTTTGTTACTGAAAACTTGTATGATATTGTAACTAAAATTAATGATTTGCAAAATTCGGATGTTGATTTATCGTTAGTGCCTGATCTTAAATATTTTGCTCCATTAGGTATTATATATAAAAATAACAAATTTATTGTTAGTGGTGTTAATCTATCTGCAAAGGCAGCAATTTTAAATGAAGATTCACCTTTAAACGTTAAAGAATATGCTTCCGTTAGAATTTATGATTCTAATTTCAATTATGAAAGTGAAATTAACTTGAATGGTTATTTTGGATTTAGAAGTGAAACTTTAAATACTAGTGTTACGCTTCCATTTAGACTTGTATCATTTAGTGATGGTTTTGGTGTATGTGGATTTAATGTTAATAATGGTATGGATTTCTTTATGAATGAATTGGATTATCCTTTAACTTTACCAGATGCTAGTGCTTTTATGATAAAGTTATCAGTTGGTAAAAAGATAGAAACTAAGATTGTTGGTAATGGTAGAATTGTTCCTAGTAAAACTTATGGTACAGTTAGTGATAAAGTTACATATACAATAGAGCCAGAAGAAGGATATACTTTAGTAAAACTTAGAGTTGTTACTAAAAGTGGAGTAGAGGTTAAAGTAGTTAATGGTACTTTTGAAATGCCTGATGAAGAGGTTATAATTGAGGCTAAATTTGTTCCTACTTCTTCAATACAAAATCCTCAGACTTCTGCTACGATTTTTGTATTTATTCTGCTAATATCATTGGTTGGTATTTCTAGCTTCTTAGTTTATAAGCAAATAAGTAGTGCTAAGAAAAAGGCATAATATAAATTTAATTAATATAAAAACATCAAGTTTTGAAGCTTGATGTTTTTTAAAATGCTTTCTTATTTTGAACACTACTAATTATTTGAGCTAATATATTTACTGCTATTTGTTCAGTTTTACGATTTTCATCTCTTAATGGGTTATATTCAACGATATCATATGAGACAACGTTTTTTATATTTTTTCTTATTATACTGGTAATATTCATAGCTTCTTCTTCTGAGATGCCGTTAAATTTTGGTATTGAAACTCCAGGTGCACTTTCTGGATCTATTATGCTTAGATCAAAATTTATGTGAACTCCTTTGGTATTATTAGTGGCGATATTAAATGCTTGTTCCATTACATATTCTATACCCTTTTTTTTAATGTCCTGGACTGTAAAAATTGTTGCGCCTGAGTATCTTATATTGTCTTTTTCCCAATCAGTAATATCTCTTGGACCTATTATAACCGTTTTTGTTGGTTGAATTACATTAGCATCACTATAATAACGTAATTCTTGATTTTTAACACCGGCAATAGCGGCTAGCGATAGGTCATTCATGTTTCCTGTTGTAGTAGTTTCAAATGTATTATAGTTTGTTGAAGCACTAAACCAAATAATACCAATATTATCATATTGTTTTGAACTAGCTAAAGCAGCTGGTATAGCAACAGTGCTGTCACCACCTATAATTATGGGAAAAGTTTTTCCATTTTGTTTTTCTATAATAGAATTGTACAATTCAGTATTATATTTATCTATTTCATATTCATTTTTTTTTCTGTCAGATAAATTTCTACTTTTAATAATACTTTCATCTTGCTTCAAAAGAGTTGTCTCTTTTGTATAAAAACTTTTAATATCATTCAATAATTGTTCTGGCCCAAGACGTGATCCATCTATGTGTACACCTAGATCACTTCCTGCTCCTATAATAATTGTTTCCATTATCTCACCTTCTTTTATAGTTTATCTTAAATAATCTATTATATCAAGGAATATGTTTGATTTTCATTTTATTTACTGTATAATTGTTAGTAGAAGGGTATTGATATTTATGGAATATAAGCATGAATTTTTAGATAAACTTAACTATTTACCAGAAATTAATGTTTGGCTCGATAGGTATTATTCTGATAGTGTTAGAACATATTTAGATAGATTTGATCAGAAAGGATACAGTAGATCATTTTTTCTTGATGAGCATAATATGGATGGGGAAAAACAGGCTGATTTAGATTTTATTTATAAAAGTACTTTATTTTATGAAGAGTACTTTAAGTCTCTTCTTGATTCATCTTTGATTGATGATACAAATAAAAGTTTTATAGTTTCTGGCATTGAGAAAATTAAACAAATGAATATTTATGGTGGAGAATGGGGGTATGGTTTTCCTTGCACAATTGATAAGTTTGGCGGTGTTAATGTATCTGGTAATTTTATTAGAGGTGGTTATTCTGATGATATTGTAAAAGAGGAATTATACAATCCACTTAATTTGACACTTTTTGATAAATTTTATACTGATTTTTATTTTCACTATTCAAAAAACACTGGTAATTATTCTTTTTTGGGTGAACCTAGTATTATGCAAGATAATTATGTAAAGAGGGGTTTATCATTTTTTAATTTAGGATTGGCATGTTATACAACGGATTATATTATTAATAATGGGAAAAGTATGCCTAAACCTAAGTCATTTTGTTTTGATGGGATGAAAAGCGGGTATCTTTCATATTCTGAAGAGGCTATAAATGCAGTTTTTATGGTTGGTAAAGCACTTTTCCCTCAATATAAGAAAAAGTTTAGTTTATTGATGCCTGAGATGATTAAATTTTTTATGAATAATGATAGTTTTCAAAATTATTTTTCTGCTTTTGGAAAGATGGGAAAAAGTAGTGAAGCGGTTGAGTTGTTTTTAAATCTTGGAATAGTATCTGAGCTTATGGGGAAGGCTTATTCTGGAAATGAGGAGCTTCCTATGTATGATGCGAGTATTAGTAGAATTTATGATATTTGTGTTGGTGAGGATAAGAAAAATAAAAGTATTAAATAGTGTTAGTAGGTGTTATTATTTTGAGAAAAATTTTTAAATTAGTTTTGGTTTTGATTGTTATGGTGTTTATATTTGCTTTTTCTAATGAGTCTGGAGTTAAATCAACAAAAAGAAGTGATAGAGTTATAACTGTCTTTTTTAAAAATAATAGAAAAACTAATCGTTTAATTACTTTTGTTAGAAAAAGTGCACATTTTATAATATACTTTTTATTAGGCTTTTTAGTTATTAACTTATTTATTGAGTTTAACTTATCTATTCGTCAGTTACTTGTTTTTTCTTTGCTTTTCTGCTTTGTTTATGCTTGTAGTGATGAGATTCATCAGTTGTTTATAGTTGGCAGAAGTGGTAGTTTCGTTGATGTTTTATTAGATACTATTAGTTCTTTTTTAGGAATAATTTTTTATAAAAGTATACTTTTTAGAGCTCGTAGAAGTCTGTTTTGAAAATATATGTTCAAATCTATTTTGAGAATATATGTTCGAATTTTCTTGACAAAATCCTTATTTTAGTGTATAATTTGGATACTAATTGAGGGGGATGGTTATATGAGTAAATTAGAGGTTTATAAGGTTGATACTAGGCAAGTTTATAAAGTTGTTAGAGATAATATTGAATCGTGTAGAGGAAAGTTGATATTGCCCAGTGATGATAAGTATCATAGTTGTGCACCAATTGATAAAGTACCTAGTATTTTAAATAGAGGTCTTCTTTCTAAAAGGTTACAAAAAGGTGGCCTTTCTTCTGAAGAAGAACGTATTTTTCAAGATCCATTTTGTGTAAATGGTGCAGATGCTGTTTCACTTTCAACAATGAGGCCAGAGGTACCATTTAGTGAAATGTATAGAGATGAAGATTATTATAATTCATATTTTACGCCAGGAGAGGCTGACTTTGTTATATCTGGTAAAGTGAAGGCAAGTTCTATTACTACAAATTATTTTAATGAGCTTTTAGTTAATGATAGAGTTGATACTAAATACTTTACTGGTATAAATGTTAGAATTTTAAGAAAAATTCAAGAAATTGAGAATAGTAAAAAAAGTGTTGAAGAAAAGACACGTGCTATTATAAAATTATATGATGATTTACGAATGACTGCTGTTGCATTAGGGGAGTTTAACAAAAATAGAGAAGAGGGAGCAATACCTTTAATGGAAGATAGTGGTCGTAAGTATATACCACTTAGTGATCTTCAAAGAGGTATTCAATATACAAATGAGGGTGTTATGGGACTTGATATTGATAAGGTCTCATCACTTCCTAAAATTCATGTAAAATAAATTTTCAAAATTCGACATATAATTCTTTTGAGGAGAGAATTATATGTTTTTAAATATTATATCCATGTTAAAAGATTTTTTTGGATTTACTGGTTCGTATTCTAATGAAATTTTTCCAGAACCTTTGAGTTCTGAAGAGGAAGAAGAATATATAAAAAAGAAAATGAATGGTGATACTAATGCGAGAAATAAATTAATTGAACATAATTTAAGATTAGTTGCTCATATTATAAAAAAATTTGATAGTAATTATAGTGATAGTGATGATTTGATTAGTATTGGGACGATTGGACTTATAAAGGGAGTTGATACTTTTTCACTTGATAAGGGAGTTAAAATAACAACTTATTGTGCTAGATGTATAGAAAATGAAATTTTGATGTACTTTAGAAGTAATAATAAGTACAGTAAGGATATATCCATTAATGATGTTTTAGGATTTGATAAAGATGGTAATGAGATAAATATTGTTGATGTTTTAAAGACTCCTAAGGTTGATTTTATTGATGATATTGATTTAAAAGATAATATCATCTTATTAAGAAAATATTTTAAGGTATTAACTCCTAGAGAGAAGGAAATAATAATTAGAAGATACGGACTTAATAATATGTTTGAAGAGACACAAAAAGCAATAGCTAAAAAGTTAAATATTTCTAGGAGTTATGTATCAAGAATTGAGAAAAGAGCTCTTACAAAAATTTTGAGAGAGTTTATTAAAGAGAATAAATATGAGAGATAGAATTATAGACAAATAGACTTTTTCAAGATATAATTGTAATAGTTGGGTGATAGTATGAGTAAAAAGTCAAAGAAGAAAAAAGTAAAAAAGATAGTAAAAGAAGAAACTAAGGTTGATACTTTGGATGATGTTGAGAAATTAGATGAAGAATTGTTAGTATCCGAAGATTTAGGTGAAGAAGTGTCATTATCTGAGGACTCAATTGAAGAAGTGTCTAATGATGAGACAACTAACTTGAGTAAAAAGCCTAGTAAGAAAAAATTTATTTTGTTTTCTAGTGTTAGTTTAGTATTAGTTATTTTATTAGGCTTAATATTTTTATTTCCTATAATTACTTTAAAGGGTAAAAAGAATGTATTAATTAATTATAAAGAAAAATATAGAGAGGCTGGATATTCTGCTTCTTTTTTGGGACGAGATTTGACTAAGAAGGTTAAGGTTAGTGGTAGAGTTAATTCTACAAAACTAGGAAAGTATAAAATTGTATATGAAGCTAAAGGTATTTTTAAAAGAAAGATAGTTAGAACAGTTATTGTTGTAGATAAAAGTTCTCCAGTTATAACGCTTTCTAGTGATGATGATATTTATTTATGTCCAGGTGCTACTTATAAAGATGATTCATATAAGGCTTATGATAATTATGATGGAGATATAACTAAAAAAGTCAAAGTTAAATATTATAAAGATAAAGTTGTTTATAGTGTCTTTGATAGTAGTGGTAATAAAAGAAGTGTAAGTAGAAAATTAATATATAAAGATGTTGTTTACCCAGAACTAACTCTTAATAATGGGGATATTAAGTATTTATTTGTTGGGGATACTTATAGTGATGATGGAGCTATTGCTACTGACAATTGCGATCATGATATAAGTAGTAAAATACAAGTATCTGGTGATGTTAATACTTCTTCTCCAGGGGAATATGAAATTACTTATACTGTATCTGATAGTACTTTAAATAAGACAGAGAAAAAAAAGAAAGTAATTGTTTCGGAGAGAGGAAGAAATGGAACAATTTATTTAACCTTTGATGATGGACCTAAAGAGGGAACTACTAATATTATTTTGGATATTTTAAAAGAGCAAGGCATTAAAGCAACGTTTTTTGTTACTAATGGTGGACCAGATGAATTAATTAAGAGGGCATATGATGAGGGCCATTCTATTGGTTTACATACAGCTAGCCATAATTATGCAACTGTTTATGCTTCTGTTGATTCATATTTTAATGATTTAAACTTAGTTGGTGATAGAGTTAGAAGAATAACTGGATTGGACTCTAAAATTATTAGATTCCCAGGTGGTTCTAGTAATACAGTTAGTAGACGTTATTCTGTGGGTATTATGAGTACTTTAACATCTATGGTGATTGAAAGAGGATATCGTTATTATGATTGGAACTTATCATCTGGAGATGCAAGTGGTAGAGCTGGAATAACAGCAGCAGACATTTATAATAATGTAGTTGGGGGATTAAAAAAAGATAGAGTTAATATGGTATTAATGCATGATATTAAGCCTTATACAAGGGATGCTTTAAGAGACATTATCATTTATGGTAAAAATAATGGTTATTCTTTTGAAAAAATAGATGTTGGTACTGAAATGGTTAAGCAAAGAGTAAATAATTAGACTGTTTGGAAAAAATGTTATATAATATAGGGCGGTGATGTCATGCATATTTTTAAACCTAGTATATATAAAAAGAATATATTTGATATTGACTATGACAAATTAAAAAAAGAGGGAATAAAATGCTTAATTTTTGATTTGGATAATACATTGGGATTAATTGATCATAAAAGATGTCCTAGTAAGAGTAAAAAGCTTATTAATGAATTGAAAAAAGACTTTTTAATAGTTATATGTTCTAATAATACCTTTAAAAGAATTAAACCTTATGTTGAAGAACTTGGTATATTTGGAGCAAGTTTTAGCTTAAAGCCATCAATAAAGGGGCTTTTTACTATTAGAAGAAAATATGACTTAAAAAAGAGTGAAATGGTAATGATAGGAGATCAAATTGTTACTGATGTCTTTTCTGGGAATCGTTTTGGTATAAAAACAATTTTGGTTGATCCTATGGGAGAAAAGGATTTAAAAATAACAAGTCTTAATAGAAAAATTGAGAAAATTATTGTTAATAATTATATGAAGAAAGGCTTGTTTGAGCGAGGTAAGTATTATGAATAATTTAAAAAAATGTTTAGGATGCGGAGTTAGTTTACAAGATCAAAATATTTTACAAGAGGGTTATACTACTAGTTTAGAAAATGATTTCTGTCAAAGATGTTTTAGAATGAAAAATTATGGTGAATATCAGATGGTAGTTAAATCTAATGAGGAGTACTTAAACATACTAAGAGCTGTTTCTGATACTAAAGATTTGGTTTTATATGTTACTGATTTACTTAATTTAGAAAAAGATATACAAAATATTAGAGATATAGTTTCAAATAAAATTATTTTAGTTTTAAATAAAAAAGATATATTTGATAAGTCTGTTAAAGATGAGAAATTAATACAATACTTAGATAGTAATAAAAATATTTTTGAAGAAATTATTGTTGTTAGTACTTATAAGAATTATAATACTGATTACTTGTTGAAGAGAATTAAATATTATCAGACATCTTCTAATGTTTATGTGGTTGGTAATACGAATGCTGGTAAGAGTAGCTTAATTAATAATCTTGTTGCGAACTATTCTGATTTGGAGCCAAAACTTACAATGTCATCACTACCTTCTACAACATTAAATACAGTTAAGATAAAACTTGATGATCATTTAACATTTATTGATACTCCAGGTTTAGTAGATAGTGGTTCTATTCTTAACTTTGTTGATTCTAATATGATTAAAAAAATGTCTCCTAAGAAAACTATAAAGCCTAGGACTTATCAACTTAGAAAGAATCAATCTATAATAATTGAAGATTTAGTTAGATTAGATTATGTTGATGGTGAAAGAAATAGTTTTACAGTATTTGTATCTAATGATTTGAATGTTAAAAGATTACTTAATTTATTTAATAATGATAAATTAAAAGATTTAAGTAAAAAGACTTTTCAAGTTAAGTATGGAGAAGATTTAGTTATTAAAGGAATGGGCTTTGTTAAGATAGTTAATAAGGGAATAGTTGATGTATATATTAATAAAGATGTTGATGTATATTTAAGAAAGTCATTAATATAGTGGGGTAATTTAGATGGGGATTTTGGAAGAATTTAATAGTATAGAATTTGATGATGATATTGATTATGAATGTGTTAGAGAATATTTAGATTTAATTGGATTTAATTTATGTGATCAAAAAAGAGAAGCAATTATAACAACTTCAAAGTTAAAAAGATTAAAAGTTTTAGCTAGTATTTTAAAAAGTATGGGATTGAGATATTCTCCAGAGTATTATCAGGAAAATATTAATCTTTGTAGTAAACATGGTGAGTTGTGTGATCAGTTTTATGAGTATGATAATTCTCTTAGGAATATTGTTACTAAGGATAATTATGGAGAAGTATATAAATTGGCTTATTTTTTGGAAGTTAAATATTGTTCCAACTTTGATTATTTAATTGAGTGTAGGGGAAAGATAGAAGCATCCTATAATAGAACGCCTTTTAGTTCTAATATGGTTGATGATAGAGAATCAGTTGATAATTTCTTTAGAGAAAGAATTGGTAAGCTTAGAAAAGGTTTTCAGAAGGTAAAGAAATAATGGTTGTTATGTGAGGTGATGTTATGAATCAGGATTTAGTTAATGAAATAAGACAGAAGACTGATATTGTTGACATCATTGGGGAGAGAATACCACTTGTTGCGAGAGGGAAAAACTTCTTTGGAGTTTGTCCTTTTCATGATGATTCAAATCCTTCACTTTGTGTATCTAGAGAAAAACAGATATATACATGTTTTTCTTGTCATGCAACAGGAAATGTTTTTACGTTTTTAATGAATTATGATCATATGGAATTTAGAGAAGTTTTAGTTTCATTAGGTGATAGATTAGGTATAAATGTTTCTAATATTAAGATCAATAAAAAAGTAACTAAATATGATAAATTATATGATGCCTATAATTTATCTGTTAAGTATTATCAAAATAATTTACTTAGTTCTTTAGGAAGAAATGCTAGAAGTTATTTAAGAAAGCGAAGTATAGATGAAGATTTAATAAAAGAATTTGAGATTGGTCTTTCTATTGATAAGAGAGATGACTTATGTAATTTGTTAACTACGAAGGGATATTCCTTAGTAGAATTAAATAAGATTGGTCTAGCAAATGATAGTCATGATATTTATAATGATAGAATTATGTTTCCATTATATGATCCAGTTGGTAGATGTGTTGGATTTAGTGGTAGAATTTATAAAGATAATCTGCAAAATAAATATTTAAATACTAAAGAGACAGATATATTTAAAAAGGGAGAAATTTTATATCATTACCATAAAGCTATTGAAGAGTGTAGAAGAGCTAAGTCTGTTATTGTAATGGAAGGTTTTATGGATGTTATTAGGGCATGGAGTATTGGCGTTAAGAATACGGTTGCTTTAATGGGAACAGCTTTAACTAATGAACAGATAAATCTATTGAAAAGATTATCTAAAAATATAATTTTATGTTTAGATGGGGATAGTCCAGGAGTTCATGCAGCATTAAATAATGGAGAAATATTATTTAATAAGGGAATAGAAGTAAAAGTTATATCTTTACCAGATGATGATGATCCGGATACTTTTATATTAAAACATGGTGGAGAAAGATTTATAAGTTTAATAGATAGTGCTATTAACTATAATGATTATAAAATTAATAAATTAAAGGAACAGGTTGATTTTAGAAGTGATTTAGAAAAAGCTAATTATATTAATACAGTTTTAGAAGAGACTAGTAAAATAGATGATGAAATTAGAATAGAAATAGTACTTAAAAAGCTTGCAAAAGAATTCGATATAGGATATAATACACTGGAAAAACGCTTTAGTGATATAAAAAGTAAAAAAGCTCCTAAAGCGAAACCAATTTTAGTTAAAAAACCTCAAAATAAAAAAACTAAATATGATAAAGCAGTAGAACAAGTCCTTTATTTTATGCTTAATAATGATTGGGTTATTAGTCAAGTTTCCAATGAGAGAGTTTTCTTTCCTACAGATAAGGCTAGAATTTTAGCTAGTGAGATTACTTATTATTATGAGAAGTATGGAAAGATTAATATAGCTGATTTTTATACTTATGTTAGTGAAAAGGAAGATATTTTGACTTTGCTTAATTCAATATTAGCAGAAGATTATATAGAGACTACTACTAAGGAAGAGTTGTTTAAGTATTTTGAAGTTATTAATGAGTATCGTTTAAGACTTGAAATTGATCGATTAGAAGCTTTGATGAAGAAAGAGACGGATCCTTTAGAAATGGCTAAAATAGGCGATAAGATTAGAAAGTTAAGAATGGGAGAATAGATATGGTTGGAGAGATTAAAACATTAGATCAAAGAAAAGAAAAATTACTAGCGCTTGGTAAGAAACAGGGATTTATTACTTATGAACAGTTGGCTAATGAATTAAAAGGTCTTGATATTGATAGTGATTCACTTGATGATTTATATAATACTTTAGTTGAAGCTAATATTGATATTGTTTCTGAAGATGGTAGTGATGATGAAGCTAGTGGAGAAGAGATTACACCTGATGTTTCTGTTGAAAATATTACATTATCTAAAGATGTAAAAATTAATGATCCTGTCAGAATGTATTTAAAGGAAATTGGTAGAATTAACTTACTTACATCTGATGAGGAGTTTGAGTATGCTAAAAGGGCTGAAGAGGGTGATGAAGAAGCTAAAAGACTTCTTGCTGAATCTAATCTTCGTTTAGTTGTTAGTATTGCTAAAAGATATGTTGGACGTGGAATGTTATTTCTTGATTTAATTCAAGAAGGTAATATAGGTCTTATGAAAGCAGTTGATAAATTTGATCCTACTAAGGGATATAAGTTTTCTACATATGCTACATGGTGGATTAGACAGGCTATAACTAGAGCTATTGCTGATCAAGCCAGAACTATTCGTGTTCCAGTACATATGGTTGAAACTATAAATAAATTAGCTCGTGTACAAAGACAATTAACACAGGAGTTAAACCGTGAACCAACTGATGATGAGATTGCTAAAAAATTAGGTATTACTATAGATAAAGTTAGAGAAGTTTATAAGATTAGTCAAGATCCTGTTTCCCTTGAGACACCAATTGGTGAAGAAGATGATTCACATTTAGGTGATTTCGTACCAGATGAGAGAACTATGGGGCCAGAGGAATATGCTACTGTTGAAATGTTAAAAGAAGAGCTTAGTGGAGTTTTAGCTACTTTAACTGATAGAGAAGAAAAGGTTTTGAGACTTAGATTTGGTCTTGATGATGGTCAGTGTAGAACTCTTGAGGAAGTTGGTCAAATCTTTGGTGTTACACGTGAGAGAATTAGACAAATTGAAGCTAAGGCACTTAGAAAGTTGAGACACCCATCTCGTTCTAGAAAATTAAAGGATTTTTTAACTGACTAATGAAAATTAATGAGAGATTAAAGACAATTGGAGATTTAGTTGAGGCTAACTCTTTTTGTTTAGATGTAGGTTGTGACCATGCCTTCTTAGATATTTATTTAGTTAAGCAAAAGAAAAACATTAAAGCAATAGCATCAGATATATTAGAAGGACCATTACAACAAGCTAAGAACAATATAAAAAGAGAGCACCTTGAAGGAGTGATAGAGACTAGACTTGGGGATGGGCTAGATACATATAGTGAAGAAGTAGATACTGTAATTATTTCTGGTATGGGTGGCAGAAATATGATAGGCATTTTTAATAAAAATATAGACGTGTTAAAAAAAATTAAAACAATTATTATAAGTCCAAATAATTATCAAATAGATGTAAAAAAATATTTATGTCATAGAGGATTTTATATTGATGATGAGGTGTTTGTTAAAGATGGTAAATTTATTTATCAAGTAATAAAACTAAAAAGAGGACATAAAAAGTATAATAAAAAAGAATATTTCTTTGGACCAGTATTCTTAACTAAAAAAGATAATTTATTTAGAGAATACTATACAAGAGAATTTGTATCTAGAAGAATACTTGTTAAGATGCTTCCTAATAATTATAGACTTAAGAAATTTTTCTTAAAAAGAGAAATAAAAATGTTAGAAAAAGAATTAGATATTATAAAAAAATAGAATCTTGGTTTAAGATTCTTTTTTTCTACTTATACCAACCATACTACCAAAGGTTGAAGTAATAAGAATAATTATATAATAAATTATTACTCTGAGTTTTAATACTTCATTAGTAAGAAGAGCTAGTATTATAAATATTGGGATGATAATAACAGATAATTTTATACCTTCTAGAAAACCTTTACTAGTAGCTTTCTTTCCTAGGATAAAGCTACTTATAAATATATTTAATAAAATTATTACTATCTTTAATATAGAGTATGTAGTTCCATTTATAATATTAAAATAATAAAGTGTTGTTATTAAAAGGATAGATAATAAAATAGATATAATTGTATAAATTAGTCTTAAACCGTATTTTTTTAAATAAGACATGTTTTCACCTCTAATTAAAGTTATGTTTATGTATAAAAAAATATGATTTAACTCACTATAAATATAGGTGAATAGTATGGATTATTTTATTGTTTTTATTAGAAGTTTATTATTTTATTTATTAATTACAGTAGTATATAGAGTTATGGGGAAAAGGGAAATAGGGGAGCTTTCTATTATGGATTTTATTGTATCTATTTTTATAGCAGAACTTGCCGCTATAGCGATAGAAAACTATAAGGATAGTATGCTTCTTTCGATAATACCAATAACAGTATTAGTAGTTTTACAAATTTTAGCTTCTAGACTTTCTATTAAAAGTAATAAGATGAGAAATATAATAGATGGAGAACCATCTATCATTATTAATAGAGGTAAAATTAATTTTGAAGAGATGTTAAAGCAAAGATATAATTTAGATGATTTATTAACACAACTTAGAGCTAAATCAATTAAATCAATAGAAGAAGTTGATTATGCTATACTCGAAACTAGTGGTAAATTATCAGTATTTAAAAAGGATGATGATAAAGATAGAACTTATCCATTACCTGTTATTATAGATGGTAGATGTCAAGAAGATGTTTTGATACAAATTGGTAAAGATAGAGAATGGTTATATAAGAAGTTAAGAGAAGAAAATTATAATATAGAAGATATATTTTATGGTTTTTATCAGAAGAAAAAATTATTTTTAATTAAAAAAGATAATATAAATTGACAAATTATTTTGATGGATAATGTTATAAAATAGATGGTGATTTATATTGAAAAAAATAGGGGTATTTTTAGTAATTATATTTTTAGTAGTTACTCTTTTATGTATATCTAATAAAAATGATGATGTTAGAAGTAATAAGATAATAAAAGAAAAAAGAGGTGTTTTTGTAAGTTATATAGAAATTGGTAGATATTTAAAGGGGAAAGATGTAGATTCTAGTAAAAAAGAAATAGATAAAATAATAAGTAATATTAATAATATGGGTTTTAATATGATTATTTTACAAATCAGAAGTTTTGCTGATGCTATATACTATTCTGATATATTTCCATGGAGTTATTTGGTCTCTGGGCAAGAGGGGGTTGATCCAGGGTATGATATATTAGAATATTTTATAGAATGTGCTCATAAAAATAATATTCAATTATATGGATGGATTAATCCATATAGAGTTAGAAGTAATACTGATATTAGTAGTATAAGTGATAAAAGTCCAGCTTATAAGTATATAGATAGTGATACTTTATATGTTAGTAATGGGATCTATTTTAATCCATCTAAAAGTGAAGTTGAAAAGTTAATAGTTGATGGAGTTAGAGAAGTAGTTAGTAAATATGATATAGATGGAATATTATTTGATGATTATTTTTATCCAGATAGTGATATAGATATAGAAGATTATAATAATAATATAGAGAATAATTCTATTAGTTTGAATGATTATCATTTGATGATTATTAATAATATGATAAAAAAAGTACATGAGGTATGCAAAAAGTATAATAAAAAGTTTGGAGTATCACCAGATGGTAATATAGATAATAATTATAGTAAGATATTTGCTGATGTAAGAGAATGGGGTAAGAGTGCTGAGTATGTAGATTTTTTAATGCCTCAGGTATATTATGGCTTTTTTAATGAAGCTAGATCTTTTGTTGAGGCAGTTAATGAATGGAGAAAGTTAGTTAGTAGTGATAAAGTAGAACTTTATTTTGCTTTAGCTTTTTATAAAGTTGGATCTATTGATTTATGGGCTAAAAATGGTAGGGAAGAATGGCTTAATAGTAATAATATTATTATGAGAGAAGTAATAATACTTAGAAACTTAAAAAAATGTAAGGGATTTGCTTTATTTAGATATGATCATATGTTTAATAGTGAATATTTTACAGATAAGACGATGGATGAAATTAAAAATTTAGAAAAAATATTAGATATATAAAGTGTAAATATATTTAAAATAAGAATAAATATATAAACAAAATAAGTATTTTTTGATATACTTTAATTAAGGTAGGTGTTGGTATGAAAAATAGTAAGGGATTTACGTTAGTAGAGTTATTAGCAGCTGTTGTTATATTGGGGATTATGACAGCTTTTTCTCTTCCTAGTATTATGAAAGTTATAACAAATAATAGGGATAAAACTTATAGAGAGGATGCCAAAAAGATGGTTACTTTAGCAGAGAGTAGAATTAGAAGTGGTAATGTAGTTAAACTTGCTAAAGAAGAATGTATGATTATAACTATGAATGGATTAAAAAGTGGTGAATTTAAAAAAGCTCCTAATGGTGGTGAATATGATAAAAATGAAAGCTTTGTTTTGATTAAGAGAACTTTAAATAACACAAAAAGTATGCCACAGTATGAGTATTATGTTTATTTAGTAGAAAAGTATGGTGATAATAGATATAGGGGAATTAATCTTCAACAAATAAGTAATGATGCAAATATCAATAAAACGTCTTCTGATGGTTCTGATATTAATATAGAAAATTTTAGTAATGCTTATGTATTTGGTGGTGAATTGAAAAATATTAGTGATCTGAAGAATAAGGTAAATAACTTTTTTTCAAATGCAACACTATGTGTAAATTCAATTAGTAAATATTAAACAATTGGTGGTGAGATTAATGATTAAAGATAATAAAGGCTTTACTCTTGTAGAGTTACTAGCAACTGTTGTTGTAATAGGAGTTCTTATACTTATATCGGTACCTAATATGGTAGGAGTAATAAATAAAAATAAGGATTCTAATTATATTGATGATGCTAGAAGAATGCAGTCTTTAGCAGAATATAGATTTAGAACTGAAGATAAGGATAAAATTGTTAATGAAACTGATTGTATTTTATATACTTTGAATAATTTAAATAGGAATCAGGAGTTTGATAAGACACCTGATAATTCTGGCCTTGATAAGGAATCTGGTGTTTCTGATGGTAAAAAATATAATTTTAATGATTCATTTGTTGTTGTAAAAAAAGATAGCAAAGAATATAAATATTACGTATTTTTAACGACTATTGATGGAAAGCAAAAGTATGCTAATTTTACTTGTAGTGGAGCAGATTGTACATTATTCACTGGTGGAGATGATGATACTAAAAACTATAAACAGAGTGATCAAAAGTTTGATAGTTCATGCATTTGTTCTAAACCTATACCTATAAGTTAATAGATACACTGTTCAAGGTGTATCCTTTTTTATGGACTGATTGATTGTTGGATTTTGGGGTCTTTTTTGGACTATGCTTGGGTTTTATTCATTATCTTTGGGATTCCTATTTTTATCCCCCCTTTCTCTTTACTTTACTTCCTCTTTGTAAACTTTTTGTCTTTTTTTTCCTTTTTTATTGTCTTTTCTTTTTTACTGTGATATGTAAAAAAAGAGAGTTGGCTTTTTTGCCTAACATTTTAATTTTGCGGTTTTACTTTGATTGAATTGCTTGCTGTTATAGTTATTATGGGTATTTTAATGGTTGTGGCAATACCTGCGGTTACTAGAACTATTGAGAATACTAGAAAAGATACTTACCTAAATACAGCTAAACAATATATTTCACAAGTTAAAACATTGTGGTCTGCAGATGGATTAAAATGCACGAATGGTGGAGGTTCTCCAGAAGCTGTATTTTCAGCTTCAGCTTTTGATGGTACTTATTATGTACAAATTAAAGGTGGTTCTAATTTTTTACTTGAAGAAGGTGGAAATTCTCCTTGGAAGGTTAAAGCTGCTGGTTGGTTGAAAATTGTAAGAGCTAGTAATGTTAATACATATTCAATTTATCTAGAAGATACTAAGGGTCATGTTTTAGCTAAAGAAGACGGTGGTCAAATGGATTTTGTAGAGGAAAAATCTTTATCTAGGTCTAACAATATTACTTTAACTGGAACTTTGGCTCCTCAAAAAACATATGATGTTACAGCGAATACAGCTTATCCTTCTAAAGGTGGTGCTGCACCTACTGCTACTGATGCTAATACTTATATTTGTGAAGAAGCATAATAGATATGAATTTAATATAAAATTATCGTGTGAATTAAACACGATATTTTTTTCTTTATAGGAAAGTTTAGGGTTAATAAAAATTTAAAATTATTTTAATTTTTATTCTTTTGTTCTATAATTGTATAGGAGGTTGATAATGTGTTAATTATTGGTAGTCATGTTGGTTTTGGTAAGAATGAACAATTATTAGGAAGTTTAAATGAAGCTTTGTCATATGGAGCAAATACATTTATGTTTTATACTGGTGCTCCTCAAAATACTGTTAGATCTTCTATTAATTTAGAATTAAGGGATAAGGCTATTGAAATTATGAAGGAGAATAATATTGATTATTCTAAGGTGATAGTTCATGCTCCTTATATTATAAATTTGGCTAATGAAGATTCAGAAAAACATAATTTTTCCATTCAATTTTTGAAGGAGGAGGTTAAGCGTTGTGAGGCATTAGGTATTAAGTATATGGTTTTACATCCTGGTAGTCATGTTGGTGCTGGTATAGATAGGGGAGTTGAACTAATAATTGACGGACTTAATAAAATCCTTGAAAACAGTAAAGTCATGATATTACTAGAAACTATGGCTGGTAAAGGTAGCGAAGTAGGTTCTAAATTAGAAGAGATTAAAAAAATAATAGATGGTGTTGATAATAAAGAGCTTGTTGGAGTATGTATTGATACATGTCATTTAAATGATAGTGGTTATGAGTTGAGTGACTTTGATAAATTCTTAGATGCTTTTGATAAAGTTATTGGAATAGATAAAATACATTGTGTTCATGTTAATGATAGTAAAAATGAAAAAGGATCTCATAAAGATAGACATGAAAATATTGGGTTTGGGACAATTGGTTTTGATACATTAATTAATGTTATTTATAATGAAAGATTAAAAGATGTTCCTAAAATCTTAGAAACTCCTTATGTAAATAAAAAGTATGCTCCATATAAATATGAAATTGATATGATAAAAAACAAATCATTTGATGAGCATTTGTTTGATGAATTTAACTAGCTTCTAGTAACTTGTTTCGATATTTTACGGGTGTTAATTTATCTAGGTTCCATTGATATCTATAATTATTATAGTAGTAAATGTAATCTTTAATTTCTAGACATACATCGTGAAAAGAAAAGCATATATCTAGATTTAATTCATCTTTCATATGCCCAAAAAAAGATTCTTGAGGGGCGTTATCCCAGCAATTTCCACGTCTAGACATTGATTGTGTTATATTATGCTTTTTTAGTAGATTATGAAATCTTTTACTTGTATAGTGTATTCCTTGATCAGAATGCATAATAACTTTTTCATTTAAAAATATATGTTTTTCTTTGACTAATTTTTTAATAGTGTTTAGTGATAATTCGATTTTAAGAGTTTTACTTATATGATACGCTAAAATTTCATTTGTTTGAGAATCTTTGATTGTAGAAAGATAACATTTCTTGCCTTTTCCATAAAATAGATAAGTAATATCAGTAAGAAGAACATTATATGGAATGCCTGGTTTAAATAGTCTATTTACTATATTTTTATATAAATTGTTTTCTTTTTTCTTTTTAGCTAATTCTTTGTAAGGATCTTTTCTTCTTGTTGAACATTCTAAATTATATTTTTTCATTAATCTTCTAATCTTTTTAATATTAAATATAATATTAAATTCATTTTGTAAAACCATTTTTATTTGTCTTGCACCTTTATTTCTTCTTTTGAACTTATAGGCTTTTAATATTAATTCAAAATCTTTTTTATCTTTTATTTCATTGTTTTCTCTTTTTTTCTCATTATTTAAATAGTTATAATATCCTGATTTTGATACTTGCATATAATTACATAGATAAGTAGTAACACCTTTTAAATTGTATTTACAAATTGTATATTTAATTATTTCAAATTTAGGATTAAATGATTTTTTAGTTAATATTTTATTAGTAGTTAATAGCTCAATTTCTGTTTCTAATAGTTTTGTTTTTGCTTCTAATTTTTTTAATGATTTATTCGACATTTTTCTCACCGGTTTAATATTATACATTATTTGTAAAGAGTCTATTATAAGGGGTACACCTTAGTTCAAGGTGTATCCTTTTTTATGGACTGATTGATTGTTGGATTTTGGGGTCTTTTTTGGACTATGCTTGGGTTTTATTCATTATCTTTGGGATTCCTATTTTTATCCCCCCTTTCTCTTTACTTTACTTCCTCTTTGTAAACTTTTTGTCTTTTTTTTCCTTTTTTATTGTCTTTTCTTTTTTACTGTGATATGTAAAAAAAGAGAGTTGGCTTTTTTGCCTAACATTTTAATTTTGCGGTTTTACTTTGATTGAATTGCTTGCTGTTATAGTTATTATGGGTATTTTAATGGTTGTGGCAATACCTGCGGTTACCAGAACTATTGAAAATTCAAGAAAAGATACATTTGTAAATGTTGCTAAGAACTATGCTGACTCTGTTAAGACATTATGGACTGCAGATGGACTAGTATGTGGAACTGATAGTGTTCCTTCTTCATCAACTGCAGATGGAAGTTATTATGTTGAAATTAATACAGCTGGAAAGGCACTTAACGGTGAGGCGTTAAATGGGTCTAGCGTTACTGTTCCAAATATACTTGAACAAGGAGGAAAGTCTTCTTGGGGTAATCGTGACGTGTTTGGATATGTTGTAATTACTGTTGCTACTGATCCTACTACTGGTAAACGTAATACTACTTATGGCATTACTTTATCAGATGGTATACATGGTGTTGATTCAAGTGAGGTTACTCAATCATCAGCATTGGTTCGTGGTTCTGTTAAAACTAGTGCATTTACTTATAGTAAAGGTTCTTTACCAGCTAGTGCTGTTACTTGTGTAGAAGGTTAATATAGTATTATATGAATAGAGGCATTTATTGAGTGATGTTTGTTGATGCCACTTGATAAATAAATTATTGCAGGGTGATTTTTAATCATCCTTTTATAATGCTTCTAATTTTATTATAGAATTCTTTAGAATTTATATATTATTATTAATTAAAATAGCGTTGGATGGATTATAACCGACGCTATTTAATATAATTTTAAGTTAAATACTTAGTCTTGTTTTTGTTATATAGGTCAATAATAATATTATATACTTGGGGTCTTACTTTATCTTTTAATAATAAAAATATTTGATCGTTTTTGTTTAATACTTCGTTATAATATTTTTTAATAAAATTATAAATTATTAATGCTTCATTATCTGAAATGGGCATTTTATTTTTTATAGCGAAGTTTTTTATGCTTTCTGTAGTTATAGTGTTTATATATTTTTGAATTAGTGCTTTATAAATAATATCACCTCTATTAAAAAATATATGCATTAAAAAAATAATTATGAGATAAACTAATTATAGGAGGATATTATGAAGAAGAAGACTAATTATAGTAATATTATTAATAAGAGATTTAAAATTATTAGTTTTTGTGTTGCATTTTTATTTATTTTTTTGTGTGTTAATTTTTTTTATGTAATGATTGTTAAGGGTAAAAGTTATAATAAAAAGCTTGATAAATTAAATAGAAATTTAGTTAGTTTTTCTAGTGCTCCTAGAGGAAGAATTCTTGATAGAAATTATAATATTATTGTTGATAATAAGGCTTTAAAGACAATTGTTTTTAAAAAAGATAAGAAAGCTACTAATAAAGAATTAATTGATTTAGCATATTTAGTTTCTTCTCATATTGAACTTGATGTTTCTAAGTTTAGTGATAGAGCAAAACGGGAGTTTTATTTAGCTAAGTATCCTGATGTTGGTAGTTCAAAGATTAGTGATAATGAGATGAATAAGTATATGCAGAGAAGACTTACTAATAAAGATTTATATGAATTAAAAATTGAAAGAATTACTGATTCTGAGATTGGATCTTTTAATGATAGTGATATTAGGGCTGGTTATTTATATTATTTAATGAATAGGGGATATTCATACGAGGAAAAAATTATTAAAAGTGATGTTAGTGACTTGGAGTATGCTTATATTAGTGAGAATTTAGATAAATTGGATGGTTTTAATACAAGAATTGATTGGGAAAGAGTATATCCTTATGGGGACACTTTAAGATCGATTTTAGGATCTGTTTCTTCTTCTGAACAAGGAATACCTAAGGAAGAGAAAAGTAATTATTTGTCTAAGGGATATTCTTTAAGTGATAGGGTTGGTATTAGTTATTTAGAAAAGCAATATGAAGAGTATTTAAAAGGGGAAAAGGATGTTTATGAAGTTGTTGATTCTCATAATGTTAGGTTAGTTAAAGAGGGGAAGAGAGGAAAAGATATTGTTTTATCAATAGATATTAATTTACAGCAAGAGGTTGAGAGGATAATTATTGAACAAATGAAGAGGGCTAAGGGTGAGGCTAATACTGAGTATTATGATCATTCTAGTGTCATTATTCAGGAACCTAATACTGGAGAGATTTTAGCAATTGCATCTAAGAAAATAATTAATGGAGAATTTGTTGATAATATAACTAATATTTTAACATCTCCTATTACTCCTGGATCTGTTGTTAAAGGAGCTAGTATGTTAGTTGGATATAATACTGGGGTAATAAAAATGGGTGAATATATATTAGATGAATGTATTAAAGTTAGTGGGGTAAAGGAAAAGTGTTCTTTTAAAACTTTGGGGATGATTAATGATATTACAGCTTTAGCTAAAAGTAGTAACATATATCAATTTAAGACTGCAATTAGGGTTAATGGGCAAGAATATTTTAGAGGAATGAAGATGAATTTTAATCAAGAAGCATTTGATAAATATAGAAATATGTATCATTCATTTGGCTTAGGTGTTAAAACAGGAATAGATTTACCTATTGAGAGTTCTGGTTATACTTCTAAGGATGTAAATCCTGGTAATTTGTTAGACTTTGTTATGGGACAGTATGAAACTTATACACCTATACAACTTGCTCAATACGTTAATACTATAGCTAATGGTGGTAAAAGACTAGTTCCCCATTTATTAAAAGAGGTTCATGAATCTACGAGTGATGATAGTGTTGGAAAGACTTATTTGTCTGTTGAACCTAAGATATTAAATACTATTGATACTAAAGAAGAATATTTAAATAGAGTTAAAGAAGGTTTTTATGCTGATATGCATGATTATGGTGGTTATGGTACTAGTTATGTTGATAGAAAGTTTTTATCAGCTGGTAAAACTGGTACATCTCAAAGCTTTATAGATATTGATAATGATGGAATAATTGACACTGAAACAATTACATCTTCTTTCGTAGGTTATTTACCATTCGATAAACCTAAAATGTCAATTGTAGTTACTTCTCCTAATTCTTCTAGGCCAAATGATTATAATTATTTTACTAGCTATGTTACTTTAAGAATTACAAAGGCTGTTACAAATAAGTATGTAGAAATGTATGGACTTTATTAAATTTAAGTAAGTAATAGCTGTTGAATAATATAAGTGATTTATAAATCTTTTATCTATGAAGTTAACTATCAATATAATAAGTTTATTTTGTTATTTATTAATCTTGAAAATAATGGCTTGTTAGGTTAAAATAATGTTAAGATGTGATAGTTGGAGTGGATAAATATGAGTGTATTTAAAAGTATAAAAAATTATTTTAATGATATGAATTATTTAAAGAGATTATCTATTATAGTTGGTGGAATATTTTCAATATTTTTAATTATGTCTATATCGCTTTCTTTGTCTGCTTTGTTACCTGTTAAAAGTATTATTATTAAATCTAAGAATATGGATTATGATACTAAAGAACAAGGTGCTTGGAGGGTAGTAGAGACTATTAATTGGACTAATGGTGGTAAAGCTGAATTAGTTTTTGATATTAATTCTATTATTAAATCTAGTTATTCTAAAACTAATGTATTATTAGTGCTTGATACTTCTTCTACTATGAATGAGGGAAGATATTTAGTTGATGATATTTATAAGTCAAAACTTGATATAATGAAAGATAGTACTAAGAATTTAATTGATACATTATTAAACGATCAAAATAATAGTGTTGGTTTAATTACTTTTGATAGTGGCGCTAGAATTATAAGTAATTTATCAAAAGATAAAGATTCTTTAATTAGTAGTGTTGATGCATTAACTGCTGAGGGATTAACCAATTATTATCAGGCACTAGTTAAGGCTGATGAAGTTTTTAGTAATAGTGAGATTGATAGTAATGATCGAAATGTTGTATTATTTTTAACTGATGGATATCCTGTTAAGGATACTCCTAATGAGGTTGGACAATATAAGTACATGAAAAGTAAATATCCTAATATTGTTTTTAATGCGGTATCTTATGAAATGGGAAATAATATAACTAATGAAATAAAAAGAATTAGTGATAATCAATTTGTAGCGACAGTAGATAATTTATATGATGTTTTATATGATGCCTCTATTGATCCGCTTAAATATGATGAATTTGTAATAACATCACCAGTAGATACAAATTACTTTACTGTAGATAAGAGTAGAATAACTAATACAATTGGTAAAGTAGAAGTAGATGATAATAGTAAAATAACTATTGATTTAAGTAATCAAGTATTAAGAGCTGGTAAAAAAGAGAAAATTGTTGTAGGGTTAAATTTAAATGATAGTCTTTTAAATAAAGGAGGAATATATCCTACTTTAACTGGTACTAATATTGTTTCTAAAATAAGTGATAATAGTGAGGATGTCGATGAGACTGGAATGCCTGTTATTAATGATAGTTATAAGGTTACATATGATGCCAATATACCATTGGGATGTGTACTTTCTGGAAATGTACCAGATGCAAAAAATCATACAGTAAATACAACTGTTAGAAAAAGTGATAATAGTATAAGTTGTAACGGATATTTATTTAAAGGTTGGAAAGTAGCTTCTTATTTAAAAAAAGATGATGATGGTAAAGATATTTATAAAGAAGTTGATATGATAAATAATGATAATTTTAAGATGCCAGAAGCAAATGTTACTGTTAAAGGTGAATGGTCAAAATTATCATTAAATAAGAGTATGGATGGAACTATTTCTAAAGTACCTACACTTTATAATATAATGGAAGATCAAGCTGTCCCTGACAATGTTAAGAGTGAATTTGTATCATCTAGTAGTGGTATAAGTTTTTGGGCACAACCGAGTGATACTAATGGTAAAGGTGTTTATCAATTTACTTCTAGTAATAGAGAACCTGGTGAAAATATATATTACTACCGTGGTGATATTGATAATAACAATGTTTTATTTGCCAATATTTGTTGGAAAATAGTTAGAACAACAGAAACTGGTGGAGTAAAGTTAGTGTATAATGGTAAACCAACAGCTGATGGAAAATGTACGGCAACAGGTGAAGGTACAACTATTGGTAAAAGTAAGTTTAATGAAAAGATTAACTCTCCGGCTGATGCTGGCTATATGTATGGTGAAAGGTATGAGACAAAAAGATTTTATCCAGCTTGGTATAGATTGGAAGGGTTGACAATAGAATATAAATCTTCAATGTCAGAAACGCAGTTTTACTACAGTGATACTGTAACTTGGGATGGAGAAAAATATATTTTAGATAATCCTGGCGAGACGCAACTATGGAGTAGTAACTATAGCAATTTACAAGATAAATATACATGCTTTTCTGACCAAACATCATGCACTGAAGTTTATAGTATTACTTATTCTTTTTCATTTGCTACTTACTATGTGATTTTGAAAAATGGTAATACAAAGGAGAAATTTGTTGATAAGTGGTCTAAGATAAATTATGTTTTTGGTAATGATGTAACTTGGGATGGTGATAAATACACTTTAACTGATACAATTGAGGTAAGTCCATTAAATATTACTAAAAAAAATAAATATTATTATTCTTATTCTTGTTTATCTACTGATTTATCATGTGATGCAATTTATTACTTTGTTTCTGATGCTTGGGATGCAACTTACTATTTTCTTTCATATCTTACTTTTACTGATGGAGAGGATATAGAAAAAGTTAAAGAAAAAATGTATTCTAATGTTAATGATTCTATAGTAAAAGGACATGTTGATAGTTGGTATGAAAACAATTTATTACCTTATACAAACTATTTGGAGGATACAATATGGTGCAATAGAAGAGAATCGTTAACTGATGATGCAGATAATATAAATGGTCTATCTTGCTTTAATCAAAATGATAAACTAACAACTATGAATGGCTTAAAATATCCTATAGCACTGTTAACATATTATGAATATACGATAATAGGTAAACCTAAGCTTGAAGCATTAACATTAACGACATTTTTTTATGATGATTATGCTAGTATTTACTCATCCTCGAGAAGCAGTTCTGAGTGCGACCATTCTAAGTATATTGTACCTTCTGTTTCTTTGAAAAAGGGAATAAAGGTTGCTCGAGGGTCTGGTACTACTGATGATCCGTATCAACTTAAGATCGGTCATTCTATTACTTTGAATGATACAACTGGTGATATTGTTTCTAACAAACGTGCTTTGAGTGGCGAAAAAGTTACTTTGAATTCTGTGTCTGGCTACTATAAGGTTTTAGGATTTACTATAAATGGTGAAGAGGTTACTGGTGATAGTTTTGTTATGCCAGATGAAAATGTTGTGATAACTAATATTTTAACTAAGAAATTAGAGGAAGTTGGTACGGCTGAGTTTGAGTCTGAACATAATCCTTATCCTAGTGGTATGACTACACCTAAAGTTTATGGGGAAAAAACTTTTGAAGGAGCAGAAAGAATATTTGTTACTATTGATTATCAAACTCATAATGTTGATTATGATTGGATTAATATATATGATGCAGATGGTAATGATATTAGTGGAAATTTAGGTGGTACAACAAGGACAACTAAAACATTTATTTTTTCTGGAAATTATATAAAAATTACTTTTAAAACTAGTTATGGTGGAAATGACTGCTATGGTTTTAAAGCTACTGTTAAGGCGGTGGGATGATGAAGAGGAAGACTAAGTATATAATTATTGGATTAATAGTTATAGTTTTGATTGCTGTTTTATTCTATATTAATGCTTCCTTTTCTGATGTTTTAGAAAATGATGCTAGAGTTGCTCCTGAATCTTTATTGACTTATTATATTGATGTTATTTATGATGGTAAAGATAGGGAGGTTTCAGTTTCTGGAGATGATTCCTTAGCTAAAGTTTATAGTGATTATATTTATGTTGAGGATAAGCTTCCTGAAGGGTTAGTCTTTCAGAAGTTTGTGGCTAATAGTGATATTGGTGCCGTTACTAGAGGAACAGGTAGTGCTTGTGTTGGTTATGTTGTCGATGACAGTTTAGTGTATGATGAGACTACTAATAAGGTATCTTTTAGTGTTAAAAATTTACAAGCTGGTTGTAAACTGACTGTTGGTATTGTTACTAAAACACCTAAATTAACAACTGCACGAATGGATTTTTATAATACAGCTTTTGCTAGAGAAAGAGATTTTCCAGTATTTTCTAATACAGTTCATGCTTTTATGGGAGATACTGATGATGATGAAGATGTATCTGGTAATAAATATTCTGTAACTTATAAATATTCTAGTGATGTTGCTGGAGCGCCTAGTTTACCAGAGGCACAAACTTATTTAAAAGGCAATACAGTTTCAGTAGCAATGTCTCCTGTTATGAGTGGATATACTTTTAGTGGCTGGAGTAGTAGTGACGTTACTGTTGATAGTGAAAAAGGAACTTTTGTTATGCCTAGTAAGAATGTTGTATTTATAGGTAGTTTTACCAAGAATAAAACTTATAGTGTTTCATATAGAGTAGATGGTGATATTCCTGATGGATATACTATTCCTAGTACTAAATCATATAGTGAAGGGGAAGATGTTACTGTTGATTCTTTAAAAGCTGGAGATGTTATAGATGGTTATAGATTTACTGGTTGGACTTCTAATGATGTAGAGTTTATTACTGATATTAATAGTGATACGGGTCTTTCTTCATCAATTTTTACTATTTCTAATAAGAATGTAGAAATAGTTGGTTCATTTGAGAGAATTAGTTATAAAGTTACTTATAAATTTCAGGGAACTGATATGCCTGATAATGCAAATGAACTTTTGCCAATAGAGGCTAGTTATTATCCAGGAGATACTGTTACTGTTAGTGATAATGTTTCTGCAAGTGGGTATGAGTTTTTAGGATGGTATAAAGATAAAACATTTATTATGCCAGAGGAAGATGTAGTTATTTATGGTGAGTGGAAGATTCTACCTACTAAGTTTGATTTAAAAATAAGTAATACTATAGATCAATATAGGTCATGTTATGATAAAGGAGAGATTGTTGACTTTAAAATAGTTGTTTCTAATCCTAATTCTAACTTTAGTGTTAGTGATGTAATAGTAGAGATGGGACTTAGTGGTATTGAAGTAGTTTCTTCTAGTAATTATACCGTTGATAATAATTATGTTAAAATACCAACTATTAAGGCTCTTGGAAGTATTGAAATACTTGCTAAATACAAGACTTCAGGGACTACTTTAAGTAAGAAAGTTGAAAGTTATACTAATAAAGTGTCTGTATTGGGAGCTTTAGCTAATATTGATAATTATGAATTAACGGATGATGTTATTTCTGATACTAATAGCTTTAAAGTAAGTGATATAGTGCTTAGTGTTGGAGTAACTGATAAAGATAATAATAATCTTTCTGGTTCTGAGTTTAGTTTAACTATTAATGGAAATGATGTTTCTAGTGATGATAAACTTAATTTTAGAGTTTTACCTGATAGTGCTTATACTTTAAAACAATCTAGAGTTGCAAGTGGATATGTAATTAATAAAGATACATTTTCTGTTGTGGTAGATAGTGATGGTAATATTAAGATAGACGGTGAAGATTATAATAATAATTATGTAATTGTAAATCAAAAAATAAATGTGCTTCCTAATACTGGTGGTCCTGGTATTATGTATGTTATGTTTTTGGGAGTATTTATTGTTGTAATTGGTGGTTTATTGTATTTGTATTTATTAAAGCATAATTTAAGGGGAAAATAGGCCCCTTTTTCTTTAAATAAACAAAAAAATCTTTGCAATTGGTATGAAAGTCTGGTATAATACCGGTAGACGTAAGGAGGGATATAGATGGCAAAAGTAGGAAATAGACAAAATAAGACGTTAAAATGTAGTGAATGTGATGAAAAAAACTATAGAACTGATAGAAACGTAAAAAATACTGATCGTCTTGAAATAAATAAGTTCTGCCATAGATGTAGAAAGCATACAGTTCATAAGGAAGAAAAATAAAAGGAGTCTGAAAGATGATAAGTACTAATGATTTAAAAAATGGCATCACTATTGAAGTGGAAGGCGCTATTTATGTTGTTATGGATACTCAGCATGTTAAACCAGGGAAGGGTGCAGCTATTGTAAAGGCTAAACTTAAAAATCTTAGGACTGGAGCCATATTTGAAAAGACTTTTAATGCTGGAGTTAAGGTGGCAACTGCTAGAATTGAAAAACAATTAATGCAATATTTATATTCAATGAATGATACTTATTATTTTATGAATATGGATACATATGAGCAATTAGAACTTTCTAAGGACACTATTGGGGACGGAGCAAAGTTCTTAATAGAGAATTTAGAAGTTTATATAACTATGTTTGAAGGTGAAGTTTTAGGTATTGATTTACCAGATAAAGTTGAACTTATTATTACTCATACTGAAGCTGCTGTTAAAGGTAATACTACTAATAATGCTTTAAAAGATGCTGAATGTGAGACAGGACTTGTTGTTCGTGTACCTTTATTTGTTAATGAGGGTGAAAAGATTATAGTTTCTACTAGTGATGGTAAATACGTATCAAGAGCTTAATTTTTACGGAGGGGTTCGATGAAAAAAGAGTTTTGTGATAATAATAATTATATATTAAGACATAGAATTGTTAATGGAGAATTAATTATTTATTATGCTGATGGTTCTACTAGTAGAGAGGCATATTCTATAAGTAGAGAGAAAGAAGTTTTAACAGAAGAAAAAAGACAAATACAAGCAATTGTTTCTGATGAGAATTTGTATAAAGCTGAACTTAAGAAACGCAGGGTTGGAACAGCTGTTTTTGGTGGGGCTTCTATACTTTATATAGCACTTTTATGTACTGCTGTTAATGTTCCAACTTTGATTGCTACTGCTATATTCTTATATATTACAGGTAAAAATGTTGTTAAAGGTGCTAGTGTTCATAAGAGGGTTAAAGACATTCAAAAATATAAAATGTTTTTAAAGAATGAAAACATTATGAATGATGTCGTTGAATGTAAGCGAGTTAGGCCTAGTAAAAGAAGACAGGCAGGAATTAGAAAGATTAATGCTAATACAATCGATAAATATAGTTATCGTGATGTTACTGACTTTTTGAAATTAGCTAAATGTAAGAGAAGTGAGTATGGTGATACTGGTTCATTTGTAAATAAGATTAGTGCTCCATTAGAACAACATAGGGAAAACTTTGAAGATTTAAAAGCAAAAGTAAAAGTTAAAACAAGATGAGATAATTAAGTCAATAATTTGACTTTTTTTTATTTTGTTTTCTTCTTTGATGGACTTATTTTAAGTTGTTTGATACAATTAACTTGTTAGGATGGGAGTAGATATTGTATGGCTAAACGTAAAAAGAAAAAAGTTGTTAAAACAAAGTTTAAATATAGTTTTGAATTATATGGGGTTATTTTAGTTTTAATTTCAATTCTTGGAATTGGTAAATATGGACCAGTTGGTAGGATGTTTGCTTCTTTTGGTCTGTTTTTAGTTGGATCTTTATATATTCCTTTTTTACTTTCACTATTTATAGTTGGATGTTATATGTTATTAAAAAGGGATAAACCTGACTTCTTTTCAACTAAATTAGTTGGTTTATATGTTTTTGTTCTTGGACTTTTAACTATGATGCATAAGGAGTTTGTTATTCAAAATAATAGTAATATTGTTTTAGTTTTTAAAGAGACAGTTAATCAGTTAGTTGCTGGATTTAATAGTATTATGAATAATGGTATACTTGAGGATTGGTTTGCTGTTGGTGGAGGGTTAATTGGTGGAGCTTTAGCGATTTGTTTTACTAAATTATTTTCATATACTGGTATGCAGATAATATCTTGGGTATTAATTATATTAGGTGCTTCTATATTTACTGGTTTTTCTATATTTGATAAAGTTAAGGATGTTCTTTCTAAGGGTAGAGAAATGAGTAGAGAAAGAAAGAATAATAAAAAGAAGAGTTCAGTTATTATTAATGATAATAAGGATGAGGAGTTACCTGATGCTGATAAAAAGATTAAAATTACTAGTATTGATGAAATTACTAAAATTAATGATTCTAATAATATAAGTAGTGATAATTCTATTAAAGAAAGTACTGATAAGAGTGTTTATAATCATAAATATCAATTACCACCACTTAGTCTTTTGACTCAACCTAAAAAGAAGCAAAAGGGTGATAATGGGGCGTCAATTGAGAAAAATATTGAGATACTTGAACGTGTTTTAAAGGACTTTAAGATAGTTGCTAAAGTAGTTGAGGTACATATTGGTCCTACTGTTGCACAATATGAACTTGAAATAGCTAGTGGTACTAGGGTTAATAAAATTACTTCAATTAATAGGGAGATAGCTTTAGCTCTTGCTAAAAAAGATGTTAGAATTGAGGCACCTATTCCTGGTAAAAATACAGTTGGTGTTGAGTTTGCTAATGATGTTGCAACTCCTGTTAGTTTTTATGAAATTATTAGTAGTAAGTTAATGCAAAACTCCTTAGATAAGAAATTGATGGTTCCACTTGGTAAGAGTATTATGGGTGATATTGGTGTTTGTGAAATTAATAAGATGCCACATTTACTTATAGCTGGTACTACTGGTAGTGGTAAATCTGTTTGTGTTAATGGCATTATATGTTCTATATTAATGAGGGCTAGACCTGATGAAGTTAAATTAGTTATGGTCGACCCTAAAGTAGTAGAACTTTCTGTATATAATGGTATTCCACACTTATTATGTCCTGTTGTTTCTGATCCAAAAAAGGCAGCTGTTGCTCTTAGTAAAATGGTTAATGAAATGGAAAGACGATATGAGACATTTAGTGAAAGCAAAACTAAAAATATTGAAGGCTATAATGCTTATGTTGAAAAATGGAATGCAGATCATAAGAGTGACGATGTCTCAAAGGCTAAAATGCCATATATTGTTGTTATTATAGATGAGCTTGCCGATTTGATGATGGTAGCTGCTAAAGAGGTTGAAGATTCAATTTTACGTATTACACAAAAAGCTCGTGCTGCTGGTATTCATTTAATTGTTGCGACACAGAGACCTTCCACAGAAGTAATTACTGGTTTAATTAAGGCTAATATTCCTTCACGTATTTCTTTTGCAGTAGGCTCAGGAATTGATTCAAGAACTATTTTGGATCAAACTGGTGCTGAAAAATTACTTGGTAGAGGGGACATGTTGTTTTTGCCAATTGGAATGAATTCTCCTGTACGTATTCAAGGATCTTTTATTACAGATGATGAGATAAAGCGTCTTATTGATTTCACTGTAGAACAACAAAAGGCTCAATATGATGAATCTCTTCTTAATTTGGAAGCTATTGATAAATCGGATAAATCTGTACTCTCTGGTGAAGGGGAATCTGTTGATGATGATGATCCAATATATGGAGAAGTCGTAGAGTTTGTTATTAATACTCAGAAGGCTAGTGCTTCACTTTTACAGAGAAAATTTAAACTTGGTTATAATAGAGCTGCTAGAATTATTGATCTTTTAGAAGAACGTGGTGTTATAGGTCCAGCTAATGGATCTAAACCTAGAGAAGTTTTAGTTCAACTAGATAAAGGTGATGAATAAATATTTATAAATTAAGATTACTGATGTAATCTTTTTTTAATTGAATAATTTTCCTGTTTGTGTTATTATATGTGTACTTGGTGATGCGGTATTATATGAGGGGGAACCGTAATGGGTTATGATATTTTATATTTGAAGCAAATCATAGCAAAAAAGTATCCTTTTGTTGACTTTTCTGCATTTGATTTTGATGGTGTAATTAATGATATACTATCATCTTGTGATAATCATGAAATCTTGCTTATTCAAAAAACGTTAATGACTAAAGTGTATCAATATATAGGTGAGTGTTTAAATGATGGCTGCTACCAGATTATAATTGATGGGTTTCTTAATTTTGATCTTTATAAAGCGGATTTTAAAGCTAGTTTGGATGCTATTAATAAAATAGGTAGTTTCCTTGATGAAATATCTTTTGATTGTAGTGTACCTAATCTTATTGAGATGCTTGATTCTTGTGATGAGTTAAGAATGCTTGTTTCTAATTTAGATAAGGATTATGAATATGATAGTTCAACTATTCAAAATATGTTATTAGCTAATGATATTGTTAATGATGTTAGTGAATATAATGAGGAGTCTTATGATACTTCTTGTATTTCTGGTGATGAAAATGCTAACTTTCTTATTAAAAATAGTAAATATATGAATTTACCACCAATTACTGCTTTAGAAGAAAAAGAGTATTTTGAAAAAATAAGAAGTGGTGATGTTTTAAGTCGTAATGAATTTTTGGAGAGAAATTTTAAGCTTATTTTATTTTTTGCTAAAAGAAAAAGAAATTTTACGACACTTTCATTGCTTGATCTTTTTCAAGAGGGATATTTTGGATTAAATGAGGCAGTTGATAAGTTTGATCCAGATAAGGGATGGAAATTTTCTACTTATGCGGCTTATTGGATTAAGTGCTCTATTACTAGGGCTATAGGATATTTTAAACCATTTAGATTACCACCTAGTGCTGATTCTTTACTTATGAAATGTAAAAAGATAAGTGCTATATTAAGTGCGGAACTGGGAAGAGAGCCTAGGATAGCTGAGATAGCTGAAAAGGTTGGTGTTGATACAAAAACGTTATTAGTGCTTTATAATGCTGATAATTTTTGTGATAGCTTAAATACAACGACTATTGATGATAATGATAGGCCTGATGGTGAACTTTTATATACTGTAGCGGATGATGATTTGTCGGTAGAAGAAAAAATGGAAAACAAGGAACTTTCTATTAAGATTGAAGAAGCGTTTGAACTATCTAAATTGAATAAAAATCAAAGAGAAGTAATTAGACTTGGTTATGGATTGGGAAATGATGGGGTTTACCTATCCAGAAAGGATATTGCTTCAAAATTAGGGGTTACTGTTCAAAGAATTGGTCAACTTAATAATGCTGCTCTTGGTAAATTACGCACCGGAGGTGGTGCTGAACTATTATCTGAGTATTCTGATGATCCTTTTTCAGATTTAAAGATTAAACTATTTAGAGATCAACATAATAAAACTATAAGTTATAAAGGTGTTGATCATATACTTAATATGGAAAATAAAGCTAAAATTAAGAGTAAAAAGTTAGTTAATACAGGAGATTATAATGGAAGATTTAAAGGATAAAATAATAACAAAATATAATTATGTCAACTTTTCCGAATTTGATTTTGATAAGGCTATATCTAGTATTATTTCTAGTGGTGCTACTGATATATACAAGGCTTTAGAAAATGATGCGAAATTATATATTAGAACTCTTTTAGGTAATGGCGATTATGGTGTTATATCTAATATAGTTGATACCTTTAACATTTCGGAAGCTAGTATTAGTGAATGTATGAATAAGATTAATGAATTAGATGATTTTTTAAGTGATATAGGTTATGATGGTGATGATTTTTCATATGTTGGTATGCTTGAGTCATGCGATAATTTAAAATTGATAGTTGATAAAATAAAGGGTAGGCCTTCTTTAACTAAATTTTGTAATATAACTTTTGAAAAATTATTTGTCAGTAGTGCTATTATTGATTCAGAAAAAAAGATTATTAAAGAAGCTTATAATGGTTTTGGCTCTGATTTTGATGATGATGGAATAAAACTAATATTTTCAGGTAAAAATTCTCAAAGACCTCCTATTACTAAGGAAGAAGAAGTTCAATATTTTGAAAGGATTAGATCGGGCGATGAAGATAGTAAACTAGAATTTTTAGAAAGAAATTATAGACTTGTTCTGTATTTTGCAAGTAAGGTAAGTGATTATACATCTCTTTCTTTAATGGATCTTTTTCAAGAAGGGTATTTTGGTTTAGTTGAAGCCGTTGATAAGTTTGATCCTTTTAAAGGGTTTAAATTTTCTACATATGCTGGATATTGTATTAAGACTAAAATCGGTAAGGCTATATCTAAATATAATCAGGTTAAGTTACCAGTTGATGCCAGGACGATTATTAGTAAATTTAGGAAACAGGAGATAGAATTAGAACAAACTTTGGGTAGAAAGCCAGAAATTGACGAGATTGCTAAAAGCATTAATGTTAGTTCTCAGCGAATATATGATATTTATAATGCTTACTATAATATTAGAAGTTTGGACGCACCTATTATTAAAGATGGTGAATGTGATTCGGATGATTTTTTAAGTTTAATTGTAGATCCTAATAGTTCTATATTTGAAGAACATGAAGATGATTTGAATCGGATAATTATAGATAATATACTTAAAAAGTCATTAACTAATAAACAGTTAGAAATTGTTAGACTTAGGTTTGGTTTTTATGGTAATTCACCTCTTAGTCTTCAAGCTATTGGTGATTTGTTTGGTACTTCTAGGCAAAATATTAACATAATTTTAAAGAATGCTTTAAAAAAACTAGTTACCTGTTCTGATGCTGAATTGTTGGCTGATTGTAGTGAATATCCTTTCAGTGCAAAAAAGTTAGTTAAGCAATTAAAAAATAATCGGTAATATAATAAGTAATTTTGACAGGGGGATTTTTATGGCGATTATTGATTTAGAATACTATAAAAATAAGTTTGAATATCTTGGATTTAATGAAAGAAAATTTTCTAAATTAGTTAATTCTATTACTAAAAATTTTAGTAGTAGCACTTGTGAAGATTTTAATAGCTATATTTTTTCTAGACTTTGGGTTAGTTACAGTGAATATATAGAAAAATTGATTTCGAGTGGAGCATTTAATTATTTTCTTAATGAATATTTGTTTCAAAATTATGATGGCTCTAATTTAACAGAAGTTCTTAATCATTTTTTTGATATTATTGGTTATTATCCTAATTTATCAGTGGCCAAGGGAATAGTTTTAAAAAGTGTTGATTTACAAAAACTTTTTAATTGTTATCATGATGAATTTGAAATTAATGGTATTGCTTTAATTAAGGCGATAGATAGGTTTGATTTTACTAGAGGAACGAAGTTTTCTACTTATGCATATAGGTGTATTATTAATAGTTTGTATCAATATTATGGCGAAGTTGCTTATCCTTTTTCCGTGCCATTAAATATCCATTCTTTAATTCATAAATATGAAAAACTTAGTTATCAATACGAGTCTGAGTGTAAAAAATTAAAAGATGATGTTACTTGTGATATATTAGGTATTACTTCTAAAGAATTGGAGCTTATTAAAAATAAATTATCATGCTATTAGTATATATTCAAGTTTTAATAGTTATTATAGTTCTTATTCTGATATAGCTACTGATGATGGCTTTTTGCCTATAGTAGATAATATCCCTGGCGATATGGATGTTATTGATAGAGTAGAGTCTAACTTTTTGATTGGAGAACTTGATAGAATTATTGCTGAGACTGATTTGACTGATAAGGAAAGATTTTGTTTATTAAGTTATTTTGGTTTTGAACAAGATGTGCAAAAAGAAGCTTTAGGTGATGATAATTGTAAAAATACATATTATTATAAAAACAAAGCTTTAAAAAAACTTTCTTCTAATTATGATGTTATAAACTTGGCTGAGTTTGTAGGATTATCATCTAAAATGTTAAAAAAGGTTAAATGATATGGAGGGATTTTAATGGCAATTACTGATGATAAAATTATTGATGTGTTAAATGATTATTTAAACAAATGTGTTAGTGTTAGTGATAATTATGAGGATAATATTATTGAGCTTAAAAAGATTACTAGCTCATTTAGAGATTTTGATATAGATTTTTCATCTTATTATTTAAAGTTGATGGACAATAATAAGTTATGTTCTCTTATCAGGTGTTTATGTAAAAGCAATAGAGATTTTTTGAAAACACATATTTATTATTCTGATGATGAAATTTTAGTTATGTTATTGAGTGGATATTGTTTAAAAAATGGTATTGAAATTGATAATGATTCTGTTGTTACTAATTCTAATAATATTGCTGATCTTCCTGATAGTATTAAAATGTATTTTAAAGAAATATCAAAATATCCACTACTTTCTACTTTAGAAACTGAGGAGTTTATAGTTAGGGCAAAATCTGGTGATAAAGTTGCTAGAGATAAGTTGATAAATTCAAATTTAAGGCTAGTTGTTAGTATTGCTAAAAAATATGCTAACAAGGGAGTTCCTTTACTTGATTTAATTCAAGAGGGAAATATTGGGTTAATAAACACTATAGATAAATTCGATTTAAATATGGGGTGCAGGTTTTCTACTTATGCTACATGGTGGATTAGGCAAGCTGTTTCTAGAGCTTCATATGAATTATCAAGAAATATTAAAGTTCCAATTCATCTTCAAGAAAATGTTTTAAAATTTAATAGGGTAAGTGAGAAGCTTAGTATTAAATTAAGTAGAAGACCTAAGATTGAGGAAATTGCTGAAGATATGGGTATATCTGTATCAAAGGCAATACTTTTAAATAGTTTAAAAGATGATGCTATTAGTCTTAATAGTATGGTTTCTGATGAACGTGATGGTGTTGAATTACTAGAGTTTGTTCCAAGTGATTCTGATATTTATGATGAAAGTGAAAATAATAATATGATTGCTGATACGGATGAATTGTTTAATAATACTTTACTGACTGATAAAGAAAGGAAAATCTTGCTTTTACGCTTTGGTTTTCTTGACCGAATATATACGTTAGAGGAAATTGGAAAGGAATGGGGATATACAAAAGAAAGGGTTCGGCAGATTGAATCTAAAGCTATTTCTAAATTTATTTGTTCTTCAAATGTAAACTCTTTAACATTATATATGGATAATCCTGAAAGAGCATTTGCTGCTATAGAAGGATATAGGGAAAGTGTTGCTTTTGGCAATATAAAGAATAATATAGCTGACTATTATAATGGTAAGGTTAAGAATTTATATGATCAGTTTGTTCCTTTTTCAAAATTACAGGTTGATAATATGGTTTCTAGATTGTCTTATAATGAAAGAAAACTATTAAGAATGCGTTATGGGGATGATCTTACTAGGGCAGAAAAAGATGATAATTGGACTAGCACATTGTCTGAGCGTTTGTATAAGGTCATACCTAAAATGCGAAAGATTTTAAAAAATATTAAAAAGCACCCGGATAAAGTTCTTTCGAGGGGAGAGCTTCAAGTATTATTTAGTGAAATGGATAATGATAGGATTTTAATAGATTCAATTATTGAAGAGGAGATGAATGGAGTCTTATCTTTAAATTTGATTGATAGTAAACAATTTGATTTACTTAATTCGATGTTAATGTCTGTATCGGAAATGATAGATTTTATGCCTACTTCAGAGGCTGCTTTAGCTTATGCTAGATTAAAAGTTGTTGATAGGGAGTTTGTAACTGATCAAGATGTAGCAAATGAGTTTGGTGTTTGTGTTGGCACTGTTAGGCGTGCAACACTTAAAGCACTTGATATTTATAAGGAAAAAATTTATAAAAGTGATGAGACTACTTTAGTTAATGGTTTCCAAAAGGTAAAAAAAACAAATGAATAAGCATTTCTTAATTTTAGAGATGTTTTTTTCTTTTGACTTTGCTATAATAATAGAAGAGGGTGATTATTATGGCTACTATTCATATTGAAAGTTTAAAAGAGGATATTGCACCTATTGTGTTAATGCCTGGAGATCCATTAAGAGCTAAATATATTGCAGATAATTTTTTAACTGATGTTAAGTTAGTTAATAAAGTTAGAAATATATTTGCATATACTGGGTATTATAATAATAAGAGAGTTACAGTTTTTTCATCAGGAATGGGAATTCCAAGTATGGGAATTTATGCTTATGAATTATATAAGTTTTATGATGTCAAAAAAATAATAAGGATTGGTACATGTGGAACTGTAAATAAAAATGTTAAGTTACTAGATGTTATCTTAGCTACGTCTTCTTATTCTTTAAGTACTTTTCCATTACTTTTTGATTTAGATACTGGTAAGGAGTATTTTTCATCGGTATTACTAAATAAAAAAATTAAAGATGTGGCATTAGCTATGAATATTAATATAAAAAGTGGGGAAATTATAACTAGTGATGTATTTGATCCTTATGTTGATCATGAAAAATTTATTAGTAACTTTCCAGATAAGAGATTTTTAGCTAGTGAAATGGAAGCATTTGTACTTTTTTATTTAGCTTATAAATTAAATAGGGAAGCTAGTACATTACTTACTGTTGTTGATTCTAAATATGATAATAGAAGTCTTACTAGTGAAGAGAGAGAAAAATCTTTGAATGATATGATTAAATTAGCACTTGATGCTATTAGTAGTTAATATGAATGGATGGTGATATTTTGAAATATACTAAAAAAAATATGGGTGGCTATAACTTACATTTAATTCAAACAGATAGGTTTAAAACTGTTACAATTAAAATTAATTTTAGAAGGCCAATAAAGAAGAATGAAATTACTATTAGAAATATCTTATGTGATATGTTTACTCAATCTAGTGGTAAGTATCCTTCTAAGAGAAGTTTAACTATTAAAGCACAGGATTTATATGCTGCTGATATACGTTGTTCTAATTCTAGATATGGTAATTATATAAATACAAGTTTTTGTTTAAATGTACTTAATGATAAGTATACAGAAGAGGGTAATTTTAGAGATTCATTGAATTTTATTCATGATATTATATTTGATCCTGATATTGTGAATGGATCTTTTAATGAGGAAAAATTAGATATAGTAAGAACAGCTTGTCTAAATTCACTTAATTCTATAAAAGATAATCCATCTGATTATAGTTTGATTAGAATGTTTGAAGAGTTTGATAAGAAGGGTGTATATTCTTATAGAATGATGGGATATATAGATGATTTAGATAAAATAACGGGTAATAAGCTTTATCAATATTATGTAAGTATGATAAGAGAAGATTTAGTTGATATTTTTGTAATTGGTAATATAGATAATGATGAGATGATTAAATTAATAGATGAGACTTTTAAAATTAATACTTTTAAAAATTATAAAGTTGATTATTTTGCATTAGAAAAGAAACCTAGAATGAGAAGAAGATTTGTTAAGGAAGAGATTGATAATACACAATCTAAATTAGCAATTGCTTGTAGATGTAATGGTTTAACTGATTATGAGAGAAAATATCCTCTAACATTATTTAATATAATATTTGGTGGAGGATCTGATTCTAAATTATTTAAGAATGTTAGGGAGAAAAATTCTCTATGTTATACAATAAACTCTGTTGTTAATAAGCTTGATAATATTGTTATTATAAGATCTGGAATTGATAAGAGTAATTTTAAGAAGGCTGTTAAAATTATTGAGAAGGAACTTTTAGCTATGAAGAATGGGGAATTTGATGAAAATGATATTAAGATAGCTAAAGAGTACTATAATACAGCAATGGATGAAATTCTGGAAAATGAAGATAGAATTATTAATAATTATTATGTTATGGAAATGATCGGTACTGATGATATTGATAAAAAGCGTAGTATGATGAATAAAGTAGTTAAGGAAGAAATTGTTGAAGTTGCGAAGAAGGTTTATATGGATACAATATTTTGTTTAGAGGGGGTAGCTGATGAGAAAAGTTAGTTTAAAAGGATTAGATTTAGATTTATATTCAGAAACATTAATTAATGGTTTAGAAGTATATATGATACCTTTTTCTAATAAGAAAAATTACTTTATGTCTTATGCTACTAGATATGGATCTGAAGTTACTTCTTTTATAGATATTGATACTAAAGAAGAAGTAAAGGTACCAGATGGTATAGCTCATTTTTTAGAGCATAAGATGTTTGAACAAGAAGATGGTGTTGATCCATTTACTTATTTTTCAGAAAGTGGTACTGGTGCTAATGCTTCTACTTCTTTTGATAATACACAATATATATGTTATGGTACTAAGAATTTTAGTGATAATTTAAAGTTTTTGTTAAATTATGTTAATCAGCCATATTATACTGATAGTAATGTAGAAAAAGAAAAAGGTATTATTGGTGAAGAGTTAAAGATGTATGCTGATATTCCTGAATGGCAGATGGAGACTAGATTAAGAGAAGCAATTTATCATATTCATCCTAGGCGTATTGATATAGGTGGATCTATTGAAGAGATTAATAAAATTACTAAAGAAGATTTATATAAATGCTATAATAATTTTTATTGTCCTAATAATATGTTTGTTTTATTAGTTGGTAATTTTGATGTAGAAGAGGCTAGTAAAATTATTCATAAAGAGATGGATTCTGTTAGTAGAAAAAATATTCCAGTTATAAAGAAAATAGATGAGCCTAAGGAAGTAAAAGATAGAGAAGTTACAATACATTCAAGTGTTAAATTACCTAAAATAGGGGTTGGTTTTAAAATACCAACTGATAAGTTAGAGGATTATGATCCTTTAAAACTTGATTTATATTTAGAAATGATTTCTACTATTTGTTTTGGATCTTCATCTGAATTTAGAGAAAGAGTTAGAAATAAGAAACTATTAAATAGTCTTTATATGGAATGGGAGTCTATTGATGGATTTAAAACTTATTTAATGATTGCATCAACTAAGGAACCCGATACATTGATTGATGAGATAAGGACTGAAGTTAAAAATATAAATATTTTAGCAGATGTAGTTGAACGTGTAAAGAAAGTTTGGATTGCAAATGAAGTTAGAATGGCTGATTATATTGATTCAGTTGTTAATAATGTATATGATGATTTAATTAGATATAAGAGAGTTGTTACTAATAGAATTGATGAGATTAGAAGTCTTAATTTAGAGGAGTTAAATGATATACTTAGTAAAATAGACTTTAATAATTGTAGTGTTGTTAAATTATTAGGAAAAGATGAATAGTAATATATTTATAAAATGAGTTTTTAAAGTAGCAAGAGATTATGATGAGATTTCTTGCTTTTTTATTATTCTTTATGGAAAAGTATTATTTTTTTTGATATAATTTTAATTACTGGAGGATTTTTATGGAACGTAAGAATATAAGAAACTTTTCTATTATTGCTCATATTGATCATGGTAAGAGTACTTTAGCTGATCGTATTTTGGAAGTATGTGGTGCTGTTACAAAAAGGGAAGCTAAGGATCAGATCCTTGATTCTATGGATATAGAGAGAGAACGTGGAATTACTATTAAACTTAATACAGCTACTATGAATTATCAATATAATAATAATTTGTATCAACTTAATCTTATTGATACTCCAGGACATGTAGATTTTTCATATGAGGTTAGTAGAAGTTTAGCTGCTTGTGATGGTGCTATTTTAGTAGTAGATGCGGCTCAAGGAGTAGAGGCTCAAACTCTTGCTAATATGTTTTTAGCGATGGAAAATGATTTAACAATTATTCCAGTTATTAATAAAATAGATTTACCTAATGCTAATGTAGAGAAGGTAAAGAGAGAACTTAACAAAGTATTTGGTTTTAGTGATGATGAGATTATTCTTACTAGTGCTAAAACGGGTGAGGGAGTTGAAAAGTTAGTTCAAGCTATTATTGATAGGGTACCTGAACCTAAAGGTGATTCTAATCTTCCTTTACAGGCTTTAATATTTGATAGTATATTTGATGCTTATAGAGGAGTTGTTGTTGCAGTTTGTGTTATGAATGGTAGACTTAAGGTAGGAGATACTATTCATATGATAGCTGCTAATAAAGATTTTATTGTAACGGAATTATTTATAAATACACCTAAAGAAGTAAAGAAGAATGAGCTTTGTAGTGGTGAAGTTGGTCATGTAGTTGCAGCTATTAAAGATATTAGAGCTGTAAAAGTAGGAGATACTATTACTTCACTAGAACATTATACAGATAAGGCTTTAGTTGGATATAAGCCTATGAAGTCAATGGTTTTTTGTGGACTTTATCCAGTTGATAGTATTAAGTTTGAACCATTAAGAGAAGCTTTAAGTAAATTACGACTAAATGATGCATCATTTGAATTTTCACCTGAAACTTCTAGTGCATTAGGTTTTGGATTTAGATGTGGTTTTTTAGGCCTTTTACATATGGATATAATTAAAGAAAGAATTGCTAGAGAGTTTGGAATAGATATTATAACAACAGCTCCTTCAGTTATATATCAAGTTGTATTAACTAATGGAGAAGTTATTGAAATAGATACACCTAGTAAGATGCCTGATAAGAGTAAGATTAAAGAGACTAGGGAGCCTTATATAAAAACAAGTATATTTACACCTAGTGAATATATTGGAGCGATTATGGAGCTTTGCCAAAATAAAAGGGGTAAATATATTTCAATGGAGTATATTGATGATACAAGGGTTAATATACATTATGAACTTCCTTTAGCTGAAATAGTTTATGATTTTTTTGATAAGTTAAAATCAACTACAAAGGGTTATGCATCGTTTGATTATGAGATGATTGGATATAAAAGTAGTGATCTGGTAAAGATGGATATTTTACTTAATGGAGATATTGTAGATGCATTTAGTACAATTGTTCATAAAGATTTTGCTTATCATAGAGGAAGAGCAGTTGTAGAAAAGCTAAAGGAGACAATACCAAGGCAGTTGTTTGAAATACCAATTCAAGCAGCAATTGGTAATCATATAATTTCTAGGAGTACCGTTAAAGCATTAAGAAAAGATGTTTTAGCAAAGTGTTATGGTGGAGATATAACTCGTAAGAGAAAACTTCTGGAAAAACAAAAAGAGGGTAAAAAGAAAATGAAGAGAATTGGTAGTGTTGAACTACCACAAGAAGCTTTTATGAGTGTTTTAAGTATGGATAGTGAGTAAGGAGTAATAATTATGGGTATAACAAGTGAAGAATTAGAAAGAGTTGCAATTATTTATATAAATTCTGATTGGACTATAGGTGGTTTAGCTGATTCAGTAGGCATTTCTAGAACTACGCTAGTTAGATATTTTTCTGGAAAGGCAAAGGTTAAACTAAGCCCACAACTACAGATGGAGCTTGATCGTGTTAAATATGATAAGTGGTTAGCTGGTAAAAGTACTAATGGTAATTTAGGACATAAGAAATATAGTGATGAAGAAATGATTAAAGCTGCTACTGCAATGGTAGAAAAAGGATTAACTTTGAGAGATTTGGATTTAGAAAGTGATGCATCTTTAGGTACACTTTATACACGCTTTAATGAAGAGGTTTTGGGTGCTGATTTATATGCAAAAGTTGTTGGCCAGTATGAAAAAAATGTTGATATTAGGACTGTTCCACGTAAAAATAGAACAAATTTAAGTTCTGAATCTGATTCTAGTCAATTAAGCAGTATGGTGGATGAGGCTATTGCTACAACAAATTCAAAATCAGGAAAGTCTAAGTAATGGCTAGTATATACATACATATTCCATTTTGTGATAAAATTTGTTCTTATTGTGATTTCTGTAAAGTACTATATAATTCTAATTTAGTAGATAAATATTTAGATAATTTGGAAAAAGAAGTTAACGATAGATATCTTGGTGAAGTAGTAGATACAATATATATAGGTGGTGGAACACCTAGTTCTTTGAATATCTTACAGTTAGAAAGACTTTTTAGTATAACAAAGAAGATAAATAAAAGTAGTTTCTGTGAATTTACAATAGAAGCTAATTTTGAAAGTATAAATAAAGATAAATTAGATTTATTTAAAAAATGTGGTATTAATAGATTAAGTTTTGGGCTTGAGACAGTTAATCCAATACATTTGAAATTCTTAAATAGAGAATTCGATAGAGAACATGTTATTGATATGGTTAAATATGCTAAAGAGATTGGTCTTGATAATATTAATATAGATTTAATATATGCTCTTGTTAATCAAAGTACGAGTGATTTAAAAAATGATTTAGATTTTATAATGAGTTTAGACATTAAACATATTTCTACTTATTCTTTAATAATAGAAAATAATACTTTATTGAAATATAAAAATATCAAGAATATTGATGAAGAATTGGATTTAGAGATGTATAAATTTATATGTAAATATTTAAGGGATAATGATTTTATTCATTATGAAATAAGTAACTTTTGTAAGAGTAATTATCAATCTAGGCATAATTTAGTATACTGGCATAATTTAGAATATTATGGTTTTGGTCTTGGAGCTAGTTCTTATTTAAATAATAAAAGATTTACTAATACAAGATCTTTTAATAAGTATTTTTCAGGCGAATATATACTTTCTAGTGAAGACGTTAATAAACATGATAATATGGAATATGAAATAATGTTAGGACTTAGACTTAGTGAGGGGATAAATAAAGACATTTTTTATAATAAATTTGGTAAAAAAATAGATGAGTGTTATAATTATGATGTACTTATAAATAATGGATTTATTGTTGATGATGGGGATAGTTTATTTATTCCAGAAGATAAATTTTATATAAGTAATGAAATAATTGTTCAATTTATCGAAGGAGAGAAGTATGGATAAAGTTCTAAAGTTTTCTAGAGAATTAGAATATATTAATAGTGATAAAGTAAAAAAAGCTTGTCAAGAGATGATAAAATTATTACCGGATTATTTTTTTGAAGTTCCAGCATCTTCAACAGGAAAGTATCATCCAGAGTATGCTCTAGGTGAAGGAGGACTTTTACGTCATAGTAAAGCTGCTGCTAGAATAGGACATGAATTATTAGAAGATCCTTCTATTGGAGATAAGTATACAGCTTTAGAAAAAGATCTTATGATTATGGCACTTATATTACACGATGGTCTAAAAAGTGGTCTTACACAAGAAAAATATACAAGATTTGATCATCCAATTTTAATGGCTGATTATATTATGGATAATGAGGATAAATTAGATTTAGATATACCAGAAATAGAATTTGTCTGTGATGTTATAAAAACTCATATGGGTAATTGGATAACAGATTATAATGGAGTAGAAGTTTTAGAAAAACCAAAAACAAAATATCAGAATTTTGTACATATGTGTGATTATTTAGCTAGTCGTAAATGTATTTTATTACCATTTGATGAGAATAATGAAATAAGTGTCTAATAGACATTTGTTTTTTCTTTTTAGAAATAAAATTTAATTATTTATTGAGATAGATTAGTATTTTTGATATATTTAAAAGAGAAAGGGGAATTTGTATGGCTAATAGAAAATATATGATCAAAAAGAAGTTAAGAGAAGAAATTATTAGACTGATCATTAGTATATTATGTTTAGTTTTTGTGATTTCCCTATTAGGATTTAAAGTATTATCTGGATCTTTTAAAAAAGATAAAGTTAATGTTTTAACAGCTGGATATTTATCTTTTAATTATAAAGAGAGTGATGATAATGTTATTAAATTGGTTAGTGCTATGCCTATTAGTGATGATGTTGGTAAAAAGAGTAATAAAAAGACAGATTATTTTGAATTTAAGATTACTAATAAAGCTAAAAAAAGAGTTAAATATGAGATTTTGTTAGAACCTTTATCTAATAATTTTGATGGGGACTTTTTGAAGATATATTTAACTGATGATAAGGATATTGCTTTAAGGGGATTTGCTGAAAGTGTTCCTGTTTGGAGTAAGTTTAATAATACTAATTTATTAGGTTCTGCGATTATATATTATGGATATTTAAATGGTAAAGAAAGCAGAACTTTTAGGCTTAGAACATGGATAAGTGAAGATTATGTAGTTAGTGATAAGGATAGTTCATTTTCATTTAGAATAAATATTAGAGATATAGATGAAGAGGGTTAATGGTATGAAGGGAAAAATTATTGTTATTGAAGGTGTTGGTTGTTCTGGTAAGGAAACACAAAGTAGTCTTCTTTGTGAGAAGTTGAATAGAGAAGGTGTTAAGTGTGTTAGAATGTCATTTCCAATGTACGATACACCAACTGGAAAGATTGTTGGAGGTTCTTATTTAGGAAAAGAAGAAATTTCTAAGTGCTTATTTAATGAGGGAGCTGGAAATGTTGATCCGAGAATAGCTTGTCTATATTATGCAGCTGATAGAAAATATAACATCAATAAAGTTTTAGAATATTTAGACAAGGGATACTTTGTTATACTTGATCGTTATACTACTTCTAGTTTGGCACATCAGGGTAGTAAAATAAAGGATAAAGATGAAAGATTTAATATGTATCAATGGATTGATAAGTTAGAATATTGGTTATTACAATTACCTAAACCAGATAAAACAATTTTTTTACATTTACCATATGAATATGTATTGGAGTTAAAAAGAAATAGACCTGGTGCTGCAGATAAAGTTATTGATAGTGAACATTTAAAAAATGCTGAAGAGAGTTATATAGAACTTTGTGGACTTTATAATTGGGATATTATTAATTGTATTAAGGATGATAGGATTAGATCTATAGAAGATATTAGTGATGAGATTTTAAAATTAGTTTTAGAGTTTTGTAATAAAAAATAAACCATATTGAAAAATCAATATGGTTTTAATGTTATAAATTATTGTTTAATAGTTGGAATAACTACTTGACCTGTGCGAACTTGTTGTTGATTCTGAGGTATTTGTTGTGGTTGTTGGACAGGTGCATTTCTTATTACTTGTTGTTGATTTGGTATTTGTCTATTATTTATAACTTGTCCAGGTGTTTTTACTGTTTGATTTATTGCAGCCTGCTGTGTTACCGGTTTAGTTATTTGTTGTTGTACAGGTACTTGCTGGTTTATTGGTTTAGCTGTTTGTTGTACTGGTACTTGTTGATTTATTGGCTTAGCTATTTGCTGTGTAGGTACTTGTTGATTTATTGGCTTAGCTATTTGCTGTTGTGGTACTGGATATTGTTTAATCACTTGATTAGGTTGAATTTGTTTAGGTACAGGTGTAGCATTTGCTATCTTGTTTTGATTTATGATTGTCTTATTGATAGGTGCGGGGTTTACAGTTTGAACATTTGCAACATCAACAGGATTTATATTTTTAGGTATTTCTTTGACATTTGGAGCTGTAGTTGTTACTGTTTTAACGGTTGCAGTTGTTATTTGTCCAGGAGTAGTATTTACTGGTACTTGTTTTTGTGGTGCTACATTATTTGTTGGAATCTTTATTGTTTGATCGGCTTTTGTAACAGTGGTTGGTGTTATATTTACTTCCTTTTTCTCAACTACTTTTTCAGGTTCAGTAACTGGTGTAGTTGTTTCTTCAATTGCTTTTGTTAATTCACCACCTGAATCATCATCATCATTTTCTATTTCAATTACTCTGTATACTTCTTCAAAACTAGTTAAGCCAGCTAGAGCCTTACCAAGGGCATCTTGAAGCATAGTTATAGTTTTATCTGTATATACCATGTTACTTAAATCTTCTTTTTTAAGTTTTTCATTATTTAGGGCATTTCTAATTTCATCATCAATTTCTAGTACTTCTTGAATAGCAATTCTGCCTTTATAACCTCGACGACAACTGTCACATCCTTTTGGATTGGCATCCCATATAATGTCTACATCAGTATGCATATATTTTTTAAAGACCTTTTTTTCATATTTAGTAGTTGGTCTTTGTATACGACATTTAGTACAAAGTTTTTTAGCTAGTCTTTGTGAAATGATACCCGTTAGGGCAGTTGAAAGCAAGTATCTTTCTACATCCATATCTAGTAAACGTTCGATTGTTGCGAGCGAGTTATTGGTATGGATTGTTGATAGAACAAGGTGCCCTGTGATTGAAGCACGTACTGCTATTTGAGCTGTTTCAGAGTCACGAATTTCTCCTATTAGGATAACATTTGGATCTTGACGCAAAATAGAACGTAGAGCAGCAGCAAAGGTCATACCAATTTCAGCATTAACTTGAACCTGATTCATTCCTTCAATGTTCATTTCGATTGGGTCTTCAACAGTTATGATATTAATTTCTGGTTTATTTAGACCTTGTAATATAGAGTAGGTAGTGGTTGATTTACCAGAACCTGTAGCTCCTGTAACTAGGATAATACCATTAGGTACACCCATCATTCTCTTTAGTTTAGCTAAATTAGCTTTATTAAAACCGAGACTATCAATTCCTTGTAAACTTCTAGTATAGTCAAGAATACGAATAACGACTTTTTCACCTTCATTTAATGGTAAGCAAGATACACGCATATCTAGTTCTTTTCCACCAAATGTACCTTTGATTGCTCCATCTTGTGGTAGACGTGATTCAGTTATATTCATATTAGATATTAATTTAAGACGCGTTACTAAATTTCTTTCATAAGTTTTTGGAACGAAAGTATAGTCTTGTAATTCACCATCAATTCTAAATCTTACCATCATTCCATCTTCTCTAGGGTCGAAATGGATATCGGAACTATTTCGATTTGAGGCATTTATAATAATATAATCAGCGATTTGGGTAATAGGAGTTTTCTCATAATCAAAAGATACTGTATTAGAATCTTTATTCTTTATAGCAATCTCCTTTACTTCTGTCTCTACCATTTTTTCAACCCCTTTTGTCTACTTTTCTATGGTATTTATCTATTTTTTATTATATAATATATTCAAGATAATATCAAGGAAAGAAGTTGATAAAAAGTGAAAAAATTTGACAATAAAGGATTTGCTTTAGTTGAAACACTTATTGTATCAGTGTTTGTAGTATCTTTATTTTTAATAGTATTTAATAATTTTTATCCATTAATGTCCGAGTATGAAAAAAGAGAAGTATATGATGACGTTGATGGAGTATATGCTGCTTATTGGGTTAAACGTTTAGTTGAAGACAGTAATTTGGATATTAATACTCATCTTTCTAATTACACCACTTATGGTCAACCAATTGAACTAAGTAATTTTTGTTCTAATTCTTTTACTTCTAATCCAAGTTTAAGTTTGCAATGTACAAAATTATTTAGTAATTATAATGTAGAATACTTTTATGTTACTCCTTATAATATTTTGGATTTTAAAACAAATGTTGATAAAAGTAATCCTGATTTTGAAGATTATTTAAATTTTTTACCTGACTATAGTAAATCTCAAAATAATACTTATAGTGCTAATTTTAGGGTTATAGTAGGCATGAAAAGGCAATATAAGGATATTGATGGTCATTTTCATGAATATATGGCTTATTCAAATATGGAGGGAAATAAATAATGAAAAAACTAAATAATAGGGGAATAACTACTATTGAAATACTTATTTGTTTTGTATTGTTAGCAGTTATTTCAACTTCACTTTATAATACGGTTTCAGTTTATAGAAATAAGCAAATTTTAGAAAGTGAAAAAGAAAAGATTTATACTTATAAAAATCTTTTAACAAAAGAAATACAGGATGATATTATTAAAAAAAGGTTGACTGGTGCTACTAAATCTTTGGATGATACTAAATTGAATATGTCCTTTAGTGATGGTTCTTCAAAAGTATTGGAGGTCTTGAAAGACGAAAATAAAATAATTTATGATGGGATAGAGTATCCTCTACCTAATTTTGGAAAAAATTCTTCTAATGGAAATGTACTTAAAATTGATGTTGATGATTGTAAAATAGAAATTACAAATTCTCCTGATTTTTTGACTATTAATATTCCATTTATACATCCAGACTTTGGAACAAGATATGGTATTTTAGTAGCAGCACCTATAGGTTATACATCATAAGAGACAATTTAATATAATGAATATAATATTGGCTAGTATCATTTGTTCTAGTCGAGATATTAAAAAGTTTTTATATTTTATATTGGAGTCGTTTATAATACTTTTTACTTGCATGTGAATCGATAAGCTTCCTAGGGATATAAAGCTAATAATTAGAGTGGCTTTTATTATATCGTTTTGTATCAATGGAGTTGAAAAGACGCCTTTTGTTAGATCAAAGATGCCATTTATTAAAACAAAGTTTAGAGGACTTAGTTTTATATAATTATTAATAACTACTGATATTAGAAAGAAGAATATTGATATTCCATATACTACTATTAATATTTTTATTGATGAGGTTATAGCTTTTGTTAGAGAAGTAGAAAAGTCTTTTACTTCTTTTTTTTGTGGTATTTTAACTTTACTTGTTTTTTCTTTATAGAATAGAGCAATTATAAAATTACTTAGTACAAGTGATATAAGTATAATTATGGGGATTTTTTTTGAGATAAATATTGTTGATACTGATCCTAATATAAACATAGGGTTTGGGAAATGGGTATATCTTATTAAATAATTGGCTTCTTTTTCATTTAAGAGATCTTTATCTAATAGATCTTTTGTATATTTAGCTCCACTTGGGAAACCACTTATTAGGCTCATTATAGTAACATATGATGTAGCTCCATTTAAATTTAGGGTATTAGTTAGAAATTCTACTAGGCCATAATCTATTAAGAGTGATGATATTATATAGAAAATAAAACTAACAGGGAATAGTTTTTTTATAAATAGATCAGTATAATCTAGAATACTCTTTATTATTAAAGTAGGATTTAATAAATATAATATTAATAATATAGATAAAATTGTAATTAAAAGTGTATTTTGATAATTTTTTTTCATATTTCTCCATTTCTTTGTTATAATTATACAAGGTGATATAATGTTTAAAAAGTTTTTTAAAACTATTAAAGATACTGTTATTGAAGAAAAAAAATTTATATTAATTCTCTTATTTACCTATATAATATGTATGTTTCCAGTTAATTATTATATAATTGTTGGGGGAGGTACTAGTGATATAGATAGTAGAATTAGTGTTGAGGATGGCTATAAAAGTAAGGGTAGCTTTAATATTTCTTATGTTACAGAGCTTCAAGGAAGACTGGCACCATACTTACTTAGTTTTGTAATATCTGATTGGAAGAGTGTGCCTGTTAGTGATTATAAATATGATGATAGTGAAAGTATCGAGGATATTAGTTTTAGAAATGATTTAGATTTAAAGATGGCTAATGCTAACGCAATTAAATGGGCTTTTAAATTAGCTGATAAAGAGATAAATGTTATTGATACAAAAATATATGTTATAGCTCTTCTAAATACTGGTGATAATACTTTTAAAGTAGGGGATCAAATTATTAGTGTTAATGGAAAATCTTTTGATAATTTAGATGATTATAGATCTTATATTCAATCATTTAGTGAGAGTGATATTTTAGATGTTAAGGTTATTCGAGGAAAGAAAGAGAAGACTATCAAAGCAAAATTGCATTTAGATAATGGTAACTTGGTTATGGGAGTAGGCCTTGGTATTGTTAGAGATTATGAAACTGATCCTGTGGTTCAAGTTAAGTTTGAAGAGGATGAGTCTGGCCCTTCAGGGGGACTTATTACTACTTTAGCAATTTATAATAAGCTTGTTGAAGAAGATATTACTAAATCATTAAAAATTGCTGGTACTGGTACAATAGAAGAAGATGGAACTATTGGAGAGATTGGTGGAGTAAAATATAAATTACTTGGGGCTGTTAAAGATGGAGCTGATATATTCTTAGTACCTAAAGGTGATAATTATTCGGAATGTATTAAATTAAAGAAAAAGAAGAATTTGAAGATCAAAATTATTGGAGTTAGTAATATCAAAGAAGCTAAGAAGTTATTAGAAGATTTATAGACTGTTAAGCAGTCTTTTTTCTTTTCCCATAATTTCCCATAAATGTGCGATAATTCGACAGTAATTTAGTTATATACTGTTAGTAGAAAGGAGGAAGAAAGAAGAATAGATAAATAAATTAAGTTAATTAGAGATTGTTTTTATAGATTAAGGAGGGATCATATAAGTAGATAGAAGAATAGATAAATTTATGTTATACTATTAAAAGGTGAAGTTTATGTGGACAGTTTGTTTAGTTGAAGATGAAGTTGATCTTTGTAGTTTAATTAAAACTTATTTAGAAAAGGCGGGATATAATGTAGTCACTTTTAATAAAGGAAGTGATGCAATCTCCTATATAGGTCATGAGGTTCATATTTGGATTCTTGATATTATGCTTGCTGATGACGTTAACGGATATGACATTATTAAAGAAATTAGAAAACATGATGAGACAGTTCCAGTTATATTTACATCAGCTAGAGATCAAGAGCTTGATAAAATTTTAGGATTGGAACTTGGAAGTGATGATTATTTAACTAAGCCTTATTCTAGTAAAGAGTTAGTTTTAAGGGTTAATAACATTATTAAAAGATGTTATAGGGATAATACTAGTAATGTTATTAGTTATGATCCTTATACTATAGATACATCTCGTAGAATAGTAAAACTCGATGATAAGGAAATTAAAATGACTTCTTTGGAATTTGACTTGTTAGTTTTATTTCTAAAAAATAAGGATAAAAGTTTTTCTAGAGATGAAATATTAAATGCAGTTTGGGGAAATGATTATTTTGGATCTGATCGAGTTGTTGATGACTTGGTTAGAAGACTTAGAAAAAAGCTTCCTAAACTTAGACTTTCAGCAATATATGGATATGGGTATAGACTTATATGAGATATATGGGCAATAGACTTGGAAAACAACTTGTTTGGCTTGTAGGATTTGCGTTTGTCTTATTATTTATATCTTTAGGTGTTATTTTACCTAAAATGATTATTCCTGTTGCTGAGGAAAATATCTATAGTTACTTAAAAGAACCTTTAAAGTTAGTAAACGGAAATCTTTCTTCAAAACTGATTGATACTGAAATAGCATATATTTATATAGTAGATAATAATGTAGTTGCTAGTGAAAATTTGGATGAAATTATAGAGATTGATAGTTTAGAAAGTTTATTATCAATGGCTAATAGTAATCAAGGTAAGTTTACTTATAAACATAAAAATTATTATTATTGTACTATTAAAAATGGTTCTATTACTAAAATTGCTATTTCTAATGATAATTATATTAATAAAACTAAAACAGCTATACTTAGTGCAATATTTCCGATAGTTTTAGTGACTTGCTTATTGATTGGATTATTGCTTACTGGTTGGTCATCTTTAATAGTTAGAAAAATCGAAAAATTAAAAAATAAAATAGATAATATTGATAATCCTGATTATGATCATAGCGTTAATTTTTTAGTGGATGATGAGATAAAATCTTTATTCTTGGCAGTAGAAGATATGCGACTTTCTTTAATAAATCAAGAAGAATATCGCAATCAAATGTATCAAAATATATCACATGATTTTAAGACACCTCTCACTGTTATAAAATCATATATTGAAGCTGTTGATGATAAAGTGGAGAGTGAAGATAAGGCTCTTCAAGTTATTAAAGAACAGACTATTAAATTAGAACAAAAAGTACACTCACTTCTTTACTTAAATAAACTTGATTATCTTAAAGATTCTAAGGATGTAGAAATTGTATTAGTTGATATAGAAAGTATCATAAATAATGAGATAGAAAAATTTAAATTTTATAGAAAAGATATTAATTTTATAGTTGATATTGATAAAAAAGCTAAGTTTTATGGTACAGTTGAAAATTTTGAAACAATTTTTGATAATTTACTTGGAAACTTTATGAGATATGCTACTACTACTATTAAAATTACTGTTAAGTCCAATAAAATAATTTTATATAATGACGGAGAAAATATAGATGATAAATTTCTTGAAGGAATATTTACCCCATTCCGAAAGGGAATTAAAGGAGAATTTGGACTTGGACTTTCTATTGTTAAGAAAGCACTCAATATGATGCATTATGATATTGTTATTAAAAATGAAAAAAAGGGAGTTTCATTTATTATCACAAAAGAGTCTTGAGACTCTTTTATTTATTTGTTATAATGTCTTTAGAGAAGGATGGTGTTGTATTTGAATAATTTAAAACTTATTGTGCTTGATAATATTAAAGAACTTGGAGAGCAAGTAAATGAGGAGATTGAAAAGCTTACAGGTAAGGACAGTGGCTTTATTTTAAATCTTGAAAGAAGTAGGTTTAATAATGGTGAGGGTAAGATTAAAATAAAAGATACTGTTAGAGATAAGGAAATATATATTTTGAGTGATGTTGGAAATTATGACATTACTTATGAAATGCATGGTTTTACTCATCATATGGGACCTGATGAACATTTTCAAGATATTAAAAGAACTATTTCAGCTTTAAGTGGGTATGCTTCTAAGATTGTGCTTGTTACACCGCTTTTATATCAATCAAGGCAACATAAGAGAAAAGGTAGAGAGTCACTTGATTGTGCAATGGCTTTACAGGAGTTAGATCGTCTAGGGGTTAAACATATTATTACTTTCGATGCTCATGATCCTAGTGTTTGTAACTCTATTCCAAATTTACCTTTTGAAAATATTTATCCAACTCATACGATACTTGAAGATATTATTAATGAAAATGATTTAGATAACATGCTAGTTATAAGTCCTGATATGGGAGCTATGGAAAGAGCTAGATATTATGCTGAAATGTTAGATAGTGATGTAGGTGTCTTTTACAAAAGACGTGATTTGTCTACTGTTATTGATGGTAAAAATCCAATAGTTGAACATGCTTATATGGGAGCTCCTGTTAAAGGAAGAACAACTATTGTAGTTGATGATATGATTGCATCTGGTTCTTCAATCTTAGAAGTAGGAGAAAAATTAAAAAAAGAAGGTGCAAAAGAGACTATCTTTGTTGCGACATTTGCTTTGTTTACGGCAGGTGTTGAAGAATTTGATAAAGCTTATAAAAAAGGTTATTTTAAAAAACTTTATACTACTAACTTAACTTATATACCACAAGAAATTAAAGATAAAGAATGGTTACATGTAGTTAATTGTTCTAAGAGTCTTGCCAAAATAATAGTAGCTTTACATAATGGTGAATCTATAAAGAGACTAGTTAACTCTAAGGAAGATCTTTTAAAACTTATTGAGGCTAAAAAGAGTAGTAAATAATTATATATATAAAAAAATAAAGCCTAGAAAATTGGGCTTTATTTTTTTTACTTAATTTTTATTTTTGTTCTTGTTGATATAGTTCTTGTTTAATAAGTTCAAGATTTTTATTCATTAGGGAAATATAATCTTCTTTATCAGCTCTTTCTTTATCTGTTAGGTTATTTAATTTATGTAATTTTAAGACTTTTAAATCACTATTTTTTTCTAATAAATCTTTAGTATTTTTATTTTCTTTTTGTCCTTCAAATGAGAAAATATAACTTATTTCTTTGTTGGTGATTAAATTCTGAACATCTTCAAGTGTTTTTTCATTAGCATCGGCATCAATACATATAACATTTAAATCAAATTTTTCTAGAAATTTTAAAGCTGAATTATCTACAACAATAGTTTTATTTTCAGTATTTTTAATAGTTAGTCGATAAGCAGAGTCAAGTTCTGATAAATTAATTTTTAATTCTTCATAGTTTTTCTCTATTTCATCATTTATGTAAGAACTGGTTACATATTCTTGTAATCCTATTTTAACATTTTGTGCCATCATTAATAGCGATGATGGATTAAGCCATAATTCTTCAGGAGAATAATCTGTTTCTAGAACGTAAGCAGTATCAATAATTTTTAATTCACTATTTATTGATAATAGATCTAAGGCTAGATTTCTTTCTTTTTCAATTAATCCATTATATACGAATAAGGCTTCTTTAGCATATTTTTCTTTTTGCTTTTTACCTATTTTATAGTTATCAATATCAACACCATCAGGATATATTGAAGAAATGGTAGCATGTTCACTATAGAGCTCTTTTAAGACATATTCATTGGGATAGTTTGTTACAATTATATTAATGTTATCCATATTATCTTGACTACAGCCCGTTACTGTAAATAATAGGGTTATTATAGTTATAATTAATAAAAATTTCTTATATTTCATTTTATCACTCCTTATTTTTTTATTCTTTCTGGTACAGGATCAATGCCGCTTGTTCCTAGAGGATTACATTTTAAAAGCCTTTTAACTGTTAGCAGAGAGCCTTTAAAAAAACCGAATCTTTCTAATGATAGAATAGCATAATTTGAACAAGTTGGTATATGACGACAGTAGTTATGCCATGGTCCAGGTATTTTTTTGTATAACTTTATTAATTTTATTAATATGTTCTTCATTTTGTATTCGCCTCATACCTTTTAATGTTAATTAATCTTGTACAATAATTTTACTATAAATCTTTTAAAATAGCAATTATAAGTATACGAAAGAAGTATTTTTTGATATAATGTTGGAGGTGATATTATGCAAGAATTGTTTGATAAAATAGGGATAAAACCTAAGGATGAGAGACTTTATGCTACTGCGTTTTCTCATAGTAGTTATGCTAATGAACATAAAGCTAAGAGTGATTATGAAAGATTAGAATTTTTAGGTGATGCTGTCTTAGATTTGGTTGTTGCTGATTATTTATATTCATTTCACAGTGAGACTGAGGGTGAAATGACTAAAGTTAGAGCAAGCTATGTTTGTGAGAATGCCTTGTATGAATATTCAATGAATTTGGGATTAAACAAGTATATAAAAGTTGGACATGGTGAACAAAAAGAAGGCGGAAAATATAAAAAGGCAATTGTTGCGGATATATTTGAAGCTTTGTTTGGCGCTATATATCTTGATCTTGGATATGCTACAGCTAGAAGGACTCTTTTAAAAATAATTGTGCCATATATTGAGGATCCTAATATTATTTTCTTTAGTGATTATAAGAGTTCTTTACAAGAATTTGTTCAAACTGAGCAAAAGGGATTATCATATGAATTATTAGAAGAGACCGGTCCTGCTCATGATAGAACGTTTAAAGTTCAAGTTACAATTGATGGGATTGTTTATGGAGTTGGTGTTGCTAACTCAAAAAAAGAAGCTGAACAATTAGCAGCAAGAGAAGCATTAAGTAAGCTAGCCATTAAATAAAATTTGTAATTTTTTATAAATGATGGTATAATTACTGTGCTTTTTCAAATGAAGTTTAATTTTATATAGAAAGGAGATACTAATGAGTAAAATTAAAATTTTTAGTTTAGGTGGTCTAAATGAAAACGGCAAGAATATGTATGTTGTTAAAGTAGATCGCGATATTTTTGTTTTTGATGCCGGGTTAAAATATGATAATGACTTTAATTTAGGAATAGATTATATTATTCCTAATTTTGGTTATTTAATAAAAAATAAAAAAAATATTAAAGGTATATTTTTAACACATGGACATGATAGTAATATGGGGGCTGTTCCAGATATTTTAGCTGTAATTCCTGAAGTTACAGTTTATGGAACAAGGCTTACTCTTGAAATATTAAAAAATGATTTAGATAAGGATGTTCTTAAGAAGGCTAGGCTTAAGGAGATAAGGCCTCATTATAAGCTTGATTTTGGACGTAATAGTATTTTCCCTATTAGTGTTACACATTCTATACCAGATGCGGTTTGTTATGTTTTATATACACCTGATGGGGCTATTGTATATACGGGAGACTTTGTATTCGATTCAACTATGATGGGTGCTTATAAAACTGACATTGGTAAATTAGCATATGTTGGTAAACAAGGCGTTTTATGTTTAATGTGTGAATCAACTTATGCTGAAAAGCAGGGACATACAAGTCCTAATAACCGTGTTGCGGGTTTTATTAGAGAAGTTTTATCTGGTACTAGTAATAGAATTATCGCAACAGTATTTCCGGCTCATTTTTATAGAATTCAGGAAATTTTTAATGAGGTTTTATATACACATAGAAAAGTTGTTATTATGGGTAAGAAACTTCAAGATACAATTAATAATGCTATTGATGAGGGATATTTATTATTTGATAAAAGTAGAATTGGCACTTTAAATGATTTGGATGCTAAGGATGTTTTAGTTTTAATTTCTGATGAGAAAGAAAAGCCTTTTAATAATCTTGAAAGAATTATAAAGGGGTATGATAAGTATATTAAAATTAAAGATACAGATACAATCTTTATAACTGAACCTAGTTATCCTGGTATTGAAAAGAGAATGGCTGTAGTAATGGACGATATTTCAATGCTAGGTGCTAATGCTGTTTCATTATCTAGTAAAAAGCACTTATTACATCATGCTTCTAGAGAAGATTTGATGCTAATGATTAATTTAATGAATCCAAAGTATTACTTCCCAGTTATTGGTGAATATCGTTGCCAATATGCTAATGCTGAAATCGCAGGTGAACTTGGTATACCTAAGGAGAATATTGTATTAAAACAGAATGGTGATGTTTTTGAAATGATTAATGGTGAGAATACAAATTCTGTTGAACATATTGACATTGATGAAATATTAATAGATGGAAAGAGCCAACAAGATATTGGTGATTTGGTTTTAAGAGATCGTGAAATTTTAGGCGAGAGTGGTATAGTTATTATTAGCTGTACTTTAGATAGAAATACTAAACAAGTTTTAGCAGGACCTGAAATTTTAACTAGAGGATTTATTTATGTTAAAGAAAGTCAAGATTTATTAGAAGAAACTAAACTAATAGCACGTGAGGCAATTGAAAATAATATTGAGTTTAATGCTAAAAGAGTAGATTATTCTAAGATTAAAAATGACGTTAGAGAGATTTTAGGACAATTTTTCTATAAAGAAACTGGCGCTAAGCCAATGATTATTACTGTTATTCAGGAGGTATAAGGTCTATTTAAGACCTTTTTATTTGTATGAAAGAGAAATTAAGAAAAGAATATCTAGTAATTAGAAAGAATATTTTGAATAGAGATATTAAGAATAAAAAGATATTGAAGAAGATTATTAATCTTAAGGCTGTTAAAGAAGCTTCTGTTATTCTTACATATGTTTCAACTAATGATGAAGTTAATACAATGGAGTTGATTAAATATTTGTTGAAAAATAATAAGTTAGTTGCAGTTCCTAGAGTAGATGGAAGTTCTATGAATTTTTATTATATTAAGTCATTAGATGATCTTAATAAAGGGTATATGAATATTTATGAACCTGTTGGAGATGAGATGGTTGAATCTTTTTCTAAGACTATTTCTATTACTCCTGGTATTTGTTATTCAACTGATGGATATAGAATTGGTTATGGTAGGGGATTTTATGATAGGTTTTATAGTAAAAATAGGGTTTATTCTATTGGTATTTGTTATAGAGAATGTTTAACATCTGTAAAGTTTAATGATTTATATGATGTTGCTGTTGATGAAATTATTACAGATTAGTCTTTTAAAGTTATGATGGATGTGTTATAATTTTTTTAGACTTTTTATGTTCTCGTAGCTCAGCTGGATAGAGCAATCGCCTCCTAAGCGATAGGTCGGCAGTTCAAATCTGCCCGGGGACACCAGTTTGATAGATAACTCAAATTTTTTGAGTAGTAATAAATATTAACTAGAAGTATCGTCTAGTTTTTTTGTTGTTACATGGAAGGTTAGGAGTTTTATGAAGAAAGTAAAAATATTAGAGGTTGAAAAGAAAGCTTTAAAAAGAATCTTATAAATCTAATCCTGATTAAGGAAAAAAGACAGCATTAACAATATAGAATTAGTTAAATGTAATAAGAAGTATAGAAAAAAGTTTTATGAAATTACTAAAGAATATAAAAAAACATAGGGATACTATATAAAAGACCAAAATTATTTAAATATATCACAAGACAAATATTATTTAGGATTAAATAATCTAGGTTTTAAATTAGAACGTGGAGGAAAGAAAACTAAAATTAAGAATCTTTCTTTAAGATAATTAAAAAGTATAACTAGATACTATGAAAGACTGACCAATAAGAGTAAAAAAATATTGAAAATTAACAGTTAGAAATTATTCAGAAGAATTAAAATGGAATATGGAAACTAAAAAAATGAAATTCTTTTCTTTAATTTAGATGCTTTACCATAAAATCAAAATGATCCAGATTTAATTGAAATCTATAAAAAAATAATTGAATAATTGAATAATTTTTGACATGGTTTAATAAATATGTTATTATGTATATATTAGAGATATTTGCATAAAATAAAAAGGGAATACTTAACTTTGCCGAGTTGAGTACTTGCCCATAATTTATGGTAAAGCACTTAATCTATGCTAGATTGAGTGCTATTTTTCTTATATAGTTTACTATTTTACTAAAGCAAAAAGTAAGGCTATTACTAACTATATCTTTTGTCATAAGGGCTTTTCTACTTCTTTCCTCTTAGGGTACCACACTGAATGTTATTTGAACTAGTGTTATTTAGTTCGTCTTTTTATAAGAGGCAATCATTTGAATGATAGATTCTTAAGCCTTTGATTTTAATTATTTTTTACTTCTTAATCCGTTTATATTTTCTTCATATTTATTGGCACTTTCTTCAAAGTTATAATCAATTGATCCTCCGGTATAGCCAAAAGATAATTCCCCCTTATCCTTAAAATAACTGTTTCTTATTATTTCTACCGTATCTTTAATAATTTCATTTTGTTGTTGTTCATTTGAATTAACAATTTTTTCTTCTGTTGCATCAACAAATAATCTTTCCATTAGATCTGAAAATTCACAGTAGAGTTGTCCTTTACAGATTCCATCCATTTTAAAAATATATTCTACAGGAGTATCAATTCCATTTTCATACATTAAATCATATAGACTAATTCCTTTATGATTTAATAGTTCACCTATAGAAACATTACATAATTGTGCAATAACTCGTAATTCTTCTTCAAATAACTCATAAAAACTACTGGTATTATAATTATTGGTTGCTAAATGGGCGATCATGTTAGCACCGCCTTCACCAACCATAGTACCTACAGAATAACCAGTATATCTATCTTCTTCTGGGAGCATTAGGTAGTTTGTGCAGTCAAATACTACTAGTGAATCTTCTGTTTTTTCTCGATACGCTAATGTTCCGTGACCTAAAACTTCATGGATAAATTCAAATTCTTCAAAATTTCTATCACTTGGTAGATATACAGTTCCATCTGCGGAATCAAAGTAAGCATAAACAGAATCTTTATTCGCTGCGTTTGTTATTTCTTCAGCTGAAATATATTTTATTTTCATTCTTTTAGCATTAGCATATAAGACACTTAGATCTATACCGTTTAGTTCCTTACTATTTCGCATATTATCAATGCTCTTTAATATGATATCTTTTTTATCGTCATCGATATTTTCGTTGCTTTTAAACGCTTCAGTTACATCATTCCAAGCTGGAATAAAGTCTATATTTTTAAATTTTCTAAATTCTTCATGATCTTGAAGTGTGATCTGATGCTTATTATCGCTGTTTATAAAATTTGTAACAAAAATGTAATCACTGCCATCATACTCTTTGTCTATAACATCCATACCATAATTTTTAAAATAATTGTAAATTTCATTGCTTTTATCTTGCATCTCGACAATCGATGTAGGCTCTGTGCTGTTAACATCATTCATACCATCAGTTTGTTTGCAGCCGGTAAATGATAGGGCTATAATAACAGATAATAGGCCACTTGTAGTTCTTACTAGAGGAGTAATATCAAAATTTATATTGTACAATATTTCTCTAATTCTTTTTAACTCATCTTTAACACTGAAATTTATTCCATTATTAGAATAAAATTTTCTATATAGTTCTGTAAATGTATTAATATCAGGATAATCAAAATTATTTTTTTTAGAATCATATTCTAAAAAATAGAATGGATAATTTCTAGCTACTAAATAAATATAGTCTTTGTTGTTATATTTAAAACTATATAAATATTTAAATTTTTCTTTTTTCATATGTTACCTCGCATAATTAAATTAAAATATAAATTATAGGTTTATATATATGATTATACAATAAAAATTAATTATTTGATAGTAATGAAAGAATTGTTTAATGTTTGAAATTACAAATTAATTTTTATTTCATTAATTTACATCTTAAAATATACATGATATAATTGATTTGGTGATTTGTGTGAGACTAACTGAGTTAAAATGTAAAAATTGTGGTGCTGTATTAACTGTACCAGATGGTGCTGATAAGGTTACTTGTAAGTACTGTAAAACTAGCTTTGCTGTTGAGGATGCGTATAGTGAAGCGTATAAGCATCACAAGGGCGTAATGGACGCTACTAATGATGCTTTTCAGGAGCAAGTTAAGATGATGGATAATATTATGAATAATAATTTTATGGCTAAATTTTCGAAAATAATTTTTATATTAATTTTTGTTGCAGCTTTTGCTGTTATTATTATTGCTGCTATTAAAGTGCTTGCTAATTTATAATAATATATTATACTTAGATAGGTTATTATATAAACTATCTTTTTTGGTGTGGTAAACTAGAAATTTATTTTTGTTTAAGAAGTTATTTTACTGAGGAGCGATATATTTGAAGAGGAAAAATAAAAGCTTATTTAGTTTTATTATTATTTTATTGTTAGCGACAGTTTCTATTTATTATAATGATTTTTTAAAAGTTGCTGATAATGGTGATGTATTGAAGAGGGAGACTGTTAATACTGCAGGTAATTTTGATGATAATTTCGTTGTTAATTATTTAGATGTAGGACAGGCTGATTCTATTTTGATAGAGATTAATAATAAATATGCTTTAATTGATGCTGGAAATAATGCAGATGGGGAGAAGTTAGTTAAGTATTTTAAAGATTTGGGTATTTCTCGATTTGATTATGTGATTGCTACACATGGGCATGAAGATCATATTGGTGGAATGGATGATATTATAAATAATTTTGATATAGGTAAATTTTATATGCCAAATTATATAACTACTACTAAGACTTTTGAAGATGTACTGGATGCATTAAAATCTAAAAATTTTGGTATTAATGTTCCAAAAGTAGGAGAGACTTTTTCTCTAGATAAGGCTGATTTTGAAATTTTAGCTAGTAATAGTGATGCTAAAAACATTAATGATACATCAATTGTTTTGAAGGCTACCTATGGCTTAAATAAGTTTTTATTTATGGGAGATTTAAGTTCTAGTGAAGAGAGTAATTTATTAGATAAGAATATAGCGGCTGATGTTTTAAAAGTTGGGCATCATGGATCTAAATATTCAACTTCTACAGACTTTCTAGATAAAGTATCACCACAATATGCAATTATATCAGATGGTAAAGATAATAATTATAATCATCCACATCCCTCAACTTTGGCTAAGTTTAAAAGCAGGAATATAAAAGTTTACAGAACTGATTTGGATGGAACAATTAGAGCTACATCTAATGGTACTGTGGTTAAAATAGATACTTTAAACACTGATGTTAATGGATAGGTGATATGATGAAATATGCAATAGATAGAATAGAAGAAGATGTTGTAGTACTTCAAAATATTGATGATGGTAGTATTGTTTTGGAATCTATTAGTAATTTGCCAACTTCTTTACATGAAGGAATGATTTTATCATTTGAAGACAATTGTTATTTAATTGATACTGAACTTGAAGATAAAAGACGAAAAAGGATAGAATCTAAATTTAATGATTTAATAGTAAAAGACTGATTATGATTCAGTCTTTTCTAGTTTTTTGTATATGTCTTTAGTTTGATGATATATATTATTTGGTTTTATATTTAACTCTTTTATTATTTTGTTACTGTATTTTAAATTAGTAACTATAAATTTACATCTTTTTAAATATATCTTTTTATTAGCATTATCTTTTAGTTTTTCTAAGGCTTTGGATATAGTTTTTCCTTCGCCCTTGTAATAGTCATATTTGTATGACATTCCTTGATCATTTTTGATTGGAATTACTTCCTTTAAGTAGATGGTATATATTTCATCATTATAGCTAATGCCGGCTCCTTCAATAATGGCTAGAGTATTTAATTCTTCATATTCTGGTATTTTTATGATAAAACCTAAAGTGATTACAATAATTATTATTAAAATCTTTTTCATTTGTATTTACCTCGTACAATATTTTTAGTTAATATTGCATTTCTTTTTTTTATTTTGGTATCTCTTTTAAATATAGAATCATTTATTTCATTTTTATCAAATGGCCATATTGGAGATAGATAACTCATACCAAATATTTTTAGATTGAATAATTTATAAAACATATAGACTCCTCCAACTATTACACCATATATACCTAACATGGTAGATAAGATTAATATGCCAATTTTATATATTCTTAGGGCATTTACTAATTCGTTTGATGTAAAGATAAGTCCAGCAATTGATGATATGGCAATAACTATTATCATGATAGGGGAGACTATACCAGCACTAACAGCAGCATCTCCTAGTATTAGACCGCCTAATATTGATACAGCAGAACCGCTTGTTGAAGACATTCTGAGATCTGACTCCTTTAAGATCTCAAAACAAATTATCATAAATAGAGCTTCTATATAAGCCGGAAAAGGTACAAAAGTTCTACCTGCTTTTAACATCAGGAGTAGTTTTAAGGGAATGATATCATAGTTTCTAGTTGTTACGGATATATATATGGCTGGTGTAAATACAGCAATTAAAAAAGCGAAGACTCTAATAATTCTAATGAATGAAGCATTTGAGTTTTTTTGATAGTAATCATCGGCAGTATGAAAAAAATCTATAAAAAAGCTAGGTAATATTAAAGCATAAGGACTCATGTCTACTAAAATTACTACTTTTCCTTCAAGAAGAGCCATAACACTTTTATCTGGACGTTCACTCATCATAATAGTTGGAAAGAAATTTTTATCTTTTTCAAAAGTTGCTTTTAGATAACTAGAATCAATAATACCATCAATATCTATTTTTTCTAATACTTTTTTTACTTCTTTTGGAAGAGGTTCTTTAACTATATGATTCATGTATAAAATACCAACTTTTGTTTTGGTACTTCGCCCTATTTCTATATCTTCAACATATAATTCACATGACTTTATTCTTCTTCTTATTAGACCTAAATTAGTATTAAAGTTTTCTGAAAAGCTATCTTTTGGACCACTTAATGATAATTCACTTTCAATAGTTGCGATGCCTCTATCAAGGTCAGCTTTAAATTCAAAGGCATATATATGTTTAGTAATTACAATTAAAAAACCTTTATTCAAGTAAGATAAAATTCCTTCTTTATCAATTATTTCTCCTGAACAATCAGTTATATTATTTTCTAAGTCTCGTAATTGCTTTTTTGTTAAAGATAGTAGTTTTTTTATGATCTGATTATTGATATTAGTTTTACTTGTTAAAACTTCATTATAAATTAAATGAACTTTTTGTCCGTCTATTATGAATTCTTTAAATTTATAGTCTTTAGATGGACCTATTTTCTTTTTTAGATCGTTAATCAGTATCATATTAATCACCATTATTATTATGATAAATTATTTTATTTGTATGTATATTTTGTTATAATATTTTTAGAGGGATAGTATGAGAGTAAAAATAGAAAAACTTGATCATTTTGGTAGAGGAATTACTAAAATTGATAATAAAATTTGTTTTGTAGATGGTGCTTTAACTGATGAAGTTGTTGATGCTGAAATTGTTAGGAAGAAGGCTAAATATTTAGAGGGAAAAGCTACTAAGATTATTGATAGTAGTAAACATAGAAGAAAAGTAGAATGTCCTTATTATGATGTTTGTGGTGGTTGCAATTTACTGCATTTATTTTATGATGAAGAAAATAAATTTAAAGAGATGAAGGTTGCGGAAATTTTAAAAAGATATGGTAATAAGGAAAATATTAAGATTAATAGTATTTGTTTTGGTGAGGAAAGTGGATATAGAAATAAAGTGGTTTTACATGGAAGTGATGGTAAATTAGGATTTTATAAAGAGGGATCTAATGAACTAGTTCAGATAAAGTCATGTATGTTACTACCTGATATTATTAATAAGTTGATTGATAAATTGAATGATATTGCGAGGGAGTCTGATATTAAGAAAGTTACTATAAGAGTTTCTAATGATTTAGATAAATTAATGGTTAAAATTGATGGTAAGATTAGTGATATTAGTTCTATTAGGGATATGGTGGACGTTCTTATTATTAATGATCAAGTTATTTCACCGGAAGAGAAGATTATTAGTAAAATAGGTGATGTTTCTTATTCGGTATCGATTGGATCATTTTTTCAAGTTAATAGAGATTTAACTTTTAAACTTTATGAAAAGGTTTTAGAGTATGTTAAAAATATTAGACCAAATAAGGTTTTGGATTTATATTGTGGTACTGGCACAATAGGTATTTATGTTTCAAAATATGCTCTTGAAATTGTTGGAGTTGATTCATGTAAATCATCTATTGATAATGCGTTTTTTAATAGAAGGTTAAATAACGTTAATAATATAAATTTTATTTGTGATAAAGTAGAAAATGTTATTGATCAGTTTAATAATATAGATTTAATAATTGTTGATCCTCCTAGAGCTGGTCTTGATATTAAAACGATTAACTACATAGAGAAGATAGCTCCCGATACTATTGTTTATGTTTCATGTGATCCAGTAACATTAGCAAGAGATTTAAATTTATTAGATAATTATGAGGTTTTGGAGGTTACTCCATTTAATATGTTTCCTAGGACGTATCATGTGGAGAGTGTGATTTTGCTACAAAGGAAAGATTAGTTGAAATGCTTAACTTTCAAGCATTTGCAGACTATTATAGATTTCCAAAAGTAGATGAAAATAGTCGTTTAAAAGTACTAGAAAATAGAATTTTTGTAGTGTATGTATGGCATTAAAATAAGGAGACACATGACTAAATCACTAATAAATGTAAGTAAATGAGAATTTTAATGATGTGTTCCTAGAACTGATGTGTTTTTCTTGCAAAAGATCTTTAAATATATTGATTTATATGAAGTTTAATGGTATCATAACGGAAATTTGTTTAGATTACAATTAAATTAATTAGTTTTGGAGGAGGAGGCCTTATTTTAGGGCCCCTTTTTTTGAAATTTAAATTGTAAAGAAAAAAATATTTTGTAGCATTATGTTGAAATGAAGAATATAAGCCATATATAATAAAAAACTTGATAGAAATTTTGATGCATATTTGTTTTGCGTTGGTAAAGTATTGGTTTCAAAAACAATTGAATTATAGAATTAATGATACAAAAAGATGAAAGGATATTTGTTTGAATTTAGAAATATTAAAAATTTAAATACAGATAGAGAAATAAAATGTTTAGGGGGATATGAGTATGCAAAAAAGTATGTGTCCTTTTTATGAAGAACAAAAGAATAGAAATATTAGTATAGTTAATAAAAGTAGAATACTTGCTGAAACTGATAATTTTGTAGTTTTTCCAACAACTGGAGGATTTATTGAAAATTATCAACTAATAGTTCCTAAAGAACATATTAATTGTTTTGGTGAATTACAAAAAGAACAATTAATATAATTAAAAAGCATTATTTTATGGCAAAAACAAATAAATATAAAATATTTTAATTCAAGTAGTTCTATGTTTGAACATGGTTCATTGCATCCTACTAATAAAAGTGGTAAAAGTATAGTTCATGCACATTTACATATTTTTCCCAACAATATTTCGTTGTTAGAAGAGATTAAGAAATATAATTTTAGTATCCAACCAATTGAAGGCATAGAACAATTGAGTGCATTGTGTCAAAAATATGATAATTACTTGTATTATAGTGATATAGATGGTAGAGATTATGTTATTACACACGAAGGAATACCATCACAATTCTTAAGGATGCTATTTGCAAAAACACAAGGTATAGAAACTTGGAATTGGCGGGATTATCCTCTGATTGAATCAATCGAAAATAGTTTAGAATTTTATGAAAAAAATTCATTGATTTATACAAAAAAGAAAGAAGATGTAAAATAATAATTATATTACCTAGTAAAAAATATAATAATCCAAATAATGAAAAAATAACAACATATCAATTATTAATGATTTATTAAAATATGATATTAAATTTAGGTTAGATGATTAAAAGACAGTGTTAATTATGCTATAATGATTATTGTAGGAGGTAATCATTATGAGGGAATGTGCTTTTTGTGAGTAATTTGTACCAAACAGAAAACACTATTTGAGAATAACTTGCTATTGCGTATTTTGACGAGTTTCCAGTTAGTAAAGGACATACACTAATTATTACAAAAAACAAGCTGAAACCTTTTTTTGATATAGCTGATGAAGAACAAATTACAATGATTGAATTATTAAATAAATACAAAAAATATATAAATAAAAAATATAATCTTGATGGGTATAATGTTGGATTAAATTGTGGTGGATCAGCAGGACAAGGTGTTATGCATGTACATATACATTTAATTCCTAAATATAAAGATGATATTGAAAATCCACGAGGTGGCGTTAGAGGAGTAATACCGAATAAAAAATATTAAGGAGAATTGAAGATGGAAAGAATATATAATAAATTAGTAAGAGATAAAATTCCAAACATAATAAAAGAAAATGGAGAAACACCAGTTGTAAAAACATTGGATGAAATTGAATATAAAAATGAATTGGAAAGAAAATTATATGAAGAATATAAAGAAGTAATTGAAGCAACAGGTGATGATCGAGTAGAAGAATTGGCTGATGTGCTAGAAGTAATTAGAGCATTAGCTAATTTAGAAAATAAAAATTTAAATGAAGTTATAGCTATTGCTGATAGAAAAAGTAAAAAGCGTGGTGCTTTTGAAGAAAAGATTTTTCTTGAAAAAGTTATTGAAAAAGAATAAAAAAATTATACTAAGATGCTATAATTGCAGTAGGTTATAGAGTTAATTCAAAAAAAGCAACTGAATTTAGAATTTGGGTAACAAAGATATTAAACAGTAATTTGTTATGGTGATTAATATGTTAATAAGAAAAAAATTAAGTTATAAGTATTATATTAGATGGAAACCAAAATATAATATATATAGTAAAAATGAGGAAGACATGACAAATGATTTTCTAATAAAAATGTATACCGAGTATATAACAAAATTAAATAAATTTATTAAAGAATTAGACAGGATTAAGAGGTATATAAGAAAAATGGATTTTAAACCTAATTATAGGCAAATTGGTGGGTATGAAAGATGTGTTATTAATTATCCAGACAAAGGTTGGAATGAAAAATACATGCAATATATTCAAGCATATAAAGAATTGATGTCAGATTTTCTATATTATTCTTCTGATTTGGATTATGATGATATGTCAATTAAGGAAATAAAAATTTTAAAAGAGATGGCTTCATTTTTAATAACACAGGCAGAAATTAATATTGATGATTTAAAGTAGTTTTTTAAATTATAATTTAAGACTAGTGAGTGCTGGTTTAAATCAAACATACAATGAATTACTAAGATTGTATAATGAAGTAATTATAAATCTAAAATAATAGAATGAGAGTATTATGGATAATAATTTAATGTGAAAAGGGAAAATCAACTATTAGGTAGATATTGAAAAATGTAATATAAATTACTAAAAAATATACTGAGGTTGTTTAGAAAGAATATTTTTCACCATATTGTCCTGATTGGCATGGTTTGATTAGTTACTATTTTTGATAGTGAAATTTTTTAGAAAGAGGTTGGTAAAATGAATGATGGATTTGTAAAAATGTGGGATAGTTGGTCTAAAAAACGTAGTAGCATACCAGTTTATGATTTGTGGTTAGATGAGTATAAAGACATTTTACAAAAAAATAAAAATCATGAGATATTAGATTTAGGGTGTGGAATAGGAGCAGATACTTTATACTTATTGGAAAGAGGTTATAATGTTTTATCTTGTGATTTTTCAACTGAGGCATTAAAGAGTGTTAGTAATAATATTTTTAATAGTAAAACTTTATATTTAGATATGATGAAAAAATTTCCTATCGCTGATAATAAATATTCATTGATAATTGCAGATTTGTCACTACATTATTTTAATAATGAAACAACTATACATATAATGAGAGAAATTAAAAGAATTTTAAAAGATGGTGGTATTTTATTATCGAGAGTAGCTTCAATAAATGACTTTAATTTTGGTGCAGGACAAGGAGAAAAGTTAGAAAATAATTATTATTTTGAAGGTGATTATACTAAAAGATTTTTTGATTTGGAAGATGTAAATAAATATTTTAGTATTATAGGTAATGTTGAAGCAAAAGAAACACAGATGACTAGAAATGAAGATGAATATTCTAAACCTAAGAAATTATATGAAATTAAGGTAGAAAAGAAAGCGTTAGATAATTAATGAACTTTTAATGCTATATTACTTTATTAAGGAGAAAATTTTATGATGTATGAAACACCCGAACTAGAAACAGAAAGATTAATTTTAAAACGAGGAACATATGAGGATTTTGTAAAAGTATATGAATATGATTTTACTAGATTAAGAAATATAGATGGGGAATTTGAATTTGTAAAATACGATCCTGAAAAATTAAAGGGGTATGAAAGTTTAGCGGATGAGCCATATACAATTGATTTTATAGTATATAAAAAAGATGATTTGACACCTATTGGCAATCTAACTTTAGATAGATATAATCCTGAAAATAAATCATTAGAAGTTTCTGTTAACCTTCATCCATCATATTGGAGAAGGGGATATATGACAGAGGCTATTTTACATGCAATGCATTATGTATTTAAAAATTTAGATATAGATAATATTATATATGGATATGCAGAAGAAAATTTTAAATCGAGGGGATTAAGTGATAAGATTGGCTTTGATTTTTATTGTGATAAAATAGAACATTATATAAGGCTTGATAAGGATATAAAAGAAAGAATCACAATAATGTCAAGAGAAAAGTTTCAGCAATTATATATGGTTAATGGTAAAATAAAAATGTATACTTTAAATGTTAATTGAATTAGTTTACATGAAATTAATTTTAAGGATTTTATATATTTGATTGGGATTATAATTAAAAGATTATGTAGTTATATGGGCAATAATTATAAAGCGATTTGTTATTGCATATATAACAAATGTTTGATAAGATTAGATTGTATTAATTACATTGCCTTACATTAATATGACAATTTGGACGATAACGTGTATATTCTTTTGGCAATAGGGAATGTATGCATAACTGCGGAATATATCTTATAAGAGATATGTTCCTTTTTTATTGGGGAGGGTAAAAATGATCGAAAACGAAATAATAAAAGAAGAAAAGGTAGAAAATATGATTTATGAAATAAGAGGAAAGCAGTAATGTTAGATTCTGATTTGGCAAAATTGTATGAATGCAAAAATGGTACTAAAACAATTAATCAGGCGGTAAAAAGACATATTAATAAATTCCCTGAGAGATATATGTTCCAGTTAACTAATGAAGAATATAAAAACTTGAAGTCACAAGTTGGGACCGCAAGCTCAAAAAATTATGGAGGTGTTAGAAAATTACCGTTTGTATTTACTGAGCAAGGTGTAGTTATGCTTGCAACGATATTAAAAACACAGGTTGCTGATATAATAAGCATGAAGATAATTGATGCTTTTGTCTATATGAGAAAATATTTATCTAATGATAGCAGAAGCTCTATATTGATAAATCATGAAGAGAGAATAATGAAATTAGAAGAATTATTTGATAAATTAGCCTCTAGGCGAAGTTCTATTATATATGAGGATAAAATTTATGATGCATATTCTGTTTTGGTTGATATTTTAAATGAGGCTAGAGAAGAAATTATAATTATAGATAATTATGTAAATAAAGAATTATTAGATATATTAAGAAACATTAATAGAAAAATTATTATACTATCTAAAAATATAGATGATACTCTAATAAAAAAATATACTATTCAATATAAAAATATAGTTTTTATGAGTAAAAATTCATTTCATGATAGATATATAATACTAGATAGAAAAACGGTATATATAAGTGGTATGTCATTAAAAGATATTGGTAAAAAATATAGTTATATTTATAAAATACGTGAGGAGTTATATATTAAAGAATTAATTAAAAGAATAGAAGATATGTTATAATTGAATAGAGATTGTTAGCCATGATGTTAGTTTTATATTAAAAAATAGGTGGTAAAATAATGAGAAATATTTTAATAATTGGTATAGGTAGATCAGGAAAAACTACATTAAGTGAGATGTTAAAAGATAAATATAATAATTATAGTTTGATACATAGTGATTCTTTAAAGTGAGCGCTGATAAGAACAAAAAATGAGAAAGAATATTATAGGACTAATACTGATAGATAAAATAAATTTAAGCGTGGTGAATATTTTCAGAGAACATTATTAGAGTTCTTTAATTCATCTATTTTAAATGATAAAATAATTATGAGTATATATAGAAAGTAAGTTTATTTTAGGAGGATAGTTTGTGATAATTTATAATGATTTAATGTTTGAAGAATATGTAGAAATTTTAAATTCAGTTGGCTGGAAGATACCAGTTAAAAGACTTTTGGAAATTTCACTTAAAAATGGAATGAATGTTAAATATGTTTTAGATAATGAAGTAATAGGTATGGCAAGATTTGTTAGTGATGGTGGTTATGCTGGGCTTGTAATGGATGTAGTAGTAAAACCTAAGTATCAGGGTAATGGGTATGGAAAAAAACTATTAGAGGCTTTATTAGAACATATTAAAGATCAAATGCTAGATGGTGAAGAAATGATGATTCAATTATTATCGGCTCCAGGTAAACAGGATTTTTATTCTAAGTTTGGATTTAAAGTTAAGAAGAATGTTGTTGAAGATGGTATGTATATGTGGCTTAAGAGATGAAAATTCTAAAATATTTATTAGTAGTAAAAAATTATAAAATAGTTTAATTTGAATTTTTAGAGGGTTTATTAAAACTCTTTTTCTATGATATAATTTAGATAGAGGAGATGTTAATATAGAAAAAAGTAAAATATGAATATTTTTAATTATATTGGAAATGTATTATATTTGTGTTATACATTTTTTGGTGGTAAGGAAGCAGTCATTTTGGCGACTTTGTAAGTGGAGTGCTTTTAGGTATTTCTGTTGCTGTCAACATATTAGGAATTATTTTGGTTTCTAAAGCTATTTCTGAAAAGAATGATAAATAATTAATTTATTGAGGTTAAAAAATGAGTAAGTATCAATTGCTATGGAATTATTTGAAAGACAACAATAAAGATAATTATAAATTGTCTTATGAAGATATTAGAAATATTTTAGGATTTGAAATAGATCATGCATTTTTAACTTATAAAAAAGAGCTAAAAGAGTATGAATATGAAGTTGGTAAAATATCAATGAAAGAAAAGACAATAATATTTAACAAAAGAAAGTAATAATAAGATCTTTATTTTATTGGTTGATAAGTTACTGGTAATAGTTATATTACGTATTTTTAATGAATGGAGGATTGTTATGATGAATGAGGTATTAAAGGTATTAGAAAGTAGGAGAAGTTGTAGAAAATTTAAGTCTGATATGATAACTGATGATGAGTTAGCTAGTGTAATAAAAGCTGGAACATATGCTCCAACAGGAAAGGGAATGCAGTCGCCTATTATTATAGCAGTTACAAATAAAAAGATGCGTGATATGCTTGCTTTAGAAAACGGAAAGATTGTTGGATTAAAGGAAGGACTTGATCCATTCTATGGAGCCCCTGTTGTACTTATAGTTTTAGCTGATAAGAAGATTCCTACACATATTTACGATGGCAGCTTGGTAATGGGGAATATGTTAAATGCAGCTGAAAGTCTAGGACTTGGAAGTATTTGGATTCATAGAGCTAAGGAAGAATTTGAATCTGATTTTGGAAAAAACATATTAAAAGATTTAGGTATTTATGGCGATTATGAGGGAATAGGATTTTGCTGTTTAGGTTACCGTGATGGTGAAGTGGCTAAGGCTCTACCAAGAAAAGAAAATTACACTTATTATATTAAATAGTGGGAGATAATTAATGAATAATGTTAATATACGAGGTTATCAACAAGAGGTAATTGATATTATTATTAAAAAAATTAAACAAGGTTCTAAGCAGGTAGTTATAGAATTACCAACAGGGTCTGGCAAAAGTACTATAATTAAGAAATTAATTGAACTATTAAATTTAGAGAGTAGAATTTTAATACTAAATAGAACTAGGATGTTAGAATACCATTTTAAAGAACTTTTGAAGGACTATAAAAATGTAGGAATAGGTAGTTACTATAACTATCCTATAGCAGATAATTTTGATTATATTATATTGAATGATATAGAAAATTTATCAGAGAAAAATTATAAAAATATATATTGTTCATCAAAAGAGGCTAGATTAATATGCTTTTGTAATAGAGGTCAAAGAATAGTAGATAGTAGTAACTGGTTAGATGATATAAGTATTGATTATTCTATAACTACAGAACAAATAATTAATGAAGGTTATATTAATCCTAATCAAACGGATTATAGGTTTGAAAAATTTATAGAAGATTTATTTAGTGAACTAGGTTTTTCTAGTATTGAGAGAGACGTGGCTCTAAGTAATGATCAAATGATGATGAGGGTTGATTTTGTTGCCTGTAATGGTGATAAAAAAATAATTGTAGAGACTAAAAACTATAGGAGTAAGTATATAGAAAATACAATTATTAATTATTCAGTAGATCGTTTGTATTCTTATATGAAAGTATGGCATGGGAAGTCTAAGAATAATGTAGATGCTATACTAGTTATGGCTTGCTATGTTCCAGACGAGATCAAAAAACAAACTTATCTAGAAAAGCAAATATTAATTATTGATGTTTCTAATTTATTATACTTGTCGCAAAAAAATGAAAAGCTAATGCGAGAGTTAATTGGTGTTATTCAGTATAATATTTATGATATAATTCCTAAGTTACCAATTAGTATTGATTCTTTAAAGTTTGGAAAGTCTTTTAATAATAATAATGAAAGTGAAATGGATATTGTTAAATCCTTTATATATAAACTAGAAAATATGGAATGTGGTAATAATGATAATAATGATAAAAAGTATGAAAAATTATGTGTAGATATTATTAAATTTTTATTTGAGGCTGAATTTACTAGAATGTTAGAACAGAATAGTACTGATGATAAGATGTTTAGAATGGATTTAGTATGTGGCTTAAAAGGTACTTCTACATTTTGGGAAGTTCTTATTGAACATTATAATACAAGATTTATAGTTTTTGAATTTAAGAATTATAAAGATGAGGTCGATCAAAACCTTATTTATATAACAGAAAAATATTTATATAATGCAGTTTTAAGAAATGTGGCGATCATTATTTCAAGAAAGGGTTTTTCTCATAATGCTCGAAAGGCAGCTACTGGAATATTAACTGAAAATGGTAAACTAATTATTGAAATGAATGATGATGATTTAATTACAATGCTTAGAATGAAGGCAGATGGGTTGGATGCAGCTGATTATTTATTAGATATATTAGAAGAGTACTTGATATCTATTAGTAAATAATTTATAGTTTATATTTTAACTTTGTTATTGGAGGTTTTAATTATGAAAAAGATACTATTGATTGTCGTGTTTTTGCTTTTACTTTTAGGGATAACGGGCTGCTTTAAAAGGAAAAAAGTAACTATTGATGAATTAAACATTATTAATAATGAGATAATAAATTACTTTCAAACTAATGAAGATAAATATAATAATTATAGTTATAATTATGTTGATTTAGAAAATTATGTTGTAGTTGTTGGATTAGTTGATAATAGTAAAAAACAACAGGAATGGTTTAAAAAGAATGTAGTAAATTCAAAGTATATAAAATTCGAAGAGGGAGAACGTCTTAGTAATGAGATGGATTTAGATATAGAGAAAAAAATAAATACAATAGTTGATAATGGTCCATCTATGTCGTCAAATCCTTATGATTATATTAGGACTAATCAATCTATATATGATGAGTTGATTAGTATGCCAGAAGAGACTTTTAAATATTCAATAAAAGATTTAATTGAGTCTAATGCTGGTAATGGTTTGAAAAGTTATATAGAAGCATTACTTTGTATAAATATAAATAATAATTTTAAATATGATTTTGAATCAGCTAATGATTTTTTGATTCATTATAAGGAATTTTTAGGTAATGATAAAAATAAGTTTAATAGTTATGATGAATATGCTAAAACTTTATTGAAGTAATTTTATATTAGTGTAGGAATATATTGTTTTTTAGTGTATAATTTTTTTAAATATATTATGTATGGAGGAGAAAGATGGATTATTTTAAGAAATTAGTAGGAGATAGAATTTATTTATCACCAAAAGGTACAACGGATGAGGAGATTTTAAAGTTTGCGGAGTGGATGAATGATTTTCAGGTAACTGATTATATTGGTGGAAGTGCTAATCTAGTAACACTTGCAAGTGAGAAAGAATGGATTGAAAGGTCTGCCAAAGATGGTGGTGATAAAAAGTTTAATATTGTAGATATTACTAATGATAAATTGATTGGAACAGTTAGTTTAGAAAGTTTTAATAGTGTTAATAGAAGTGCTGTATTAGGTATTTTTATTGGTGATAGTGATTATAGAAGTAATGGATATGGTACTGAAGCCATTAAATTAATATTAGAGTATGGTTTTAAATATTTAAATTTACATAGTATAAGACTTGAACTTTTAGATGTAAATGAGAGGGCTCATAAGTGTTATTTAAAGTGTGGCTTTAAAGATGCAGGTAGAATTAGGGAGTCTGTATTTTTGAATGGAAAGTACTATGATAAATTGCATATGGATATACTTGCTAGTGAATTTGATGGTGACTATATTCGAAATAAAAACGTGTAGTTAAAAGTGATTTTTATGAAAGTTATAACTTTATGTGGTAGTCTAAAATTTATGGATGATATGATGGCTGTTGGTGAGTTGTTATCAATTGAAGGATATTGTGTTCTTACACCTGTATATCATGTTTTAGATTGTATTAAAATAGAAGAAGATATGTTAGAAAAATTAAAGCTAGCCCATTTAAAAAGAATTGAGTTATCTGATGCCATATTTGTACTAGATATTGATAATTATATTGGAAATAGTACTAAATTAGAGATTGAATACGCTAAAAAGTTGGGCAAAGAAGTTATTTATTATTCTAAAAATAAAAAGTATTGGAACGAGGTATAGACTTATGAAGAAGAAACTTGATAATAAAGAGTATATTATAGTTGAATTAATACCTACAGCAATCAGTCCAGAAAAGGGACCACTAGCACAAATTTCAGCAATAAAACTAAAGGGATTAAAACTTATTGATCGTTTTGATTATAGACTTGATTTTAAATATATAGATAATCCTTATGTATTAAAGATGGTAGATTATGATAAGGATAAATTTAATTATTTAGATAGTTCTTCTGAATTAGTTAATAAATTTAGCAAGTGGTGTAAAGGTTTTGAGCTATTCATTATAGATAACTTATATACTAATAATTATTTAAAAGATTTGAAAAATAAAAAAGTTAATATTTTTTCGTATTTAGATATTGATAATGATGATCAAGCAATTGATAAAATGATTGAAAAATATAAATTAGAAAAATCTAACTATATAGTAGATTTATTATACGAAGCTTTAATTTATGAAAGTAATAATAGGTAAATTTTATGAAGATTAATTCTCCTAAGGTTAGTAATTGTGAAGTTAAAAGTTTAAGTTTATCTATTGATGATGATGAATTTTGTAATTCTTTATATAACGAGAATATAAGTGATGAGGTTAAAATTTCTTCAATTACGTTTGATGCTTGTATTTTTGAAAATATTGATTTTAGTGTAATAGAATTAGAAAATGTTGAATTACTTGATGTTATATTTAAGAATTGTGATCTTTCAAATAAATCTTTTGATAAACAATTTATTGATCGTGTACAGTTTGTAAACTGTAAATTAGTTGGAACTAGTTTTATAGATAGTAATTTAAAAGATATTGAGTTTACTAATTGTAATGTTAAGTATGCTAATTTTTCTAATAGTAGAATTAAGAATATTAAAATTACTAATAGTGAATTTAGTGAGGCTACTTTTAATGGAGCTGATATGAAAAATACAGAATTTAATAATTGTAAATTCTGTAATAGTGAATTTGTGAGAGTTCATCATGATAAACTAGATTTTACTGATTGTGATATAACAGAAATTAATTTTGATATTGGCACATTAAAAAATATAGTGATTAATAGCTTTCAATGTTATAATATAGTTGGAATGTTTGGGGTAGAGGTGGTTAATTAAATATTGACTGATTTATACTGCTAGATTTTTGGGGTGGTAAATGTGATTTATGTGATAATTGGAAATGTTGTTGCTTTACTAGCTTCTATTGTGATGGTATATGCAGGCATTTTAAAGGATAAAAAACAAATATTATTTGCTCAAACTGTACAATGCGGACTTTTTATATTGAGTAATATTATTTTGGGTGGAATATCTGGAGCTATTGTTAATTTTTTGAGTTGTATAAGAAATATTTTATGTTACAAGGGAAAGCTTGGTATATTTGAAATAGTAATTTTAACGATTTTATCAGTTGGTTTAACTGTTGTTTTTAATGATTTAGGCATTATTGGATTATTACCTATGATTAGTACTGTTTCATATATATTTTTTATGAATACTAAGAGTATTGTTAGATTTAAGTTTTTAGTTATTTTTACAACAGTGTTGTGGCTAGTATATGATATATGTATAAGATCATATACTTCGGCTATGTTCGATTTATTTTGTGTAATTACTAATGTTATTTCTTTAATTCAGATATGTTATAAGAAAAGCAGCTAGTTTTTGGGAGGAATTTATGAAGAAAATAATTTTATTTGTTATAATTGCTGGAATTTTTGTATTAACATTTTGTCTTTTTAGTAATAGAGAAACATATAAGCTTAATACTATAAATTATCATGATATTACATCTATAACTATAGATACGTTGGCTCAAGAAAACAATGTATTTGAATATAATGATGATAAGACTATTAAGGCTATTTCAAATATTTTAGAAAATAGAACTACTATTACAAAAAGTAAAAGTAGTAATCCTATTAATCCGGATGAATTATTTATTATAAAAGTTAATAGTAAAGATAAAAGTATAGATACTTATATTTATAAAATTAGTAATACCTATTATTTAGAGCAAGCTTATAATGGTATTTATAGAATTAGTAAAGATGAATATGATGTAGTTAAAAATATTTTAAATAGTTAGGTATAGTTGTATGAAAAAGAAAATTATATATTTAAATAATTCAGTTGATTTTGATAAGTTTGTTAGAAAACTTTCTTTTTATAATTGTTTTTTATTTAGAAATGTTTCTTTTGAAGTTTTAGGATATGACTTTAATATGAAAGAAGAGGTAGTTAGGGTTTTAAATATTAAGAATAGAAGAGAAAAACTTAGATATATAATTGATGAAGGGTGCAACTATATAGATAATTTTTTTGGAGAAAAAAACATTTGCGGTTTTAAGAATTGCAAATGTTATGTACAAAGAAAAAATAAGTCTGAATTTTATAATGGTTGCTGTAGAAGGTGTATATATCAAAGCTCTAAGGGATGTACAACTAAAAACGTAGCTTGTAAATTGTTCTTTTGTTCTGAAGTTAAGTGCAGAAATACTATCATTACTTTTGATGATATTACTTTATTTAAGTGTTTAACTTTTAGACAAAAATATATACTGAAAAATGATTATTTTTCTAGAATTGAGGATGTTGTTACAGATTTATACTTTAATAGTTTAATAATTAGTTTTACTAGATTGCTTTTTAGAACAATATCTAATCATTTCAAGTCTAAGTCTAGAAATTAATATATATTGTCTGGAATTAATTGCTCTAAGTAAGATAGGATTTCTTCCATTTTATATTTATTTGGATCTGAGATATATTTAAAACATACTTTTATTACGGCACTAACATAAAATATTGTAATTATTTCAGCTGGAATTGAACCTTTATATTCTTCATTATCTTCAATATGACTTTTAACATCCTTAATTAAAGTATCATACATCATGTCGCTAGCAACACTGTTATCATTATTCTTTGCTATTGAAGAGTAGATTGATATATTTTCACTAATATGCTCAAATAATAACTTGATCATTTCCATATAGAAGTCTTTTGATGAAGCAATATTTACATTGCTTTTTAATTTTAAGATAAGTTCATTTTCTAGATCTTTAATAAGTGATGATAATAATTCATATTTATCACTGAAATGATCATAGAATGTTGATCTATTAGTTAGAGAAACTTTACAGATATCAGATACCTTTATTTCTTCAAATGGCTTATCACGCATCATTTTTAATAGACCTTCATATAAATTATTCTTAGTTTTTATTACTCTTAAATCACTTTTGTTACTCATTTTTTCACCCTTTTTCTCTTAAAAATGTCTATTTATATTATATACCAAAACAGACCGATGTAAAGATAAACAACACTATGTTGGATATTTCTTATACATTTTTCGGATAAGTGTTGGTTATCGTACTATTTTAGGAAACTGAGTATGGTCTTTTTTTTTATTTTGCATAGAATTAGTTATGCAAAGGAGAGAGAAAGTATGAAAAAGTTTGCGAAGAATATCACTAATCATCCATTTATGGTTTTAGTAATTAGTGTAATACTTTTTATAATTTCTATTTTTGGATATGTAAATACTAGAATCAATTATGATATTTTAGTGTATTTACCAGATTCTATAGAAACTATTAAGGGTGAGAAAATACTAACTGATGATTTTGGACTTGGATCATATGCTTTTGTTATGGTTGATAATAAGTCATCTTTAGATATATTGAACTTGGAAGAGAAAATAAAAGATATTAAAGGAGTTAACGCTATATATAGTGTGGCTGATATTATTGATACTACTATTCCTTATGATATGTTACCTGATCAGATAAAGGATAAGTTATATAGCGATGATGAAACTTTAATTTTTGTTACATTTGATGGATCTACGTCAGAAGATATTACTATTAATGCTGTTAGAGATTTAAGAAAAACAGTTGATGATGCTTCTAGAATTAGTAGTATGACTTCTATGGTTATTGACACTATGGATTTATCAAATAAGGAATTAGTTGCATATATATCAATTGCGGTTTTATTCTGTTTGATAATTCTTATGGCTACTACAGATTCTTATGTTATTCCATTCCTTCTATTAGGAAATATTGGAGTAGCTATAATTTATAATATGGGAAGTAATTATTTCTTAGGAGATATAAGTTATATTACTAAATCAATTTCAGCAGTATTACAGCTTGGTGTTACAACTGACTTTTCAATATTCTTATATCATAAATATGAAGATTCTAAGAAGTCTATTAAAGATAAAAAAGAAGCTATGGATGATGCTATTGTTCAGACGTTTAAATCCATCTTAGGTTCTTCTTTAACAACATTTGCAGGTTTCTTAGCTTTATGTACAATGGACTTATTACTAGGTAAGGATATTGGCATTGTTATGGCAAAAGGTGTTTTATTTGGACTTATATGTGTTGTAACAATATTCCCAACATTACTTCTTATTTTTGATAAAGTTATTGATAAAACTAAACATAAATTATTATTACCTAAATTTGAAAAATTACCAAAATTTATTATTTCAAAATCTAAATATATTTTAGTATTATTTATAATTTTGATGATACCGGCTTATATTGGTAATAAAAATTTCGATGTATACTATAAACTTGATGATTCTCTACCTAAAGATTTAGCTTTTAATATTGCTAATAAAGAATTAGCAGAAAAATTTAATATTACATCTCCTGAAATAATAATACTTGATAAAAATGTTTCTAGTGATGATATTGAAAGTTTATCTGATGAATTAAAAGATGTTAAAGGAATTGATTTGGTTTTAGCACCTGGAGAGATAGTTAATAATGGACTTGAAACTATTTTACCGGATCAATTACAAGATTTATTTAATAATGAAAAATATCAATTAATATTAACTAATTCTACTTATGAGATAGCATCAGATAAATTAAATAACCAAATTACAGAAATGAATAAAATTGTTCATAAATATGATAAAGAGGCAATAGTAGCAGGTGAGGGTGCTTTAATGAAAGACTTAATTACTATTGCAGATCATGATTTCAATATGGTTAATTATACTTCTTTGGTTGTTATATTTATAATTATGGTTTTGGTTTTAAAGGCACTATGTTTACCAATTATCTTAAGTATAGTTATTGAATTTGCTATTTTTGTTAATATGTCTTTTGCATATTATATGGGAGTTTCCTTACCATTTATTGCATCAATTGTTGTTGGAACAATACAGTTAGGAGCTACAATTGATTATGCTATATTAATGTCTACCAAATACATAGAAGAACGTCAGAGTGGTAGTGATAAGAATAAGGCAATGGAGGATACACTTAAATTTACTATCCCATCAATAATTACGTCAGCACTATGTTTCTTTGCAGCAACAGCTAGTGTAGGTTTTTATACTAAAATAGATATGATTGGTTCTATATGTACTTTATTAGCACGTGGATCAATAATTAGTATGGTTTCTGTAATATTTATATTACCAACATTATTAATGTTGTTTGATAAAATTATTTTAAAACATAAAAATATTAAGAAAGAGGGAGTTTAGAATGAAAAAAATTAATAAAATTATTTCTGGAATATTAATGTCTTCTATGTTAATGACACCTGTATCTACTTTTGCTTTATCTAAAGATGAAGTTGTTTATACTAATTTAGGGTTGGATGGAAAGATTGAGAAGACTGTTGTCAATAATCATATCTTCAATTTAGATAAAGGCAGTGTTAGTGATGATACAGAATTAAAAAAATTATTAAATATTAATGGTACTGAAAAATTTAATAGAGATGGTAATGTTCTTACTTGGAATAGTACAGGAAAGGATATATTTTATCAGGGAAGTAGTGATAAAGAATTACCTATTACAGTTGATGTTAAATACTATTTAAATGGAAAAGAAGTGTCAGCTAAGAAAATGGCTGGTAAAAAGGGAGAAGTTACAATTAAACTAAGTTTTAAAAATAATGTTTATAGTAATGGTTTATATACTCCATTTGTAGTTACTATGGGTACAACTTTAAGTAATAAGGAAAATACAAATATAGAAGTTAGTAATGGTAAAGTAGTTAGTACTGGTAAAAATAGTATGGCTGTAGCTTTAGCTTCTCCTGGTTTATATGAAAGTCTAGGTTTAGATGAACTTAAAGGTTTAGATGAAGTTGTATTATCATATAAGACTACTAATTTTAAATTAAACAATGTTTATGTAGTTTCTACTCCTAAGTTATTGTCTGATACTGATTTATCTATTTTTAATAAGATGGATACTTTAAACAGTTCATTGCACCTACTCCAATCTAATATGGATAAAGCTGTTCTTGGAGCTAAGGAATTAACTGTTGGTACTAAGAAATTAGCAACTGGTGCTGATACTATTAATAGTAAATTAAATGAGGCTATGATTGGAGTTTCTAAATTAGAGGCAGGTTCTGTTAAATTAACTTCTGGATTAGAGCAGATTATAGCTAGTTTGGAAGAAGCTAAAAAGACTTTAGAAGAAGCTCAAACTAGTGAAGAGACAGTTTCTCAAATGGAAAAGTTAGGACAATTGCAACAGGCAAATACAAAAATGATTACTAAAATTAGAAATGAATTTAATAATGATGAGACTAAGATCACTAAAGCAAAAGAAATTATTGATGAGTGTAATTTAGCAACAGAAGAGGATGAATTAAAAATAGCAGCTTGTGTTGGAAAGAAGGAAATAGAAAAGGGTGTCCTTTTAACAATTGAGCAATTAAAGGATGTATCTTATTTAATGTTATTAGAAAACAATAGTTATGCTATTACAACATTATCTGCTAAAATAAGTGATACTTCGGCAACTATCAATAGTATGTTAGCGCAACTTGAAGAGGCTTTGACTGAGGCTAAGGATGGTTCTAGTGAGTTAGAGACTGGACTTGATGATTTAAAGAACGGTATTTCTAAATTATCTGTTGGGGCTAAGGATTTAGCTGATGGAGCAAATAGTGCTGCTGATGGTACATCGACATTATCAGAGGGACTTGATAAGTTAAATAGTGAAGGAATAAATAAACTTTCTTCATATGGTAATACTGCTAGTGGTTATGTTAATAAATTAAAGAGACTTGTTAAATTATCTAAAGACTATAAGGGTTATAGCTCAAATAGCGCTTCTAATTCTACATTTATCTATAAAATAAGATCTATTTTTAAGTAGTATGATATTAAGGCAAATAAACATGTATTTATTTGTCTTTTATTATATCTGGACTATTATTGATTATTGAATAAAACTATTGTATAATTTCGTTATATATAATAGTAATTAGGATGTGATGTTGTGGTGGCTTGGAAAGATAAATTTTATAATAAAGAAAATAAAAAAACTACTGGTTTTACTTTAGTAGAATTGGTTGTAGCAATTGCTATTTTGGGAATTATTATTACTATTGCTTTGCCAGTGGTTAATGGTATTCAAGTAAAAAATGAAAAGAAAAAATATGTGTCATATGAGGAATCTATAATATCTTCTGCCAAATTATATATTGATTCATATGGTGAGGACAAATTTAATAAAAGGGATTTAAATACGCAATGTGCTAGTATAAAATTTGAAGAGTTGAAGAGTCGGAATTTACTTAAGAGTTATAATTTAGATGGAGTTGAATGTACTGGAACTGGTGATGATATAGCAGCATATGTTGTCAGGGAGGAATCAGGGAATTATAAGTATTATCCAACAATTATATGTAAGAAGAATGGGAAAGAAGTAGTGTATCAAACAACATTTACTGTTCCAACTGTATGTAAAAATATAGATAACAATAAAATTGCACAGATTAGGAATGTTCCATCATGTATTTCTAATAGTAATGATGCTAAATTAACATTAGCAGTTGATAGCGATGAAAATAAAAGAATTGTAGAACTTGGGTATTCCTTAATCGATTCTGTTAGTAGTGATAATCAAGGTTTAATAAAAAAATTAGAATATACTAAAATAGATGATCTTAATAATTTGGCGAATATTAGTTTATCTTTTGCTGATAAGATAGTTCAGAAGGAAGAAAATAAAAACTATAAATTAGTATTAAAATATCGTTATGCCGATAGTGATTATCAGTATGAAGTATTAAGTAAGACTATTACAGTTAATTATATCAAGCCACAGATAAAAGTGATTGCTAAAAAGTATGATAGTAATATTGATATTAAAAATATTAAACAGTATGATGATTATAAAAACAATACATGGACCAATAAAAATGTCTATGTAACTGCAACAGCTACTGATGCTTGTGGCAAAAAAATAGATATAATACTTTCTGATGGCAGTTCTAAAGAAGAAGTGGAAACTAATGTTATTGCTGAAGATCAAAAAGTTAAAACACAGAAATTAGCGTTTAAAACTAAATATGGAAATGATAAAATAGCAGAGAAGAAATTTAGTGTAAAAATAGATAAAGAAAAGCCATTATGTGGTATTACTGTAAGTGGTACTAAGGGCGATAATGATTGGTATACATCTGATGTTAGACTAGATATGAGTAAGGATGATAAAAATGGTAGTGGTATAGCTGGTGCTATATTAACAACTTCAGATAAACCTTTATATAATGGAACTATTTTAACTGGTAATCAAACAGATAATACTAAAAAGCAAAATTGGTATGGTTATGTAAAAGATAAAGCTGGTAATGTTAATGAATGTTATAAAACTATAAAGGTTGATAAAAATTCACCTACATGTAGCATTAGTGCAAGTGGTACTAAGGGTGATAATAATTGGTATACATCTAATGTTAAATTAACTATGACTAATGGTACAAGTACAAGTGGTATAGCTGGCGCTATATTAACAACTTCAGATAAACCTTCATATAATGGAACTATTTTAACTGGCAATCAAACAGATAATACTAAAAAGCAAAAATGGTATGGTTATGTAAAAAACAATGCTGGAAATGTTAACAAATGCAGTATTAGTGTAAAAGTTGATAAAAATTCACCTACATGTAGCATTAGTGCAAGTGGTACTAAGGGTGATAATAATTGGTATACATCTAATGTTAAATTAACTATGACTAATGGTACAAGTACAAGTGGTATAGCTGGTTATAAATTGACAACTTCTAAAACGCCTTCATATAATAAAAAAAATTTAACTGCCAAGCAAACAGATAATACTAAAAAGCAAAAATGGTATGGTTATATAAAAAATAATGCTGGAAGAGTTAATACATGTGATATTACTTTAAAAGTTGATAAAGACCCACCTAAGTTTGTTGAAAAATTAGACATGACTACTTGTGGCATAACGAATGATCATGGTTATTATAAATTTGGATATACGTTTACAGATAATTTGTCTGGTATATCAACAAATAATGCTTATTTTAAATATTGCTATCAAATTGAAGAAGGAGAGCAGTTCTCGGGTAATACTTGCTCAAATAATGGGTATGGTAATGCTACCTATAATTGGGACAACGCTAATAATGGTGCATTATCAGGAAAGTTTTTGAGTGGGGCTTCAATTTGCTTAAGTAGAAAAAGTACTGTTAAGGTTATTAAAGCTGATCTTAAAATTTGTGATAGAGCTGGAAATTGTTCTACTAAAAAGGCAAGTTATATTCCTCCTAAGAATAAATGTGATACTCTAAAACCTTGGCCTTGTGCTAATTAAAAGAATATATAAATTTTTTAATAGTTGGTGTTTAAGCACTGACTATTTTTATTATTTTGACTTATTTTTTAAAATTTGTGCTATTATACTATTAATGCAACTTAAAGTTTACAAATTTCCAAGTAAAGTTGGTAGAATGCAACCTGTAATTATCATATTATTGTTGATGTGAGGTGAAATTATGAAGTTTGGTGATAAACTAATTAAACTGAGAAAGGAAAGAGGCTTTTCTCAGGAAGATTTGGCGTCTATGCTTAATGTTTCAAGACAATCTGTATCTAAATGGGAGAGCAATAATACATATCCGGAAACAGATAAAATAGTGCAAATATGCAATATATTTGGTTGTAGTATGGATAGCTTGATTGATGAGAATATCGTAGATGTTGAACAAAATGAAAGGAAAAGTAAGAACAATTTTAATGTTATGATAGATTCTCTACTTGGTTTTATTACTAAGACAATAAATATGCTATCACAAATGAAGTTTACTTCAATACTTAAATGTATAATTGAACAGCTATTTATTGCATTAGGTCTATTTATAATTAGTTCTGCTTTTTCAAGGATTGTTCCTTATATAATATGTCATATATTTATATTCTTATCTAGCGGTGCTTATAATTTTATATATTCTGTTTTAAAAGGCATTTGTGAGGTCATATCTTTGATACTGTCTTTAATAGTTATTATACATATATTTAAAATTAGGTATTTAAACTATTATGATAAATGTGTTGATACTGGTGATAGTAAGAATATTAAAAATAAAAATAGTGATTTAAATGATAAGAAAGTTACATTTAATGATAATAAAAAAGAAGAACGAATAGTTTTTCGTGATCCTAATCATGAACCATTTGCATTTTTATCAATATTTTCAAAAGCAGTGATATATGTAATTAAGTTTTGCATTTGTTTTGTGTTATTTTTTGCAGCTTTTATTTTGATTTTTGCAGTTGTTGGATTAGTGATAAGCCTATATTTATCTATTCATTCTATTTTCTTTGTTGGTACATCACTATCGTTTATTGGAAGTATATTATTAATAGTTCTAGTCATGTTACTATTGCTTTATTTTGTTATAAGTAAGAAAATTAATATTAAGGTTGTGACGGTTTTGACTCTTATTTCTTTATTACTTATTGGTATTGGTGGAGGAGTTGGCTTTATTGGTATAAAGAACTTTAAAATAGCCAATAGTAGTGATATTAATAAAAAAGAAGATGTTAAAGAAATTAAGTATGAAGATAATATGATTATAACTAATTCATATCCACATGATTATTCAATTATAATAGATAATAATATGGCTGATGATATGATTGTAATTAAAAATAATTATATTTATGAATTTGAAAATATTAAGTATGATAAAATATCTTTATTTGGAATGAAAGATTATACATTTTATTCATCTTTTACAGGTAATTATATTGCTTTATTTGATGATTTTTTAAATGATTTAAAGAATAATACTATTAGAGATTATTTTAATATTGGCAATAATAGGGATATGAGAATTGTTACGAATGAAAAAACGACTTTAAAATTAATGAATAATTTTTCTAAAGTTTACTTATATTCTCAAGTAAAGACTGCAGATGGGTATATTATTTTTGATATTGAAGATAGGATAGAAGAAGATGATATGGAATGTGGTGGCTACTATAGTGCTGTAGAAGATAAGGCTATTTGTCCTAATTGGTGCAGTAGTAAGATTAGTCGTGAAAAGACTGAAAAGGGCATAAAGATATATTATTCTTGTACTAATGATAATTAATAAACATTTTTTACTTATTAGTTCGTGACTATTCATTTTAAATAGTGTATACTGTACTTGTAGTAATAATATTATAATAAGGAGGAATTGATGAAAAATAATTATTACAAAGTATTTGCATGGCTATTTGTTGGATTATTAGTCACCTTTGCATGTGGTTATTTAACTGCTTCAAACGTAAAGTTATTGACGGCTATTTTTTCTGGCTCTGGCTATTGGGTAATCTTTATATTAGAGGTTGTTGTTGCGATAGTGCTTGGTGCTAGAATACATAAGATGGATCCTACTATTGCTAAGATTTTATATATACTTTATGCAGGCTTAACTGGCTTAACTTTCTCAAGCATATTTATTATATATAAAATGACATCAATAATATTTATATTCTTACTTGCATCTTTATTATTTGGAGTATTTGCGATTATTGGTAAGCATACAAATATTGACTTAGGTAAATTTAGCACATATTTATTGATGGGGCTATTTGCTATAATACTATTAGAGATTGTTAATATATTCATTATGAATAATACACTTGATATGGCACTTTGTATTATATCACTTATTATTTTCTTTGGTTATACGGCATTTGATATGCAAAGGATTTCAAGAATGGGTGAGTTTGAGTCTGATAATATGGCAATATATGGGGCTTTTCAATTGTATTTAGATTTTATTAATATATTTATTAAACTTTTAAGATTATTTGGTAAAGAGAAAGATTAATTTATTAATAAATCACAAAGTAACATTATACAAAATCCTATTATAAAGGAGATAATTGTTACTTTGCTTTTTTTATAGTCTAGTGATGATGGTAATAATTCATATATTGATATGTGTAGCATTATACCAGCAGTTAGAGCTAATATTAGTGATAGAATAAAGTTATTAATATATTTTGATAAAAATAAATAGGCTAGTATTGCTCCAAATAATTCTGAAAAGCCAGATATAGCTGTATATATAATGGCTCTTTTTTTGCTTTTGGTTGAATAAAAGATTGGAATAGCAATGGCGATACCTTCTGGAATGTTATGAAGAGCTATTGCAAGTGAGAGAGTTATTCCCAGTTTTATATTTGAACTTGTAGATATAAAGGTAGTGATTCCTTCTGGTATGTTGTGAAGTATTAAGGCAATAATAGAGATGATTCCTAGTTTGTAGAGTTTACTGTTTGATATATACTTATTTACGTTTTTATCTATATTAGATGAGGTTATTATACCTATAGTTATAAAGATAAATGTCATTAAAAATGATCCCATTATTGATATATTAGTTGACATTAATTTTATAGATTCTGGTATTAGGGAAAACATTGATATCGATATCATGACACCACTTGATGCGGCTAGGCAAAAAGCTATGATGGTGTCTTTATTTTTTTCTTTAAAATAGCATGGTATTATTCCGATCATAGTTGACAGACCAGCTAAAGTTGTTATTAAAAATGGTAAAATTATATTATTCATATTATAGATTATGTTATTTGATTAAAAATATGTTATTACTTTTGTTATACTTTATTTTGTGCTAAAATAAGGAGTAATGAGGTGATAGCATATGAATTATGATTTAGTAATGCAAGAACAAATTAGTAATATAAAAAGAGACTCTAGTCTATTATTACATGCTTGTTGTGCACCATGCTCATCTGCTGTTATTGAAAGACTTGCTTCTATTTTTGAAATAACTATTCTATTTTTTAATCCTAATATTACTGATAAAGATGAATATAATAAAAGACTATTAGAACTAAAAAACTTTGTTGCTAAAATTAAGACTGAATATACTATAAAAGTAATAGACGGAAGATATGATCCTAATGAATATTTTGCTATTTCTAAGGGACTTGAAAAAGAGAAGGAACGTGGCAAGAGATGCTACAAATGTTATGAATTACGATTAAGGGAGACTGCGTTAGTAGCTAGAAGGCTTAATTTTGATTTTTTTACTACTACTTTAAGTATAAGTCCATATAAAAATAGTTTGTGGCTTAATGAGATAGGGGAGAAATTGGCTACTCAGTATGATACAAATTACTTGTATGCTGATTTTAAGAAAAATAATGGATATAAGAGAAGCATTGAACTTTCTAAAGAATATAATTTATATCGTCAAGATTTTTGTGGCTGTATATATTCTAAGTTAGAAAGAGAAGAGGCTAAGTGTAAAGTGACTATTAAACAAAACTGAAATTGTTTGCATATTTATATTATTTATGGTATATTTTTAACTGTGAGATATCACTGGATTTTTATTAAAGTGGCTATTTATTTCCTTATTTATCTGGAAACTATTACCTTTTAAACAAGATCCAATTCTAAAATAAGGAGGGTAATTAATGGAGTTTACAGATAAAACACTAGTATGCAAAGACTGTGGTAATGAGTTTGTATTTACAGCTGGAGAACAAGCTTTCTACAAAGAAAAAGGTTTGGATAATGAGCCAAAAAGATGTAAAGAATGTCGCGACAAAAGAAAAGCTGAAAGACAAAATACTGAAAATAAATAAGCATTTTAATGCTTTTTTTCTTTACTTTGATATATTTACTAATTATTTTAATTACTGTATACTATATATTAATAAGGAGTGAATTGTATATGAAATATTATTGTATTGGTATTAAAGGGGCTGGAATGTCTACTTTGGCACAAATACTTTGTGATTTAGGTAATGACGTTTCTGGGTATGATGATACTGTTGAACATAAGTTTACTCAGGTTGGACTTGACGAGAGGGGTATTTTAATTTATCATGATCAAGAACATCCTATTGATAAGGATACTATAGTAACTTATAGTGTGGCCTTTAGTGAGGATCATCCTGAAATTATTCGGGTTAAGAAGCTTGGTTTACAAATAAAAAAATATAATGTGATTATGGGAGAAGTTATTGATTTATTTACTTCTATAGGTGTTAGTGGTACGCATGGCAAAACTACTACTTCATCATTAATTAGACATATAATTGAAGGGAAAATGCCATGTAATTATTTTATTGGTGCCGGAGATGGTCATGCTACTTTAGATAATAAATATTTCGTTGTTGAAAGTGATGAATTTAATAGACATTTTACTGCATATCATCCAACTTATTCAATTATTACCAATATTGAGGCGGAGCATTTAGAATGTTATAGGGATATTGATGATATTAGGAACACATTTGAAATATTTGCTAATCAAACAAAGAAGTTAATTGTTGCTAACGGGGATAATGAAGAAGTTAGAAAAATTAATTATAAAACACCAGTTATATTCTATGGTTTTAATGATGATAATGATGCAATTATTAAAAATTTAGTTCTTAATGCAGATGGATCTAGTTTTGATTTGATGATTAATGGCAACCTATTTGGCCATTTTGATATACCTCTTTTTGGTAAGCATATGGTATATGATGTAGCAGCAGCTATTATTCTAACTAAGGAGTTAGGCTTTAGTTATGAAGAGATAGCTAGTTCTTTAAATACTTTCCATAATGCTAAAAGAAGATTTGCTGAGGAAGTATATAATGGTACTATTATAATTGATGATTATGCACATCATCCTACTGAAATTAAAGTTACTTTAGAGGCCATTAAACAAAAATATCCTGATAAAAAGTTGGTTGTTGTATTTAGGCCTAATACTTATTCTAGAACTAAAGACTTTACTGATGACTTTGTTGAAGCTTTAAATATAGCTGATAAGGCTTTTGTTACGGATATTTTGTGTAATAGAGAAAAACCAGAAGATTATCCTGGTATATCTTCTGATCTTATTATTTCTAAACTTAGAGATGGAGATAAAATAAGTGAGGATTCTATTGATAAGTTATCTAATGATAAAGATGCTGTCGTATGCTTTATGGGATGTGCTCCTGTTTCTAGTTTAATTGATGCTTTTAAAAACATATTATAATAAAGAAAAAAGATAAGGTTGCTTATCTTTTTTTGATTCCGTATGAGTTATCTGTTATATCTAAAAATAATTTTATATGAGGGGGAGCATAGGTTAGATAAGTGATTATGGCATAGGATACTATAATTATAATTATTGCTAGTAGATCACTATGTTTAACCTTTAATTTCTCCTTAATTTTTTCTGCTATTAAGGTTGTAAAGACAAAGTCAATTATTAATAAGCCTATAGCTACTATCATTTTATATCCAATAACACTATCTATTGGTAGATAAATTATTAAGTAGAAGATTATACCTAATATTGCCGAGATGACGTTTGCTAATAATAAGTTTGTAGTATCTATTTTTTTATATTTATCGTATAAATATTCTATTATTGTAAATAGTAGGATTGGAGTTATAATTAACTTCATGTGTTCAAAGATACTTTCATTTACTGGAAAGAAAATACTTGTTAGTACTGATTGGATATTATCATATATAAAATGAGATATTACAGATATTATCAATACACTAAAAAATTTTATAATATTTTTCTTTTTCATATTATATAGTATGTACTTATTTATGATTCATATTCATATTTTTCTAAGTAACATTTTTCATTTAAGATTTTATACTCATAGTTATTAAGTTTATCTTTAATAATTATTGGGATTATGGCAATATATTTAATTTTGTCTGTAAATTCTTTTTCTGTTATTTTTGATGCTTTTAAAATATTTTCTAGATTTTTTTGATTATTATATTCTACATATATTTCTATTTCTATAGCATCTTCTAGTTCTATTAATTTGGTGCTTTTAAGAGCTGTTGTTACTGATTTGCAGTAGGCTCTTATTAAGCCACCAGCACCTAGTTTTATTCCTCCAAAGTATCTTACAGTTACTGCTAGTACATTTATTATATTATTTTTTATTAATACATTTAACATTGGTATACCAGCTGTTGATGATGGTTCTTTATCATCACTTGATTTTTGAGAATTTTCTGTAATATAAGCGTAACAGTAGTGATTTGCTTTTGGATAATTTTCTTTTATTTTATCTAGTATGTTAGTTATATTTGACTTTGAAGTTATTGGCACTAATATAGTAATAAAACGAGAATTCTTAATAATTATTTCACTTGTTTTTACCTTATTTATTGAATACATTTATATCACCTAAAAATATTATACTTTATTTGGTGATCTATTGCTAGTTTATGTGATATAATTTAAGTAAGGAGGATGAGTTATGTTTAGAAAGCGTAAGGAAAAGGAAGTAGATATAGATAATTTAAATGAGATTTTAGAAATTGGTAAAAGATTAATGCAAATTATCTATATTGTTACAATTATAGTTTTAATTGTTTTAGGTACATATCTTCTTAAGGAATGGAAAATTTTTAATATTATTAAGGAATTACTTATAGTTATTTCGCCTATATTTGTAGGCATTATAATTGCTTGGCTATTTGATCCTCTGCTTTCGTGGCTACAGTCTAAGAAAGTGCCTAGATTATTAGGATGTATTTTAATATACTTAGTATTTATTGGGGGACTTTCATTAGCCGTTTATTTACTTGTTCCTACTTTTGCGATGCAGGTAAAAGACTTCATTGGATCTATTCCAGATATTGTTGTAGATGCTAAAATATTTATAAATGGACTTTTTGAAAATATTAAGACAGAACTTTTTGATATATCGGCTGCAAAACAGGAACTATATCACAGTATAGAAAATTTTGCAGTTAATATTACTACTGATTTACCTAATAGTGTTCTTAATATGGGAAAATCTATTATTAGTGGTGGTATTTCTTTAGTTTTAGGTGTCATGATAGGCTTTTATATGTTATATGATTATAATAAGATTAATAAACGTATTATGAGTATTATTCCTAATAAATGGCTTGATTGGTATAAGGAATTAATGTCTAGAATTAATAATTCTTTACGAGGCTATGTTCAGGGTGTATTTATTGTTATGTTTTTAGTTTTTATTACTCAGGGAGTTGGTCTTACATTAGCTGGTCTTAAGGCACCACTTTTGTTTGCACTTTTTTGTGCTATTACTGATATCATTCCATATTTTGGCCCATATATTGGAGCTATTCCAGCTGTTTTAGTTGGCTTTAGTCAATCTCCTGTTGTAGGTATTTGTACTGTGGTATCTATTGCTGTTGTTCAAACCTTAGAGAATAATTTCTATCAACCTTTAATAATGGGTCATACGATGAAATTACATCCAGTTACAATAATGATTAGTCTATTGATTTTTCAACATTTCTTTGGTATCATAGGTATGGTAGTAGCAACTCCTGTAGTTGCATGCCTAAAAGTTATATTCTTATTTCTTAATGAGAAATTTCACTTTTTTGAAGGATTGAATAATTCTAATGTTAAAGAAGCATTGAGTAAAGATGAGTATTAGATAAAATCTTTTTAGAGAGCTAATGGTTGGTGCAAATTAGTATTGATTTATCTTTGAAGCTACTTTATGAGCTTAATCGGATGAAAACCGTTATGTTAATTAAGACCAAAATAGGATGGTACCGGGCTTGATGTCCTCCTGTTGAGGTCTTTTATTTGATTAAAAAGGAGAATTTATGAGAATATTTATTATTGGTGGTGGTGCTAGATGTGGGAAAACAACATTTGGAAAATATTTAAGTGAAGAATTAAAAAAGTATGGATATAGGCCATGTGTTATGCATCTTACTGAGCCTTTATATGCTTATGCCAGAAATTATTTTGAGTGGGATGGTAATGAACATGAAAAACCTAGAGAATTTTTACAGAAGATGGGAATTGAGATTATAAAGAATAAGCTTCATAAAAATTGTTTTTTAATTGATCGTCTTTGTGAAGATATTGAGATTTTAGAAAATTTTTTTGATACATTTATTATTACTGATGCCAGACTTATTATGGAATTTAGGGAAATGAAGAAAAGATATGATAATGTTATTTCTATACATTTAACTAGAGAAAATTATGATGATGGATTATCTAGTGATGAAAGAAGTCATGTTACTGAAACGGAATTGGTTCTTTTTGATGAATATGATTATGAAATAGTTAACCGAGGCTTGGGTACTTTGAAAAGAAGTGCTGAAGAAATTGTAAAAAGTGAAGAAAGAGGTGGTATTAATGCATAAGTTAATAGCGATAGTTGGTATGAGCGGCAGTGGTAAAAGTATTGCGACTGACTATTTAGAGAGTATTGGCTGGAAAAAGTTATATTTTGGTGGTATTACCTATAAACTTATGAAAGAACAAGGGATAGAGAGAACACCTGATGGTAAGAGTGAAAAGGAATTTAGAGAGGGCTTAAGAAAAAAGTATGGTATGGCCTGTTATGCTAAATTTTTAGAGGAGGACATTAGGGAGGCAATAAAAGATAATGATGTTGTACTTGATGGCCTTTATTCATGGGATGAATATAAATATCTTATTGAGAGATTTGAAAATTTAAAACTAGTTTGTATTGTTGCTGATAAAGGGTTAAGATATGAGCGTGTTGGCAAGAGAGTAGATAGAGCTTTTAATAGAGATGATATTATCTATCGTGACTTATCAGAGATTGAAAATTTAGCGAAGGGTGGACCTATTGCTTATGCAGATTATTTTATTTTAAATAATACAACTGTTGATGGCTACATAAAACGTTTAAATGAGATACTTATAAATATTAGTAGGCTGGAGGAAAAATAGTATGAAATATATGAGTCATAATGATATTAGAAATATGTGGTTTAAATTCTTTACGGAAAAGGGTCATAAAAAAATCGAAAGTGCATCTTTAATACCGGTTAATGATGATAGCTTGTTATGGATTAATGCTGGGGTTACGCCATTAAAAAAATATTTTGATGGTACTAAGGTTCCATCATCAAAGAGATTAGTTAGTATTCAAAAGTGTATTAGAACTAATGATATTGAAAATGTTGGGATTACTAAAAGACATCAGACTTTTTTTGAGATGATGGGAAATTTCTCAGTAGGGGACTATTTTAAGAAGGAAGCAATTGAATTTTCATTTGAATTATTGACTAGTCCTGATTATTTTGCAATAGATAAAAATTTACTATATGTAACAGTTTATTCTGATGATCTTGAATCTAAGAATAAATGGATTGAAGTTGGACTTGATCCTACTCACATTATTCCACTTTCAGGTAACTTTTGGGAAATTGGAGAAGGACCATGTGGACCTGATTCAGAGATATTTTTTGACCGTGGGGAGAAGTATGATCCTAATCATGATGCCTTTGATAAATTTAAGCAAGATATAGATCAGGAAAGATATGTTGAAATTTGGAACAATGTTTTTAGTCAATTTAATTCTAAGAATGGTATCTCACGTAGTGAGTATGAAGAATTGCCAAATAAAAACATTGATACTGGTGCTGGTCTTGAAAGATGGTGTTGTATTTTTCAAGGTGTTGATAGTAATTTTGAGACTGATTTATTTAAACAGATACTTACTCATATAGAGGAATTAGCTAAAGCTGCGTACACTGGTCAAAAAGAATATAAAATAATTGCAGATCATATTAGAGCTATTGTTTTTGCTTTAGCTGATGGGGCTATTTTTGAAAATGTTGGTCGTGGTTACGTACTTAGACGCTTACTTAGACGCAGTGTTAGAATGGGAAAACATTTAAACCTTAGTGGACCATTTATGTATAAATTAGTTTCTGATGTTGTTGATACTATGAAAGATGCTTATCCTTACTTGGTAGAGAAAAGACCATTTATTGAGGCTTTGGTTTTAGATGAAGAAAAATTATTCTTAAAAACTTTGGAAGCTGGAGAAAGACGTTTAAAAGAACTTGTTAAAACTTCTATTGATGGAACAATAAGCGGTGAAGAAGCTTTTAAACTTTATGATACATATGGCTTTCCTTTTGAACTTACTTTGGAGTATTTAAATGAATTAGGTTATACTGTATCAAAAGATGAGTTTGATAAGTATATGAAGATGCAAAAGGAACTTGCTAAAAAGAATTCTAAGAATAAGACAAGTATGGCTAGTCAAAATAAAGTTTTACTTGAGTTTAAGGATCCTAGTCAATTTGTTTATGGTATATATCGTTTAAAGAGTAATGTTTTAGCTATTTTTTCTAAGGATGAAAGAGTTAATTCTATAGATCATGACACTTATATCGCAATTAATAGAACTTGTTTTTATGCAGAAGCTGGTGGTCAAGTTAGTGATACTGGTATGATTGTAGGAAAAAATTTTAAGGCTAGAGTTATTGATGTTATTAAAGCTCCTAATGGTCAAAATATTCATAAAGTTAAGCTACTAGATGGTGTTATTACTGTTGGTGATGAGTGTGAACTTATTGTTGATAAGGATCGAAGAAAAAGAATTGAAGCTAATCACTCTAGTGTACATTTATTACAATATGCATTACAACAAGTTGTTTCTTCAAATATAAAACAGGCTGGTAGTTATGTTGATTCAGAAAAATTAAGATTTGATTTTACTTATTCTGGTAAAATGACTGATACTAAGATTTTAGAGGTTGAAGAGTTTGTCAATGCTTTAGTTAAAGGCGGATTAATAGCATCAACTGAAATTATGCCTATTGATAAAGCTATGAAGCTTGGAGCTATGGCTCTATTTAGTGAAAAGTATGGTGATACTGTTAGGGTTGTAAAGATTGGCAAATCTATTGAATTATGTGGTGGTACTCATATATCTAATACTAAAGATATTGAATCTTTTGCTATATACTCTTGTGAATCTAAGGGTAGTAATGTCTATAGAATAGAGGCGGCAACAGGAAGTAAAATATCACAAGCTTTATTTGAGGTTATTAAACCTTATAATGATGAGATGGTTAGGTTATTAATGAAGGCTAAAGAAATTTTAGATGAAGCAAAGAGTCAAGGTATATTACTAAACTTTGATGTAGATATAGATAATTCTGCTCCTATATCTTATAAAGATATAATATTTAATCGTAATGAACTTTCATATATTCAACAAGAATTAAAAGACTTAGAAAAGAAGTATATTGATGAAAAAAACAAGAAGGCCTTAGAGAACTTAGATATTTATAAGGAACATATAAAGGACTATAATGGTATACTTGGTATAGTTATGAAAGTCTATGATAAGGATGTTAATGTTTTAAAAACTATATGTGATAGCCTAATCCAAAATCTTAATAATAGCTTTATATTCCTTTCTAATATAAAAGATAATGATAGTATTAACTTTATAGCTCGTAGTAATTGTTCAATTAATGCAGGCCTTATGGTCAAGAAGGCATCAATTATGGCTAATGGTAACGGTGGAGGTAGTCAAACTTTTGCTCAAGGTGGTGGAAGAGATTTATCTAGTCTTGATGCTATTTTAAAAGATGTAGAGAGTAGTTTGAGTAGTCATGAATAGTTATTTATTAGAGGGAAGTGATCATTTAACTGTTACTAATATCATTTCAAAAATTATTACAACAGAAAAATTTAACTCAATACCTATTAATAATTATGATATGGATAGTGTACCTTTAGATAATGCTTTAGAAGATTTAGATACTTATGGTTTTTTTCAAGATAAAAAGGTTATAGTAATATCTAATTTTGATAATTTAAAATTTGATGATAATTTAGATAGTATAGATCATTTATTTAAATATTTAAAAAGTCCATCTAAAGATAATTTATTATTTATTGTGTGTAATAAGATAGATGATCGTAAAAAAATCTATAAAGATTTAAAGAAAATTATGTCTTATCAAAAAATGGATATTGATGCGGAAAGTTTTATAAAAGAACAATTAACATCTTATAAATTAGAGGTTGGGGTAGTTAGGTTAATAAGTGATCTATGTCAGAATGATATTAGTAAGATATACAATGAATGTTTAAAACTTAAATGCTTTAAAATAGATGATAAATTTATTACTAAAGATGATGTTAATAGTTTAGTTACTAAGAAATTATCACAGCTTAATGAGTTATCTTTCTCACTAATTAGACTTATGGCAGAAAAGGATAAACATGGGGCACTTAAGACTTACAATGAGTTATTAGAATATCAATTTGAGCCATTATCGATAATTGGTCTTTTAGAGAGTCAATTTAGACTTATGTATCAAATTAAAGTTCTTTCTAAAGATGGACTTGATAATGATGAGATCGCTAAAAAGTTAGGAGAAAAATCATCATACAGAATAAAAAAAGTAAGAGAAGTAACAAAGTTTTATAGTAAGAGTGAAATACTTGATGTATTTATAAAGCTTTCTGATATTGATCTTAAAATTAAAACTTCTATTGCTGATCCTGTCTTTTTATTACAACTATTTATATTGAACATGTAAAGTAGAAAAATTTTACATGTTTTTTTTGCTTGTAGTTCTTTTCTTATTTAAAATATGATAAACTGATATTGGTGAGGAATATGGTTAGTTTTGATGAGTTAGAAAACTCTAGAATCAAATATAGAAATAGATCTTTAATATCTATTGCTGTTGGAATAGCAATAGTTTTAGTCTCTATTTTTGTTAGGAACACTTTTCAGTTTGAAATGGATTTAATGGCAATATTTATTATTGACCTTGTTATTATTGCGATCACATCAGCTGTTATTATATCTGGTCCTAAGAAGAGTTATGTGGATAATTTTAAAAATTACTTTGTAAAGAGGACTTTAGAAAAAATATTTACTGATTTACAGTATAATCCAGATAGGGGAATACCGGAGGATGTTATTTCTGGAACTGGTATGATGTATACAGGGGATAGGTATACTACTAATGATCTTATTCTTGGTAAATATAAAAATATTAATTTTATGCAATCAGATGTTCATATTGAGGAAGAACATGAATCAACTGATTCTGATGGTCATACTACTACATATTATGTTACTATTTTTCAGGGTAGATGGATGATTTTTGATTTTAATAAAACTTTTAAGGCTAACGTAGAAGTCTGTGAAAAAGGGTTTAGTGGAAATCAAGCTAATACTTTGTTTGGTAAATCTAAGTATCAAAAAGTTAAGATGGAGTCAGAGGAATTTAATAAAAAGTTTAGGGTGTATGCTCAAGATCCTCATGATGCATTTTTCATTATAACGCCTTCTTTAATGGAAAAAATTAAGAGATTAGAAGCTGCTAATAAGGGAAAATTATTTCTAGGCTTTTGCAATAATCAATTACATGTTGGTATTCATGATGGCTCTGATTCGTTTGAACCAGAAAGTTGTTTTTCTAAGATAAATGAAGAAGAGATAATGAATAGAATGTCAACAGATGTTAGTAAAATTACAATGTTTGTTGATGAGTTAGAATTAGACAATGATTTGTTTCGAAAGGGGGTGTAGTTAATGACAGTGGCAATTGTTATCACAGTGGTGCTTATTTTAATAATACTTATTTGGTTTGTATCTACTTCTAATGCTTTAAATAAAGCAATTGTAAAGATTGATGAAGCTAATTCTGGTATTGATGTAGCTTTAACTAAGAGGTATGATGTTTTAACTAAGATGCTTGATATAACTAAGGGATATGCTAAACATGAAAAAGAGACTTTATTTGAGACTATTAACCTTAGAAAAGACATGACTATGGCTGAAAAAAGTGAAGCTAATAATAAAATGTCTGAAGCTTTTGGAAAGATAAATGTTATAGCTGAGGCTTATCCTGAATTAAAGTCTAGTGAAAATTTTAAGACTTTACAATTATCAGTTAGTGATGTTGAGGAGCATTTACAGGCAGCTAGACGTCTATATAATGCTAATATTTCATCTTATAATCAAATGATTGTTTCTTTCCCTACTAGTATAATAGCTGGTATGAAAGGACTAGCAAAAAAAGATTTCTTTGTAGCAGATGAAGCTAAAAAGGAAGATATAAAGATGGAATTTTAATTAATTTATTAATTAATATAGAGAGTGAGTTTTTCACTCTTTTAATTTTTAATTATTATTTTATATGGTATAATTTTTTTGTGGTGATTAGCTATGAAAAATAGATTAGATAAAGAAATAGTTACAAGAGGTTTAGCACCTTCTAGAACCAAGGCTCAGGAGTTAATTAACTCTTCTTTAGTTTTATGTGATGATGTAGTTATTTCTAAAAGTAGTTTTGAAGTATCTGATGATACAAAGATTACAGTTATAGAAAACAATAAATTTAAATATGTATCAAGAGGGGGATTTAAATTAGAAAAAGCTATTAATGAATTTAAAATTGATTTATTAGGATTAAAAGTAATGGATATTGGTTCTAGTACTGGAGGTTTTTGTGATTGTGCTCTACAGAATGGAGCTTTATCTGTTATAGCAGTAGATGTAGGTACTAATTTATTACATGAATCATTAAGAAATGATAAGCGTATTAAATTATATGAAAATACTAATTTTAAGGATTTTGATAGTAAGTATTTTAAAGATATAGATATTATAGTATGCGATGTATCATTTATATCTTTAAAACCAATTGTATATAAGATATATAAAGAAGATATTAAAGTAGATTTAGTCTTTTTAATTAAACCGCAATTTGAATGTGGTAGAGATATTGCAACTAAATATAAGGGTATTATTTTAAATAAAAATATTCATATTGATATTATTAATTCATTAGTTAAATATTTTAATAGTTTAGGTTTTTATATAAAAGATTTGACTTTTTCTCCTATAAGAGGGGGAGATGGTAATATTGAGTATTTAGTTTATTTATCTAATAAAATTAATAGTAATACTTTTATTGATATTAGGAAAATTGTTAATTTAGGTTTTAGTAATAGAGGGTGAAGTTATTTGAAAAGAATAGATAAAATATTGTCAGAACAGACCAACTATAGTAGAAAGGAAATTAAAAAGTTAATTTCTAAGGGATTAGTTTTAGTTAATGATAGAATAGTTAAAAGACCGGAAGAAAAGTATAATGATGAAGCTATTATAATTAAAATTAATGGGGAAAAAGTTAGTATAAATAAGCATTTTTATTTATTATTAAATAAGCCTAAGGGTTATGTTTCTACTACTAGTTTAAATGAGGATAAGACAGTAATTGATCTTATTCCTGATAAATATAAGACTAAAACATTGTTTCCAGCTGGAAGGCTTGATAAGAATACTACGGGGCTTATGCTTATTACGGATGATGGCTTTTTTTCTCATAATATATTGTCTCCTAAAAAACATATTAAAAAAGTGTATGAAGTTGTGATCGATATTCCTATTAGTGAGGATATGATTATTGGATTTAAAAATGGTGTTAAATTAAATGATGGAGAGTGTAAAAGTGCACTATTAGAAAAGACTGGTGAGTATAGTTCATTAGTTACTCTTACTGAAGGAAGATATCATCAAATTAAGAGAATGTTTGGTTGTTTTGGAGCTAAAGTAGTAAAACTTCATAGAGTTTGTATGGGAGAGTTATATTTACCTGATGACTTAGGTGTTGGAGAGATGAGAGAGGCAACTGATGAAGAATTAGAAAAAATACAAAGTAAAAAATAGTACGTTGGTACTATTTTTGTTTTTTTAACTGTTCTAGTCTATTATATATTTCTTTTATTTGTTTTTCATAGCCTATATCTTTTGGGATATAGTATTTTTTATTTTTAAGTTTATTAGGGAGATATTGCTGAACAACATAGGCCCCTTTATAGTCATGAGGGTATTTGTAAGTAGTTGAATCTGTTTTGATATGATCTGGTACTGTTCCAACATTACCATTTTCTATATCTTCAATGGCTTTGTCTAGGGCAACATGGGCAGTATTACTTTTAGGGGATAGAGCCATTTCGGTAACTATAGTACCTAGTGGAATTCTAGCTTCTGGTAGGCCCACTCTTTCGGCAGCATTTATCGCAGCATCTACTCTTGGACCTATAGCTGGATTAGCTAAGCCAATATCTTCATAAGCAATTACGGTCATTCTTCTATATATGGAATCTAGATCTCCTTCTACTATTAATCTTGCTAGATAGTGTAGAGCAGCATCAACATCACTTCCACGAATTGATTTTTGAAGAGCACTTAATACATCATAATGACCATCACCATTTTTATCTGAGAAGAAAACGGGTTTATTATTTATTTTTTTAACTATATCAACAGTTACCTCTTGATTATCAGTTGAGTAATATGCTACTTCTAATAGATTATAAGCAAATCTTAGGTCTGTTCCAGCGAGTTTTGCTATATAGTCTAGTGTTTTATCATCTGTCTTAATATTTGGCAAATATGGGCTTTTAATGGCTCTTTTAAGACCTTTTACTATATCAGTTGTATCTAATTCCTTTAACTCGAATAACTGACATCTACTTCTAATAGCTGGATTAATAGCGTGATATGGATTACTAGTAGTCATTCCAATTAATGTTATTAAGCCACTTTCTAGACATGGAAGAAGGATATCTTGTTTATCTTTATTTAGTCTATGTATTTCATCCATTATTAAAACTATGCCATCATACATTTTAGCTTCTTCAATTACAATATCTAAATCTTTCTTAGAATTAACGGTTGCATTTAAAAATCTATATCTAACATCTAAATCTTTTACTATGGCATTTGCTATACTAGTTTTACCAATTCCTGGTTTACCATATAAGATCATAGAAAATATTTTTTTATTTTTTACTAAATTAGTTAATATTTTATCTTCTCCAATTAAGTGTGTTTGTCCTAAAACTTCATCTAGACTATTTGGAGCTAAATTTATTGCTAGAGGTTTATTCATGTTAATCACCTTTTTTATTGTATCAAATTTTTCTATTAAATTCATTAATTTATAGATAGTGTGTTATTATTTTCTTATTTTTTGTGGTACAATTATATTAGAGAGGGTGGTAATATTAAGATTATTGTTGCAATTGACGATTTTATTAATTATTGTACATTTGAAAAGGGTCTTTCTAATATGACTAAGATATCTTATAGAAATGATCTTGATATTTACTGGGAATATTTAAAAAGTAATGGTATTGATGATGTAGAAGATATTACCGCTGATGATATAAGAGGCTTTCTTAAAGATAGAAATTCTTTTGAGAAAGTTACTACTATTGCTCATAATTTGACTGTTATTAAGAATTTTCATCAATATTTATTAAAGGAAAAGCTTGTTAAGGATGATGTAGCTAGTGGGATTGAAAGGCCAAAACTTAGGAAAAGCCTACCACGTTCTTTAAGCATTGAAGATGTTGATAAATTACTTGATATTCCACTTGATACTGAATTTGACTATCGTAATAAGGCTATGCTAGAATTAATGTATGGAACTGGTTTAAGAGTGAGTGAAGTTGTTTCCTTAAGACTTAATGATATTGATGAGGTTAATTGTATTATTAGAGTCATGGGAAAGGGTAGTAAAGAAAGGATTGTTCCACTAGGAGAATATTGTATTTATTATTTGAATATGTATTTGGATAAAAGAGAGTTGTTAGTGAAAAAGAAGTCTTGTGATAAATTGTTTTTAAATAATCATGGTAGTGGTATTACAAGACAGGGTTTTTTTAAGGTACTTAAGCAATTATTAAAAGAAAAAGGTCTTGATATGAATGTTTCTCCACATACTTTAAGGCACTCTTTTGCTACTCATTTATTAAATAGAGGAGCAGATCTTAGAAGTATACAGGAGTTACTTGGACATTCTGATATATCTACTACACGTATTTATACTCATAAAAGTAATGATAAAATTATAGAAGACTACAATAAATTTCATCCACGTAGTCATAAAGGAGATGTTGTTTAATGAAATTTAAAAGGATTTTTTTGATGGTATTAGATTCACTAGGAGTTGGTGAAACTTTAGATGCTGTTAATTTTAATGATGTAGGTGCTAATACTTTGGGACATATTAATGAACAATGTAATTTATTTGTTCCAAATCTTAAAAAGCTTGGCTTTTTAGATATATTAACTATGACAGATGATAGGGATGTTGAAGCATATTATACTATTGCTAAACCTATAAATGCTGGTAAAGATACATTAAATGGTCATTATGAAATGGTTGGTATTAAAAATGATATTCCGTTTAAAACATTTAATAGTGGTTTCCCATATGATGTTTTAAACGGAATTGAGGAGGTTACTGGAAGAAGAGTGCTTGGTAATAAGTGCTGTAATGATGATTCTATAATTCAAGAATTAGGTGAAAGACAAGCAAATTATGGAGCCTTAATTATATATACTTCAGCTGATTCGGATTTACAGGTTGCTGCTCATGAGGATGGAATACCTATATCTTTACTTCATCAATACTGTGAGAGAATTAGGGCTCTAACTTTAAAAGAAGAGTGGAGAGTAGGGCGTGTAATTGCTAGACCTTTTAATGGTACACCTGGTAAATATAAATTCATTAATAGTGGAAGAAAGGATTATGCTGTTAAGCCACCTAGAAAGACAATTTTAGATAGTCTGGTTGAGAATAGTTATAATGTTATTGGTATTGGTAAAATAAATGATATTTTTGATGGTGTAGGAATTAATAAAAATATTAAAGCTAGTAATAATTCGGAGGCGGTTAATAAACTTCTTGATATAATGGATAAGAACTTTACGGGATTATGTATGGTAAATTTAGCTGATTTTGATAGTTTGTATGGACATGTTAGAGATGCTAACGGTTATGCTAAGGCTATAGAGGAACTTGATGTAGATATGCCTATGATATTAAATAAATTGGAACTTGATGATTTACTTATTATTACAGCGGATCATGGTAATGATCCAACTTTTAGAGGAAATGATCATACAAGAGAAAATGTTCCTGTTATATTATATAGTAGAAATTTTAAAGAACCATGTCGTTTACAACCTTTTGATACTTTTGCTAATATAGGAGCAACAATTGCTGATAATTTTGATGTTGAAGCTCCTGAAATTGGTGTCAGTATATTAGATGATTTAAAGTAGTGAGGTGTTATGTTACAAGTTAATGTTAAAAATGATAGTTATGTATTTTTATATTGTGATGGTGTAGATAATAATGTTGTAGAATTATCAAAGGATGATTTGCGAGATAAACAAATAGTTATTCTTTTGGAACCTAACTTTTGTAGTATCCCTACCTATGGAAGGCGTATAATCGAACAAATTAATGAACTTACTGAAATGGAAGAAGTTAATAATAATGTAATAATTTTACCTAGTAATGACAAATTTGATTTTAATAAAGAATTAAATGTTGAGGAATTGTTATATGGAAAATATGGTGATATTAAACATCCGGAAATGATAAGTGCTAGGACACTTGACTATTTTGCTACAGATGAAAATGACAAAATGGTTCCAATACATACAATCTATCCATTATCATATTGCAAGAATATAGATAGAAAAATAGAAATTTTTGCTGCTGATATTAAAAACAGTGATTTATCTAGTTTTGAAAAGATATTGGCTACATATGTAATGTGTACCCATTTTATTAATACTGATTCGGAGTACGAACAAGATGGAGTTTTTATAAATAGGTCTGATTTGAAAAATGTTTATGGTAGTAGTATGCATATTTTAAGCGATGGCGCTGATGGTTATAAAATTAAATGTGGTGGTTATGTTGATTTGTTTTCACGACTTATTAGAAAAATGAATTTATCTTCAAAGCCTATGGTATTATCTAATGTTGATGGAGATTTTGGACATGTTGTTAGTTTAGTAGATATTAATGATAAGAAATATGGGATTGATGGATCTTTTGTTTGCGATTTACGTTCTGATTCTGATTATAGGGAATATAGGGAAGAAAAGGATAGAAAAGATATAGGCTATTCCAGTAATTATTGGGGATTTAATAGTTTGGGATACTTTTGTATGAATTGTGATGATTTTATATTTTTATTAGGTTTAAATAAATTTAATTCGCCTACAATTTATTCGACTGATTCAATTAATTCATGTAATGATTGTAGACAGTTTGTTTCAAAAAAAAGAATACCTATTGAATCAATACAAAAGGCCTTGGGAACTGTTTATAGGTATGTATATTCTATTGATGATAATCTTGATAGTTACTTAAATGGAGGAGTTCTTGATGAAATGGGAGAGGGAATTAATAGAGAAATAGAATTTGTGAGAAGAATGAGGAGGCTTGCTGATAACAATGCATCAAGTAATAGTAATAGTACAAATGACTTAGAGAACATGGTTAATGAACACTTTTCAAATAAAGACTCGGTCAGTAATAGAAAAAATGAACATAAAAAATAGGGTAGTTATGCCCTATTTTTTATGTCTATAAAAAGGGGATTGGTACCCTATTTTTCTTCATTATCTTCATCATGTTCATCTTCTGAAGTTACTTCATATTCATTATCTGTTATTGGACTTCCAGTGTTTTCAAAACTTTGACATACAGTTTCTTCAACACACTCACATTCATCATTATTACATGTACAACCTATACTTACCGAATCAAGTTCACAGCAAGATGTGTCTTTATTATTGTGTTTGCAACTGTCGACATCACATTTGATACTTTTATTATCTTTTTTATTATCTTTCTTAGACATTAATTTATCCTCCTCTCTAATTAGTAGTTTGGAACAAATTTAGTAAATTATACAGAATGCTGTAATTTAATTTTAAATGGATAATTATCCATCTTTTAGTAATTAAAACGCTGAAAATGCATTTTGTAATTTTAGCTAATATAACTTTTGAGAAGAGTGATTGAATAATAGATAAATACTAATATAAATAAATAATATAGATATATTAAGTATATTATTATATATAAATAAATATAAATACAGGTACAAAATCATTTATAATTAATAACTTATATTAGAAAGTATTAATATAATTAATAATTTATAAAATTATAGATTTTTATAAATATTGTTTTTTATTAAGGTATTACTAATTATTATAAGTAAGTTCTTTTATAGAAGTTAACATAATATCAATTATAGGAAGTTGATGACATATAAAAAGAAAAGCAATTTTACACTTTTCTTGATTGTATTTCAGCTATTTTTTCTAATACTTCTTTAGCATTATCTTCATTTATTTCTGTGTATCCTAATTCTCTTAGTGCTTGTACTTTAGCTGTATTTAATTCTTGCGTTCTAGAAAGTCTTTCTTCATTTTTATGTTCTATATCTTCTACAAAACGTTTGTGCGTTTCATTCAATTTATTTTTTGATGCACCACCATTATTATATAATGTCATGGCACTAAACATAATACTTTCAAATATAAATTGTTTCTCCTTATTAAAGGCAAATTCTAATGGCTCTGTAAAACCTAGAGATTTTGATACATAAGCTAACATATATTTTAATTCATTACTAGTTTCCATGGATTGTAGAAAATGGAATAAATATAAATATGTATTATATGTGTTTTTAGTTTTATCTGATGATAATTTCTCCTTTAATAGATTTATAATATCTGATAATAGTTCTTGTTCTTTTTTATTAAAACCTTTTAAATCAGAAATTAATTCTTTATTTGAGTTGTCTTTTACCCCTTCATTTAATCTTTTTTCAATACCAATAATGTAATCACCAGTTATTTTTAATGCTCCAAGTTCTTCTATTGACTCAATACTTAGTAAATTTAACAGTTTAGCAGCCTTCTCTTTTGGCCATTTATTTAAATTATCTAACGCTAAATAATTATACAACATTTGTCTTGATACACCTAAATATTTTGCTAAACGAACTTTACTAATTCCAAGTTCTGTTAAGATATTATTTAATTCTTTCATTTCTCTACCCTCCTAATATAATTATAGGCATTTTAGTGTAAATAATCAAGTGTAAATTTACACTTTGTAGAGAAATAAATATTATATAAGAATTTTGAAAATATTTGGAATTACATATGCTTCGATAAGTGAAGACAAGCTATACATAATAATACATACTACTAATATTTTAAGATATCTTTTTACAATTACATTTTTACTATACTCTTTTTTTCTAAAGTAATAATTAAATATCATTGTAGAAAAGTTGATAGCATAATATGATAATACAAATAATAATAATAGATTAATTATATGAGGTGTAATATATATTATTCCCCATATTATTCCTTTTAATTTAAAATTATATATAAAACTAGTTATGGTAAATCCTAATATGAAACTTTTAATACCTAGAATTAATATTATTAAAGGTATTCCTATTATTGATATTCCTATTAGCCATACTAATATACTAATTATTAAATTATTAGAAATACTTCTATATAATGTATTAACACTACTCTGTTTATTATTTTTAATTGTATCAATAAAATTATTTAGGTTAGTTAGTATTAATTGCTTATTTTCTTCGCTTAGGATGGCTATAAATAGACATCCTAGTATAAAAGATATTAACAATATAATTATAAGTGTATAGAGTGTTTTATTGTGTTTAAACTTGTTTATTATTTTTTTCATAATAATTATATCATCTCCACTTAATTATACTTATTAGGTATATTTTTAATGTTAAAAAGCAATTTACTTTTTTCAACATATATTTTATAATTATTATTAGAGGTGAAATTATGAACAGTAAAATAACAAAAATTGTATGCATTATTTTAATTTTGGCAATGTTATCAGGATTCTTTAGTTTAATAATTTCTTTATTTTAAAAAAACAAGCTCGCGCCTGTTTATTTTAATATCTTTGTACTTTATTTATATAACCCTCTATTTCTGGGGTTGTTTTTTTTATTATTCCATTATTTAGATTATATTTATTAGCAATGTCATTTATACGATCAATATCATTAGCTAGGTAAAGCATTAATATTCCACATATTCTGTTTGCTGTATACTGACTTAATTCTATATATTCATCTTTTGAAATATTATATTTACTCATTATGGTATTAATAGGTCCGTATGTGTATATATAGTTTGTTAAAGACTTGCTTATTAAATCTATTTTAGGATCTCTATCTTTTATTTGAACTTTTGTCCATACTTTCATACTAATTCCTTCTTTCTTTGATTATTTATAATATCATAAATTAGGACAAAAAAAAAGAAAAAATTATTGTAAGAATTCATTATTTTCCTTTTCATATTTTAATGTTGTTTTTTCACCATGACCTGGATATAAAGTTATATCATCATCATACTTTTTAATTTTTTCTAAGCTTTCTTTTAATTCATTTATATCTCCACCTGGCAAGTCGGATCTGCCTACGGATTCTTTAAAAATGAAGTCTCCTACAAACATTGCTTTTTCATCTTTAAAATAAAATGATACTGAATCCTTTGAATGACCTGGAGTGTATAGACATTCAAAATTAAAGTTTCCTATATTGTATTTGTTTTCAGTTAAACTGCTCTTTTTAAATATTTTTATACTTCTTTTTGTTAAAAAATTTCTAAGGGCTCCAATATGGTCAAAATGGGAGTGTGTTATTAATACTCCTAATACTTTGTTGTCCCCTACTACCTCTTTTATTTTTGGATAGTCATCTCCTGGATCTATTACTAAACATTCTTTATCATTAATTAAAACATAACAATTTTCATCTAAAACACCTGTTATAATAGTTTTTATTTCCATAGCTTCTCCTTTATTGTTCTATTTGTTTATTTTCAAGTATATAGTTATAATTCATATCTAATTTAAATGTATATATATACTTACCACTTTTTAAATTGTTTGGTAAGTCTAGACCTTCATTACCATAGTATCTAACATCTTCTACTAAGTATATTCTGCCATCTTTTGCATAGGCTTTTGTTAAATTTTTATCTACTCTAAATGTTGTTGTGTAAGTATTTTCGCATTGTCCTTCTACATACTCTCCCCTTTTTTCAATGTATTGATATCCCCCAATGCAACTATTTCCTATTTGTATGTTTCTATCAACTAGACTACTGTCATCACCAAATAATTCGCTATAGGCTAGATGAAGAGATTCAATTTTAAAAGCCTTTGGGAGTTTTTCCTCATTTTCAACACATGTATATGAGACCATACTAGTATTACTAAATAGGTTACAGTTTGAGTCATAAAACTTACTATTTGGAATTTTTTTAAAGGCAAGATATAGTTTATAATCATCATCCATGGTTCCTGATAGTGCTAAATCTTCTCTGATGTTTGTTAAAACCATATTATATAATGATTTAACAATAGAAGAATTTATATCCAATTTTTTTTCTTCTTTATCATTTTCACTTATTGGCGTGCAATCATATTTTAATTTAGCTATTTCTTGTTGATGAGTTGTATATACATAATATGTATAAAAACAAAACATAGATATTAATAATAGTATAAAAATTGTTTGTGATGCACTTTTTTTATAAATAATTTTTGTATTATTATCCATATTTATCACCCTTCTATTCATTAAGTAAATTTTAATATATTTTTGGAGTATTTACAAGTATAAAGTATTAAAAAAGGAAGAATTTTACTCTCCCTTTTCAAATTGTGAATTATATAAGTTAGCATAAAATCCACCTTTTTTTAGAAGTGTTTTATGATTTCCTTGTTCTATAATATCACCTTCATTCATAACTAAAATTAAGTCAGCATTTTTTATGGTTGATAATCTGTGGGCAATTATAAAACTAGTCCTTCCTTCCATTAATTTATCCATGGCATTTTGAATTAAGATTTCTGTTCTAGTATCTACACTACTAGTGGCTTCATCTAAAATTAGTATTTTAGGATCAGCAAGTATAACTCTAGCTATTGTTAATAATTGTTTTTGACCACCGGAAATGTTATCGGCTTCTTCATTTAAAACCATGTCATAACCTTCAGGAAGAGTTTTTATAAAATGATCAACACTGGCTGTTTTACAAGCCTCAATTATTTCATGATCATCAGCATTTAATTTTCCATATTTTATGTTGTCTTTTATTGTGCCATTAAATAGCCATGTATCTTGTAAAACCATTCCAAATAATTTTCTTATTTCATGCCTATCAAATTTTGTTATATCTTTGCCATCTATTAAAATTTTACCACCATTTAATTCATAGAAACGCATTAGGAGTTTTACGATTGTAGTCTTTCCGGCACCGGTTGGACCTACAATAGCAATCTTTTGACCACTTTTAACTTTAGCTGAGAAGTCTTTAATAATTATTTTATTTTCGTTATAACCGAAATTCACGTGATCAAACTCAATATTACCTTTTATACCATCTATTTTTAGTGGGTTTGGTGGAGCAGCTTTTTCTTCTTCTGTTTTTAGAAAGGCAAATACTCTTTCACTTGCGGCTACAGCGGATTGAATATTATTCATTACTTGGGATAATTGATTTATTTGCTGAGTAAAGTTTCTAACATATTGAGTAAATGATTGAATTTCTCCAACTTCTATCTTATCAATGATAACCATATATCCACCTAAAATAGATACTACTACATAGCCTAAGTTTCCAATGAATTGCATTATTGGGTGCATGGCAGTTGATAAAAACTGACTTTTCCAGGCACTATTATATAATGTTTTATTTAGTTTTTTAAATTCTTCTATTGCTTCCTCTTCAGCATTAAATGCTTTTACTATGTCATGTCCCCCATATATTTCTTCTACATGACCATTTAGATGTCCTAGATATTCTTGCTGCATGGCAAAATATTTTTGACTCTTTTTAACTACTTTTCCTAGTACTAAGGAACAAAGTGGTATTATTAGAAGACAAGTGATTGTCATTGTTAGATTTATTGATATCATCATAATGGTTATACCAATTATTGTTGCAACACCAGTTATTATAGTGGTAATTGATTGATTTAGGCATTGTGTTAATGTATCAATATCATTAGTTATAATTGATAAGACTTCACCATGAGTTTTATTATCGAAAAAGCTCATTGGTAAGCGATTAATTTTTTCACTTAATTGATTTCTTAATTTGTATGATAAATCGTTTGATACATCACTCATAATTACGCCTTGTATACCTGAACATAAGGCGCTAATTATATATAATATTACTAATAGTAGTGATGTTTTTCCGATATAGTCAAAGTCTATTCCACCACTATTAGAGATTTTTTTCATTAAGCCATTAAATATTTCTGTTGTTATATTACCTAGTATTTTAGGACCTATTATAACAAATACTGTTGATAATATGGCAAAAAATATAACTATTGCTATTTTTAATTTATATTTTTTTAAATAAGAAAGAAGTTCTAATAGAGTGCTTTTAAAATTTTTAGCTTTTTCTGGGGCACGATTTTGACCAGACCCATGTCCAACTTTAGGCATTTTCTAATTCCTCCTTACTTAATTGTGATTGAGCTATCTCTTTATATATTTTACAGCTTTTTAATAACTCTTTGTGTGTGCCAATACCAACTATATTTCCTTCATTTAAAACAACTATTTTGTCTGCATTCATAATAGTTGATATTCTTTGAGCAACTATTAGTACGGTTTTATTTTTAGTGATTTTAGCTAATTCTTTACGTAATTTTGCATCTGTTTTAAAGTCGAGTGCTGAGAATGAATCATCGAAGATATAAATATCTGGGTTTTTAGCGATGGCACGAGCTATAGATAGTCGTTGCTTTTGACCACCTGATACATTAGTTCCACCTTGAGATATTTTATAGTTTTCTTTTCCTTTTAGTTTTGAAACAAACTCAGTAGACTGGGATATATCTAGAGCCTTTTTAACCATTTCATCGGAAATATTATTGTTTCCATATTTGACATTTTCACTAATAGTTCCTGTGAATAAAACACCTTTTTGAGGAACAAATCCTATTTTATCACGTAGCTTTTTGATACTTACGTCTTGAATATTTGTATCATCTATTAATATTTCACCGCTAGTTATATCATAAAATCTTGGTATTAAGTTTATTAGAGTTGATTTTCCTGATCCAGTTGAACCAATAAATGCAGTTGTTTGACTGCTTTCGGCAGTAAAATTAATATCTGTCATTACGTCATAATCGGCATCTGGATATCTAAAGGAAACATTTTTAAATTCTATTTTATTAGTACCATTTTTCTTAAACTCTATTGGATTTTTTGGATCAATAATAGTGTTTTTAGTTTCTAATACTTCTATAACTCTTTTGGCAGAAACATTAGCTCTTGGTAGCATGATTGACATCATAGAAATCATTAAAAAGGCCATAATTATTTGCATTGTATATTGAATATAGGCCATGATGTCCCCTACTTGCATGCTTCCATTATCAACACCTATAGCACCTTTATAAATTAGAGCAATACTTACGAAGTTCATTATTAACATCATAAGAGGCATCATAAAACTCATTACTCTATTTATGAATAGGTTAACCTTAGTTAATTTTAAATTAGCATCATCAAATCTTTTTTCTTCATGTTCTTCATTTGAGAAAGCTCTAATAACTGGTAGACCTGATAATATTTCTCTGGTTACTAAGTTTAATTTATCTATTAATTTTTGAATCTTTGTGAATTTTGGCATTGCTACTATGAATAAAGTTATTATTATTACTAAGATTGATAAAATAGCAAGTCCTATAATATATGTCATTGAAGCATTTGTTCTAAGTGCCTTTAT